>JAILZP010000008.1 GCA_023512435.1 Peptococcaceae bacterium | reverse complement strand
CTTTTGGTGGAGTGGTTTTTGGTTAATTCTATTTTACCAAAAGTTAGGGGTGTTTTTGTTTGTTTTCCTCGAAAAAACCAGATTTACCAAGCCTTTAGGTCAATGTCTAAACTGCGAAAGTTGAATTTACAGCTAATAGCTGTTAGCTGTTATATCATCGACGCCCTTAGGGACGAAATGGTCCCGTCCAGCCTTCCCTCTTCCTCCAGGCGCCTGACCATGGCTTCCACCCTGGCGTGCCTGGGCGGGTCGTTGAGGTCGGCCAGACCCCTGTACAGGCCCCATCTCTTCCCCAGCCTGAAATTCAGCCTCTCCCGGCCGGGCAGGGAAAGATACCTGTCAATCACCGAGATCATGAATTCTTTATCCTCCGGAAGCCTGCCCCGCACCTCTTCAAGAAGGTTCAGCATGTGGTCGCTGACCACCTGGCTGTTTATTCCGTCCAGGTTTTCAATTAAAAGCCTTTCCCCGGCCACAATCTCATCCTCGGTCTGCTCCGTGAACTCTCCCCTGGCCCGCTTTTCACCCAGCGGCGTCTCTTCGATGACGGCCAGGGTCCGCATCCTGATGAAGTCCGGGTTTATCCGGTTCAGCACCCGGGCTGTCTCCAGGTAGTGCTCCTCCGGCCACAGCCGTCCCCCCAGCCCCAGCAGGACGTACTCGCACAGTGAAATGCCGGCTTCCACCACTTTCCTGCCGCCTTCTATATGCTCCCTGGCGGTGGCCCCCTTGTTCATGTATTTCAGGACTGCGTCCGAACCCGACTCCATCCCCACGTGGATCCGGTTCAGCCCGGCCTCCCGGAGTTCCTCCAGTTCCCGCGGGTCCTTCCTGGCCAGGGTCTGGGACCGGGCATAGGAGGTTATCCTTTCCACCGAGGGCAGCCTTTCTTTCAAATACCTCAGCGCCTCCGCCAGTTCCCGGGTTTTCATGATCAGTGAATTGGCGTCCTGGATAAAAACGGTCTTCCCGCCGCGGTACAGCCAGGCGGCGACGTGGATCACCAGGTGGCTGCCGGACTGGTACAGGTCGGACAGCACCTGGCGGTTGATCTCCCCTCCGTATCCCATCTGCCATGACCTTTCCCTTATCTTTTCGGCAATCAGGCAGACGTTGTCTATATCCCTCTTTATTTCCTCCAGGGTGCGCCTGGAAAAGGTTTCACCCTTGTATGTGCCGCAGAAATCGCACCGGTTCCAGGGGCAGTTCCTGGTAAACCTTAGCAGCAGGCTCTCCGCCTCGCTGGGGGGCCTGATGGGCCCCTGCTCAAAAAACATCCGGGTCGTCCCCCTTCCGTCGGGCACCGGGACATTATCCAATCCCCAATCCCCAATTCCTGACCGAAAAATCTACTTCCTGGCAATTAATTATTCAACGGCAATCAGGGTTGTTCCTCCTTCAGCCGGTACTCAACCTCTTTATCCTCCTCTACATACTCATCCTCAACAATATTAAAGGTCCGGATGACCGCCCGGCCTTTAAAAAACCACTCAACAACGGCAAAGCCCGGGAGTTCATCCTCCCGGACCCGGTCGGACAGGGTCGGGCCCTGCACGGCGACGCACTTCTTCCCGGCCCCGTCCAGCACCGTGGAGGCGAATCTGTGCTGGTGCCCCCAGAGAAGGAGGTCGGCGCCGGCGGCCATCAGTTCCTCCCTCACCGCGACGGACCTGAACACTGCCCGGTGGCGGTTGTCAGCAAACCTCACCAGCGGATGGTGGCAGAACACGACCTTCAGGTGCTCCGGCGGTGTTGCCCTGAATATTCCCACCGCCCTGGCCCGCTGGCCCCGGTCCAGGTAACCGTTGAAGAGCCTGGCTGGATTTATCCCGTGGGCCGAGTTCAGGCCCAGAATAACACAGCCCGGCCCCCTGAGGCAAGGCTCGATGGGCCGGTCGATCTCTTTTATCCACCGGTGGTACTTTCTGCCCACGGCCTGCCCGGCCACGGACCCGGGGTTTCCCCAGTACCCGATGTCGTGGTTGCCGGGCACCACCGCCACCCTGGTCCCGGAGGATTCCACCTGCCTGATCCAGAGGGCGGCCCGCTGAAATTCCTCCCGCCCGGCCATCCTGGTCATGTCCCCGCTGACCAGGACATAGTCCGGTCTCCGGACGCAAAACCAATTTTTCAGCAGGTCGGCCCTTTTCTGCGATTCTTCCCCGCCGAAGTGCAGGTCCGCCAGGTGGGCCAGCGTGACACCGCAGGGTGTTTGACTGTAACCGGCGGGAATGTGAAGCTCCAGCCGGGAACAGTCCAGGCAAACCCGGCGGTTGCCGGCCAGGTGTTCCCCGTGGGTCCTGTGCAGGCATACCACACATCTCCTCCCGCCGCTTCTCTTGTACAGGCTTGGCACCCGCCGGCCGCAGACCCGGCAGAATTTTTTGGCCTCGTATCGTTCCTCCACGGCGGCCTCCCAGCTTAAAAAATCCCGCACACCTCTTCGTTCTCCAGCTATACAGTCTTCCTTCCGGCCCTCCTGCCGTCCTGCCAAAATTTCCACCAGGGCTTTTTTCTTTCGAACAGGTTCACCACCGCCCATTCCCTGCCGGCAATGGTCCCTGCTTTTTCCGGACCCGCAAACTCCGCCTCCCCTTCCCCCGATCCTGCGGCGGGCCCGTCTTGCTGTTCCCGTACCGGACCAGTCTCTACCTCATCTCCGCTGTCGGGGGCATGGGGGATGTGTTCCCGGATGTTTGCCTCCGTACAGGCAGGCGCCGGATCCGCAGTCTCCCCGCCTCCTTCAGCCGTGTCCGCCCGGTCCGGCAACAAGGTCCTCTCCGCTGAAATTATACCGGCCAGGGTATTTTTAAAAAAGGACAGCTCCGCCCTTAATTCCTGAAGTTCATTGATGGTACGGACAATTATCTCCTTTTCTTCCTTTTTCAAGCCGATCCTGAACATGATGCACCTCCATCAATTAACATCTATAATAATATTTGCCAATGAAGACCGGTACTCCTTCATTGCCTTATCCGGAGGTGCAGATTATTGTTGCGCCGGGTTGCTTTCCTTCATACTATGTACTGGGCCTGTTGATGCCGGTCAATTTTTTTGCCCGGCTGCAATACGACGCCCTGCCCGTGTCCCAAACCGGCCGGTAACCCCCGGGGCCGCTGCCCGGGACGAAATGTCTTTTCGCCACTCCCCTTATCACTTTCCTGGCCAAAAATATCCGTCCCTCCTTTTTTCAATTAAAATATATTTTCCCTTTTAAAAAAAGAATTATTAATGCAGGAATTTGGGTGGCACCGTAGAAGTGAAACTTAATCAATTTTTCGGGACACATAGAAGGGGGAGGTAAACCATGTCCGCCGAACAGAAAAAATTCAAGTTCAACTACATTATCAATTCAGCCGCATGCATGGCCTGCGCGGCCTGCGAACTGGAGTGCAAGGACGACGCCATCTTCATTGACGATACCGTGAACTACGCCATCAACCAGGACAACTGCAAACGCTGCGGGAAGTGTTTCCGGGCCTGCCCCAGCGGGGCCGTGGAGAGAGTAGCGAACGCGTAAATATACCGGAATGCCCCCTGCCGGCCGGCGGGGTAATTTTTTAACGGAGGTATAAGGATATGTCGTGGAACTGCGGCAGTTGCGGCAGTTGTGACAGCGACTGCACCGCGCCGGAATACATAAATGCCGAGGGTTACCATGCCGTTTTGTGTCCTGCCTGCGAGACGGAAATCATTATCGTGGGCAATACCCCCAGCAAAAAAATTGTCTGCGAGGAATGCGGGACCGTCATAGAGGTGGTGCCCGTCCAGCTCAATTGACCGGCTTTTTACAATCCAGACAGTGGGGGCTGCCGGCCGGTACCGCAGTACCGCAGGCAGCCCCTCAGTTTTTTATAATGGCCGGCTGCTAGGCGCTCAGGCCTGTTTTCGTTTTTATCGGATTTCTGGATTCTGACTGCGGAATAGGGCCTTCGGAACGAGGCAAATTTCTGGTCCCGGCCTTAATCTTTCTCTCCCGCGCCGTCCCCTCCGGCGCCCCCCGCCGGGGCCGGCAGCCTCCCCGCCTTCCGGGCGGCCTCCCGCAGGAGAAACTCGATGTGGGCGTTGATGCTGCGCAGTTCGTCCGCGGCCCACTTTTCCAGGACCTGGTATAGTTTTTGGTCTATTCGCAGGGGAAAGTTCTTCCTGGCAGACACGGATCGATCACCGGCTAGTAAAGAGTTCCCGTGTTGATCACCGGTTGGGCGGCCCGGTCGGAAACTATGGCCACCATCAGGTTGTTGATCATGGCCACCTTGCGCTCCTCGTCAAGATCCACCACGCCTTCCCGCTGCAGCCGGGCTATGGCCATCTGGGCCATGCCCACCGCCCCTTCCACTATTTTCTGCCTCGCGGCCAGGATGGCCGAAGCCTGCTGGCGCTGCAGCATGGCCTGGGCTATTTCGGTGGCGTAGGCCAGGTGGGTCAGGCGGGCCTCCATCACCTCCACCCCGGCCACCGCCAGGCGATCCTGCAGCTCCCGCCCCAGTTCGGCGGAAACCATGTCGGCATTGCCCCGCAGGGAGTATCCGGCCTCCTCGAAGGTGTCGTAGGGATACCTGCTGGCCACGTGGCGCAGGGCGGTCTCGCTCTGGATTTCCACGAACTGCTCGTAGTTGTCGACATCAAACAGCGCCTTGCAGGAATCAATCACCTTAAACACAACCACGGCCGCGATTTCGACAGGGTTTCCCTCGACATCATTGACTTTGAGCTTTGCGCTGTTGAAATTGCGGACCCGCAGGGAAACCTTCTTGCGGCCCGTAAGCGGAAGGGTCAGCCAGACGCCGCTTTCCCTGATACTGCCCGTGTAGCGGCCGAAAAAGATTACCGCCTTTGCCTGGTTGGGCTGAACCACCACCAGGCCGCTGAACAGGATGCAGGCCGCCAGGAGGGCCAGCACATCCGCCGCAATAATCGCCGCCGGCCGGTCACCCTGGGATTCGGCCAGGGAAACTGTAAGCCAGGCGGCGCCGGCCAACAGCGCCAGGATGATCAGAAGCGCCAAAAAGCCGTTCATTTTCCAAGCTTTCTGCTCGTTCACGTTTAAGCCTCCTAATATTATTTGATATTATTATGATATCACTCTGATATATATTGTCAATTGAAAAAGCATCCGGTTGACCATAAAAAAAGCCCCCCTTGCGGGCGGCACCGCCTTGCCGGCGGCCAAACCCGCAGGGCGGCTTTTTTATATTTCAGGATCTGTTATCTATTATAGTCGTAAAAGCAGCTCTCCCCTATAAACTCCCTGATGATGGAGTTCGAGGGCACTTCCGAGCAGTCCACGGTGTGGAAAAAACTCAGTATCCTCAACAGCCGCCTGGCCTCGGAATACTGCGGGCTGTCCCTGGTGATCTCCTCCAGCAGGGGCTTGGCATAACCCTTCAGAACGGCCAGTTCGTAAACCAGGGCCGAGTTGAACATAACGTCCGCCTCCTCCTGGAAGGGGAAGATGTTTTTCTCCTCCCCCCTCCGTACCGACGGCCACCTTTCCAGGGTCTGGGCGGCGGTGTAGCCCCTGTAATTGCTGTCCCTCACCATCCGGCGAATCACCCTCAGGTCGGTGGTGTGAATCCGGTTCTGGTTGTCCAGGGACAGGTGGGTTAGGGCGCTGACGTAGACTTTGAACTTCCTCCCCTTTGGGATTGACGCCGTCAGGAGGTCGTTGAGCCCGTGAATCCCCTCCACCACAATCAGGTCGTACCGGCTCAGTTTCAGCTTTTGCCCGCGGTATTCGCGCTTTCCGGTCAAGAAGTTGTAGCCGGGAAGTTCTATTTCCTCCCCCTGGATCAGCTTGATCAGGTGATCGTTGAAAAGCTCCCGGTCGATGGCATCCAGGCTTTCAAAATCGTACTGCCCGTTCTCGTCCCTGGGCGTGTCCTCCCTGTCCACGAAGTAATCGTCCAGGGAAATGGCCACCGGGTTGATCCCGTTCACCCTGAGCTGGACCGCCAGCCTCTTGGAAAAGGTGGTCTTTCCCGAGGAGGACGGGCCGGCGATGAGAACAATCCTGGTCCGGTCGATATTGGCCGCTATCTCGTCGGCTATCTGACTGATCTTTTTCTCCTGGAAGGCTTCGGCCACCCTGATCAGGTCCCCGGCCTCCCCCCTCTCCAGCACCCTGTTCAGGGCCGCCGTGTCCCGCACCCGCAGCACCTTTTCCCACTTGTCCGCCTCAAAGAAAATGTTGGCCAGCTTTCCCTGCTCGATGTAGACCGGCAGCGACAGCGGGTCCTCCTTTCGCGGAAGCTCCAGGATGAAGCCGGGCAGGTAGAATCTCAGCCTGAAGACCTTGAGAATATTGAGGTCGGGAACCACCGGCCCCAGGGTGTAGTCATGGTAGCCCCCGCACTTGACCACCTCCACCGGGTCGGGCCCCCAGTAGCCAAGCAGGTCCACTTTGTCCTTCATTCCCTTTTCCCTGAACAGGCTTATGGCTTCCTCCCTGGACATGACCATCCTTTCAACGGCGCCGCCCCCGTTGATGATGGCCCGCATCCTTTTTTCTATCTTTTCGATGTCACTGTGCCTGAGCGCTCTTTTCAGCCTTATTTCCCCGTAAATGGCGTTTGCCAGGGAGTGTTCCACGATGACGCTGCACTCGGGATAAATCTCATGGGCTGCCCTGGTCAGGACCATGATCAGCCCGTTCTGGTAGACCCTCATCCCTTCCTCGCTTTCAAGGTCCACGAATTCCAGGGTGCAGTCCTCTTTTATCTCAGACTTCAAGTCCTCCAGGGAATTGTTTATTTTTACCGCCACCACCGGCGACCTCCTGGCCGAGGTGTCGAATTTCATGGCCTCCTCGGCCTTCGACCCCAGGGGCAGTTTAAATGCCCCTGACCCGGGAATTTTTACCCTGACCATGTTTTCAGCCGGAATTTGCATTTTATCCAGAGCTGTCATCCTGCCACCCCCCGTTGCGCGTCTCCAGCATAGATACCTCGACTGGTTATTTAATTATATTAGATTTTAATGCATTTTTCTACACCGGCCGGGCAGGGGCGTTCCCGGCCGATATAATTGTGAAAAAGGCTTTATAATACCGGTCAATTCCCATATACGGCATTTAAGGACAAAACGGTTGGCTTCGCGACAAATGAGTAATATAATTAATTGAATAAAGATGTCTGGGGGTACCGCCATGACTCCCGCCGAACAAGCCATTGACACTATAACCGCCATTCTGAACAAGTACGCCGACCAAATGGATTTGATCGACATCATCGATATAGTGGATAACCTGCGGATACTCCTGGAATGTGCAGCCAGGGAAGGGAACAAATAATTATATCTATGGAGGTGAAGGGAAATGGAAAATACCGATCTCAACCTGGAGGTCAGGGAACTGGAAAGACTGATCAGCCGCCTCAAGGGAGTCAGCGACGTGGTCGTGGTTTCGGTACAGCAGCCTTCCGGCGGTCGAATACTTAAAGCCTTCGTGGAGCTGGAAAGCAACAACCAGCTTAACGAGCATTCCATAATCAACCACTGCCTGCTCAGGTCCAGCCGGGGGCGCGCCCCTTCATCGGTAACCTTCTGTAAAATCCCCCGGACCCCTTCGGGAAAAGTGGCCAGGCAGTTTTTGCTGGACCAGTGCGCGGTGTGAAATTGACAGCCGGGGTCACGGACAAAGCGAAGTTGGATCCGTGACCCCGGTGTTTTACGCTAGCAGTCCATTTCCGGCGTCCGGAGGCTTATTAAGGCCTTCCTCTGCAGTTCCACGCTCCGGGAAATCATCAGCCTGTAGATGCTCTCCACCGTGTCCGGATCCGCGCCCTTCCGGGCCGCCACTTCCCGGACCCTCCCCAGCACCTCGTCCTCCCTGGCCGGGTCCCTTACGCCCTGCTCGTTGGCCTTAAGCGCCCCTATCTTCTCCACCAGGCGGGTGCGCACGGCGATCAGGTCCACTATCTGGCTGTCCACCAGGTCTATTTCAGACCTGACCTCTTCCAGGCCGGCCGGCTTCTTTTCTTTCACGTCCCGATCCTCCCAGCAGTCCATTGATGCGTCCCGGGGATAGGACCCCAGAACCTTGAGATAGTCCGCCTTGCCGGAGATGGCCCCGATGGCCGATTTAACGCCTGGATCGCCGCGGTGTCCTTCCAGGTCGATAAAAAACAGGTACTGGCCCAGCCTTTTCTTGGCCGGCCTGGATTCTATCCTGGAAAGATTGATCTCCCTGATCGCAAACTCCCTCAGGATACCGTAAAGCGCCCCGGGGCGGTCCTTTGCCGCCACCACCAGCGATGTCCGGGAGCACGGACTGTAGCCGGCGTCGGTCCTGCCAAGGACGATGAAGCGGGTGGCGTTCTCGCCGCAGTCCTGGATCCCGCGGTCCAGCACTTCCAGTCCGTAGCTTCTGGCGGCAAGTTCGGTGCCTATGGCCGCCCAGGGCTCCCTCGATCCTGCCACCATACCGGCAGCCTGGGCGGTGCTGGCGGTCTCCCCGGTCCGGACCCCCGGAAGTTCCCTGGCCAGGTAATCCCTGCACTGGGCCAGAGCCTGCGGGTGCGACAGCACCAGCCTTACCCCGCTTTTTTGAATCCCCGGCCTGGCCATCAAACAATGGTCGATTTTTAAGACCACTTCGCCGCAAAACCGCACGTCCCGGGCCCGGGCCACCAGGTCCAGGATCTGGCCCACCGCCCCCTCGGTGGAATTTTCCAGCGGCACCACTCCCAGGTCCAGCTGTCCTCCCTCCACCGCCGCCACGATCTCCGGCAGGCCCGGACAGCAGACCAGTTCGGCCGGTTCGGAACCGGCGTACTTGCGGGCCGCAGCCTCGGTGAACGTCCCCCGGGGACCGAGATAGCCTATTTTTTTCATAACCATCCCCCCGCCGGTCACGCTGCCCTGCCCACCGCGGCGGCCACCGACCTTATTTCCCGGGCCACTTTTTCGAACTCCTCGGGGCTCAGGGACTGGGGCCCGTCACAAAGTGCCTTCTGCGGATCGGGATGCACCTCAATCAGCAGGCCGTCGGCCCCGGCCGCCACCGCCGCGAGGCTCATGGGCCCCACCAGTTTCCTCGTTCCGGTGGCATGGCTGGGGTCCACCACCACCGGGAGGTGCGACAGGCTTTTCACCAGCGGAACCGCGCTCAGATCAAGGGTGTTCCTGGTGGAAGTCTCAAATGTCCTGATCCCCCGCTCGCACAAAACGATGCCGGCGTTTCCCTCGGACGCTATATACTCCGCCGCCATCAGCCACTCCTCCACGGTGGCGGACAAACCCCTTTTCAGCAGGACCGGGCGCCCCGACCGGCCCACGGCCTGCAGCAGGCGGAAGTTTTGCATGTTCCTGGCCCCGATCTGCACCATGTCCACGTATTTCAAGGCCAAATCCAGGCTTGGCAGATCCACGACCTCGGTCACCGTGGCCAGGCCGTACTCCCCGGCGGCCCCGGCCAGAATTTTCAGCCCCTCTTCCTCCAGGCCCTGGAAGCTGTACGGTGATGTCCTGGGCTTGAAGGCCCCTCCCCTCATTATCCCGGCCCCGGCCAGGCTTACCGCCCTGGCCGCCGCGTACATCTGTTCCTTTGATTCCACGGCGCAAGGTCCGGCCATCAGTACGACCCGGCTTCCGCCTATCTCTACCCGCCCCACCCTGACCAACGAACTTCCGCCCCCGGCGGCCTCCTTGCTGACCAGTTTGTAGGGGCGCATAATGGGCATCACGCTAATCACCCCCGGCATTCCTTCCAGACCCAGGGACGGTATCGCACCCCGGTCCCCCACTGCGCCTATGACAATCCTTTTCACGCCCACGATGGTGTGGGCCTGAAATCCGGATCGTTCCAGCTTCTCCACCACCGCGTCTATTTGCTCCCTGGAGCACCCGATATCCATAACCACGATCATATTCTTCCCGGCCATTTTTGAATCCAGTGCCGGGCTGCCTCCCTTTCGATTAATTTTGACTTGCCTGTTAACACATACCATTAACCGGTCATTGGCATTTTGACTTCCCCGCAGGCCGAAAAAACCTTCCTCGTCGCTCATTGAACCCACCTCCCGTCAAAAAAGTAAAGCCCGCAACACCTTCACCGGGACGAAAGTTGCAGGCTTCCGCGGTCCCACCCAGTTTGACCCTTTCCGGGCCCCCTCAGCAGGCACAGGACATGTTTCCCGACACATGCAAAAAGCCCCCCGCCCGATATTTAGGGACGGAAGGCTAAAAGCGCGTCCGTGTTACCACCCTAGTTGGCGCGCCCCGAGGCGCACCCGCTCAGCCAGAGTACGGGAAAACATGTTCCGATACCCCTTCCCTCTAACGCGGGAAAAGCGGCCCGGCCTACGCACCGCGGCTTCATCAACAGCGGCTTCAGCCTGCATCTCCGGAGAGAACTTCAGCCGGTCATTCCCTGAAGGCGCTCCCAGTCGCCGACGCCTTCTCCCTTGAGGGCTGTTTCCGACCTACTTTTCTCCTTCATGGATTTTATGGTCATTGATGGGTTATAAAAGTAATATACAATCTCCAGGACAAAAAAGCAAGACCGATCGTTCATCTGAAATTTTAAAGACATGCCTTCGGTTCAGCATTAATTTTTTACCGTCCATTTATTTTTTACAGCTTTTTAACCTTAACTATATTGACACATAACCGGAACGGCATATAATTGTATTACTTAATCAATTTAAAATTTCAGCTGAGGAGGTGCTATATGACCAAGGAACTTATCGATCAAATCCTTAAGGACATCGGCCTGGAAAGCATTGAGGCCGATGCCGAAGGCGACGATCCGGGCCGAATTTCAAGCCATCCGGAGTAATGGCGGGGTTGCGGCAGCGAAAAAATCAGTTATTGGAGGGAAAACCGGTGCAGTATGCCAACAAAATAACTGGTATTTAGCCGGGGCAGGTATTGAATAAACTTACCTGCCCCGCCGCTTTTCCGAAGCAAGGGACTAGCCCAGGGCTTCCCCCAGAGACACGCTCCTGACCGTTACCCCGCCGATCCTCTGCAGGTCGCTTTCCATGCTCCGGTATTCGTCCTCCCCGGCCTGCATGGTGAGGGTGATAATCCCCCTTTCCCTTCCGGGGTCCGGTATGCCGCACCTCATCAGGATCCTGGACCCGTACCTGGTTAACACCTCCTGGACCTCGGGCGCTCGATTCGCCCTGGCCTCCACCAGAATACCCACAATCCTGATATCCCTTTTCATTTTTGAAACCCCCGTTTATTTCATGGCGAACTTATTATAACCGTGTTTTCCAGAAGTATGCAGGGGTTGCGGAAGTGCGGCCGGGGGCTGCCGTTTCAGTCCCTGTACCAGCTGATTCTTCTTGGAGCCATGATCTTTGTCAGCAATATGCCGGCCAGAAATCCCCCTATGTGAGCCCACCAGGCCACCGGGTTGACGGCCCCGCCCAGGGATGCCGTCCCGTTGAATATCTGGAGGATAAACCACATGGCCAGGAAAATCACCGCCGGGATTTCCGCCAGGGTGAAAAAAAAGATGATCGGGATCAAGGCCAGTACCCGGGCCCTTGGGAAGGTTACGAAGTATCCGCCGAGAACCCCGGCCACCGCGCCGCTGGCCCCGATGATGGGCACCTCCGAGGCGGGATTGGCCAGGATGTGGGAAATGCTGGCGATAATACCCGCCGCCAGGTAAAACAGCAGGTAGCGCAGGTGGCCCATCCTGTCCTCAACGTTGTCCCCGAACACCCAGAGGAACAGCATGTTGCTCAGCACGTGCATCCAGCCGCCGTGCAGGAACATGGCGGTGATGAAGGTGATCATCACCGTATCCAGGGGAGACCCGGTAAAAAGCAGGTGGAGGACGTTGGAGGGGATAACCCCCAGGTTGTAAAACACTTCGTTCAGCAAATCGGTGGGAAGCATTATTTCCCTGACAAACACGTACAAATTCAGCGCTATCAGGAACCAGTTCACATAGGGGGTCTTCCGGGGCCTGACGCTGTCCCTCAATGGTATCAATGAAAAAACCTCGCTTCCAGGAAGAATGCAGATTTAACGGGTCAGAATCCAGAATCCACTGCCAGGTAATTTCTTCCTGGTAACAAACATATGAGACCCATTCATTTTATTATATTTTATAATAAGCTGTTACTGTATACTTCTTTTTTAAAAAGTAATGCAGCCGGCAGCAACCGGCAGCTCACGTTTTGATTATTCCGATGTCGGATATTTCATACAAATCCATTCTGGATTATGAATTCCGGATTCCCGCTTGAAATGCCCGCCCCCAATTAAGGGATTACCTTGTTCAGCGGGTACTCTATAATATCCTGGGCGCCCATCCTCCTCAAGGACGGGATCAGGTCCCTGGCCATCTTTTCATCCAGGATCACCTCCACGGCCACCCAGTCGCTGTTGTATAGCCTGGATATGGTGGGGTGCTTCATGGCCGGCAAAACCGACAGCACGCTGTTTATTTTTTCCCCGGGCACGTTCATCTTCAGCCCGACATTGGAGTCCGCCCTCAGCGCTCCCTGCAGGAGCACCGCCAGGTTCTGCAGTTTCTCCCGCTTCCAGGGAACCTCCCAGGCCCCGCGGTTGGCGTGCAGCTTGGTGTTCGACTCCAGGATGGTGGCGATGATCCGGAGGTTGTTGGCCTTTAGGGAACTTCCGGTTTCAGTTATGTCGGCAATGGCGTCCACCAGGTCCGGCACCTTGACCTCGGTGGCCCCGTATGAAAATTCCACGGAGGCTTTTACACCGTGATCAGCCAGGTACCTTTTGGTCACCCGCACCAGCTCGGTGGCTATCCTTTTCCCTTCCAGGTCGTAAACCGAATTTATGTCGCTGTCGTTGGCCACCGCCAGCACCAGCCTTATGGGGCTGGTGGTTTGCTTTGAATAAACCAGGTCGGCCACTTCCACCACGTCGGCCTCGTTTTCCATGATCCAGTCCAGCCCCGAGAGTCCCGCGTCCAGCACACCCTCGTTGACGTACCGCGGTATTTCCTGGGCGCGCATCAGCACCACCTCCAGCTCCGGGTCGTCAATGGCAGGGAAGTACGACCTGCTGCGCAGGGTAATGTTAAACCCCGCCCTCTTGAAGAGCTGAAAGGTAGCCTCCTGCAGACTTCCCTTGGGCAGCCCCAGCCTCAATCTCCCCATGTTTCCGATACCTCCGCTGTACTTTACATTAGTAATATATTACTGCTTTATCTTGTTAAAGTCTACTGAGTAAGTATAAACCCGCCCCGGTGAGGTGTCAAGACTTTTTTATTATCCTCAGAACTCACAATTGAAAACAAAAAAGGCTGGAACTTGTTTTTCATCCGGCCCTTTCTTATTAGACCATCTCTTTCAGAATTTTGTTTATTTGCCGTTCCAGTTCGGGGATGTCTTTTGTTGCCGTTTCCCAAATCTCCTCCAAGTCCACCCCGAAATAATCATGGATCAGGACATCCCTCATACCCGCCATTTCTTTCCAAGGGATCTCCGGGTGTCTATTCTTAAGTTGTTTTGAGATATTTCGTTGCTTCGCCAATTATCTCCATCTGCCTGATAAGCGCTTCCTGGAGCATTTTATTGGCCAGAAAGCCATCTTTTGTTATACCTTCAACCCATTCTGAAATCAGTCCAACGCATTCCAGAATATGATTTAGACGTGCCCTGTCGCCTTTTTCCTTCTTCACATGATCGTCCTTCCTTCCCTCATCACCTCATCTCTTAAATGCTGTGATAGAGAAGCTTCTGTTACTACATCTACATCTTTTTGAAGGGCCCTTTTAAGTTCGTTCTTTATCTTAATTCGGGTGAAAAGCGATTTCCTAACACCAGGGGCATATTCAATTAAAATATCCACGTCGCTGTTTTTATCATAATCTCCTTTTGCGTAGGAACCAAAAACAGATGCCTTTGCCACACCATGCCGCCTCAAAATCGGAACGGCAATCTCTTTAATCATTTCCAAGTCCATTGTTACCACTCCTGGAATTATTATATCTCAAGGGAAAGAGGCTGATCCAGAAATATCGCTCAATAAACTTTCTCTTCTATCGAAGAATCATGCGGGAACAATTCTCAATTTCCGATTTCCAACCCTCAATTCCTATACCTTCAGGTCCAACCCCAGGTCGAAAAAGTACAGGTAGCGGTCTTTAACCGGGCGGCCGGTGAGAGTCTCCACGGCCCTGGCGTACCAGTCAATCTGGCTTCTGTACCTTCGGGCCAGCCGGCCGGGGTCCTCTCCGTCATGCCCGCCGGTCTTGTAATCAATCAAGAGATATCCGTCCCCCTCATCCGCCAGGCAGTCAACGACCCCCTGCACCAGAACCCTTTCACCGGAATCACGGTCTTCCAGCCCGGGATACAGTTCCCCGGCCGGAACCGCCAGGCTGAAGGGTATCTCCCTTTTTACCGTCCCCGCCGCCAGCACCCGCCTGCCCGGGACGGAACGGAAAAATTCCGCCACCCTCCGGCAGTCCACTGCGGCCGCCTGATCCCCGGTGATCAGTTCCCGCTCCACCATGCGGATCACCTGGCCCGCGATGCCTTCGGGAGCGAGGTTCCCCCCCAGGTCCAGGTGGCGCATCACCACGTGCACCGCCACCCCTCTTTCGGCCGCCGTCAGATCCCTTTTCCCGGCCATGAAAACCGGCCTGGCGTATGCCGGCTTCAGGCAGGACAATCTCCGGAAGCCGTCACCCGAAAGGTTTCCGGAGGATTCTCCTTCCTCCTCCGCCGCCGGGTTCGCCCCGGCCGCTTCACCGAGGCCGGTGACCGTCGCCTTGGCCGGCATTCCGGCCGCCTCCCGGGCCGGGTAAACCCAGGAAAGCCTTCTCCCGACCTCGGCGGCGTACTTGCCCGCGCTTTCTATTATCTCCCCCCGGCTGATCTTTTCCGCGATCTCACCGGCGGCGGGGTCCGCCCAGTCCTCCCCGGCCGTCTCCGTCTGCCCCAAAACGCCCGTTTTTCCAACGCTTATCAGCCAGCGGGAACCCTCACCCTCTCCACTGCCGGAGGCAAGGGCACCCCCGGCCGTATGACCCTCCCGCAGCGGCCCTCCGTCCGGGTGCCTGGCCAGGGCCGGGCCCAACCAGTCCAGGAACGACCCCGCATTCAACACGTCTGCGGCCGTAAGGCCCCTGTGGACGTTCCTCGACCACCGGGCCGCCGACTTTCGCAAATCGGCGGTCACGCCGGTCAGAATCAGCTTTTCCCTGGCCCTGGTCATGGCCACGTACAGGATCCTCATTTCCTCGGCCAGGGCTTCCCGGCGCAGCTTTTCCCGAACCGCGAGCCTGGCCAGGGTCGGATAGGCCACCCTGGCCTCCGGGTCGATGATCCAGGGGCCGAATCCCAGCTCCCGGTGCAGGAGTATTTCGCTGTCCAAGTCCCGCAGGTTGAATTTGGTGCCCAGGCCGGATACCACCACCACCGGGAATTCCAGCCCTTTGCTCTTGTGAATGCTCATGATCCTGACCACATTCTCGTTTTCACCCAGGGTGCGTGCCCTGCCGGGGTCTTCACCCTTCTCCCGCATCCGGTCGATGAAGCGGAGAAAGCTGAAGATGCCCCTGAAGTTGGTGGCCTCGTACTGTCCGGCCCAGTGGTGCAGGGCCCTGAGGTTGGCCTGCCGCTGGGCCCCGCCCGGCATGGCGCCCGCGAAGCGGTAGTACCCGGTCTCCCGGTATATGGTCCAGATCAGATCCGTCATGGCGGCCCTGCGGCCCAGTTCCCGCCACCTCTCCAGCGAAGTTAAAAACCTTGACAGCTTTCGGGCCGTTTCCCCTTCCGCCTGCCCGGACGCGGCAACCACCGCGTCCCACAAATCCCCCGTTCTTTGGGTCATTCTCAACTGCGCCAGTTCCTCGCACCCCAGGCCCGCCACCGGGGACCGCAGCACCGCCGCCAGTGGAATGTCCTGCCGGGGGTTGTCCAGCAGCTTGAGCAGTGAAACCATGGTCTCTATCTCGGTGGACTGGAAGTAGCCGGTGTCCGGTTCGGCATAGGCCGGAATGCCATAACCCCTCAATTCATCCACGAATACATCCGATCTGCCCCGGGTGGCCCGCATTAGAACCGCCACGTCACTGTACCTGGCCGGCCTGAAGGCGTTCAGGGCACTGTCGTACACCTCGAAACCGCTGTCTATCAGCGCCCGGATCCGGCCGGCCGCCAGCCTGGCCTCGGCCTGGACGGCCCCCGGGTCCTCTCCGTCGGAAAAGTCGTCTTCGGAAGGTTCCTCCCGGATTTCTTCCGGGGCGAAATTCTCTTCACCGGGGTCCTCCTCCGGTTCCGGCCGGGACCGGTCCAGCAGGTGCAGTTCCACCCGGCGGTCGTGAAAAACTCTCTCCTCCCGGCCGTACATGCCGGCCCCGAATACCAGCTCCGCCTCGGGGCCGTAGTCCAGTTCGGCGGCCTCACCCACCATGACCAGGCGGAAAATGTAATTGACGGCGTCGATGATTTCCCGGCGGCTCCTGAAGTTTCTGGAAAGCCTCACCAGCCGGCCTTTCCCCCCCGCCGGTTCGGAATACTCCCGGTATTTTTCCAGGAACAGGTTCGGATCGGCCAGCCGGAAACGGTAGATGCTCTGTTTCACGTCCCCCACCATGAACAGGTTTTGGGCGTCATGGGACCTGGATACCAGTTTTATTATGGCTTCCTGGACCGGGTTGATGTCCTGGTATTCGTCCACCAGCACCTCTTCAAACTGTTCCCGGAGTTCCAGGGCCGCCTCCGAGGGCTTCAGTTCCCCGTCCCGGTCCCGGTCCGCAAGTATCTGCAGGCAGTAGTGCTCCAGGTCCCCGAAGTCCACCAGCCCCCTGGATGCCTTGGCCAGGCGGTATCTTTCCGCAAACCCGGCCGCCATTCCGGCCAGGGATCTCATCACCGGGGCAGCCCTTTCCATGTCGGCGGCGTGTTCCGCCAGCGGCCTGGCCAGGAAGGTGTCGCCCAGGGTCTTTATTTTTTTCTTGGCCCTGCTCCTGATGGCCGCCACCTGTTCCTTCAGCCCCTCATCCACCCCGGACCCCGCCCTTTTCAGGATGGAAAACCGCACCCCGGCGAAGGACCGGCACGCCTCATCCCAACCCCTGGCACAGGATTCGGCGAGATCCCGGACCAGCGCCAGGTCTTCTTCCATCACGGAAGCGTAAGTCATGGGGCCGCCGGGCTTCCGGCAAATGCTTAAAGCCCGTTCAATCTCGGCCGACACATCCTCCAGGGACCCGGCAACTCCGGACAGCACCACCGCCGCCAGGTCCCTCAAAGCATCTTCAGGATTCCCGGCGGGGCTGAATTTTGCAGCCATCCTTTCCAGCCAGCCGGAAGGGTCGGGATTGCTCCTGGAAAAATCGTAAACCTTAATCACCAGCTGCATCAGGGCGGAGTCGTCAAGGTCCCCTCCGTAGCACTCCGCCAGCCCGGAGAATCCGTCAACCTCCATGCCTCCCGAATACAGGGCCTCCAGCATTTCCTCCAGCACGTCGAACTTAAGCATGGCGGCCTCCGTCTCGTCGGCGATGCGGAAACCCGGGTCCAGTCCGATCCGGTAATAATACTGCTTTATAACATCCATGCAGAAAGAGTGAATGGTGCTTATCCTGGCCCTGTTCAGCAGCACCGGCTGAAGGCTTAACCGGCCGCTGTCGCCCCGCTCCCGGAGTTCCGAGGAAATGGCCGACGCTATCCTTTCCCGCATCTCGGCGGCGGCGGCGTTGGTAAAGGTAACCACCAGCAGTCGGTCTATGTCCACCGGGTGGTGTTCGTCCATGATCCGGCCCAGGATTCTCTCCACCAGCACGGCGGTTTTACCGGCCCCCGCCGCGGCCGAAACCAGCAGGTTGCACCCCCTGGCGGAAATGGCCTCCATCTGTTCACCGGTCCATTTTCCGGTCATCTTTTTACCCATCCGTACCGCCCTCCTGGAAGTTCTGAACCTTCTGCCAGATCTGGGCGTCATCCAGAACCGCGGCAATCCTGTACCGGTTTCCGGGAAGGGCGGGGTCGAAACGGCACACCGGTTTGAAGGCGCAGAAGCGGCATGCCGTGCGGTTTTTGATCTTGATCGGTTCAATGGCCGCCCGGCCGGAAAAAATCTGCCGGCCCACTCTCCGGTACAGGTTCCTAAGGTGTCTTCCCAGCAGCCGGAACTGGTCCCCGGACAGCACCGGGCTGTTTTTACGGAATTCTCCCCGGGCAGTCAGGGATACCGGGAGGATCCCCGAAGACCCGTCCATTTCGGCGTCCATCAGCTTGATCAGTTCGTGATCGGCCAGTATGAAACCCCTCATCCTGAGCTTTTTCCTGATCCTTTTCTCGACTTCCCCGGCGGCAAGCGGGCCGGACGACCTGATCAGCGGGTCGGCCACGGTGAAGTAAAATATCCCCCCGGGACGGCCTTCCCTGCCGGTCAGCAGGGCCGAGTTCTCCACGGCCACGTCCAGGTAGGCCGGAAGCTGTATATTGATGCCGTAATAAATGCCCGCCAGGTCAATGTCTTTAAAACCGGACTTGTAGTCTATGACCACGATGCGGTTTTCCCGGTCCAGCCGGCAGGCGTCCACCCTGTCTATGCGGCCGGTTATCTCAAGCTCCCGCCCCCCGGGCAGATTTACGGACACCGGCGGCAAGGTCCCGCCGGGACCGAATTTCACCTCCACGGCCACCGGCCTGAACCGGCCCCGCCTGGCCTGTTCCGCCAGCACCAAGGCCGACCGCTCCAGCCTCCTCCTCAGCCTGGTCAACAGGTGGCGGTACCGGGCGCTGCTGAGGAGAATTTCGTTTTGCAGCCGGGGGGCCGCCGCCTCCACGATCTCGCCCGCCAGCCGGGACACTGTTTCCCTGTCCAGGCCGCCCCAGTCCAGGGAATCCCTGCGCAGCCGGTCGGCAAGCATTCTCAGGGCGCTGTGCAGGAACTCCCCCATGTCCGGGGGCGTAACCCTGTAATGCAGCCTCTCCCTGAGCTTCATCCCGCGGGACAAAAAGTGGGCGAAGGGGCAGGAACTGAATTCCTCGATGCCGGACACTCCCACCGACAGCCTGGGGCCGTATAACGCCCCGGCCACGGCGGGAGAAAGTCCCCTCTCGGCGTTCTTGTAAAAAAGGCCCGCCAGGACCATGCCCAGGTCCTCCCTGGAGGACCGGCCGCCGGCGTACCAGTTGTACACGTCCCACCACAGGTCAGTGTTTTCTTTGCCCGATAAAAACTCCCTCATCCGGCACGCCAGGTAACCCAGGGTAATGTCCTTCTCCACCACGAACTCCAGGTCCTCTTCCCCCGTACCCGGGGGGTCCGCCGCCGCCGGGCACTCCCGCACCCGGGGCAGCAGTTCTTTAATCCGGCCCACAATACGGGAAGGAAGCATCGGCCGTCCTTCCCCGTCGGCGGTGCAGTAGCTTATCCAAAGGCGGCGGGAGGCCCTGGTCAGGGCCGTGTAGACCAGGAACTGCTCGTTAAAAACTTTTTGCCGGGTTCCCGGGGCCAGGTCCAACCCGTGCCGGATCAGGATCTCCCTTTCGGCGTCGGTGAGGATCCCGTCCTCCGCCTGCCTGGCCGGAAAAACACCGTCATTGACCCCCAGCACCAGTGCCGCCTTGACTTCGGGACTGCGGGACCGGTCCAGGGACCCCACCGTCACCTGGTCCAGGCCGGGCGGAACCAGGCCCATTCTGAGATTAACCAGGCCGGACTCCAGGATCCTGGCAAATTTTTCGGGGGATGCGGGCTCATCCCCGAAGGCCGCCACCACCTGGTCCAGCAGTTCCACCACCTGGCCCCAGATCCGGTCGTGCTCAACCGCCCGGACCAAATCTCCCTCTCTCCTGGCCCGGTCGCTCCACTCCACCAGTTTTGACGGCACGTCCAGGTCCACCAGCAGGTTGAAAAGGGACTCGGACATTGACCTGAAGGTGGGACGCCGGTCGGGACGCACCCGGCCGTAAAATCTGATCAATTCCTTAATTCCTTCCCTCCTGGCCCGGTTGATCCTGGCCAGGAAGATCCCGTCCCCGCCCGGGGTCTCTTCCCGGTCCGGGGAACCCCGCCTGAATTCCCAGTCCTTCTCGTCAAGCCAGGCCGCTCCCCGGATGCCGTGGGCCAGAACGTAGTTTTCCAGGATGTCCACATCCTTCCTGGCCACCGGGGCAAGGTCGGTCTTCAGGTACCGGAAAACCGCTTCGTAAGGCCATCCGCCCCCGGCCGCCTCAAGGGCGGACCGGATCAGCTCCACCAGGGGGTGGTGGGTCACCGATCCCTTGTGGTCGATGAAGAAGGGTATCCCGTAGTCTCTGAAAACCGCCCCCACCAGCACGTGATACCGGCTAATGTCCCGCACCAGCACGGCGATGTCGCGCCAGCGGTACCCCTCGTCCCTGCACAGCCGGATAATTTCCCTGGCCGCCGCCTCCACCTCGGCCCTGGGCCCGGCGGCCGCCACCAGGCTTATTTCCGCCTGTTCGCCGGTGTACGGGGGAGCGCTGTTGTCAAAAAAGTGTCTCTCCAGGTAACTTAATGCCGGGGCGCCTTCGAAGCGGCGGCACCCTTGCAGAACCACCGGCCTTTCCACCCGGATCCCGTTTTTCAGCGCCAGTTCCTTCAACCTGCGCACTGTCTCCCCGGTGGTGTAAAATACTTCGCCCTCGCCGGGCATCTTTTCCAGCACGTCCCCGTCGGCGCAGACGGTGACGCTTACCCGTTCGGCCGCCGCCATCATCTTTTCCAGCACGGCATACTCCTGGGGAGTAAACCCGCTGAATCCGTCCACCCAGACTTCCGCCCGGGACACTGCCGGCGACAGGTGGATTCTTTCGGCCAGCAGGTTAATGTAGTCGTCGGGATCGATATACCGCCCCCGCAGTTGATCTTCAAAATCCGAGTAGATCAGGCCGATGTCCCTGATCTTGCCGGAAAGCCCCGCCCGCAAACGGCCGTCCATGTCACCGGCCACCCCGGAAAGACGGCCGGGTGATACCCGGCAAAGCTTAAGTTCGGACAGGAAGGAGGCCATTGCCCCGGAGAAGCCCGGCTGTTCCGCGGCCCTGCCGAAAACCCTGAAATCCTTTTTCCGGCGGTCGATGATACCCTGCAGCAGCATGCGCCTGCCCAGGTCGCCCAGGTAAACCCGGGCCGCCCCGCCAACTTCGTTCAGGACCCTCCAGGCCAGCCTGCGGAAACTCAGCACCTGGGCCCTCAAAAGGCCTCCCGGGAGGGTATTCAGGGCCAGGGCCCGCTCATTTTGAAAGGTGGCCTGCTCGGGTACCAGCAGGATCAAATCATTCTCCCGGCCGTCCCCCAGCCGGCTGCGTATTTCCTCGTAGCACAGGCGGGTTTTCCCGGATCCGGCCCGGCCCACAATAAACCTCAGACTCACGGCACACACCCCAGTTCAATCCAGCCGCAGATCGTAAAACAAGACCCCCGGAAACACGTTTCCGGAGGATGCCTTGAGAGTGGTAAACCGGCCTATTGCTTTATTGTATTCAACTGGTCGGCCAGCTATCCGGCGTAAGCCGCGGACCCGCCGCCGAACACCATGCTGGCCTTGTATGAAAGCCGGTGTACGGCCCTGATCCACCTGATGGTTTTGTTCTTGTAACGCATCACCAGGGAGTGCGTTTCAGCCATGTCGCCCCCCAGCATGCGCACCCCCTTCAGCAGTTCGCCGTCGGTAACGCCGGTGGCCGCGAAGATGGCGTCGTCTCCCTTTACCATGTCGTCCATGTAAAGAATCCTGTTGAAGTCGGTTATGCCCATCTTTGCGCACCGGGCCCGGTCCTCGTCGTCCTCGGGCCACAGCCTGGCCTGCATCTCCCCGCCCAGGCACTTGAGGGCCGCCGCCGCAATGACCCCCTCCGGGGCCCCCCCGATGCCCAGGCAGAGGTCCACGCCGGTTTCGGGGATGGCGGTGTATATGGCCGAACCCACATCCCCGTCGCCGATGAGCCTCACCCTGCCCCCGGCCTTTCTTACGGCCTCGATTATTTCCTGGTGGCGGGGGCGGTCCAGGATCATCACGGTGCATTCCGAGATCCGCTTGTCATTGGCCTTGGCCACTATCTCCAGCGTCTTCTCGATGGGGTCGTCGATGTGTATTTTTCCGGCCGCCCTGGGCCCCACCGCTATCTTTTGCATGTATATGTCCGGCGCGTGAAGCAGGTTTCCCCTGTCCGCCACGGCTATGACCGACATGGCGTTGGGAAGCCCCTTGGCCAGGATGTTGGTGCCCTCAAGGGGATCCACGGCCACGTCCACCTCCGGTGTAGAGGCGTTGCCGACCTTTTCCCCTATGTACAGCATCGGCGCCTCATCCATCTCGCCTTCTCCGATCACCACCGTGCCGTTTATGGCCACGGTGTCGAACATTGCCCTCATGGCGTTCGTGGCCGCTTCGTCGGCTTCGTGCTTGCGCCCCCTGCCCATCCACTGCGAAGCCGCCAGCGCCGCCACCTCGGTCACCCTGACCAGTTCCAGCGTCAGTTCACGGTCCATAGGTTCACTCTCCCAGCAATATTTTTAATCATTGGGACACTTATATTGTAGCACATTAAGCCCTGGCGGTGGATAAGGACAGCCATGTTTTTTCATTTGTGACATAACAATTTTCGATCTTTGATCAACACCCAAACAAAAATAAAGAGGGACATGGCCCCGTGGCGATCCACGGCCTCCTCCCCCGCCGTTTCTCTCCGGTTAAAAAATGTCCTTCCTTCCGTCCCGGTCTTCCTTGTCGTTGTTGACCTGGTGGTGAAAAATGGCCTCCAGGCTGTTTATATCGTATCCGTTTTTGTTTATTTTCAGCCGGCTCACCACCGACCGCACGCCCCTGGCCCTGGATGCCGCCCTTATGGCGGCCTTTTCCTCCTCCGGGCTGTCCACGGCGCCCATCAGGAAAACATTCCCCCTGACGCTCCTTGCCCCCACATTGCGGAGATTTACGGCCGGATCGGCGTTGAGCTCCTCGGTCACCTCCTCCTCAACGTCCTCGTCGATTATGGAACCGTCGGTGCTGATGGACACCCCGTTGTCAAATTCCTTCAGTCCCCTGATGCCCGACAGTATTTGGTCAACCTGTTCTTTTTCCGAAAGCGTGTCGACAATCCCGGTCACCCGGGCCACACCGCCCGCCACCGTCACCTTCAGGTCGTAGTTTCGCGTCCTGATGTCGGAGTCAAGGGCATCCTTGACCGCCCTTCTCAGTTCCTGGTCCCGCGACGCCAATTTGATCCTCCCCCTGCCAGAAATTTTTCCGTGCTTACTGGTATTGATTTTTACCAATTACGTTCTTATTATACGGGCCGGAAAACGGCGCCCCGAACCGGGCGGCGAGAGCCGTGGAAGGCAAAATACGGCTTGCCTGCCACAAAGTGTCTGACATAAAAGGGGAGACATGTCCCAAACTATACTTAACTTTCAGACAAAGGGGGAAGCTTTGTTGGCGCGTGAAGGAATGATTCCCGCCGTCCTCGGCACCGCTGTCACCGCCACCGGTCTGGCCCTGAGGGGCGTCAACCCGGCCCTGGGATGGGGAATCGCCGGATTCGGACTGGCCCATATCGTTCTCGGAGCGATAGACCTTATAGAACACTCGAACGGAACCGATTAATAACGAACAGCATAAAATTAAAGGAGTTGGAGCGATCCTGCGATCAGCCGGGTTATTTCACCGGGCCGGCCGTTCCCGACCGGCGCGCCCCCGATGCTGGTCACCGGCATCACGCCCATCAGCGAGTTGGTGACAAAGCACTCACCGGCCCGGAACAGTTCACCGGGGCTGACCGTCCTTTCTTCCACCGGAATTTGCAGGGCGGCGCAGGCCTCAATCACCCGCCCCCGGGTGATCCCCGGCAGCAGGCCGCTCTCCGGGTGCGGGGTGATCACCTTTCCCCGCACAACCAGGAAGATGTTGCTCACCGACCCCTCCGCCAGGCCGCCCGAGTTATTTAAAAAGAGGGCTTCGTCCCAGCCGGCGGCCCGGGCCTCGCGCCTGGCCAGGATATTTTCGAAGTAATTGAGGGTTTTGTGCCTCACCAGGGGAGAGTCCTTGTTTCTTCTAACTGATGAAAACCCGGCCCTGATGCCGTACCGGTACTGTTCCCGCCGGTAAGGCGATTTCCTGGCCGTAACAAAAAGACACGGCCTGCTGATCTCCCCGCCGGCGGTGAGGGTGATTCGCAGGCCGCCCTCCTCCAACCGGTTTTCGGCCGCCGTCCGGCGGGCCATGCGGTCTATTTCCTCACGGCTGAAGTGAACTTCCAGCCCCAGTTCCCCCGCCGAGGCAAAAAGGCGGGACAGGTGACGGTCCATCATTCCCGGCCTGCCCCGGGACACCCTTACCGTTTCAAAAATGCCCATACCGTAAAGAACCCCCAGGTCAGCGGCCGGAACGGCGGCTTCCCCGGCCGGCAGGTATTCACCGTTAAAGCAGATTATGCCCCCCGCTTCCATAAGCGAAAACTCCTTTGATAGCTTCTAGCTGCTAGCTTCTAGCTGCTAGCTTCTAGCTGCTAGCTCCTAGCTCCTAGCTCCTAGCTCCTAGCTTCTGACTGCCAGCTTTCAGCCCCCAACTCACGACTTGGATGTTAGCTGCCGGCTGTAAGCTTTAGGCTTTAGGCTGTATGCTTTAAGCTATAGGCCATCAGCTATTCAGCTGTTGGCTGTTGGCTATTAGCTGTTAGCTATTAGCTGTTAGCTGTTAGTTGCAAGTTATAGGTTTTAATTATACCGCTTGTAGCTTGTAGCCTAACGCCTACTGCTTATAGCCTATGCTGAGTTCTGAGTTCTGAGTTCTGAGTTCTCAATTCCAATCACTAATTCCCAATTCCCCACATTCAATCCCTGTGTCTCAGGTCCAGTCCCAGCGCCCTTACCAGGGCCTTGGCCTTGTCCAGGGTTTCCATGTATTCGGCTTCGGGGTCTGAGTCGATGGTGATTCCCCCGCCCACCTGGAAATATATCCTGTCCCCGGTAAAAACCAGCGTCCTGATCACTATGTTCAGGTCGGCGTCCCCGCTGAAGGCCAGGTAGCCGATGGATCCGCAGTAAATGCCGCGCCTCACCGGCTCCAGTTCCTCGATTATTTCCATGGCCCTGATCTTGGGCGCCCCGGTTATCGACCCGCCGGGGAATGAGGCCTTCAGCAGGTCGAATACGTCCTTCCCTTCCTCCAGCCTGCCCTCCACCGTGGACACCAGGTGGAACACCGTCGGGTACTCCTCCAGCCGGTAAAGTTCGGGCACCCGCACCGAACCGGGCACACATACCCGGCCCAGGTCGTTTCTTTCCAGGTCCACGATCATGACCAGCTCGGCCCTGTCCTTTTCACTGTTCCACAATTCGTCACGCCAGCGCCTGTCCTCCTCCGGGGTTTTGCCCCTGGGCCTGGTTCCCTTGATCGGCCTGGTCTCCACCAGTCCTCCCGCCACCTTCATGAACCTCTCCGGGGAGGCGCTGACCACCTGCAGCCCGCCGCAGTCGATATAGGCGGCCATGGGGGCCGGGTTTACCCCCCTGAGCCTTTTATAAACCTCCCATGGGTCGTCCTTCCGGGGCAGGCTGAAGCGCTGGGACAGGTTGACCTGGAATATGTCCCCGGCGGCGATGTACTCCCTGGCCCTGTCCACCGCCTCACAGTAAGTCTCCCGGTCGAAAACCGAAGTCAGGCCGGAGCCGTCCCGCTCACCGGCCTCCTCCGGCGTGTCCGGCCCGGCCGCGGCGGCCCGGGGCCCTTTTCCTCCCCGGACCAGCTTTTTCTCCAGCCATTCCAGGCGTTCCAGGGCCCGGGCCGAAATATCCGCCGTCCCCGTCCCGGGGTGGCCGGTGGAGGTGAGGTAAACCTTCCGGCCCACCCAGTCCAGGGCCGCCACCACGTCGTAAAAGCCGATCCAGCAGTCCGGAACCCCAACATCGTCGGCCGCCAGATCCGGAAGCTTTTCCAGCTGCCTGCCCAGGTCGTAGGCGAAATACCCGGCCGCCCCGCCAAAAAAGGGAACCGGGGCACCTGCCCCGTCCACCCGGTACTGCTTGAACAGGCCGCCCAAGATGTCGAGGGGGTTTCCTTCCCTTGTTTCCACACTCCCGGCCCCCGGACCGTGCCTCCTTTCGATCCTCACCCGGCTGCCCCGGGAGGTGACCACCATGAACGGGTCCGCCGACATGAAGGTATACCTTGCCAGGCCGTCCGCGATCATCCCGCTGTCCAGCAGGATGCCGCCCGGCAGATCCGCGATGCTTTCAAAGAGAGAAACGGTGTCCGTCGCCATATCCAGTTCTTTAAGCAGAAACGGCTTCATCAACATTCTCCCCCGCGTCCAGAAAATTGGCCAGCATCTCCCTGCCGTACGGGGTCAGGATGGACTCGGGGTGAAACTGGACTCCCTCCACATAATATTTCCTGTGGCGCAGGCCCATAATCTCCCCGGAGGCTGTGACGGCGGTCACCTCCAGGCAGTCCGGCAGGCCTTCCGGGCTGACCACCAGGGAGTGGTACCTGCCCACGGTAAGCGGCTGGGGCATGCCGGCAAAAACCCCCCGGCCGTCGTGCCTGATCAACGAGGTCTTGCCGTGCATGGGCCGGGAAGCCCTGACCACCCGCCCTCCGAAGGCCTGTCCGATGACCTGGTGCCCCAGGCAGACCCCCAGGATTGGAATTCTGCCGGCGAACCGCCTGACCAGGTCCAGCGACACGCCGGCCTCGTCCGGCGTGCACGGCCCCGGGGAAATGATGATGTGGCTCGGGCTCATCCGTTCAACCTGTTCCGGAGTTATCCCGTCATTGCGGCGCACCGCCACCTCCCGGCCCATTTCCCTCAGATACTGCACCAGATTGTACACGAAGGAGTCGTAGTTGTCTATCATCAGGATCAATTTTTCCACCCCCCGGCTAAAAAACGAAAAAAGACCAGCATTCGCCGGTCCTCACCCCGAAAACTCCGAGTCGTCTCGCCTCGCTCAATCTCAGCCTGGCTAAACTCAGCTCAGCTTTCAGTTTTAAAAATATTATCACCGAATCAAAAAGGGGTCAATAATGAATTGCGGCCCCCGTTTTTTATTATAAAATATAAGGAAAGGGAATTTGCGCCACGGACCCGGAGGAAGCGTCATGCTGAAAATTTTTCAACAGGTGGGCCGGGACCTTTTCACCGCCGGCCTGAACAACTCCCACAGCGGCAATCTCAGCGCCCGCCTGGGGGACAGGTTGGTCATCACCCGGCGCGGTTCTATGCTGGCGCACCTGGAAGAGGAAGACCTGATTGAAACGGGACTGGAAAAGGACGACGTCAATACCCCCCTGGCGTCAACCGAGATCGGAGTGCACCGGGCCATCTATCTGAAAACTCCCGCCCTGGCGGTGGTGCACGCCCACCCGCCCCACGCTGTGGCCTTGTCCCTGCTGGGGGACGAGATCGTCCCGGTGGATGCCGAGGGACTGTACCTTTTGCCCAGGGTCCCGGTCCTTTCCCCCAGGCAGGCCATCGCCTCAAAGGAACTTGAGGAAACACTGCCCGAAGTGCTGAGGGAATACAGGGCGGCCGTGGTCAGGGGGCACGGCAGTTTCGCCGCGGGCCGTACCCTGGAGGAGGCCTACAAGTGGACCGCCAGCCTCCAGCACAGCTGCCGCATACTGTGCATCGCCCGGTCCCTGGGCCGCGGGCCGGGAAGCAGCAAATGAGAGTGGGAGACAGAAGACAGGAGATTTTAGGCATCCTTTTTAATATTTGTCAGCAATGGTCTAGGAGGGTTTTGTATGTTTAAGGCGGGCAGCACCAAAGTGGTTCTTATCCAGGGAGACATAACCAGGCAGGACACCGAGGCCATTGTCAATGCCGCCAATTCCTCCCTGCTGGGCGGGGGCGGGGTTGACGGCGCCATCCACCGGGCAGGGGGGCCGCAGATCCTGGAAGAGTGCAAGCAAATCAGGGCCCGGCAGGGCGGTTGCCCCGCCGGGGAGGCCGTGATCACCGGCGGCGGGAACCTCAAGGCCCGCTACGTCATCCATACGGTGGGCCCCGTCTGGTCCGGCGGAGGCAGCCGGGAGGACGAACTCCTGTCCAGCGCCTACCGCAATTCGCTGCAACTGGCCGTGAGCAGGGGCATCCGTTCGGTCTCCTTCCCCTCCATCAGCACGGGCGCTTACGGCTTCCCCACCGGCCGGGCGGCCCGGGTGGCGGCGTCCACGGTGAAAAATTTCCTGGAACGGGAAGGCGGCCTGGACGAAGTCCGGTTCGTCCTGTTCAGCGAAAAAGACTTCAATACTTACCGGGAAGCCTGGGAGGAACTGACGGCGGCCGGAGACTGAAGGCCCTTTTCACAGGGCCTGGATAATCAAGCACTTCAGGTAATAAGTTTCCGGTGAGGCCGGCAGCATGGGGTGGTCCCGGGCCTGCCTCCTGACTTCCACCAGCCTGGCCGCCCTCCCGGCATCCAGGGCCGCGCTTTTGACGACCTCCAGGAACAGGCCCTCGCTCATGTGGTAGGAGCACGAGCAGGTGACCAGGAAACCCCCGGGCCGCAGTATTTTAAAGGCCCTCAGGTTAATCTCCTTGTACCCCCTGACCGCGCCCTCCAGGGCCTTTTTCGACTTGGTGAAGGCCGGGGGGTCCAGGATGACCAGGTCGAACTTCTCCCCGGCCCGTTCCAGCCTCCTCAGCTCGTCGAAACAGTTTCCCTCCCTGAAGCCGCAGACGCCGGCATACCCGTTCCGGGCCGCATTCCTGGCGGCCGCCTCCAGGGCCGGGCCGGAGATATCGATGCCCAGCACCTCCCCGGCCCCGAAACGGGCGGCGTAAACCGAAAAGGTTCCGGTATGGCAGAAGCAGTCCAGGACCCTGGCCCCGGCGCAGAGGTGTTCCAGGGCCATCCGGTTTTCCCTCTGGTCCAGGAAGTAACCGGTCTTCTGGCCCCCGGCCAGGTCCACCTCGAAGCGGAGGCCGTTCTCCTCAATCTCCACCACGGGGTCAAACTCCCGGCCGATAAACCCCGCCCGCAGGGGCAGCCCCTCCAGTTCCCGGACGCCGGCGTCGTTGCGCTCATAAATGCCGGCCGGACCGATCACTTCCTTTAAAACTTCGACAATGGTTTCCTTGTGCAGGTCAATCCCCAGGGCCAGGGTCTGCACCGCCAGGTAGCCGCCGAACTTGTCCACCACCAGGGCCGGCAGAAAGTCGGCCTCGGCGAAGACCACCCGGAAGGCGTCGGTGTTTTTGACCACCTTGCTCCGGTACCGCCAGGCCGTTTCAATGCGCCGGCGGAAAAATTCCCGGTCAATCTTCTCGTCCCGGTCCCTGGTCATGATCCTGACCAGGATCTGGGAGGCCGGGTTGATGTAGCCCCGGCCCAGAAACCTCCCCCGGCTGTCCGCAACCTCCACAATATCCCCGGGGCTGAAGCTTCCTTCTATGTCCTCAACCTCTGTTCCGTAAACCCAGGGATGCCCGCCGGCCACCCTGGCCTGCCGGCCCCTGGCAAGTCTCACCGTGGCCGTAGCCATCACCCCCAGCTTCTAGCTGCCAGCTCCTAGCTCCCAATCCCTATTCCCAGATTCCCAATTCCCAGCTTCCCTATTTCCGCCCGACCAGCCTCTCCGCCCGGGCCTGCACCTCGTGGAAGACCTCTTCCTCGTCGATGGTCAGCACCCTGCGCCCTTCCATCACGATCCTGCCGTCAACGATCACCGTGTGCACGTCGGAGGACTGGGCGGCGTAAACGATGTGGGCCAGCCAGTCGTGCCTGGGAAACAGGTGCGGCCTGCGGGTTTCCATCAGGATTATGTCGGCCTTGCAGCCGGGCCGCAGCAGGCCGATCTCGCCGTCCATGCCCAGGGCCCCGGCGCCCCCCGCCGTGGCCATCCGCAGCGCCTCGAAGGAGGGCAGGGCCAGGGGATCCATGTTGGTCACCTTCTGCAGCAGGGCCGCGCTGCGCATCTCCTCCAGCATGTCCAGGTTGTTGTTGCTGGCCGCCCCGTCGGTGCCCAGGCCCACCGTGACGCCGGCCTTCAGCATGGCGGTCACCGGGGCCACGCCGCTGGCCAGTTTCATATTGCTCTCCGGGTTGTGGGCCACCCCCACCTTCTTCCGGGCCATGATTTCCATGTCCGCGCCGTCCACGTGCACGCAGTGGGCGGCCAGCACCGGCAGTTCGAACAGCCCCACGCTGTCCGCCAGCCGGATGGGCGACATGCCGTACTTTTTATTTATTTCCTCTATTTCCGAAAGGGTTTCGGCCAGGTGGATGTGGATCCCCACGTTCAGCTCCCCGGCCAGATCGACCACTTTTTTCAGGTATTCCGGCGGGCAGGTGTAGGGGGCGTGGGGGCCCAGCCTCACCGTGATCCTGCCGCCGGCCCGGCCGTGCCACCGGGCCGCAAACTCCCGGCTGTACTCCAGGGCCGCTTCGGCCTCCGGGCCGACGCCGATCATGCCCCGGGAAAGGTCCGCCCGGACCCCCGCCTTTTCCACCGCCTCGGCCACCCGGTCCATGTGGAAGTACATGTCGGCAAAGGCGGTGGTGCCGGACCGGATCATCTCCAGGCAGCAGAGCATGGTGGCCCAGTAAATATCGTCTTCCTCCAGCCTGGCTTCAAGGGGCCAGATTTTCTCTTTAAGCCACCTCATCAGGGGCAGGTCGTCGGCGTAGCTGCGCAGGATGGTCATGGCGGCGTGGGTGTGGCAGTTGACAAACCCGGGCAAAGCCAGCATTTCAGCGGCATCCAGGGTTTTCTCCGGCGCGAAGCCCTCCGGCGCCGAGCCGGCCGGTCCCACGCTTACAATCCGCTGGCCCTCGATGGCTATCTCCCCGTCCGGAATTACGGAGTCGTGGCTTTCCATGGTAATAACCGTGGCGCCCTTAATCAGTATTTTACCCACAATCTAGCCTCCCCCTCTCTTTAAACAACCCCCAGTTCCCATTTCCCAATACCCAATTCCCGTTATCCGTGGTTCCAGCTATGTATATACTCGTCCTGTTCCGGGGTCAGGCTGTCTATCTCTATCCCCAGCGACCGCAGCTTGATCCGGGCCACCCTCCGGTCCAGTTCCGGCGGCACGTCGTAGACCCTTTTTTCCATCCGGCCGCCGTTCTCCAGCACGTAGCGGGCGGACAGCGCCTGCAGGGCGAAGGACATGTCCATTATTTCCGCCGGGTGCCCGTCGCCGGCCGCCAGGTTCACCAGCCGTCCCTCGGCCAGGAGGTAAAGCTTCCTGCCGTCCCGCAGGGTGAATTCCTCGATGTTCTTCCGGACCGTCCTCCGGCTCACCGAGGCGGCCTCCAGCTCCGGCTTGTTTATCTCCACGTCGAAGTGGCCGGCGTTGGCCAGGATAGCCCCGTTTTTCATGCGGCGGAAGTGCCTGTCCCGCAATATGTCCCGGCAGCCGGTGACGGTGATGAACATGTCCCCCGCCGCCGCCGCGTCGTCGCTGCGCATCACCTGGTACCCGTCCATGTATGCCTCAACGGCCCTCACCGGGTCCACCTCGCAGACGATCACCCTGGCCCCCAGCCCCCTGGCCTTCATGGCCACTCCCCGGCCGCACCAGCCGTAGCCAAGGACCACCACGTTCTTGCCCGACACGATGAGGTTGGTGGTGCGCATGATCCCCGACCACACCGATTCCCCGGTGCCGTAACGGTTGTCGAAAAGGTACTTGCACAGGGCGTCGTTCACCGCCACCATGGGAAAAAGCAGCCTTCCGGCCTTTTCCATGGCCCGGAGCCTGATCACCCCGGTGGTGGTCTCCTCGCATCCCCCGGTTACCTTTCCGGCCAGATCGGTCCTCTCGGTATGCAGGGCGTTGACCAGGTCCCCGCCGTCGTCGATGATGATCCCGGGGCCGGTTTCCAGGGTTTCGAGGATATGCGCCCGGTACTCCTCCGGGCTCGCGTCGTGCCAGGCGTAAACGTTCATTCCCTCGGCGGCCAGGGCCGCGGCCACGTCGTCCTGGGTGGAGAGGGGATTGGACCCGGTTATGGCTATCTCGGCCCCCCCTGCCCTGAGCACCCGGGCCAGGTAGGCCGTTTTGGCCTCCAGGTGGATGCTCATGGCCACCCGGACACCGGCAAAGGGCCTGTCCCTCTCGAATTCCTCCCTGATGGCGTTGAGCACCGGCATGTGCTCCCTGACCCAGTCGATTTTCAGCCTGCCCTCCGGGGCAAGGCCGATATCCCTGATTGAATAATCCTTCACACTTTCTCCTCCCAATCCCAATCCCTAATCCCCAATCCCCTCTTTCATTATCTCCCTCAGCGACTTCTCATACGGCGGCCGGACCACTCCCCGGTCGGTGATAATGGCGCTGATCAGCCTCGCCGGGGTAACGTCGAAGGCCGGATTCCACACCCTCACCCCTTCCGGGGCCACTCTTACCCCGGCAATATGGGTCACCTCTTCGGGACTCCGCTCCTCGATGGGTATCCCGGCCCCCGACCGGAGGTTCATGTCCACGGTTGAAAAGGGCGCCGCCACGTAAAAGGGCAGTCCGTGTTCCCGGGCCAGCACCGCCAACCCGTAGGTGCCGATCTTGTTGGCCGCGTCTCCGTTTGACGCGATGCGGTCGGCCCCCACCACCACCAGGTCCACCATTCCCCTTGCCATCAGGTAGCCGGCCATGTTATCGGTAATGAGGGTGACCGGAATGCCCTCCCGGGCCATTTCCCAGGCGGTCAGCCTGGCACCCTGGAGAAGCGGCCTGGTCTCTCCGGCATAAACGCTAACCTTTTTCCCCGCCTCGCGGGCCGCCCTGATCACCCCCAGGGCGGTGCCGTAACCGGCGGTGGCCAGGGCGCCGGCATTGCAGTGGGTCAGGATCCTGGCCCCGTCGGGAATCAGTTCCTGCCCCAGCCGGCCCATTTTCTTATTCCCTTCCAGGTCTTCCCGGTATATCCCGTCGGCCTCGCGAAGCATCACCCGGATCAGTTCCTCCGGCTTCCCCGGCCCGGCCGACCGCAACCCGGCCAGCATCCTCCCCAGCGCCCAGTTCAGGTTCACCGCCGTCGGGCGGGTGGAGGACAGGTGGGCGGCTATTCTTTCAACCCCGGCCAGAAACTCCCCCGGGTCGTCAGTCTCAAGGCCCATCGCCCCCAGCACCAGGCCGTAGGCGGCGGCCGCGCCGATGGCCGGGGCGCCCCTCACCGAAAGCCTTTTGATGGCTTCGGCCACCGCCAGGTGGTCACGGCAGCGGATATATTCGACGCTGCCCGGAAGCCTGGTCTGGTCCAGGATCAAAAACTCCCGCCCCTCCCAGCGCATGGTTTCCAATATCGATCCCTCCCGTAACAGTCGTCAGTCGCCTGTCGTCAGACGTCGGAACTTATTATATTAGACCCAAAGCATTCCTCGTAAATTCCTACGCCTTATTGCTTATTGCTGACGACCGGATTGACCGGGCTTTCCACCATCTGGCAGGCGCAGGACCGGTCCTCGTCCAGGTCCGAAACGGCCTGCATGATTAAACCTTTCAGCCTTTCTGCATTTTCGGCCATCATTTCCACCACTTCCTGGTGCGAGAGCTTGTTCGGGGAAATTCCGGCCGCGAAATTGGTGACCATGGCGATGGTGGCGTAGCAAATCCCGGCCTCCCTGGCCAGCACCACCTCCGGGACGCTGGTCATGCCCACCAGGTCCCCGCCCAAAAGCCTGAACATTTTTATTTCCGCCGCCGTTTCAAACCTGGGCCCCTCGGCGCACACATAAACGCCTCCGCGGTGAAATTCCAGCCCCAGTTTTTCAGCGGAGCCGGCCAGCAATGACCTCAGCCCCGGACAGTACGGATCGGTCATGTCCAGGTGGACCACTCCCTCCTCCACAAAGGTGGAGGGCCTTCCCTTGGTGAAATCCAGGAACTGGTCCACGAAAACAAACTGGCCCGGCTTCATCTCCGGGTTCAGCGACCCGACGGCGGCGGTGGCAAAAATATTCTTTACCCCCAGTTCCCTGAGCGCGGCAATATTCCCCCGGTAATTCACCAGGTGCGGCGGCACCGAGTGGTCCGCCCCGTGCCTGGCCATAAAGGCTATTTCCCTGCCCCGGTAACTGCCCACCACGGCCTTTACGGTCCCGTACGGCGTGGTTATCTTTTCCTCCCTGACGCCTGAGAGTATCCGCGGATCATATACCCCGGTCCCTCCTATAATGGCTGTCTTTACGGACATTGTCCCATCCTCCCAGCGTTCCTTGTTCTATAATGCTTGCCCGGCCATAAAATATTCGCTTTTTTTGCCATCCTTTCCTACTTCGCGCAGAAATATAAAACGGGCATGGGTTGTGTCCCGCCCGTCCGTTTTGGTTGATCAGGAAAACAAGGCCTCCGCGAATTCAACGGGGTTAAAGGGACGGAGGTCGTCTATGCCCTCGCCGATGCCGATGAATTTGACCGGGATGTCCAGGGCCTGTTTGATCCCGATGATCACCCCTCCCTTGGCCGTTCCGTCCAGCTTGGTCAGCACGATGCCGGTAACCCCGGTGGCCTCCCCGAATATCCTGGCCTGGTTGATGGCATTCTGCCCGGTGGTGGCGTCGAGAACCAGGAGAACCTCGTGCGGCGCCCCCGGGATCTCCCTGGAGAGAACCCGCCCTATCTTTTTCAACTCTTCCATCAGGTTGCTTTTTGTGTGCAGCCTTCCGGCGGTGTCCACCACCACCGCATCGGCCTTTCTGGCCCGGGCCGCCTGAATGGCGTCAAATACCACCGCCGCCGGGTCGGCCCCCTCCCGGTGCTTGATCACATCGGCCCCGGCCCGGTTTCCCCATATTTCAAGCTGGTCGATGGCCGCCGCCCGGAAGGTGTCACCGGCGGCCAGAATCACCTTTTTCCCACCCTGTTTCAGGTTATGGGCCAGCTTTCCGATGGTGGTGGTCTTCCCCACGCCGTTGACCCCCACCACCAGGATCACCGTCAGGGCACCCCCGTCCGCCAGGGAATAGGATTCCCGTCCCAGCACCTCCAGGATCAGTTCCTTGAGCAGCGGCTTTAACTGGGCCGGGTCGCCCGCCTTTCGCTCCTTCGCCAGCCTGCGCAGGTCCTCCACCAGGTTAAAGGCCGTTTCCGCCCCCACGTCCGCCTGGATCAGAACCTCTTCCAGCTCATCGTACAGTCCTTCGTCGATCTGTTTTCTGCCGGTAATCAGGCTGTCGATTCTCTCCACGAAGTCCTTCCTGGTTTTGCTGAGAGAATCCCTGAGCCTGCTGAAAATACCCATCCTCAAGCAACCTCCGCTTCATTGGGGGCCCCGTTCCGCGATGAATTCCAGGGCGTTCCTGGCGGCATGCTGCTCCGCTTCCTTTTTCGAACGCCCTGTTCCGGTGCCCATCTGTCTGCCCATGTAGATCACCGCGGCGGTGAAAGTCTTGTCGTGGGCCGGGCCCTCCTCCTTCAGGATCACGTAGCTGACGGGGTGATTCGATATTTTTTGTAATATTTCCTGCAGTTCGGTTTTATAGTCCCTTTCCACCCGGCCCTCCAGCACATCGTCAATCACGTCCCGTAGCCGGCCCAGGGCGAATTTGGCGGCCTCCTCCAGGCCGCTGTCCAGGTAAATGGCGCCCAGAAGCGCCTCAAAGGCATCCGCCAGGATGGAGGGGCGGTCCCTGCCCCCGGACCTTTCCTCTCCCCTGCCCATGTAAAGGCAGGGTCCGATCCCGATCTCCCTGGCCGCCCTGGCCAGGGACGGCTCACAGACAATGGAGGCCCTCAGCTTGGTAAGATCGCCCTCGGTGCCGGAAGAGAAGGTATTGTACAAATACTCGCTGACCACCAGCTCCAGCACCGCGTCCCCCAAAAACTCAAGCCTCTGGTTGTTTCTTATCCTCTCCTTTTTTTCAAAGGAATAGGAGCTGTGGGTCAGGGCCATGTGCAGCAGGTCGATGTTTTTCCACTCTATTCCTATTTTTTCACACATTTCTTTGAAGGCTTCCCTCTGGGCCATCACGCATACCCCGTTACCCGGTGAATTTTTTAAAAATCAGGGTGACATTGTGGCCCCCGAAGCCGAAGGAGTTGGACAGGGCGACGTTAACGTCCGCCTCTCTCGCCCGGTTGGGCACGTAATCCAGATCGCATTCCGGATCCGGGGTCTGCAAGTTAATGGTGGGAGGTATAACGCCCCTTTGAATGGCCAGCAGGCAGACCACAGCCTCCAGCCCGCCCGCAGCCCCCAGAAGGTGCCCGGTCATGGACTTGGTGGACCCCACCGCGATTTTATAGGCGTGGGGGCCGAACACATTCTTGACGGCAAGAGTTTCAAGCCTGTCCCCCAGCGGCGTGGAAGTGCCGTGGGCATTGATGTAATCGACCTCTTCCGGGGCCAGCCCGGCGTCATCCAGGGCCAGCTTCATGGACATGGCCGCCCCCCTGCCCTCGGGGTCGGGGGCGGTGATGTGGTACGCGTCGCAGTTGCTGCCGTACCCCGCCACCTCGCCGTAAATCCTTGCCCCCCGGTTCAGCGCGTGTTCGAGGGTCTCCAGGATTAAAAAGCCCGCGCCCTCCCCGATTACAAAGCCGTCTCTCCCGGCGTCAAAGGGCCGGCTGGCCCCTTCGGGGTCTTCATTCCGGGTGGACATGGCCTTCATGGAGCAGAAGCCCGCCATGGCCATAGGGGTTATCGGAGCCTCGGCGCCGCCGGTGATGACCACGTCGAGCTGGCCCCGCTGCAACAGGCGGTACGAGTCCCCGATGGCGTTGTTGCTGGAGGCGCAGGCGCTGGTGGTGATCAGGTTGCAGCCCCTCAGCCCGTATGTTATGGCGATCTGGGCCGGACCCATGTTGGCAATCATCATGGGAATGAAAAACGGGCTTACCCTTCCGGGACCCTTGGCCAGCAGCACCTTGTGCTGTTCCTCAAGGGTTTCTATGCCGCCGATGCCCGACCCCAGGACCACTCCCACCCGGTCCCGGTCAGCGGACCCAATATCCAGGCCGGCGTCCTCCAGGGCCATTTTCGCGGCCGCCACGGCAAACTGGGTGAAGCGGTCCATCCTCCGGGCCTCTTTTTTGTCTATATAATCTTCCGGAACAAAATTCTTTACTTCGGCCCCGATCCTCGTGCTGTAGCCGTCGGTCTGAAACCTGGTTATGGGGCCAACACCGGATTTGCCCGCCACCAGGTTCGACCAGAATGTCTCCAGGCCGATACCCAGGGGTGAAACCACGCTCATGCCCGTAACCACGACTCTGGATCCCAAAAAAACACCTCCACCGAAATAAAACGTTGTATTTCAAAAAAGTCCCGCTTCAGGCGGGACTTGGGGATATTCACTGGTGTTCCTGAATATATTTAACTGCCTCACCGACAGTCCTGATCTTCTCGGCATCCTCATCCGGGATGACTATGTCGAATTCCTCCTCCAGAGCCATCACCAGTTCGACGATGTCCAGCGAGTCCGCACCCAGATCCTCTATAAAAGATGACTCCATGGTAATATCATTCTCATCCACGCCAAGCTGTTCGGATATTATCGCCCTGACCTTTTCAAAAACTGCCACAGTCTCACCCCCCTTCCATCATTTGGAAAATCACATGGCCATTCCGCCATCCACCACAATCACCTGTCCGGTGACGTACGAGGCGGCTTCTCCGGCCAGAAACACCACCACCGAGGCAACCTCTTCCGGCAGGCCCGGCCTGCCCAGGGGTATTCCGGCCAGCATCCTGATCTTAACCTCTTCCGGCAGGCGGCCGGTCATTTCGGTCTCTATTAAGCCCGGGGCCACGGCGTTGACCGTTATATTCCGGGAACCGAATTCCCTGGCCGCGGATTTGGTCATGCCGATAAGCCCGGCCTTACTGGCCGCGTAATTGGCCTGGCCGGCGTTGCCCGAAATTCCCGCCACCGATGTGATGTTGATTATCCGCCCCCACCTGGCTTTTAGCATGGGGCGCACGGCGGCTTTGATGCAGTTGAAGGCGCCCTTCAGGTTAACGGACAACACCGCGTCCCAGTCCTCCTCCCGGATCCTGGGAATCAGGTTGTCCCTGGTTATCCCGGCGTTGTTCACCAGTATGTCCAGGCGCCCGAAATTTTCCACGGCAGCGGCCACCATCCGGGAAGCTTCTTCGGCATTCGCCACGTCCGCCCGGAAGGTCAAGGCCCTTCGTCCCATGGCTTCAATTTCGCCGGCAACCGATCCGGCCTCCGCCTCCCTTCCGGTGTAGTTCACCAGCACATCGGCCCCTTCCCTGGCCAGGGCCAGGGCGATGGCCCGCCCGATGCCCCGGGAAGACCCGGTAACTATGGCAGCCCTGCCATTAAGATACATTTTAGCTAACCCTCCCTTCAACTGACAAGGATTTTTTGTTGGCTGGCGCCTATCTTTCCGCCCCCGGCGGGAGCTTCGACACAACGTTTTCCAGGGAAGCCGGATCCTCCGCGTTGAAGACCGCCGCGTTTCCGTCTATCTTCCTGATCAGGCCGGAGAGCACCCGGCCCGGTCCAACCTCCACAAATAGACCCGCCCCCTCCCGGATCATCATCCGGACGCACTCTTCCCAGCGCACCGGGCTGTACACCTGCCTGACCAGCAGTTGCCTGATTTCGTCCCCGGTTCCGTGGCGGCCAGCGGTCACGTTGGATATCGCCGGCACCGCCGGTTCCCTGATCTCCACGGCGGCCAGGTCCGCCGCCAGCCTCTCCCCGGCTGGCTTCATCAGGGACGAGTGAAACGGGGCGCTCACCGGAAGAGGTATGCACCTGCGGGCGCCCTTTTCCTTCAGCAGTTCCACCGCCCTGGTCAGGGACCCGCTGTCGCCGGCGATGACCACCTGGCCCGGACAGTTAAGGTTTACCGCCTCCACCACACCCCCGGACCCGGCAGCCCCGGCGCAAACTTCCGAGACCTTTTCGGCATCAAGGCCCATGACGGCCACCATGCCGCCCTTCCCCAGGGGCACAGCCTCCTGCATGTAGCGTCCCCGCAGCTTCACCAGCCTGACCGCGTCCTCAAAATCAAGGGACCCGGCGGCCACCAGCGCCGAATACTCTCCCAGGCTGTGCCCGGCCACCATGTCCGGCTTAAGGCCCCGTTCGGCCAGCACCGCCAGGCAGGCCACGCTCACCGTCAGAATGGCCGGCTGGGCGTTGACGGTTTTCTGCAGTTCCTCCTCAGGCCCCTCAAAGCATAGGGAGGCCACATCCGTTTCCAGGGCCCTGCCGGCCCGTTCAAATATTTCCCGGGCCGCCGGGTAGCTGTGGTAAAGTTCCCGGCCCATCCCCACCTGCTGGGATCCCTGGCCGGGAAACACAAAGGCAATCTTTTCCATCACCGGTCACCCGCCATCCTGCCCAGTCCGGCCATAACTTCCCTGGCCCCGGCCATCACCTCTTCAATAATCTCCACGGCCGGCTGGATTTTTTTAACCATGGCAGACACCTGGCCGGCCATGACCGAACCCATTTCCACGTCTCCGTCCACCATGGCCGCCTTCAGGCTGCCCACTCCGATTTTCAGTATTTCTTCCGGGGGCAGGCATTGTTCCTCCGCCTCAATAAACTTTTTGGCCAGCTTGTTGTACAGGACCCTTACCGGGTGTCCCGTGCTCCGGCCGGTAACCACGGTGTCCCGGTCCCTGGACCTGATCACCATTTCCTTAACCTTTTCGTGGATGGTGCACTCCAGGGCGCACATGAATCTGGTGCCCATCTGCACCCCCGCCGCCCCAAGGGCCAGCGCCGCCGCCAGACCCCTGCCGTCGTATATTCCCCCGGCGGCAATGACCGGCACGTCCACGGCGTCCACAATCTGCGGAACCAGGGCCATGGTGGTCAGTTCACCGACATGCCCCCCGCTTTCCATTCCCTCGGCGATCAGGGCGTCCACTCCCGACCGGACCAGCCTCCTGGCCAGGGCCACCGATGCCACCACCGGTATTACCCTGATTCCCGCCTCCTGCAGCGACGGCACGAATTTGCCGGGGTTGCCTGCCCCGGTGGTGACCACCGCCACCCTTTCCTCCCGGATTATTTCCATTACCTCGTCCACGAAGGGGGACAGAAGCATGACATTGACGCCGAAGGGCTTGCCGGTCAACTGTTTTGCCTTTCTGATCTGGTCCCTCACCCATTGGCCCGGCGCCTGGCCCGAACCGATGATTCCCAGCCCGCCGGCCTCGCTTACCGCGGCGGCCAGCTCCGCCGTCGATACCCAGGCCATGCCTCCCTGGAGGATGGGATACTTTATTTTCAGCAAATCGCAAAGCGCGGTATGTATAATGGCCAGATTCCCTCCTTGCGGTAATTGGGGATATGTGAACCTTTTTCAAGTGCAAATCCGCGTCCCGGAACTTCCGGTCATTTCCTGCCCCTCAACCCAATCCCCAACCCCTAATTCCCAATTCCTAATTCCCGATTCCCAATTCCCGTTTTTTGTAATCATACCACCTCATTATCGACACGGCCCAGGTCAGCCCGGCTCCGAAGCCGGTCATGACGATGTTGTCGCCATCCTTTATTTTATTCAGGCTGACCGCCTCTTCCAGGGCCATGGGTATGGAAGCCGTCGAAGTGTTGCCGAAGCGGTCCACATTGACCAGGACCCTGTCCATGGGCATGTTCAGCCTTTTGGCGGCCGCCTCAATAATCCTGATATTGGCCTGGTGGGGAATCAGGAAGTCCACGTCTTCCACCGAAAGCCCCGCCTCCTCCAGGGCCTCCAGGGAGCCGTCCCCGCATGCCCTGACGGCAAACTTGAACACCTCCCGGCCGTTCATGCGCACAAAGTGCAGCCGATCCTCCACCGTTTCCCTGCTGGCCGGCATCCTGGAACCACCGGCCGGCATGTGCAGCAGGGGTCCCCCTGCGCCATCGGAACCCAGCCTGGTATGGATCAGGCCGTACCCTTCGGGGACCGGACCCACCACTGCGGCTCCCGCGCCGTCGCCGAAAAGTACACAGGTGTTCCTGTCCTCCCAGTCGACGATCCTGGTTAGCGTCTCGGCGCCGATGACCAGGACGCGCCTGTACATTCCCGAAGTTATGAACTGGGCGGCCACCGAAAGCGCATAGATAAATCCCGTGCAGCCGGCCAGCAGGTCGAAGGCCCCGGCCCTGCGCGCCCCGAGGCGGTCCTGGACAATGCAGGCAACCGCCGGAAACAGGCTGTCCGGCGTATTGGTGGCCGTGATGATCAAGTCGATTTCCTCCGGCCCCGTTTTCGCGTCTTCCAGGGCTTTTCTGGCAGCTTCCAGGGCCAGGTCCGAGGTGGCCTGTTCCGGCGCCGCCATCCTCCTCTCCCTTATCCCGCTTCTTTCCACAATCCACTGGTCCGTGGTGTTGACCATCTTTTCCAGTTCCCTGTTGGTCAATACCCTTTCCGGGACATATGAACCCATCCCCAATATGCCCGCCCGGGTCCCGGCCTCAGGCATCACTGCATTCCACCTTTTTAAGCATTCTGATCTCCATGTTTTCTCCGATGGCGGCCACCAGGCCGCAGGAGACCGCCTCCGCGGCCACCTTTATGGCGTTTTTGACGGCCAGCGCCGTCGAGCTGCCGTGGCATACTATGACCACGCCGTTGACACCCAGCAGCGGGGCGCCCCCGTACTCGGCGTAGTCGACCCGCCGGCGGATCTCCTTGAGGGCGGGCAGCGCCAGGGCCGTTCCCATCTTGGACAGCCAGTTGCGGGCAAGCTCCTCCTTCATCATGTGCATCAGCGCCATGGCCAGGCCTTCCCCGGCCTTCAGCACCACGTTGCCCACGAACCCGTCGCACACCACCACATTCACCGATCCGCTGAACAGGTCCCGGCCCTCGACATTGCCGATAAAATTTATCCCCGCCTTCTTCAGGAGGGGGAATGCCTCCAGGGTCAGTTCGTTTCCCTTGGATTCCTCCTCCCCGACATTGAGCAGGCCGACCCGGGGATTCCTGATGCCCAGGATTTTTTCGGCGTAGAGGTATCCCATGATCCCGAACTGGAGCAAATTTTTTGGCTTGCAGTCCACATTGGCCCCCGCGTCCAGCAAAACCGTGCCCCCCTTCCGGCTGGGAAGCACACTGGCGATGGCCGGACGGTCAATGCCCTTTATCCTGCCCAGCCCCAGCAGCGCGGCGGCCATCACCGCGCCGGTGCTGCCGGCGGACACAAAGGCGCTTGCCCCGCCTTCCCTTACCAGTTGAACTGACCTGACTATGGAAGAATCCCTTTTGCGGCGAACGGCCGCCGCCGGCTGCTCGCCCATGTCGATGGTTTCGCTGGTATGGACTATCTCCAGGCGGTGATCGTTTTCTTTTCCCAGTTCGCTTAAAATCCTGTCCCTGTTTCCCACCAGGACAACTTCCACTCCGTCCCTGGCGGCCTCCAGGGCTCCCATAACCGTTTCACGGGGCGCGTAATCACCCCCCATGGCGTCCACCGCTATTTTCAACGCCGCCAAACCTCCTCCGAGATGGCAAAGATAAGAAATCTTCCGGCAAAAACAAGGTCATCCCTGACCGTGGAAAAAACCTTCACCATGTACCTGTCCCTGCTCTTCCTGCTCATTTGCGCCCTGGCCACCACCCTTTCGCCGCTGAACACCGGCCGCTTGAAACTTATTTTGCAGGTGCCGGTGAGGGCCACCTCCGAGTCCACCAGGGCCACAGCCAGAGAGTTTGCCTGGGCGAAAAGGTAGTAGCCCCTGGCCACCTTCGTTTTTTTCAGGGTCATCCGATCGGTTATGGTCAGCACCGAAACACCGGATCGTCCCACTTCCAGCTCGACCAGCTCTCCCGTCAGCTCTCCGGCCTCCATGGACCGGACCTTGCCGTAGATTCCCCTGGCCATGGTTTTAATGCGGGACCTCATCTCGGGTATGTTCATTTCCGACCTGTCCAGGCGAACGGTCTGAATGCTCACTCCCAGGATCTCCGCCAGGTCTTCGTCGGTCAGGAAGGGGTTGCTGTTGATGTACTTTTCCAGTAACCGCTGCCTGGTGTCCTTGTTCAGGTTGCTCCTGGGCATTGTTGATCACCCGAAGAACCATTTTTTAGTACCAGGTACTAAATATCATTATATATTGGCTGGAAAAAAAAAGCAACCTTAAAACAGTATATTTACTGCATTTTAAGGTATGCCAATTTTATCCAGCCCTGGCGGCCGTATACCCAGGGCCAGGGGCTTTCAAGTAAAAAGCCCGAGGCTTTCGTCCTGCAGGCTTTACCGGCTTTTTATTTCGATCTTACCTTCAGCACTTCCTTGTTTTTGTAGTACCCGCACACATTGCAAACGGTATGGGGAACTATCAGTTCGTGACACTGAGGGCATTTTACCAGGTTCGGGGCCTCCAGGTTCATGTTGGCCGCCCTGCGCTGTCTGCCTCTCTGCTTTGATGCCCTCCTTTTAGGCACCCCCATTTTTTAGCACCTCCTTCAATCCCCAATTCCCAATTCCTAATTCCCGTCCTTCAACAGTTTCCTCAACACTTCCATCCGCGGGTCCACATCATCCGTGGAACAGCGGCAGGCTTCCCGATTAAGATTGGTCCCGCACCTCTGGCAAAGTCCCCTGCAGTCCTCCCGGCACAGCAGCTTCATGGGCAGGGCCGACAGGACAGCCTTCGCCACCTCTGCGGTCACATCCAGCACGTCCCCGCGGAAAAGCACCCACTCTCCGCCGGGACCCTGACCTTCCCGGCACTCGCTGCAATACACCTCGTCCATCTCCGCTTTTAACGGCAGATCAAAAAGGTCCAGGCACCGACCGCAGGCTATCCTGGCCTCTCCCTCCAGGCATCCGGTGAGCTTAAGCTTCCCGCCCTCATTGGTTAAAAACCCGGTCAGCCTGAGGGGAGAGTTGAACGATACCTGACCGTGCTGGCTCTGGACGGGATCCATCGGAAAATTCAGGTCCAAGCGCAGCGTTTCACCGGGAACATTTTTGATTCTTGACACGTCCAGCCGGATCACGGGCCCACTCTCCACATCACAAAAAGAATTATATTAAAGTGCCTCGGCATTTGTCAAGAATTTCAACGGGTCTAAAAAGGCGTTCATATAAGTATAAATCAAATATAAAGAAAACTTTTCCAGTGACACCTTGGAGGGTTATCAATGAAATTTGCTTCAGTGGCCGTTATCCTGGCGACGGCCGCCGTTTTTTTCCTGTTTTCGGCCGCAAGGCGGTCCGGCGGAAGCAAAATCAATTCCGGGCAGGCCGCCGGATTCTTCTGGACGGCCTGCGCCCTGGCCTTTGTCACCGCCATGGTGCTGCAGCCCGAAATAGTTTACGAGGGGGCTTCCACGGGGTTAAAAGCCTGGTGGAATATAGTTTTCCCGTCCCTGCTGCCTTTTTTCATCGCTTCCGAACTGCTGATGAGCTTCGGGCTGGTTAAATTCATGGGCGTTTTGCTGGAGCCGGTGATGCGGCCCCTTTTCAACGTTCCGGGATGCGGGTCCTTCGTTTTTTGCGTCGGCTATACCAGCGGATATCCCATCAGCGCCATGGTCACCGCCCGCCTCCGGTCAATGGGGCTGTGCACAAGGATAGAGGCCGAAAGGCTGGTATCCTTCACCAGCAATTCCAGTCCCCTGTTTATGATCGTGGCTGTCTCGGTGGGCATGTTCGGCCGGCCCGAACTGGCCGTGGTGATCGCCGGGTCCCATTACCTGGCCAATCTCACTCTGGGCTTCTTCCTGCGTTTCTACGGACGCAACGACCGGGAAAAACCGCCTTCAGCGGCCGCCCCGGTGAAGAACCTTCCCGCCCGGGCCCTGGGGGAGCTCACCAAGGCCTGGCAGGCCGAAAAGCGGCCCCTGGGAAAAATTATCGGCGACGCCGTCCGGAACTCAATAAACAATTTACTGTACATAGGCGGGTTTATTATACTTTTTGCGGTGATTATAAGGCTGTCCGCCGAAATAGGGTTAATCGGCCTCCTGGCTCAACTTTTTGGCGTGATCCTGCTGCCGCTGGGACTTTCGCCGGAGGTGATGCCCGCGCTGGCCAGCGGCTTCTTCGAAATGACCATCGGGTCCAAAATGGCCAGCGAGTCGGCCGCGCCGCTGGTCCATCAGGTGGCCGCGGCCGGAATCATCCTGGGCTGGGGAGGGCTTTCGGCGCTTGCCCAGGTGGCCGGCATGATCAGCGAAACAGACATCCGGATGCTTCCCTTCGTCTGCGCCAGGATGGCCCACGCCGCCCTGGCCGCCCTTTACACAGCCGTTTTTTTCGGCCCGGCCATGCCGCTGGCTTCAAGCCTGGCCGTCCCCGCCATGGCCGCCCTGGATAAAATGCAGGAGTCCCCGCCCCTGCTGGTAAGTCTCCAGTGTTCAGGCGTCCTGCTGCTGGCGGTGGCCGGAATGCTGGTTCTTTCGTCAATATTCACCGTTCTTAACAAGTTCAAAACCCGCCTCTAAATAAATAATGAAAAAAATAAATCTTCTTTCTTGACACAGAGTTTGTCAGAATATACATTATATTTAAAATCATACTACCAGGGTAGTAACAACAGCGCATTCCTGGGAAAACCACTAAAATGTCAGGAGGGTGAACATGTCCAGGGAATTGGTATTTCTTATATTTTTTATCCTCTTCGCCGGAATTCTCACCTGGGGAGGCTGGATCACCCGGCGCTGGATCAGCGACTCATCGGACTTTATCATCGCCGGCCGGGAAGTTAGTTTGCTGATTAACGTTTTTGGCGTGGCCGCCATTGGATTCGCCGGCACCAGCATCGCCCTGGGACCCGGCCTGGCGGTAAGTTTCGGCTTCTGGGGATCGATGTCCTGGGCAGCCATCTACTCGCTGGGAGGACTTGCTTTATACGGGCTTTTGTTTACCACCTTCATCAGGCGCTGCGGCGCCCAGACCCTGCCGGAATGGCTGGAAATGAGATACGGACCGGACGTCAGGCTTATCGTCACCGTCACCACCGTATTGGGATTAATCGGTATCCTGGCCAACAACGTGGTATCCATGGCCAGCGTCATCACCGGCTATGTTGGATGGCCCCTGTTTGTCTCAATATCCCTTTGTTTCCTCATCTTCATGGCCTTTTCATATTTCAGCGGCCTTTGGGCGGTAACCCTGACCGATTTCATCCAGATGATTATCGGCCTGGTCGCCATCCCCCTGTTTATCTTCACTCTCATCGGCATGTACGGGGGAGGGGAATGGCTGGCCAAAAACTGGCCCGGCCCGGATTACTGGACCGCGGGCATAAAGGGCGCCTCGGTGCCAATACTAACACTAAAATATCCAAGCGTCCTGACCTTCGTCTTGCTATTCGCCTTTTTCCTGGTCTACGGCAACAACTATTACTGGCTCAGGGCTGCCTCCTGCCGAAGTGAAAGGTCGGCCAGGTTGTCGTATGTTTATGCGGGAATCCTGCTGGTGTTTGTCATCTACATACCTCTGGCCTTTATCGGCCTATACGCCGGGGCGGCCCATCCCACCACCTTTGCCCCGGCGGGCAAAATGCCATCCACCGCAGCGTACGGGTTGCTTTTAAAAGCCCTGCCGGCCGCCCTCAGCTCATTCCTTCTCATCGGGGCGCTGGCCGCCTCCATCTCCACCGCCGCCACCGCCCACATCGGAGCCACCGCCACCGCCACCCGGGACATCTACCAGAGGGTAATAAAGCCCGGCGCCGATCCCGGGCAGTTGCTTACCGCCTCCAGGGTGATCCTGCTGCTGCTGGGCTTTTTAACCTGGTTCCTCTGTTTTTACCCCGGCGGCCCAGTCTACCTGTTTGCCTTTGCCAACGCCTGGCTGGGCCCGCCCTCGGTGCTGATCCTGCTGGGTATATTGTGGCCCCGCTGCACCCGGGCCGGCGCCCTGTGGGGAACTGTGCTGGGGATGGCCACCATGGCCTTATTCACTCTGCTAGAGCTTGCAAAAGTGTACGTTATTTCCAACGTAATGCACGTAGGCGTCGCCGGGTTGATCGCCACCCTGCTGCCGGCTGTGCTGATTTCCCTGATCACCAAACCCAAGTATTACGGCGACCCCGGCTTTAAGGGCCAGGAAGAGGTGAAACTGAATGAAACGGACTTAATGGTCCTGGACCTGATTCGATACGGTCACCGCTATATGTCCGAAATCACCGACGCCTTGAAGACAGACTCCCGGATCAGCAATGAATCGGTGGAAAAGCTGGACCGTGGAGGATACATCAAAAGGCTGGGCAGTTGGGGATCGGCCTTCTACACCTTTGAAATCACCCCCCTCGGTGAGAGCGTCCTGCCCGCCGTCGATGAAGGCCAGCGCGAGATGATCAGGGACGGGCTGAAGCCGGAGTACCTGGATGTCCTCAAGGCTGCCGGCCAGGGCACTGAAAAAATAACCCGGCTATCCGGGGAAAAGGGCTGGACATCCCTGGAATTGTCCTCGGTGATTTCCCACCTGGTCAATCTCGGCTATTTAAAGGAAGCCGGTTTATGGCGCAGAATTCTACTGCTGACGGACAAAGGGCGGCAGGTTATGCAAAAATATTCCGCCCTGGCGTGAGGGAGGTTTTTAAATGGCCAGAAAAATTATCGACTTGTCCATCGCCATCGAAAGCGGCTTGCCCAGCGATCCGGAAATGATGATCCCCAAAATTGAATACTGGGATCACCAAAAGGGCGCCGAAAGCATGTGCACCTTTTTCCCCACCGCCACCAGGAGGGACCTTCCCAAGGGGCTGGGGTGGGCCATTGAATTCCTGCAGCTCTCCACCCACAGCGGAACCCACCTGGACGCCCCCTGGCACTACCATCCCACCATGGACGGAGACGACACCAGGGCGCTCACCATAGACGAAGTCCCCCTGGAATGGTGCTTCGGCGACGGGGTGATGCTGGACCTCAGCGACAAGCCCGACGGATACCTGGTCCGGCCAGACGACCTGGAAGCGGCCGTGGCCAAAATAGGCTATAAAATTAAACCCCTGGATATCGTTCTGGTCTACACCGGGGCATCCAGGTTCTGGGGCAGGCCGGAGTATTTAATCAAAGGCTGCGGCATGGGCCGGGAGGCCACCCTCTGGCTGCTGGATCAGGGGGTTAAGATCACCGGCACCGACGCCTGGAGCTGGGACCGCCCCCTGCCGCTGATCGCCGGGGAATTTGAGAAAACAAAAGACCCCTCCATCATCTGGGAAGGGCATTTCGCCAGCATTGAAAAAGGGTACTGCCACATGGAAAAACTGGCCAACCTGGACCAACTGCCCCCCACCGGGTTCAAGGTGGCCTGCTTCCCGGTCAAAATAAAGGCGGCCAGCGCGGGCTGGGTTCGTGCCGTGGCCATTATTGACTGACGCCAGTGTAATGAGGGCCAATGATTAAAGAAACAGGAGCTTGACCTATTGCTGTTCCCCAAGAGGGAGGTAGACCTTGAAGGTGGATCCCTTCCCCACCTCGCTTTCCACCTCCACTCTCCCCCCGTACTCCCTGATTATGCTGTAGGTCACGCTCAAACCGAGGCCCGTTCCTTCAGCCTTGGTGGTGAAAAACGGGGTTCCCAGCTTGTTCAGGTCTTCCGGTTTAATCCCGCATCCGTCATCGGAAACCTGGATAATCAGGCAGCCGTCGCCGCGTTGGGCGGTTATGCTCAGGGTGCCGCCATCCGCCATGGCCTGGATGGCATTGTTGCACAGGTTCATCAGGACCTGCCCTATCTGCACCGGGTCCACCGCCATCTCCAGGTCCGCCGCCATCAGGTTTTTGATCAGGGTCACGTTCCTCTGCAGCGCGTAGGGGGCAATAGTGTTGCATATTTTATCCAGGGTGCTCAAAAGATTAATGTTTACCCTTTCCGACTTCTTCGGCCTGGCCAGATGCAGCAGGTCCACAATCAGCCTGTTCATGTTGCGGCTGTTGTCGATGATCTCTTGCTGGTAGTACAGCATCGACTCCTTCAGGCTTTCGTTTCCGCTTATTTTCAGGATCTTGCTTTTGGTCACCTCGGCAAACCCCGATATAACGGTGAGGGGATTTTTAATCTCGTGGGCGATACTGGAGGTAAGCTGTCCAATCACGGCCAGCCTTTCATTTTCGAACAGCTTTTCCTGTTTTTCCAGGAACGAGGTCATGTCTGAACCGACCAGGACCATTCCGTTGAACTCACCCCTGGAACTGAAAAGAGGGGTGCTGTTAATTAATATGGTTTTGCACTTCTGGGACCTGGTTGTTATTGAGGCCTGGGCTCTGGTTGCGAACATTATGCCGTTAATCATCCGGCTTGAGAGAACCTTGATCTGCGCTTTCAATAACCCGGTGACGGCATCCAGGGGCCGGCCGATTATTTCCCCTTCCTCCAGCTCGAATATTTCAAGGCATGACTTGCTGCAGGCCCGAATATTCTGATCCCCGTCGGTAATGACCACCGCCGCCAGGACTCCGTCCAAGACTCCCCGGAGAGCCGCCGTCAGCCGGGCAAGTTCCGGTTCGGCCGTTTTTTCCCTGATCACCGTGACCGTGCCGTCAACCCGGCCCATTTTGACCAGAGGTATCCGGTACAGTTCTACCGGCTTGCACTGATTGAATTTCGAAATAATAAAGGTGTCTCTTTCCGGATTGGCGTCCACGGGGCTGCTGCCAGGCGCTGATTTTTCCCCGCCGCAGTTTTTCCCGAGCAGCATTTTTTCGGCCTGATCCCGGGAAAGCCCTAAAATATCCTTCCTTTCATAACCTGTAAGCCAGAAAAAACTGTCATTTACATACCTGACAGTCCCGTCCATTGAGGAAAAGACAACGGCGAAAGGTAGAACATTTAAAACCGACAGCAAAGACTCCTTTTCCTCCAGTGTTTCCTTCACCCCGGAGAGCAGTCTTTCCTGTTCGGCCGCCTCCAGCTGCCGGGTAATGTCGGTTGCATATCCGGCTATATAATCAACTGATTCTTTGCCGAAATCGCCGGGCAGCGGAAAGCAAACCACCTGGAAAATCCTTTCCTCACCCTGCCCGGCGCCCACGCAAAGCTCCTCCAGCCTGGCGGTTTTCTTCCCGCGCCCGGCCCTTTCCAGAACTTCCCGCAGGGCCGCGGCCGCGTCCGACTGCGCGAAAACCTCGTCAAAAGTCTTCCCGGTCAGGCCGTCCCCTGAGATTTCACCCCCCGAAAAATGGTTGAAAAACAGCCCGCAACCGGCCCGGTTGCTGAAAAAAAACCGCAGTTCCGGATAGGAGACTATGAAAAAAGGTGTATCCAGCCTATCAAATATATATATAATCAAGCCTTTTAAGCCTTCCACCGAAACAACCCCGCAAAAAAATCAAGGTTTATTTAAGAAAATTTTCTTTAATTTTTAATAAAATCCTTTATTTTCTATATAAAAATTTTGTCAATTTTTTTTAGATCCTGCTTGCTAGGTGCTGAAAGCTCCTTTTTTCTTTAGGGTGTCAATTTCTTCCTCGCTCATGCCTATTTCCCTGAACACTTCGGCATTGTGTTCGCCCAGCGCCGGCCCTTTGCGGGCTTCCGGCCGGTCCAGGCCTGTTCCCTTGATCGGGCTGTTCAACTGGGAAACCGTTGCCCCGTTCGATTCCCCGGTGATGATAACCTCCCTGTGCCTGGCCTGGGGATGATCCAGGGATTCCCTCAAAGTAAGCACCGGAGCCACGCACAGGCCCGCAGGGCCCAAAATTTCCATCCACTGGGCGGAGGTCCTGGTGAGGAACAGGTCCTGCAGCTCCTCCCTGGCCCTTTCCGCCTCCTCCCCGGATGAAAACTGCTTGTCGATCAGGTGCTCCTTGTTTAACAATTTACATATTCCGGCCCAGAAATGGGGCTCCACCGCGCCGATGCTGACGTATCTCCCGTCGGCCGCCCGGTAAAGATTGTAGCATGGGGCGGCGCCGCTGAGCATTCCCTCCCCGGCCCCGTACTCAAACCCCGACAGCAGGAAGGCGGCGTGAATGTGCTGCCATGAAAAACAGCTTTCGTACATCGACAGGTCGAGATACTGACCTCGGTTTTTGACCGTTCTCTGCCACAGGGCGGCGACAATGGCCAGGGCGGCCAGGGTCCCGGTGGCCGTGTCGGCAATCAGTACGGACGGCATTACCGGAGGTCCCCCCCTGACCCCGGTCATGTGCTGTATTCCCGTCATGCTTATAATGTTCAGGTCGTGACAGGGAACGTCCCTCATGGGCCCGTCCTGCCCGAAGCCGCTGATGGAGCAGTAAATGATCCGCGGGTTGACGGCCGAAACGGCCCGGTAGTCGACTCCCAGCCTTTCCACCACCCCGGGCCTGAAGCTTTCCAGCACCGCGTCGGAATGCCGGGCCAGTTCCAGAAAAGCTTGCCGCCCCGCTGTGTTCTTCAGGTTAAGCTTGACGCTTCTCTTGCCCCTGTTCAGCTGGTCAAAAAAAGGCTCGTTCAAAACCCTGGCCTGGTCCCCAATCCTGGGCTCCTCTATCTTGATCACGTCAGCCCCCAGATCGCTCAGCAGCATGGTGCAGTACGGCCCCGGCAGGTTCATGCTTAAATCCAGGATTTTAACACCTTCCAGCATTCGTCCCACCATTATCCCCCTTCCTTAAAAATTTCAGTGCCGCCCCTCGCGAATTTTCATTATCATCTATCTGCCTTTAAAATGAGGTTTCCTTCTTTCAAAAAACGCCGCCGCGGCCTCTTTAATATCCCCGGTGCTGAAACAAAAGGCCGACTGGGCCTGTTCAAACAGGAGCCCGGCGTAAAGGGAACTTTCCATGGCCACATTGATGGCTTTCTTGGCAAATTTAACGGCCACCGGCGGTTTCTCGGAAATCTTCCGGGCCATTGACACGGCCTCGTCAACCAGTTCCCCGCCGTCGCAGAGTTTCTCCACCAGGCCGATACGCAGGGCTTCCTCGGCGTTTATCTTTTCGCAGGCCAGAATCAGCCTTTTTGCCTGGCCCGGCCCCACCATCCGGGTGAGTCTCTGGCTTCCCCCCATATCCGGTGAAAGTCCGAAATTGACCTCCTGCAGGGCAAACACCGCGTCCTTTGAAGCTATCCTTATATCACAGGCCAGGACCAGCTCGGTGCCGGCCCCGAAACAAAGGCCGTTTACCGCGCAGATTACCGGCGGGTTCATCATTTCCCAGCGGGTGTACAGATGCTGCATCCTGGTAAGGTTTTTCAGTATGTGCTGGGAATCAACCTTTCCCAAGAGGGATATGTCGATACCCGCGCTGAACTTGTCCCCGGCCGCCTTGATCACAACCGCCCTGACATCATCGTCGTTTTCAATCTCGTCCTGGACCAGGGACATTTCGGACCACATCTCCTCGTTCAGGCAGTTGAAGGCCTCGGGCCTGTTCAGGGTAACGATGGCCACGTGTCCCTCTTTCTCGTAAATAAGCGTTTTTAAATCCACAATCCATACCCCCTTATTAATTTCAGCCGGGAAACCCGTTTCCCGGGTTTTTCCCGGTTAACCGCCCGTAATTTTCCTCATCGCCGATAAAAGCCAGGAACTCGTCCGCCACCGAACTGTCCAGGCTGTGCCGGCCGGTGACCAGGTAAAGGGTTCTTTTCATATCCACCGGGGAGTTTATTCTTTTAATTTTCCCCAGATCCAGGGCGTCCCTGGCCGCCCAGCCGGAAACCACGCTGACCCCCAGGCCGGCCTGGACGGCGGTTATTACCGCCCGGGTGCTGCCCAGTTCCATGGACAGGTTAATCCTGGCCGGGTCAACGCCCGCCAGGCTGATTATCTGCTCGAAGGATCGCCTGGTTCCCGACCCCGCTTCCCTTAAAATAAAGGGCTCCTCCACCATTTCTTCAATCCCTATGACATCCCTCCCCGTCCAGGGGTGGTCCGGAGGCGCGATCAAGACAAGTTCGTCCGCCAGCCACGGCCTGCAGTTCAACCAGTTGCCGGAAACGGCGGAACCGGTTACCCCGATGTCTATCTCCCTCTCCCTCAGCCAGTGAAAGACCTGGCCGCTTCCCGCCACCCTGAGGGTGACCTGGATGCCCGGATATTTTTTGCGAAAACCGCCAATCAGCAGGGGCAGCAGGTATTCTCCCGGGGTGGTGCTGGCCCCCGCCACCAGGTGGCCGGTTTTCAGCCCCCGCAGGTCGTCAATCCCCGACTTTATCTTTTGGTACCTGATCACCATCTTCTTGGCCTCGGGGTAGATCAGCCTTCCGGCCTCGGTGAGGGCCAGCCTTTTTTCCCCGCGCTGGAACAGGGTCACCTGGAGGTCCTCCTCCAGGGATTTGATCTGGAAGCTGACGGCGGGCTGGCTCATGAACAGTTTCCGGGCCGCCGCCGTGAAGCTCCGCAGTTCGGCCACCGTGACGAATGTTTCCAGGTGTTTTAAGTTCACAACCAATCACTTCACTATTTTTTAACTAAAATTGCCCAACACGCTTACTTTTAAAACAAACCGCTATAAATCTTGGGACCGGTCCCGCCTTTTCCCGAAAGTCATCAGCTTTGCGGCGAGCCTTCCGTTCATTTTTAATGCGCCGGCAAGCTGGGCAACCGGGTTTTCAACCCGCCAGCTCTTTTCCTCGGTCATGCCCTGGATTATCCCGCCCACCCTGAACCAATACGACAGATATCTGTAAAAAGGCAGCAGGAACACCACCCACCAAATTTTCTTCAACTCTTTGCGAAAATCCTTGTCGACGTATTTATAGGCCACGAGGAAATAGCAGCCGTCCAGCATCATGTAACAGGCGAATAGCCCCGCCATGGCCGCCAGCACCATGGACAGCGAGTATCCGACGAAATAAAGGAAGGGAATCAGGAATGTCCACGACAGCCTGGAAAAGGCCAGGGTGTGGTCGGAAATGAGAATGCGGCCGGTAAAATCCAGTAAAGCCCCGAAAACCCCGGGTATCTTCCGGTGGTACAGGGACATCACCTCTATTTCCCCCCTCTGCCAGCGCACCCGCTGGGAATAGAGGCGGCCCAGGGATTCAACGGGCTCCACGTAGGCTATGGCCCTTGAGATGCAGCCGATCCGCCCCTTCCTTTTTTTTATGGCGTCTTTGACCTGGAAAGTCAGGTCCGTGTCCTCGGATACCGTTCTGTCCTGGTACATGAAGGACTGCAGGATGATTTCCCGGCGAAAGGCCGAAAACGCTCCGGACAGGGTGAACAGGGTATTGGTCAGGTTCTGGTAGCGGCGACCGACGTCGAATGCGATGAGGTACTCGATGACTTCGCAGTAATTCACCAGGTCAATAAAGTTAAAACTCTTTCCCAACTCTTTATCCACCCTGATGGAGGCGGTGGCGGCCGCCAGGGAACCGTCGCTCTCAAAGGCCCTCACCACATGCATGACGGCGTCCCGGTCCAGCCAGGCGTCGGCGTCCACGTTGATCAGATAAGACCCGTACCCGGCGTATATTCCCGTATTTAGGGCTATCGACTTGCCTGCGCGGTCCAGTGAGGTCCACATCAGGCACATGTCCCGGTGCGCTTGCTGAAACCTGCTGAACACCTCGAAACTGTCGTCACTGCTCCCATTATCCACGCAGACAACCTGGATCAGGTGCACCGGGTAGCTCTGATTCAGTATGGACTTGAGGCACTTGTACAGCGTGCCGGCCGAATTGTGCACCGGAACCACGATGGTCACGTGCGGATAATAGTTTAATTCCCTGTCCCCGCTTTCATCATTTGCCTTTAAAAAAAGACTTAAAAAATAAACCGCGGCCGTGGAAATATCGAACAACAGAGGCGCCAGCAGCCATATGCCCCAGAAGAGAAAAAAATTAAAGGTCCTGTCCAAAAAAAGCTCAAGCATTTTCCACCTTCCTCCTGGCCCTTAACAGCGAGGGCCTGGTGAAAACATACCAGTAGATGACGACAATCAGCACGAAAAAAAACAGGCGGCCCAGGATCGTATGGGCTATGAAAATCATGTCCCGGCCGCCCCGGTGAATGACGGTTATGATCAACATCAGGCGCAGGATGTTGACGGCGTATATGGAAATCAACCCGGCCAGGGAAAACAACACTTTGACGGCCGGGCGGTAGGGCGGGTAAAAAAGGAGCAGCCCCAGAAATATGCACGCCTCAAGGAGACCCGAACTCTCTATGTCGATATCGACGGTGGTCCAGCTGTTTTCCAGATCGATGAGCACCAGGATCGTCCCGGGCGCCCTGTCGTAGATAAATGTCATTATGTCCAGGCAGCTTAAAAGCCGGTGCAGGATCGCTCCGGTCAGGCGCTCCATCTGGTATTCCACCAAAGAACCGCGCAGGAACAGGATTAAGAGAAAAGTAAAACCCACGGCGCCCCAGACATAATAAAAGATCCAAATCCTGTGGCGGCGCAAAAAAACCGCCCCGGCCAGCCAGAACACTGAGGCGGCGACAAGCATCGCGGTGTCTTTAACCTCCAACGGAAAGGGCCTCCACTGGTTGTCGCCCCGGTCCGGCAGCCGGTCGCCCCCGCCCGCGCCGGCGAGGTAAAACCTCACGGGTTGAGCCGGGAATATTTTTAATTCACCCATTGGGATAAAAAACTCAAACCGCCGGCCTCCCTCCCCGGATGCTTCTCCCCAGTTTCCGCCGTAAGTTGCCAGCAGTCTTCCGGAAGCGGAGTAAAGGGTGACCTCCACCTCCCCCGCATTCCCGGGCCTGTAGTTCAGTTCGGCAAAACTGTCCGTTCCGTCTTCATAGCCTCCGTTCCCGTTGATGTCGAAATAGATCCGGCAGGTTAAAACGCTTCCCGCATCGGCCGGATCATGCCTTTCGACCATGAAATACAGCCGGTGATCGTTTTCGTTGGTTCCCCAAAAAACACTTTTCAGATCCTCTTCCCGGCGGGCGTCCCCCTGCCGGTCGGATAAAAATGCCCGCCCCTCCCAGTCCTCAAAGCGGCCGTCCAGCCTAAAACCGGGTCCCGCCCACGAACGGCCGGGCACAAAAAAAGGCAACAAGACGACAATAACTGTCAAACAAAGAGGCAGGCCAAAATATTTTCTCATGACTGGCCACCATCCGTTCTCCTTGGGGGAATCAGCACGGCGGCCAGGATTAAAGCCGCCGAAACTGCGGATATAATCATCCCCCACAAATAAACCGGCGTCTTTTCCAGGGTTATAACAATCTCGTGGCTGCCGGCTGGAAGGTTAAGCAGCAGCAGATTCTCAAACCGGCCAACGGACACGGGCGCCCCGTCCAGTTCCACCTTTATCCCGTCCATGGCCGCCACCGGCACGATAACCTCAATGTCGCGTTCGGCCCGGCAGCCCATCACATAACCCCGTTCATTGGCACGGTAATGGGTCAGCGGTATGATCCGCCCCGCCGTGTAGTCTGTTCTCAGGCCCAGGATATCGGCCATCAGGTTCAGGGCAGCCCGGTCGCCGGTGAGAAAGGCGTGATAGACGATGTTGCCGCCCAAAAAGCCCACCTTCGCCCCCGCCACCTTTTTGTAACCGAAAACCGGGGCCTGGTTCCCGTAATAGGTGAACTCCAGCTCCACTTCGTCCAGCAAAAGGGGTACGTACGCATTCCAGACCGGTATTTTGTCCGAAAACGGCTGCAGCGGGATATTTCTGCCCCGGCCGTAAACGGAAAGCGGCCCTCTCAGCATAACCGCCTCGCCGCCGACTCCCAGAAACTCCGGCCGTCTCGACAAAACGCTTTGGGGCATGCCGGCCAGATCAACGATGACCCGCCCCCCGGAAGCGGCATAGCCGGCCGCTATTTCCTCGGCTTTTGTCTTGGACCGGTACTCAGCCCCGGTAAAGATCACCACCGGGTATTTTTTATAGTACTCCAGGGGGTAATCGTCAATGTACCTGGAGGCGGCCATCTCCAGTTCCGGGAACTGCAGGGCCAAAATGCCGGCGAACTTCCCCACCGCCAGGCCCCTGTAACTTTTCTCAACCAGGTACGGCTGGTCAAAGCCGTGCCAGATGCTGATCCCGCCGGCTTCGTACAAGCGCCGGTAACCGGCCCCGGCGGCGGCGTTGCCGAAGGCCTCCGGGTTTTCAACCACGTCGTCTTTCACCAGCAGGTCCGTCGCTCCGAGGTAAATGCAGGACCGGAACAGGAACGGGTAGTACTGCGTTTCAAGGCCGGTATTGATCAGTATAATGTTGGCGGATGTGACCGCCCCCTGCCAGGCCCAGCCGAAAACCTGCTCCAGTCCGGCCATGTACGACAATAAAAAAGAAGGGGCCGATCCCAGCCGGCTCAGGTCGATGGTGGCCACCCGCCACCCCGGCTTGCTTTTCAAAGCCTCCGAGGCCTGAATCAATTTGAAGGACTTTTCCCCGGTATGGGCCAGCAGCCGCAACGAAACGATGCTGTCTGTAAAAAGAACCCCAAATATCCCGGCTATCAGCAAGCAGGCGGCATACCTGGATTTTAAAAGGCCCCGCCGCATGTCAGGCGGGTTGAAGGTAAGGGCCGGGGCCAAAACGGCCAAAGCGGCAAAACTGGTGAAACGCAGCGGCCAGATCAGGTGGCTCAGGGGGAGGGTTGCGTAAAAAAGACGCATGGCCGGGAAAGTAATCAATATCAGAAAAATGCCGCAGACAGCCAGGCTTTTGGCCCAGGGCGGCTTCGACCTGAATTTCAAAAAGGTGGCCGCCAGCGCAATAAGGATGCCGGCGCCCCAGTAAAATGTCTCCCGGTTTGCGAAACGGTAAAGCGGGTCGAAGGAAACCGCAGCCGGAACAAACTGTATGAAGGCCTTCACCGCTTCCGGATCTGACTGGGCAATCCCCCCGGTCAAACCGGGCAAAAGCCACCATGAGGCGGTGGCGATTCCGCCGGCCAGCACCAGCACTCCCCTGACCACATCCTTAAACCCGCAGCCGCGAAAACACCAGAGAAAAAAGGCGAACCACCACATGCAAATGAAATAGGCCGCGGCTACCATGGCATGGCAGACGACCGCCAGGTGAATCAGGGCGACGCTGAAAAAGACAGCAGCAATGGACTTTCTTTTTTCCAGGATATTCAGGAACGAGACGAAAATCAGGGGCAGCAGGGCCGTGGCCAGCACCCGGGGCAGGTTACCCTCGGCAAAGGCCACCCGGACGTTGTCCTGCCAGACCACCCAGACGGCTCCGGCCAGGGTGGCGGGCCACAGCCCCATCCGCCCGGCCAGGAAAAGCCATGACAGCCCCCCGAAAAATGCGCAAAGTACGACAAAGTAGTTTCCGGCGATGAAAATATCGCCGGTGAAGGCCCGCAGCAGGGCCAGCACGTAATACGGCAGGGGCGGCCAGTACCGGAAGGGCTGGCTGCCGTTGTACCAGTATTCGGTGAACTGGGGGTAGTAATTGCCTTTTAAAATTTCGTTGTACAGGTACTCGGCCTTGAACAGGTGGCCCCAGGCATCCGACCCCCAGGGGTAATGCCTCTCCGCGGGCGGGAACATAACAGAGTAATATGAAATGAACGCGATAACGGCGATTACGGCAAAGGAAACGGCGTAACGGCTGAATGAGTAACCGCGCGGCCCGGCCGCCCCCGCCTCTTTTTCGGGCAAAGTACGGGCCGGCGCTTCGCCCCGGCCGGATACGGGTTCCCCGTCGAATTCATATTGGTCCTTTTGACTGTCTTCCGCAGCCGCAACTTCCTTCACAGGAGGAAAAACTTCTTCCCCATGTCCTCCCTTCTCGATTAAGGCATCTATTCCCGGATAGCGGCTCTCCACCATGATTCCCCTGGTGGGCGTTTCCCAGGCGACAATTTTTCCAAGACTGAGGCCCATCGGCTGCAAGGCGTCTTCCAGCCGGTTGAAAAGGTACAGGGCGATATTCTCGGTGGTTGGCTGTATCTTGTTGAAAGGATGGACATAATTCAATATGACATCCTCGAAGGGCTCCAGAACGGACTTCACGGCCTCAAAAATTTTGGCAAAGGCCACCAGTTCCGTACTTTCGGCGGGAACCCTGACCTCTATCTGTATTTGCCAGGAATGGGCGTGAATTGGGCCCGGCTTATTCCCGAACGATACGAAGTGCCGGGCATTGATAAAAGAAACCAGCTTTATGGTGTATATGGAGGAATAGCTTAGCTTCAGGTCTTTAACCTTGACGTGCACATCGTGTATATTACTGTCACCGGGCGGAGAAGGTTGAACCTTCTTCTCCTTGCCGGCATTGCCGGTGTTTAGTAATTGGTTGTAATAATTCAACTCGCCGATCAGATCGGCCATTTCCTTCTCGATATTGCGCGCCTGGGCATTCCTGGCGGCCGCGACGGCCTCGGCCTCCGCCAGCAGGCGCCGGGCCTCCAGCCGGGCGTTGTTTTCGGTGTCCCCGGCTATTCTTATGCTTTCCTCCAGTGCCAGTTCGGCATTTTCGAGATCGTTTTTTTTAATTTCGACCTTAAGGGCCAGTTCCTTGACTTCCCGGTCCTTCAGCTCCTTTAAACGCAATAATTTCTGCAGCTCTTCCTCAAGTTGCGCGATCCGGACAATTTCGTTATCCTCTTGCACATCCCTGTTAATGGCGATCTTCCCCTTTAGGAAAAATCATCACTTCACGAACGTTCCCTGCTTTTTTCCACCACAACCAGTGTCGGCGCAAAAGGCGCTTCCCCGGACGGCACTTTCATTGTTTCGAGGGAAAGCCTGTACTCGTCCAGCATTCCCCTGAATTCCTCCCTGAAACGTTCAACCTTGGCCTTTAACAATTCCAGCTCATGAAGCTTTACCTTTAACTCCTCCTCGGATTTCTGAAGCATCGTGCGGGCCCTCTCCCTGGCCTCGTCTTCCATTCTCCGGGCGTTTTTCTGGGCCTTGAGCAAAACCTCCGCGATCATGTGCTCACGTTCAGCGTACTCGTTCAATTTTTTTTGCAGTTCCGAGGACTTTTCCTCCAGCTTTGCCAACTCCGCCCTGGCGGCCTCTATTTCCGCCTGCAGGGCGCTGATCCTTTGCTGATGTTCACCCTCGATACGCTGGATCTCATTTATGACCTGGCCGGGATTAAAACCGAAAAGGGATCTTCCGAACCTGCCGGTCACGCGCCGTCCCTCCTTTTACCTGCCGGGCTTTGGAGATTAAATAAAGTTTTCTTTTTCGATATATTAATGATATATTCCTGCATTCTCGACTATATTTAAACAATTACCATAATATGGTAAGATGCCCGGGATGGAGGTCCGGTGCGGGTAAAATGCGGTTCCGGGTTGAGGCGGGCCGTTGCGCCTGCCCGCTGCCCGGACGCCTTGTCCCTGGGATATTTTACTTATTCTGCTTATACCTTCTATGGCATATTTTTTTAAAAAAAAGGAACGATAAGTTTAACCAACAACAAGGAGGTGAAACTCGTTGGCCAAGGCGACCGGTATCGTACGGAGAATAGATGACCTGGGCAGGGTGGTCATTCCTAAAGAACTTCGCAGGACCTTGAAGATACGCAACGGGGACCCGCTGGAGATATATGTCGACAGGGCCGGACAGATAATGCTGAAGAAATACTCCCCGATCAACGAACTGGGGCAGTTCGCCCAGGAATACGCCGAATCTCTCAACGAAGCCCTGGGTCACGCGGCGATTATTACCGACAAGGACAGCGTGGTGGCGGTGGCGGGCAAAAACGTCAAGGATCTGATGAACCAGACCGTCAGCAGCGCCGTGGAAGAGGTAATGGAAAACAAAAAGGCCGAGGTTTTCTCCGCTCCGGTGGCAATAACCGAAGACCAGAGATCCACCTTTGAGAACGCTGTCATTGCCCCCATCATCTCCGAAGGAACCTCCATCGGAACGGTAATCATAGCATCCAGGGAAAAAGTCCAGATGACCAATTTGGAAGCAAAACTGGCGGAAACCGCCGCCGGGTTTCTGGCCAGGCAAATGGAACAATAAAGAACCGGAACCGGGTACACGGAAGTCAAAGGTCGGACAACAAAAATCCCCTTGATCAGGGGATTTATTTTGTTATGCAACATAGAGCGGAGAGTAAGTCCGGGTCCACCAGGTTTTCCCCGGTGCCCCCGCTCAGGGGAGGTCCGTACGCAAGGCGGTAGAGATCGGCCATTTCGGAAATCAGCGGGCTCCTGGGATTGGTCCCGGTGACCTGGTCGTCAAAGGCCTCCTCGGCCATGTACGGCACCATCCCGGAGAATTTGTCCGCGCTGACGCCCAGCCCGGCCAGGTTCGGAGGCATATCCAGTTCAGCCGCCAGCTTTCTGACCGCCCTGATCAGAGATATCACCCCCTGTTTCGGGGTGGAAGCCTCAAACCCGAGATACGAGGCTGCGTCCCGGTATTTTTCGGGAGCCTTGAAATACTCGTACTGGGGAAATGAGGCGAACTTGGCGGGCGGGCTGGCGTTGTACGCAATCACGTAGGGAAGCAGGACGGCGTTGGCCCGCCCGTGGGAAACCCCGAACTCCGCCCCCAGCTTGTGGGCCAGGCTGTGGCATACGCCCAGAAAGGCGTTGGTGAAGGCCATTCCGGCGATGCAGGAGGCATAGTGCATCTTTTCCCGGGCCTCCCTGTCCCCCGGATTGCGGTACGACCGGATCAGGTATCTGAACACCAGTTCCGCGGCCTTCAGGGCCAGGGCGTCGGTGTAATCCGAGGCCATAACCGAAACATAGGCCTCCAGGGCGTGGGTAAGCACGTCCATGCCGGTGTCAGCCGCCACCCGGGGGGGCATGCTTGCGGCCAGGTCGGGATCGATGATGGCCACGTCCGGGGTAAGCTCGTAGTCGGCCAGGGGGTACTTGACGTGCTTGCCCTTGTCGCTGATCACCGCAAAGGCGGTCACCTCCGAACCGGTCCCGCTGGTGGTGGGAATGGCCACAAAGATTGTTTTTCGCCCCAGCTTCGGGAACTTGTACGTCCTTTTCCTGATGTCCAGGAACTTGAGCCTCAAAAATTCAAACTCCGCCTCCGGATGCTCGTGAAAAAGCCACATGGCCTTGGCGGCGTCAATGGGCGATCCCCCGCCCAGGGCGATGATGGCGTCGGGCTTGAATTCCCTCATGGCCTGGCAGCCTCTTTTCACGGTATCCAGGGAGGGATCGGGCTCCACCTGGCTGAAGACCTCCACCGCCACCGGTTTTTCACGCTTGTTGAGGTGGTAGATCGCCTTTTCCGCCATGCCCAGCTTCAGTATGACCGGGTCCGTAACAATAAAGACCCTCTGTATGCCGGGAATTTTGCTGAGATAGCTGATAGATCCGTGTTCGAAATAGATCCTCTCGGGAACCCTGAACCACTGGATCTTTTCCCTCCTCCGGGCCACCCTCTTGATGTTGATCAGGTTGTCCACGCTGACATTGGAGGTGGTGCTGTTGCTGCCCATTGACCCGCAGCCGAGGGTGAAGGATGGAACATTGACGTTGTAGAGGTCGCCGATGGCCCCGTGGGTGGCTGGGGAATTGACAATAATCCGGCCGGCCCTGATGCGCCGGGAGAACTTTTCCACCACCTCCCCGTCTTCGGAGTGGATCACCGCCGAGTGACCCAGTCCCCCAAACTCGATCACCTTCTCACACAGGCTGATTCCCTCGGATGTTGATTCCGCCGTGTAAAATGAAAGCACCGGGCTCAGCTTTTCTATGGAAAGGGGGTAATCCGGCCCCACTCCGGATAAAGGAACCACCAGTATTTTGGTGCCGGAAGGCACCTCAAATCCGGCCATGGAAGCAATGTCCGGCGCGGACCGCCCCACCACCTCCGGGTTCAGGAAACAGGCGCCGCCGTCCCCGATAAACAGCCTTCCCAGCTTCTCGGCTTCCCCCGGTTCCACAAAATAACACCCAAACTCCTTCATTATCTCGGTGACCTCGCCGGCAACCTCCCGGTCCACAATCAGCGACTGCTCGGAGGCGCAAATCATCCCGTTGTCGAAGGTCTTGCTCAATACCAGGTCGGTGACGGCCCGCCTGAGGTTGGCGGTTTTTTCGATATAGCAGGGAACATTCCCCGGACCCACGCCCAGGGCCGGCTTGCCGGCGCTGTACGCCGCCCTGACCAGGCCCGCCCCCCCGGTGGCCACGATGAGGGAAACCCCGGGGTGCCTCATCAGGTAATTGGTGGCCTCTATGGAAGGTTTCTCGATCCAGGAAATGCAGCCCCGGGGGGCTCCGGCGGAAAGTGCGGCCTCGAGCATTGTCCGGGCCGCCTCGGCGCTGCAGCGCACCGCCCCGGGATGAAAGCTGAAAATTACCGGGTTCCTGGTTTTGATACAGATCAGCGACTTAAAAATTGTGGTGGACGTGGGGTTGGTCACCGGGACCACCGCCGCCACCACCCCCACCGGCTCGGCCACCTCCAGGTAGTCCTCTTCCTCGTTCTCCCCGATTATGCCCACGGTTTTCCTGTACTTGATGCTGTGGTAAACTGATTCGGCGGCGAAAATGTTCTTGATGATCTTGTCTTCGTACACTCCCCGGCGGGTCTCCTCCACCGCCATTTTGGCCAGGGGCATGTGCCTGTCCAGCCCCGCCAGGGCCATGGCGTGAACAATCCGGTCCACCGCTTCCTGGTCGTAGGACAAAAATTCCCCGGCCGCCCCGAGAGCCGACGAAACCAGCCGGTCTATCTGTGAAAATCCGCCCGGATTAAGTTGTTCGTCCTTTCCGGAGGACACGTCCCCACCTCCCGTCTTTTCCATATCCCCATTATTCCGCAGACGGGCCGTTGTTATGCCGGCGGCGCATACGCCCGCCGGCCGGGAGGAATGCTATGAACGCATTCCGTCAAGTCCTTCCCGGAGGATGATTTCAGTGGCCACCATGTGCCCCGCGTGCAGCGGACTGATTACAACGGGTCCGGACTGCCCCTGCGGTGAAGAAATGGAGGACGGGGGACCAGCCGCCGATTACTTCGGGCCATACAGCCCGTACTTCAACGCCGCCTTCGAGTCCACAGGCTGCGTTCACCTGTTCACCTGCCCGGCCTGCGGCAGTCACTCCTTGCTTTACATCCCCCTGCGGGAGGTATAGACGGTGCCTCCGGCGGACCGGCTTCGTCCGGTGGTCCGCCGGAAAGGCCCGGCATGAAATTTTTTTGGCCTGCACCGTTTTCGGCCGGGAGTTTTCTGATAAAATATTGTTGCGTAATGCAACCGGATCAATGGGCCCGGTTCCCTCGCGCGCCGGTTGACCCGTTGAACAGTGAGGTGGGCAGGATGGACTTCTGGAAGGTTGTTGTTTTTTCCCTGCTGGCGGCCATACTTCTCGCCACGGCGCACATGGAATATAAAAACCACCGGCACCATGTGGAAGACCCGAAACATTATGAAACCATCGGCAACTGACCGCGTGCCCCCGCCCCCGGTAAAAAGACCGGAGCGCGAACGGCTGGAGATATTGCCAGAGATGTTGAATTAAAGCGGGATCGGTGCGGCAAACCCGCAATTAGCAGCAAATAAGGCAAGTTTTATAAGCTTGCTAATTATTTTTCATATTGAAATTTGACAACTTCCGGCATAAAATAGAAAGTAAGCCGGTAAATCTCAGCTTTCCGGGAATCAAGGCCGGTATGATCCCCGGCAGTATGGGGCGGCTTAAAATGTTTTAAGAAGGAAAATATCAGCCCGCTGTCGAATATCGTCCGGCAAAACATATAAATGCCGCGCACTGATTTTACATATATTATAACAATCCTGTTACGCAGGCAGGGGGAGGTGATGCCGGCAGAACAACCAGTTGACCGGCGGGGAGGTGATGGACAGGACCTTATAACCGGTTTTTCCGTACAAAAAAACAAGACAGGGGGGAAAGCAATGTCTTCACAAGCAAGCGGCGGGGGTTCCAAACTGCTCAGGCTGGAAGACTGGTGGGCGGTTTGGCTCGGCCTGTTTGTTTGCGTTCTCGGCCTGGGTCCGGTGCTGTTCGGATCGGAGCTTCTGGGCTGGGTAGTAAAAACAAGCGCCTGGATTGACATTTCCAAGGCCTTGGCGCCTGTTTCCAAGACTTTTGCCAAAACGGTGTCCGGTTTCACCTCATTGTTCCTGACCTACATTTTTATGCTGGCCATTACCACCATAGGCGCCGCGGCCATGCGGTACAACATCCCGCGCTTCATGGCGGGGTTCACCGTCATCTTCTGGCTTACCTACGTCTGCATCATCATCGGTGAATATGCATATATCGCGGCCACCCCGGACAAGCGGGCGGCCTTCAAAATCGGCTGGTCCGCCGGCCTGGGCGAAATGGGTCTGGTATTTGCCCTGATTCTGGGTCTTATAATCGGAAACTTCTTCACCGGACTTGCCAGATTCCTGGAAGAGGCGGCCAAGCCCGAATGGTTCATCAAAACAGGCATCGTCATCCTGGGTATGGCCCTGGGGATTAAGATCATCGAGGCGGCGGCCCTGGCCGGCACCGTCATCGTGCGGGGGCTCTGCGCGGTGGTGGAGGCCTACCTGATCTACTGGCCGGTGGTTTACTTCGTGTCCCGGAAGTGGTTCAAGTTCACGCCGGAATGGTCGGCGCCCCTGGCCTCGGGCATCTCCATCTGCGGCGTTTCCGCGGCCATCGCCACCGGCGCGGCCATCCGGTCAAGGCCCATCGTACCGGTGGTTCTCTCCGCCATCATCGTCGTCTTCGTGGCGGTGGAGCTTCTCATCCTGCCCTGGCTGGCGGCGTCCTTCCTTTATACCGAGCCCATGGTGGCCGGCGCATGGATGGGCCTGGCCGTCAAGAGCGACGGCGGCGCCATCGCCAGCGGCGCCCTGACCGAGGCGATCATATACTCCAAGGCGGCGGCGGCCACGGGGGTAAAATACGCCAAGGACTGGGTTCTGATGGTCACCACCACCACCAAGATCTTCATCGACATCTTCATTGGAGTGTGGGCCTTCATCCTGGCCATCATCTGGAGCGTCTACCCCATCGGCAGGAGGGCTGAGGCCGCCTCCGCCACCGCCGGCGGCAACGGCGCCTACAAGGTGTCACCGGTGGAAATATGGGAGCGCTTCCCCAAATTTGTCATCGGTTTCGTGATCACACTGTTGTTCATGTTCCTGCTGGGCCTGGCAAACCCGGACATCGTCAAACCGGCCAAGACAGGAGCCGACCAGGCCAACGTGCTGCGCAGCCTGTTCTTCGCCCTGTGCTTCTTCTCCATAGGACTGGTTACCAACGTCCGCAAACTGTGGGCAGAGGGAATGGGGCGGATCGTGGTGGTATACGCGGTCTGCCTGTTCGGGTTCATCCTCTGGGTGGGCCTCTTCATCTCGTGGATCTTCTATCACGGCATTATGCCCCCGCTGGCCAAGTAGTTGGAACCAGGACAAGGAGGTGGATTAGATGTCTGAAATTACCCCTCAGGCAGCCGGACAGCCCTCGGTCACCGAAATGCTGGAGGCCGAAGAATGGTACGACCTGCTGCCGGTAGAGAAAAAACTGATTGGTTGGTCTTTGTGTTTGGGAATAGTGCTGCTGGTTATTTTCATCCTGACTTTCGTGGTATTCAAGTAAGATCTGGTTGAAGCAGCCGATATGAGACAGCCGGCCCGCTGCAGGCAAATACCGGCAGCGGGCTTCTTTTTTTTGAACGAAGGCGCACGCAAAAAGGAGACGGCAGACGGTGAAAAGGATAGGAATCGACATCGACGGCGTCATCGCCGATTCCCAGCCCGTGATCATCGGCAAGCTCAACCGGTATTTCGGCACAAATTACACCATCAATGATTTTGTCGATTTCAACCCCGGGAAAATGTTCGGCCTCAGCCGGGAACAACTGGACCGTTTGATCATGACCTGGGAACTGGAGATAATCCAGGAAGCCGGTCCCTACCCCGGCGCCGTCGAGGCTTTGAACCACCTGTGCCCGAAGTACGAAATTCACCTTGTTTCGGCCCGGTCTCCGCAATATTTTCAGCAGACCGCCGCCTGGCTGAAGCATCACAATATACCCTACAGCCGGCTTAAGCTTCTGGGACAGCACGACAAGCGCGGGGCCTGCCTGGACCTGTGCGTTGACCTGTTTATCGAGGACAGCCTGAAAAACGCGATCCAGCTTAGTTCATGCGGCATCCCGGTGCTCCTGATGGACGCCACGTACAACCGGGGGCGGATCCCGGACATGGTGACCCGCGTATACAGCTGGGAAGAAATTATAAAATACATTGCCGGCAGCTTCACCGGCTACAGGAGGAACCATAGTTGAACAAATATCCGGCGCTGGACACCAGGGCCTACCTTGCCTACGGCACAGTCTGCATTGTCTGGGGATCCACCTACCTGGCCATCCGGATCGGCGTGAGCGACCTTCCCCCCGCCCTTTTTGCGGGAGTGAGGTTCATCCTGGCCGGCTTGATCATGCTGGCCTTCGTGTATTTCAGTAAGCACAAGCTCCCCGGAACAGCCAGGGATTTAAGGGTTACAGCCATTGTGGGCCTTTTTCTCCTGTTCGGGGGAAACGGCCTGGTGGTCTGGTCGGAGCAGTACATGCCGTCGGGGATCACCGCCCTGATAATCTCCACCACTCCCCTGTTTGTGGCCATACTGGATTGCCTGGTGCCGGGGGGAACCCTGCTGAACTTCAAAGGCTGGGCAGGGCTGATCCTGGGCTTCTCCGGGGTGGGGGTCCTGGCACTGCCGGGATCGGCGCTGGAGGAGATTAACCCGCAGGGCCTGGCGGGAATCCTGGCGGCTTCGTTTCTATGGGCGGCGGGATCGGTATATTCGGCCAGGAACCCTGTTTCAGGATCGATGCTGGCCGCCTCCGCCCTGCAATCCCTGGTGGCCGGACTGGCCCTCACCCTGACCGGGATACTGGCCGGTGAAACGGCTTCCTTCGACCTTACCCCGCGGGGCGCGGGAGCCATGCTTTACCTGGTCTTTGCCGGATCCATCCTGGGCTACAGCTGCTTCCTGTACATACTCAAAGCCATGCCGCCGGCCATAGCCATGACCTATTCCTACGTCAACCCGGTGGTGGCGGTGGTCCTGGGCTGGCTGGTCCTGGGCGAAAGCGTCACCCTCCGGCAGGTCCTGGCTGCCTTTGTCATCCTTGCCGGGGTCATGCTGGTGCAGTCCTCCAGGTTCATACCGGCCAGGGCCCCGGTGATCGCCCGGAATAAAGAAGCCGGGAGCTAGAACCTCCAAGCCCCGGCTCCCGGCCCCCAATTCCCAATTCCCGCTAATTCTCCCCCGGCAGGCGGACCAGTTTGATTTCCTTGAGGTCTTCCATTCTGCTCAGCTTAACCGCCCCGTCAGAAACCGTATAAAAAATGTCATTAATATAAGCCGCCCTTCTCACCGGATCAACGGCCTCATAACCCGAAACGGTCACCACCGGCGGATGTGAAATCTTCCCCCTGAGCTTGATCCCTTTTTCCGGTGATATGTCGAACACGTACATTCCCTGCCGGTCCCTGTAAACCGGAGGGAAAATCTTTTCCCAGGACATGATGCGGTATTCCGGGCAGGTAACCGGCAGCGCCATCAGGTTTTTGGCCCGGCTGAAGAGAAAGGCCTTGTGGTTCCTGGAAACCTCGGAGTCGGAATAAGGGTGGTCGACCACGTATTTTGAAATTTCCACCGGCCTGGCGGGATTGCTGACGTCGAAAAGGGCCACCTTGACCCCCTGCTGCCTGGCCGGCGGGGGCGGGACCAGCTCCGTCCCGGGCACGGAGGGTTCCACCGGCAGCGGCCGGGGTTCGGGCGCGGGAGACACTTCCTTCCCCACCCCGATCAGGTGGTTCTCGTCATAGGGGTGAAGGTAATCCGAATACCCCGGAATTTTCAATTCCCCCAGCACCCTGGGGTTTTGCGGGTCTTTGAGGTCGATCACAAACAGCGGGTCCACCTGCCTGAATGTCACCAGGTATGCCCGGCCGCCCATGAACCTGGCCGAGTATATGCGCTCGGCGGGGGCCAGTCCCTCCAGCCTGCCCACCACGTTTAAGCCTTCATCCATAACGTATACGTTGTTCCGGGTGACAGGCCTCTCGCCGATCAGGAATCCCTGGGAGGTGGTGGCCGCCCTGAAATAGCCCCCGTCCTCATCCATGGAGAACTGGTTCAGGAGCTTCCCGTTGATTTCTCCCCGGCATTGATACTCGACGCCGCCGTCCCGCAGGGAATATTTATATATGACCGTCTTGTTTCTCTCCCTGGCCATGTCCCGGTAAAACTTATCCCGCAGACTGCCTATTTTTTCCTCCAGGGCGGCACAGGCCGCGTAATCCAGCCCGGCCATGTAGTTTTCCAGCAGTTGCTCCGCCCGGGCCAGTTTCCCGGCGGGGCTTAAGGATAACGATCCTATGCTCCTGAGTGCGCCTGAAGTCTCTCCGTCCACCAGGGAGGCCAGACCGCCGATGAAGGCGTCCACCAGGGGACCCGTTTCCGGGGCTTTTTCCCCCGCGAGGTAGAGGTTTCCGGAAGAAGCGTAGATATGCTGGGACGCCCCGGTAAGAAAAGTTTTAAACGATGATTCCTGTCCATCATCGGCAATGTTCACCGAAACAATCATGGTGTACAGGTAGGAATGGTCCGGACAGTCAAAGCAGTATATCTCTTCGGGCGGAACCGCCATGGTCCGGCTGTTCTCCATTATCCGGGGAAGGTTGATCTCGTCGCCCTGGAAGGTTACCGGCATATTCAGCACCAGGCAGACGCGGTTCCCAATCATCCGGGAACCGGCGCAGCCGCCCTCCCAGGCCAGCTTTCTCACTTCAACCGGCCGGGAACGGTCGTCAACGTCATATACAGACACCAGGGTGCCCGGGAACTGTGAACCCTGGCCTATAACCACCAGCCTTGACCCGTTTACGTACATCTCAGCCGGGTGGCCGTCAAACCTGACGGTTGACAGGAGCCTGGCCTTTTCCGCCGGGTACGCCTCCATGATATGTACCCGGCCGCCCGAGATTATGTACAGGTACTGCCCGTCATTTTTTATTATGTCGGCCTCGTCCACTCCCTCAACCTGGACGTTGGTGGCGGAGTGCGCGGCTCCGGACACGGACCTGCTCCCGGACGCGGCCTCATTCAACCGGGCCGCCCCCGGGACTGCATCAAAGTCAACCCTTGCAACACTCTGTTCCGCGAAATCGCCGAACCGAGCCAGCATGACGTTTGTTCTGACGTAATCGGCCAGTTCCTGCCTGCTTTTGAACTTCCGGGGCTCCCCGGCCACGGACTGCCGGGGGTAAAAATACTGGCCGGCTATGACCGCCGCCACAATAACAAAGACGATGGCTATTTTCCTTGAACCGGGCATTTTTTCACTCCTTCCCAATATTAAAGGCTGCCTTTTAATACCTATTGACGACGCAGGCCGGACTGAGGTTCGTAAATCACACCAAAGTTTCCAAAAAAAATTGTGAAATGTTCGCCTTGCCGAACGGAACGGCGCATGGCTTGTGAAATTGTTGACACCGGTTATCAACATTTGAAGGACCGGCGATTTATTTTTCATTCTGCCGGGAGTAAGATGAAAATCAAACGGTAACAATATTCTCGCAAAGAAGGAGTTGATAATAAGATGTTGGCTAGAATAAAACGCTGGATGGAGCGCTGCCTGGAAGAACCTTTCTTTCGGGCGGAACTGATGAGGGCCGAGATTTTAAATGAAGAAAGAGATTTGATGACCTCGCTGGTGGAATCACTGAACACCAACTACCACAACCTGAAGACCTGGTCAAAATGAGAGGCTCCCATAACCGGTTTATGGGAGCCTCCGTTTTTTCCGTTAAAGGTTGGAATATACCTTTTATTATTGATTAAATGCTGTTGGCGGATTATTCCTCCACGTGGCATGACTTTTGCGATATATTTAATTGACGGTTCAGAATATTTTTACTGTTGCAAAATTTTAATATCGGCATGCGGCCGCGCGGGTTTACCGGGGCTTGACAACCGATTACGCTAAGGGGAGGTGCTTCAAGACGGCAAATAATCACATCCGCCAACATTAAAGAGAAAAGAAAGGAGGAGCGTATTTTAATGAAACGTATTTTAGTCGTTTTCCCGGTGCTGATCCTGGGAGTGATCCTGACGGCCGCAGGATGCGGATCCAAAAAGGAACAGGCCCCCCAGGCAGGCGAAAAACCCATTGAAGTGGTCATCGGCTATACCGGCCCCCTCAGCGGCCCCGCCGCCGAATACGGCCAGGACTGCTTAAACGGAATTGACATGGCCGTTAACGAAATAAACAGCGCCGGCGGCATTACGGTGGGCGGCAAAAAATATATGTTCAGGCTGGAAAAGCTGGACGACATGGCCGACCCCACCAACGCCGTGAACAATGCCCGCAGGTTGCGCAACCAGTTCAAGGCGCCGGCGGTATTCAACCCTGTTTTCAACACCATTGCCCCGATGATGCAGATCAACCAGGAAAAGGGCAATGAGTTCATAATTATGGCCTACACCAGCACCCCAAAGGTGGTTCAGCTCAACAACAAGCTGGTGGTGGCCATTCCTCCCCCGTTTACAGCCTACGTGCAATCCTTTACCGAACTGGCCATGTCCCAGGGCTGGAAGAAGGCCGGCTTGGTGGTGACCCTGGGGGCCTACGGCGACGAGTGGAGACAGGCCTTCAAGGATCACTGGACCAGGAAGGGCGGCGTGATTACCGCGGATAAGCCCGCCAATTACTATACCGAAACCGACTTCTCATCACAGCTCACCGCGGTGCTGGCCACTCAGCCCGACGTCCTCCTGATCGGCGGACCCTCGGCCTCCACCGCCCTGGTCATCGAGCAGGCCCGGGGCCTGGGCTTCAAGGGGGGCTTTATCCTGGTGGACCAGGCCAAGATGGACTACATCGACAAAAACATCCTCAAGGGCATCAAGCTCATGGAAAACACCATCGGCGTGGCCGCGGTGGCCCAGATCCCGACCCCGACGGCCCCGGCGTTCGACAAAAAATACTCTGAAGCATACAAGAGGATGAACACCTGGGAGTCCGCGCTCAACTACTGTGCCATGCACGCCCTGGCCAGGGCCATGGCCGCGGCCGGATCGGTGGAGGACGCCCCGGCTATCCGGGCGGCCTTTCCCAAGGCGTTCCCCCTGACCGGGGATAAGTTCCCCAGCGAGTTCTTCGATATCTCGGACAAGGGCCGCATGCACTGCATGGCCTCGGTCCAGATGATCAAGGACGGCAAGTATTCGCCCGCCGACCTGTACGCGTACTGGCAGAATGACCAGGCCGATTTTGAAAAGCTGAAGGCCCAGGTCAAAATAACCGGCGGAACAGTTAAATATCTGAAGGTGGAGGAATAGGCACTTTACAAAAAGACCGTGACCCGGGGAGCGGAAGCTGATATGCAGGCTTCCGCTCGCATTTCCATCCAGCCTTGTTCTTTAGCCGGGAGTTGCAAAACAGTAACATGCCCGTTCAGTAAATAAACATGCCGCGCTGAGCCTTTAAGCCGCCCGGCAATCCCTCATCCGTCAAAATAAAGAAAATCCAGTTGAGCGATGTCATTTAAAGGCTTAAAAAAAACCTTTCGTAGCCGATTAAATGCTGTTTGGGAATCAATCCTCCTCATGGCATGTCTTATGCTATATATTTGAGTAAAAGTATTCTGACAATTGCTAACAAAAACTCTTTTATGAATCTTAAGGAGGCAATCAGTCACATGACCGTCGCAAAACACTATGTGCCGGTTAGAGGCTATGGCGGCCATATTAGTTGACCGGGGAGGTGTTTGAGGGAGCAGTTCCGACGTAATATTTTTCACCTGAATAATCAAAAGGGGAGTGAGTTTCTTTAATGAAACGTCTTTACGGAGTTTTTCTGGTCCTTGTTCTGGGATTAATACTGGTAACCGCCGGATGCGGGTCGAAAAAGGACGACAAGCAGGCCGGCGGCGGGTCAGGCGACAAGCCCAAAGAAGTGGTAATCGGTTACACCGGCCCGCTCAGCGGCCCGGCGGCGGAATACGGCCAGGACTGTCTTAACGGTATTGACATGGCCGTCAAGGAGATAAATGCTGCCGGAGGATTCACCGTCGGCAACCAGAAGTACACCATCAGGCTGGAAAAACTAGACGACATGGGCGACCCCACCAACGCGGTGAACAACGCCCGCAGGTTCCGCAACCAGTTCAAGACGCCGGCCATATTCAACCCGGTGTTCAACGCCATTGCCCCGATGATGCAGATCAACCAGGAAAAGGGCAATGAGTTCATCATAATGGCCTATACCAGCACGCCCAAGGTCGTTCAAATGAACAATAAACTGGTTGTGGCGGTGCCGCCGCCGTTTACGGTATACTGCAAGTCATTTGTCCAGGAATTCATTAAAGAAGGCGCCAAAAACGCAGCCATGCTGGTTACCCTGGGCGCGTACGGCGACGAGTGGAGGGCTGCCTTCAAGAGTGAGTGGGAAAAAGCAGGCGGCAAAATAGTGGCGGACAAACCCGCAAACTATTACACCGAAACCGATTTCTCGGCCATGATTACTGCCTGTCTCGCGGCCAAGCCCGATGTTATGCTCATCGGCGGCCCCTCGGTCCCCACCGCCCTGGTGATCGAACAGGCCCGCAACCTGGGCTTCAAGGGCAAGTTCATCCTGGTGGACCAGGCCAAGATCGATTTCATTGCCCATGTCCTCAAGGGCTACAGCCTGTTGGAAGGCTCCATGGGAGTTTCGGCCGTGCAATCCTATCCCTACAAGGCGACACCGGGGTTTGACCAGAAGTTCAGGCAGCAGTACAACAAGCCGGTGACCACCTCCGAAAACCCGCTTAATTATATGGCTCTCTACGCTCTTACCAGGGCCATGTCGGCGGCGGGCACGGTGGATGACCCGGTTGCCATCAGGGCAGCTTTTTCCAAGGCATTCCCGATGTCCGGCGATGATTTCCCCGTCCACTACCTCGGCATCACCGACAACGGAAGGATGATTCCCGTCGCTTCGGTTCAGAGGGTGAAGGACGGCAAGCTGACCCCGCCCGTGTCCCTCATCTGGCACCTGAAGACCGAGGATGAATTCAAAAAGCTGGTTCCCCAGTTGCCAGCCGGTTCGCAATACGTCTTTATACCCAAGACTGTTGAAGAATAGCATCCCTGTATGCGGCCCCCCACCCGAATATGAGTGGGGGGCCGCAGTAAAAAACCGTGCCCGGTTTTTTCTAAAGCTCAATCGATCGCAGCGCCGGATGAACCTGGGTCGTTGGGGACCCCAGGGTTATGCCGGCTTCTTCAGATTATGCTTGAGCTAAAAGAAATGAAAAGGAGAGGGCTATGGATCTTTTCTTGCAACAAATATTTAACGGAGTCATGCTTGGCAGCACGTACGCCATTGTCGCCCTGGGGCTGACCCTGGTTTTCGGCATACTGCACATACCTAATTTCGCCCACGGACACCTGTACATGCTGGGCGCCTACGTCAGCTTTTTCGCCATGACCAGGTACGGGTTGGGATTCTGGCCGGCCCTGTTCATCTCGGTGTTCGTCCTGGCCCTGGCCGGAGTGGTGGTGGAGTTCCTGGTCTACCGCCCGTTAAGGGACCAGCCGCACATCAACTCATTCATTTCGGCCATCGGGGCGCTGATCATCCTGGAAACGGGAGTCGTTGTCATCTGGGGCCCGCAGGCTCACCGGATCCCCAACCCCTACCCCGGAACCATAGAGCTTCTCGGCATGACCATGACCCAGCAGCGCCTGCTGCTGATCATTGTTGCTATAATCATGATTGTTCTGCTGCAGATCTTCATCAAGAAGACCACCCCGGGAACAGCCATCGAAGCGGTGGCCCAGAACCGCGAGGGGGCCATGCTGATGGGAATAAACGTAAACCGGATATCCTCCCTCACCTTCGCCATATCCACCGGAACCGCAGCGGCGGCGGCCACCATGGTGGCCCCGATATTTATGATCTCCCCGGCCATGGGGGCGCTGTTGGGAATGAAGGCTTTCATAATCGTAATCCTGGGCGGCCTGGGCAGCATTCCGGGAGCCATTGTGGGAGGCTACATACTGGGCCTCATAGAAGCCCTGGGAGGCGGTTACATCTCGGCTGACTACAAGGATGTCTTCGCCTTCGGAGCCCTGCTGCTGATACTTGCCATCAAACCCACCGGCCTGTTCGGAAGGGAGGTTGCCTAGAGGTGGCGGTAAAATTTCTGAGGGAAAAGTGGTTCTACCTGGTCCTGCTCCTGGCGGCCGTTACCCTGCCCCTTGTCGTTACCGACCGTTATATTTTTCAGCTGGCGATCATGAGCCTGATTTTTTCCATCGCCACTCTCAGCCTGAACCTTATCCTTGGATATACCGGCCAGGCCTCCCTGGCCCACGCCGGGTTCTTCGGCATCGGTGCCTACGGAGTGGGCCTGATGACCAAGGCGGGGCTTTCATTCTGGCTGGCCCTGCCCCTGGCGTCCTTCATTTCAGCCCTGGTGGGGTTTCTGATCGGCCTGCCGACCCTTCGCACCCGCGGTTCGTATTTTGCCATCGCCACCCTCTGTTTCGGGGTGATCATCTCCATCGTCATCGGCAACTGGGTGGAACTCACCGGTGGGCATACCGGGCTGCTGGGCATTCCACGGCCCAAAATAGGCAGTTTTGAATTCAGCAGCCAGATATCACAGTATTACCTTGTCCTGGCCTTTTTGCTGCTGACCCTGTTTGTCATGCACCGTCTGGTCCATTCACTGCAGGGACTGAGCTTCATGTCGGTCCGCAACAATGAACCCCTGGCCGAGGCGGTGGGAATAAACACGTTCGCCACCAAGATCATTTCTTTCATGGTGGCAAACTTTTTTGCCGGGATGGCCGGAGGAATATACGCCAGCCTGATCGGAAGCATCAGCCCCAGCACCGCTTCCTTCAACCACACCTTCAACTGGCTGGTCTACCTGCTTTTGGGCGGGGCCGCCACCCTGGCCGGGCCCATACTAGGAGCCTTCGCCTTTCCCCTGCTGATGGAATACCTGCAGTTCCTGGAGGATTACCGGCTGATTATCTTCGGGGTGCTGCTGATCATCGTCATCATTTATTTCCCCAGGGGGCTGATGGGCGGCATCGAGAGCTTGCAGCACAGGATCAAGACCCGTTATCGGCTCAGAAAGGGGGATGGAAAGAATGTCGTTACTGCAAGTGGAAAATCTCACCAAGCGGTTTGAAGGGCTGGTGGCAGTAAACGACGTGACCTTCAACGTTGACCGGGGGGAAATACTGGCCATCATCGGGCCGAACGGAGCGGGCAAATCCTCCCTGTTCAACCTGGTCAGCGGTATACTCCGCCCCACTTCAGGGCGCGTTTTCCTGGAGGGCCAGGATATTACCGGGCTAAAACCCCACCGCATAGCTCAAATGGGTATCACCCGGACCTTTCAAACCACCACCCTGTTCAACCAGTTGAGGGTGGCGGACAACCTGGCCATCGGCTACAGGATGCGCACCGCCAGCGGATTCTGGAGCACCATTTTTCACACCCGCCGCTGGAAGGAGGACAGGGAAAAAACCATGGCCAGGGTGCTGGAGGTTCTGGATTTCATCGGCATGACCGATAAGGCTTTTGACTTTGTTTCCACCCTTTCCCAGGAGGAGCAAAAACGGTTGGCCATAGGCGTGGCCCTGGCCGGCGAACCCAAAGCGATCCTGTTGGACGAACCCACCGGCGGCCTAATCCAGGAAGACACCGACGGGATCACCCAGTTGATAAAAAAAATCAAGGCGGCCGGAATTACCGTCTGCCTTATTGAGCACAAGATGAACATGGTTATGGACCTGGCGGACCGGATAGTGGTCCTGAACTACGGAAACAAGCTGGCGGAGGGAACACCCGGGGAGATAAGCACAAACCCGGCCGTGATCGAGGCCTACCTGGGGAGGGAGTACGTTGCTTAGACTAAAGGATGTTACCACTGTCATAGGGGGTTTTGAGGCCGTCCGCGGGGTTTCCCTGGAGATTAAAAAAGGGGAGTTCGTGGCCCTGCTGGGAAGCAACGGGGCCGGAAAAAGCACTCTTTTCCGGACCATCGCCGGTGTCTTGAAGCCTTCCCGGGGAAGCGTCGAATTCAGGAGTGAAATAATCAGCCGTTTGCCCGCCCACTCGGTGGTGGGAATGGGCCTATCCCTCTGTCCCGAAGGCCGCCAGCTTTTCCCGCAGCTCTCGGTATGCAAGAACCTGATGCTGGGAGCCTACACCCGGCGAAAAGACCCAAAGGGAGTGGAGAGAACGTTAAATCAGGTTTATGATTTGTTCCCCATTCTTAAAGAAAGAACAAACCAAATGGCCGGCACCCTCAGCGGGGGTGAGCAGCAGATGCTGGCCATCGGCAGGGCGCTCATGTCCCAGCCGGACATGCTGCTTCTGGACGAACCCTCCATGGGGCTGGCACCACTGGTGGTCCGGAAGATCGCCGAGATTATCAAAACCATCAATGAAATGGGAACCACTGTTTTTCTGTCCGAACAAAACGCCCACATGGCGTTGATGATAACCCAGCGCGGCTACGTGCTGGAAAACGGCAGGCTGGTCCTGGAAGGACCAAGCCGCGAACTGTTGAACAACAGCCTGGTGAAAAAGGCCTACCTTGGAGCGTAAAAGCGGGAATCGGAAAAAGAAAAACTGCCGGCGGGTGTAAGCCGGCAGATTTCCTTTTCCCTTCCAGACTCTGTCCCGAAAATTCATTATGACATTTTCTTTTTCTCCTCTTCCACCAGTATCCTGCGCAGCAGCTTGCCCACCGCCGACTTGGGCAGTTCCTTCCGGAATTCCACCGTTTTGGGAGCTTTAAAGGCAGCCATCTTTTCCCGGCAATAGTCGATGATTTCCTGCTCGGTGGCGGTCTCCCCTTCTTTAAGGACCACGTAGGCCTTTACTGTCTCTCCCCGGTAGGCGTCGGGTATCCCGGCCACAACGGCCTCCTGTACCTTCGGGTGGGTAAAGAGAACCTCTTCCACCTCCCGGGGGTAAATATTGTAACCTCCGGCCAGGATCATGTCCTTCTTCCGGTCAACAATATAGAAGTACCCGTCCCCGTCCATCCTGGCCATGTCGCCGGTGTACAGCCACCCGTTGCGAAGGGTCTTGGCGCTCTGGTCGGGCATGTTCCAGTACCCCTTCATCACCTGGGGCCCCCTGATGATTAACTCTCCCACCTCTCCCACGGGCATCACCCTGGTCCCGGTCTCGGCGTCCACCACGGCGGCGTCTGTCAGGGGGAACGGAATTCCTATGCTGCCCACCTTGGTCTCGCCGAAGATGGGGTTGCAGTGAGTGGTGGGCGAAGCCTCGGACAGGCCGTAACCCTCGCTCATCACGGTGTTGCTCCCCTCAAACAGCTTGTTGTAGCTTTGCCAGACATCCACCGGCAGGGGAGCCGCCCCTGAGTTGTAAACCATCACGTTGTGCGGGTCCTTGAAGGCCGGGTGGTTTCTTATGGCCACGAACATGGTGGGCACGCCTGGGAAAAATGTCGGTTTGTACTCACTGATGATCTTACATATTTCTTCGGGCACGAACCTGGGTACCAGGATAATGGTCTTCCCGCTGGCCATGGCCAGGTTCATGCACGACGACATGCCGTAAACGTGGAACAGCGGGAGTACGGTAAGAATAAGTTCCTTCTTTTCCTCCCCGATAAAGAAGTAATTAGTCTGCATGGCGTTGGAATACAGGTTGGCGTGGGTGAGCATGGCCCCCTTGGAGACCCCCGTGGTGCCCCCTGTGTACTGCAAAACCGCCAGGTCTTCCAGCGGGTCAATCTCCACCGGCGGCGCCGGCTTGCGATCGGCCGCGTAAAAGTCCGGGAACCAGAGGGTATCGTCGGGCATGGTTTCCGGCTTCCCGGCAAATCCCGTCAGGATCACCTTCTCCAGGGGCGTGTTGGCCCGGACGTTTTTAACCCTGGGGTAGATATCCGCGTAAACCAAAATCATCCTGGACCCGGAATCATTGACCTGGTGTTCGATCTCCCGCTCAACATACATGGGATTGGTGTTGACCACGATCCCGCCCAGGCTGAGGACGGCGTAGTAGGCAATGACAAAATCGGGGCAGTTGGGCAGCATGATTGAAACCCTGTCCCCTTTTTTCAGGCCCAGATCATGAAAAACCGAGGCGGCCCGGGTAACACAGCCCGCCAGTTGGGCGAAGGTTATCTTGTGCCCGTAAAAGATAAGGGCGGTCTTGTCTGGAAACTTCTTGGCGGACTCAAACACCAGGGTATGCAGGGGCTTGGGGTCGATTTTTACGTCCCAGTCCACTCCACCGGATTCATACACCTTCAGATAGGGTCTGGGAAAGTCCATAGATACACCTCCGTCGAAAGTTATATAAAATTTAAACATTTGCAACGGACATGCCAGCTCTTGACGATATAAAGCCGGCGGTTCGGCATCCGGGCGATGAATGAATGTTCATATATTAAACAGGCTTTGTTTCAAAATTAGAATTTTTCCGCAGATCTGGCCCAAATCAGTTGATCTGAACCCCCGAAGCCTTGAGCTTTCGCCACAGGGTTGTCCGGCTGATGCCCAGCACTTTGGCCAGGTCGCCCTTGGAATTTGGAAAGAGGCACGCCAGCTGCTCAATAATCTGGCTCTCTATCTGGTCAAAGGTGCCCAGTTCCACCACAATCCTGTGTTTTGTGGGCCTTTCCCCGCCATCCTCGCCGAACAGCCGGCTGATCAGTCCCCTTAGGGTGCTGAAATATTCAAAATCGTCTTCTCCGAGAGCGCAGTACCTTTCCGCGAAGTTCTCCAGCTCCCTGACATTTCCTGGCCAGGAGTACCTCTTCATTTTCTCCGTCACATGCTGGGGGAACTGGGAAGGAACCCTTTTATCACCCCGGCGCCTGAGGAAGTGGTTAAAAAGCACCGGAATGTCCTCCGGCCTCCTTCTCAATGGCGGCACCTTAAGGGGAAGAACATTCAGCCGGTAGAAAAGGTCCTCCCGGAACGATCCCTTCTGCACGGCTTCAAACAAATTGCGGTTCGTGGCCGTGATGATCCTCACATCCACCGGTATTACCCGCCCCCCGCCCACCCGCATGACTTCCTTTTGCTGGATTACCCGCAGTATCCTGGCCTGGAGCTGGGGGCCCAATTCCCCTATTTCGTCCAAAAATATGGTCCCCCCGTGGGCAATCTCAAACAGCCCCCGCTTGCCCCCCCGCCTGGCCCCGGTGAAAGCGCCTTCCTCATAGCCGAAAAGTTCGCTTTCCAAAAGAGTTTCGGGGAGAGCGGCGCAGTTAACGGCAACAAAGGGGCCGTTGCGCCTGTCGCTTTCATTGTGCATGCTCTGGGCAAACAGCTCCTTGCCTGTGCCGCTTTCACCCGAGATAAGCACGGTGGAATGGGATCTGGCAAATTTCCTGGCCTGATCGATGGTTTCCCTGATCAACCTGCTGTCCCCGCATATGTCGCTGAAGCTGTACTTGGCCACCAGGCCTTTGGCGTACAGTTCCTGCCTTATTTTTTCCTCCATCTGCACGATGGCGCTGACCACCTGGAAATTTATAACCAGGCACTGACCCCCGCCCACGTTAAAAGTGACGCGGTTCACCAGCAGCTCTTTTCCGGCATCCAGCCTGACCAGGTCTCCGTTTGCTCTCTGCCCGTCCCGGTATATCTTCCTAAGGGCCTCGTGCTTAAGCAGCACATCCACTTTTTTGCCCAGCACTTCCCTGGACTTGATACCCAGGAGCCTTTCCGCCAGCGGGTTGCAAAAGAACACTTTTCCCGCCTCGTCCAGGGCCAGGACTCCGTCGCTGATGCTGTTGAGGATGGAACCCAGGCGGTTGATGAAGTGCCTGTTCTCCCGCCGGAGTTCAGCCATTCTGATGGCGTTGGCAAAGGCCTCATATACAGGGGCCTTGCCGCTGGCCACAAAAATCCCGTTGACGTTCCACGCCTTCACCTTGTTGACAATGCAGGCGCCGGTGGCCACCAGAGTCTTTATCCCTTCCCGGCAGGCAAGGTCGATGCTGTCATACAGGCCCTGGTTGTCCCGGTAATGATAAACCCTGAAATCAAATCCCAAAATCTCCTTGAAAAGATCGAAATCATACTCGGCCGGCCTGTGGTCGTAGGTGATGAAGGCCATGGACTCCCCGTAAAGACTCCTGGCCCGGTGAAGAGTCTTGATTATGTCGAAGTCGGTAATCTCCACTGCGGACACCGGCAGGTCCACCCTGCCGGCCACCATCTGGGCGGTGGGATTCCTGGCCACGACGGCCTCCACCAGGTCTCTCTCCGCCCAATCCCTGGCCGCCTCCACGGCGTCATCCAGAATTTTTTCCTCTACGATGATTTCCGCGTTATCGAATTCCCTGACGATTTCCCCGGCCAGTTCCGTAAATTCGGGGTACGGTGAGAAAACCCCCAGCCTGATCTTCCTGGCCACTCCGCCACCCCCGGCCTTCTAGTATCCGCGCCCCGCCAGCATGTCCGAGTAGTCGTAAAAACCCTTTCCGGTCTTGCGGCCCAGTTCGCCCCTGACCACCTTTTCCACCAGCACCGGCGACGGCTTGTGAACCGGGTCCCCCGTTTCCCGGTAGTGCTCCATGTCTATGTTCAGGATCAGGTCGAGGCCGATCAGGTCCATCTGGCGAAAGGGCGGTATGGTGTGGCCCAGCCCGTACTGGATGGCTTTGTCTATGTCCTCGATGGAGGCCACACCCATATCGTACAGAAAAAGGGCTTCCCTGTGGGTCGCCGAAAGGACCCTGTTGATCAGAAAGCCTTTTACCTCCTTGTGCAGCAGGAACGGCACCTTGCCCATTCTTCTGCATACCCCCACCACGGCGGCGGCGGTTTCTTCCGAAGTGTGGGGCCCCTTGACCACCTCCACCGGCTTCATGTGCAGCGGGGGATTAAAAAAGTGCATGTTGCAGACCCTGTCCGGCCTGCCGGTGGCGTCGGCAATCCTGGAGGATACTATAAATGAGCTGTTGGTGACCAGGATGGCGTGGTCCGGGCAGACTTTATCCAGGCGGGAAAACACCCGGCGCTTCAATTCAAGAATCTCCGGCACCGATTCAATGACCAGATCGGCCCGGGCCGCCGATTCGTCCACGTCCTGGGAAAAAACCAGGTTTTTCCCGGCCTCGGCTGCCTCCCCGGGGGACAGCTTGCCCCGGGCCACCCTTTGCGGCAGGTAGGTGTCCACAAATTTCCGGGCCCTGGCCAGCTGTTCGCCGCTTACGTCCGCACACGTGACCGAGTATCCCGACAGGGCGGCCGCCAGGGCTATCTGGTGTCCCATGGTGCCGGCGCCAATCACCGTTATGTTTTTAATTTCCCGGGCAGTCAACTGAAAACAACCTCCCGACCAGCTTCCAGCTGGCAGCTTCTGATAGAGGCTTAATCCCTGATCCCGGCCAGCTGCTTGGCCAGCCTCTTCCTGGCCTCAATGTCGTAGGCCGCCATGATGCCAATCTTCTCCATCACCGGCGACCCCCCGCCGTGCATCCCGCCCACCTGGGCCACTCCGCCCATGGCCGAACAAAGGGTGTCGCTCAGCAGGCGGAACAGGCGGTGCTGGTTCTCGGCGCTTATTTTGGGGTTGCGCATGATATACTTGTGCAGCAGCGGGCCGGTTTCCGGGCTGAAGAAATCCTCCTCCGGCGGCAGCGTTGCCGGGAGGCCGCCGGACAGGTCGGCCAGCATCTCGAACTCGTGGTAAAGGTTCACCCCGGCGTGGTAGCGGGCCACGTTCACATAAACGGGGTCCGGGACATAGGTGCCCGAGGCCGCCCGCCTGGCCTTAACCGCCGAAGCTATGCCGGCGCCGTAAACAAGCTCGGCCACCGCCACGTAATCTGCCAGCTTTTCCCTGACGTGGTGCGCCTTTTCAATCCCGTTGTACTCCGCCACCAGGGCCGCCTGGCCCATCAGGCAGTCCGAAACCGCCGGCTTGCAGCCGGTGTAGCTGTGCCGGTGGTAGAGGGCGAACATCAGGGCCAGCATGCCGCCGAACATGTGCTCCCCGCAAAGGAACACCCTTTCCCAGGGCACGAAAGTGTCCTCGAAGATCACGTAGCAGTCCACCTGGTACTGGCCCACACTGCCGGTGAGAATTTTCCGCTCCCTGGTTCCGGTGGCCCTGGTGACCAGCTTGACCCCCTCGGCGTCGGCCGGAATGGCGAATGCCACGGCGTAGTCGGCGTCCTTCTGGGTCAGGGCCCTGGTGGGCACCACGATGATTTCGTCGGCGTAGGGAACGATTGAAATGTGGTTCTTGGCGCCCCGGACGATGATCCCGTCGTCCCGCTTTTCCACCACGTGAACGTACAGGTCCGGATCTGCCTGCTCATGGGGCCTCTTTGACCGGTCACCCTTGACGTCGGTCTGGGCGCAGGCGGCCACCAGGTCGTTTTCCTGGAAGTACTCCAGCCACTTCAGAAATCTCTGGTGATAATCGGTCCCGTGCGCATTGTCGCAATCCTTGGTCACCACCGAAAGGGCGTTGGTGGCGTCAATTCCCATGCAGCGGTCGATGCAGCCGCCCACCTTCCGGCACAGGAACCGGGTCATCTCCTGCTTTTTCAGGAGGTCCTCCACGCTCTGGTGAACGTGGGTGTATCGGTTGATGGTCTTGCCCGTCAGGTGGGACCTGGCGGTCATCAGGTCCGAGTATTGCGGGTCCAGGCCGCACTCAATGGTGGTGGCGATGGTGCGGATGCCTCCCATGAAGCGGGGGTCGTCCCTGGGCACCAGCCTGCCTCCCATGTAGACGTTGGGCCTCATTGAACGAAGCTTGTCGATATACTGCTGAACGGTACGCATAAAGAAACCTCCGGTTTAATATGATTTTAGTCTTTTATTCCGGCCAGATATTTGGCCAGTTTCTTCTTGGATTCCATGTCGTAAGTGCCCATAATGGCTATTTTCTCCATGATCGGCGACCCTCCGCCGTGCAGCCCGGCCACCTGCATCACTCCGGAGTGGGCCGAGCACAGGGTGTCGCTTAGCAGGCGGAAAAGGCGGTGCTGGTTCTCGGCGCTGATTTTGGGATTGCGCATGATGTACTTGTGCAGCAGCGGACCGGTTTCCGGGCTGTAGAAATCCTCCTCCGGCGGCAGGGTGGCCGGCAGGCCGCCCGCCAGGTCGGCCAGTGTCTCGAATTCGTGGTACAGTTTTACCCCGGCGTGGTAGCGGGCCACATTGGCGAAGACCACGTCCGGCACGTAGGTCCCGGAGGCGGCCCGCTTGGCCTTGACCGCCGAAGCGATGCCGGCGCCGTATACCAGTTCGGCCACCGCCACCATGTCCGCCAGTTTGTCCCGCACGTGGGGAGCCTTCTCGATGCCGTTGTATTCCGCCACCAGGGCGGCCTGACCCATGATCACGTCGGTGGTGGCCGGCTTGCAGCCGGTGTAGCTGTGCCGGTGGTAAAGGGCGAACATCAGGGCCAGCATGCCGCCGAACATGTGCTCCCCGCACAGAAACACCCTTTCCCTGGGTACGAATACATCGTCGAAAATCACGAAACAGTCGGCCGACCCTATCACTCTGCCGGTTTTTATGTACTTGCGCTCCCGGGGCATGGTGGCCCGGGTAACCAGCTTGACTCCCGGGGTGTCTGCCGGAATGGCGAAGGCCACGGCGTAGTCGGCGTCCTTCTCGGTAAGCATCCTGGTGGGAACCACGATAATTTCTTCGGCGTAGGGAGCGATGGTAATGTGGTTTTTGGCTCCCCGCACGACAATCCCGTCGTCCCGCTTTTCCACTATCCTGACGTAAAGGTCCGGGTCCACCTGCTCGTGGGGCCGCTTTGACCGGTCGCCTTTGACGTCCGTCTGGGCGCAGCACCCCACCAGGTCGTTCTCCTGGAAGTATTCCAGCCACTTCAGAAATCTCTGGTGATAATCGGTGCCGAGCGCGTTGTCACAGTCCTTCGTCACCACCGAGAGGGCGTTGGTGGCGTCAATCCCCATGCACCGCTGGATGCAGCCCCCCACCTGCTGGCAAAGGAAGCGGGTCATTTCCTGCTTCTTCAGCAAGTCGTCCACGCTCTGGTGAACATGGGTGAAACGGTTGATGGTCTTCCCGGTGAGGTGGGACTTGGCGGTCACCAGGCCGGCATAACCGGGGTCAGCGGCAAAATCAAAGGTTGTTGAAATTACATTTATGCCCCCCATCAGCCGGGGATCGTCCCTCTGGATGATCTGGCCGTTCATGTAAACATTGGGCTTCATATTACGGAGACTTTCGAGGTACTGTTGGGCTGTGCGCAATTATTTCTCCTCCTTCTTATAAAGTTTTGTTGAAAATCTCTTTTAAACCGTTGTTCATCACAGAAGCAATCTCTGTACCAACAGTCTCCAGGCCTGTTTTTAGATAAAAAAATAAAAACGGACCGGATAACCCGATCCGAAAAAACAAAATATATGGCCGGTTGCGGTAAAGCAGCGTTTATATAATTAACACCTGAGTTAAATTATTTAACGGGGACATTATTATCTTCCCTTGAAGTTGGGCGGCCTCTTCTGGAAAAAGGCCACGGCCCCCTCCCTGGCGTCCTCGCTGGCGAAAACCGCGGCACTACCGGCCGCCTCGATTTTGTATACCCCCTCTTCCAGGGTTGTTTCCAGTCCCCTGGTGACGGCCCTGAGGATTTCCCGCTGGGCAATGGGAGCTCCCGCCGCCAGTTTTTTGGCCAGGGCTTTGGCTTCTTCCAGCACCGATCCGGCCGGCGCCACCCTGTTCACCAGGCCGTAACTCAGAGCCTCCTGGGCGGTGATGGGCTCCCCGGTAAGGATCATTTCCAAGGCCCTGGTCTTTCCGATGTACCTGGGCAGGCGCTGGGTGCCGCCCCATCCCGGAATAATCCCCAGTTTGACCTCGGGCAGCCCCACCTTGGCACTGTCCGCCATGATCCTCAGGTGGCAGGCGCAGGCCAGCTCGAGACCGCCGCCGTAGGCGCTTCCCTGCAGGGCGGCGATAACCACCTTGGGATAGTTCTCAATCTTGAAGTAGATGTCGTTGCCGCTGTATTTGGGCGCGTTTCCGGCCTGGATGCCGGCGAATTCGCTGATGTCCGCCCCGGCACAGAAAAGCTTTTCACCGGTGCCGGTAATGATGATCACCCTGACACTTTCGTCTTCCAGGCAGTCATCCAGCAACTGGTTCAGGTCCCGCAGCACTCCCTGGGCCATGGCATTGGCCGGCGGGTGGTTGATGGCAGCCACCACAATGCCGTTTTCCTTCTCCACCACCAGCTTTTCAAAGTTGAAGCCCATTTCTATCTCCTCCCTTGTTAAATTATTTGCTCAAAAGCGGTTAGTCCTCCTCAAACCTATTCAAAAATCATACCGGAAAAAAAGATCCCTGTTCCGGCGGCGGCGCCGGGTCAATTTTTGTCACTACGCAAGAATCGGTACCGGAAAAAAACAAAACACGCCCGCATGCAGTACACGGCCGTGTTATACCCTAACGAATCCGGTTTTGCCATAAAACCTTACGCCACCGGGCCGAAGACGTTGATAAAAAGCATTCCCATCAGTATTGAAACGGTTAAATAACCGGCGATGTCCACCGCCAGGCAGCCTATTTCCTCCAACTTAAAATCAGCTTTGTGCTTGTGGTGACCATTCACAATCCCTTTCACCGGCAGCACCTCCGGACCAACCTCTTGATTTTTATTATACAGGTAAATTTATATGATGACAACTTTTTTGGCCGGCTGAATTTTATCATTAATAATGACCGGCCAGGCCAAAACGGTTTAAAGTCGGGAGGCGTTCTGATATAATGAGATAGCCAAGCGGTTTTTAAGTCTTGGAAACTCTCCGGCCCGGAATACCGGCGCACTGAAAGGCCCGAACCGGTTTGAAGGTTAATTTTTCAAGGCTCTATAAATTCTTTTTCTAAAATTTAGAGAATTAGAGGCTTTCCGGCCGGCCCATGCCTGCGCCCACATCTTGAAAAATGCAGAAAACACTGTATTTTTTCAAAACCATTTTCCCGCCCCCGGGACTGGCACCAATCTTGCGTTAGTCACCATTTCTGGCGGCGTTCATGTCCGGCTTCCGTTCTTTGAAAAAGACTTTATTTAAATTTTTTACGAAAGGAGACTGACATGCAGGCACAAAAACTATTGACCAGAAACCCCAGGGCCGAACTCTACTACGACCTGGTGGAACTGCTGACCGGCGTAACGCTGGTGGGGTTCCTGTGGACGCACATGATCTTCGTGGCCACCATCCTTCTGGGCAAACAGACCTTCAACACCCTCTCCCAGTTCCTGGACGACTATTACCTGTCCTACGTGGGGATACCCTTCATTATCCTGGTATTTGTCACGCATATTTTAGCCGCCGGCCGGAGGCTGCCCACCCGCTACCAGGAACAAAAGATCATCTGGCGGCACGCCAGGATGCTTAAGGGCACCGACACCTGGATCTGGGTGTTCCAGGTGATTACCGGGGCCGCCATCTTTGCCCTGGGAAGCATCCACATGTGGATGGTGATCACCGGATGGCCGATCAGAGCGATGACCAGCGCCGACCGGATGCACTCCTTCTGGTGGTTTTACCTGGTCCTGCTCCTGCTTGGCGAGTACCACGCCGGCTTCGGCATCTACCGCCAGTTCGTCAAGTGGGGCTGGTTTCCGAGAAAGCCCCTGGGCTACGTAACCAAGATGATTACCGCGGTCATACTGGCCCTGGGCCTGGCCGCCCTCTGGGTGATGTACGAGCTGGGAGGTGCGGTATGATGAATTACACTGTCATTGTCACGGATGTACTGGTGGCCGGGGCCGGCCTTGCCGGTGAAAGGGCGGCCATAGAAGCGGCGTCCCGCGGCCTGGACGTAATCATCCTGAGCCTCGTGCCGCCCCGGCGTTCGCACAGCACCGCCGCCCAGGGGGGCTGCCAGGCGTCACTGGGCAATTGCGCCATGGGCGAGGGAGACAACACCGACATCCACTTCGCCGATACCGTCAAGGGTTCCGACTGGGGCTGCGACCAGGATGTGGCCCGCCTGTTCGTGGAAACCGTGCCCAAGGCTATCCGCCAGATGGCCCACTGGGGGGTTCCCTGGAGCCGCGTGGTGGCCGGCAGGAAGGTGCTCCCGGACGGAAGGGAAATCGAGGACAAAAAGGAAAAAGAAGGCCTGATCACGGCCCGGGACTTCGGAGGAACCGCCAAGTGGCGCACCTGCTACACGGCCGACGGCACCGGGCACAGCATGCAGTACACCGTGGACAGCGTGGTGATCAAGCTGGGCATCACCGTCCACGACCGGACCGAGGCCATTTCCATTATCCACGACGGGGAGACCTGCCTGGGAGTGGTGGCCCGGTGCCTGAGGACCGGTGAACTGAGAATCTACCTGGCCAGGGCCACCGTCATCGCCACCGGGGGATACGGCAGGCTCTACGGCGCCTCCACCAACGCCATCATCAACGAGGGCACCGGCATGTCCATCGCCCTGGACACAGGCATCGTACCCCTGGGCAACATGGAGGCCGTCCAGTTTCACCCGACCGGCATGGTCCCGGTATGGATACTGATCACCGAGGGTGCACGGGGTGACGGCGGTTACCTGCTGGACAAGAACCTCCACCGCTTCATGCCCGATTACGAGCCCGTGAAAAAAGAGCTGGCTTCCCGGGACGTGGTGTCCCGCCGGATGATCCAGCATATCCGGAAGGGTTACGGCGTGGACAGCCCCTACGGGCCCCACCTGTGGCTGGATATCAGGCACCTGGGGGCCAAGCACATAAATACGAACCTTCGGGAAATCAAAAACATCTGCATGAACTTCAACGGCATCGACCCGGTGAAAGACCTGATCCCGGTGCGGCCCACCCAGCACTACAGCATGGGCGGGGTGAGGACCAACATCGACGGGGCGGCCTACGGATTGAAAGGCCTCTTCGCGGTGGGCGAGGCGGCCTGCTGGGACCTGCACGGGTTCAACCGCCTGGGAGGCAATTCCCTGGCCGAGACCATCGTCAGCGGCTGGGTGGTGGGCCGAAAGGTGGCCGAATACGCCCGGGACGCCGTGCTGAATTATTCCCACAGCCTGGTGCAGGGGTTCGCCAGGAAACAGCAGGAACGCATCAACGACCTGATCGCGGGCCGGCTGGGCAAGGAAAACGTCTACCAGATCCGGAGGGAAATGGAGCAGACCCTGATGGACTACGTGGGCATTTTCAGAAACGGCCCGGACCTGCAGAAGGCGGTGGCCAAGTTCCAGGAACTGCACGAGAGGGCGCAGAAAATCGGGCTGCGGTCCGACGGAAAATGGGCCAGCCCGGAACTGACCACTTCCCTGCGCATGCCGGGGATGGTGCGGCTGGCCCTGTGCATTTCATACGGAGCCCTGACGCGTACCGAAAGCCGCGGCAGCCACGCCAGGGAAGACTATCCCAAGCGGGATGACGTTAACTGGCTGAAACGCACCCTGGCCTACTGGAAGGAAGGCGCCGACCTGCCCGAACTCAGGTACGAGCCGGTGAAAATAACCGAACTGCCTCCGGGGGACCGCGGCTACGGCGAGTCCTCGGCCGCTTCAACGGGCGGAAATAAGGCGAACGGACAATGAAAGGGGACACGCCTCCTCTTTCTGACTGATCACAAATCTGGGGGAACCGGTGGAATGTCCCCATTTGAAGGAGGGCAAAATGAGCACCAAGCAGCGTAAATTCAGTATCTTCAGGTACAACCCCAACACGCCGGAAAAAAAGCCCTTCATGCAGGATTACGTCATTGAAGAAGTGCCGGGCATGACCATTTTCACGGCGCTGAACAAAATCCGCGAGGATCTGGACCCCTCCCTGATGTTCGACTTCGTCTGCCGGGCCGCCATCTGCGGGTCCTGCGCCATGATCATAAACGGCCGGCCGCGGTTGGCCTGCAAGACCCTGACCGGCGACCTGAAGGGAACCATTACCCTGATGCCGCTCCCGGTCTTCAAGCTGATCGGGGACCTGTCGGTGGACACCGGCACCTGGTTCCGGCAACTGCAATTGAGAACCGAGGCCTGGATTCACACCGATAAAAAATTCGACCCTGACGCCGTCGAGGAAAGGATGGACAACCGGGTCGCCCTGGAAATATACGAGGCCGAGCGGTGCATCGAGTGCGGCTGCTGCATCGCCGGCTGCGTCACGGCCAACATCAGGGAGGACTTCCTGGGCGCCGCCGGGATCAACCGGGTGGCCCGCTTCATGGTGGATCCCAGGGACGAAAGAACGCCGCAGCAGTACTTCGACGTCATCGGATCGGACGAGGGCGCCTTCGGCTGCATGGCCCTGATGGCCTGCGATGACAACTGCCCCATGCAGCTGCCCCTGCAGTCGCAGCTGGCCTTCGTCCGCCGGAAGATGCTGGCCTTCGGTCTTCTTGGAAAATAACTTCCGCTTAAATTAAGAATCCTGAATAAATGTCCGGGGAAACGCACCGTTTCCCCTTTTCTATTGTTTTCACGGTTTTAAACTCTCATCCAAGGGGCTATACTACAAACAGCTCCCTTTCGGTGACGGAAAGAATTTCGCACCCTCTTTCATTAATTAAAACCATGTCTTCCAGCTTTACCGCGCCATGTTCCGGGTGTGTCAGATGAATCTCTATGGTTACCACGAAATCGCTTCTTAATACAAAGTCCGATTTTTCAAATAGTATGGGCGGCTCGTTGGCGTCCAGGCCTATTCCGTGACCGACAAAGTTGCCCTTCCTGGGCGCCAGCCCCAGAAAATAGTCTTCGACGCCCAGCCGGCGGGCGCAGGAATGGGCTATACCAAACACCTCACTGCATTTCACTCCGTCCTTTAGAAAACCTATGACGTTGTCCGAAATCTCCCTGAGAGACTTGAATAAATCCGCAACTTCGGCACCGGCCCTGCCCAAAACATACGTGCGCGTCTCGTCGCAATGATAGCCCCGGTGACAGGTGGGTATATCAACTATAACTGTGTCTCCGGGGTTTATTTTCCTTAAAGAAGGTCCGGCGGGCACTGCCGGACTGAGCCCCGTGCCGGTGATGGTATTTGAAAAACCGCTTACCTTAAACAAATTTTCACCGGAAGAAAGCGGGCCGCGGCTTATATAAAAATCAAAGTTCCTCATTGACAATACTCCTTCGTGCCCCGCTTTTCTATGGGCACACTCCACTTCCGCCGCCAGTTCCAGTTCCGTCATTCCCCCGGAAAGCACTTCAAGCACCCTCCGGTGGCCGGCATTCATGATCTTGCAGGCCGTTCTGATCAGTCCGATTTCTTCCTGATCCTTTTTCATTCTTTGCATTATAATTTCCTCTGAAATATTAACCGGTTCAAAACCGGCAAATATATTCATTATCTTTAAAAACATATCCGCAGGAATAACATCCAGTTCCAACCCTAATTTTCCTTTATTAATACCCATTTCTTTTAATTTAATTAACACATCCTTAAAACCGCCGTTATCGAGAATCTTACTCTTATTTATCCATGTTTCCCTTAACACAAAATCCAGCGCCCTTCTTACGATTAAAAAGTAATCATCCTGTGTTACTACGAGAATACAAGGCTGCGCCGTTCCGGTATAATAAAAAATATCCCTGGAAAGAACAAGGACAGCAGCATCTATTTCCAACTCCAAAAGCCTTTTTTTAAAAGTATTTAACCTTTTTGTTTTTATCTCATTTATCATTAATGCACTCACCTCTCATAATTTTTTTAGATTCTTCAATTATTTTAGTCAATCCATGAATATAATTTAAAGGTGCAAAATATGCCACTTCACATGGCTCACATACCAAACTATAAACAGGAAAGTTCTTTCTGGAAAATTGGTCAATTTCAACAACTAATTCTCTTGCTTTTATATTTTCATCGCACCATATTCGAAATTCTGGAAATTGGCTGTCGACATCTTCATGCTTATATTTACCTGACTTCAAGCCTTCTAATATATCGAGGGAATGTCTGTCTTTAACAAATGAGAAGAATTCAAGTGAATGCAATAAGGCAAAGTAATCATTATTATTAATAAAAGACATGATCTGTTGAAAATCATCTTCTCCGCTTAACATAAAATAAGCATGTACCCATATTCCTGCACTATTAAGATTTTTTACTATGTCATACTGCTTCTTTAAAGAATATCCCTTCTTCACCGCGTTAAGCTTCTCTTGGGAAAAGTATTCGAAACCAACTCTTACCAACCGGCACCCGCCAAAATATAATTTTTCACAAACTTCCGGCTTGGCCAACTTATTTTCCAGTCTTACAAAAGCCTGCCAATAAATCTCTTCTTTATTTTTAATAACTTCATCACAAAAATCAAGAAGAAAATCAATATCTGCTGTCTCATCATTAAACGAAAAAAAATTAATATTATGTTTTTTCTTCAATGCAACTATTTCATCATATACTTTTTCAGGCTTTCTATAGAAATCAAACTCTTCCTCATTCCCAACCAAAACTTTCACGCCATTTTTATTTTTTACTCTCAAATTAGCATGATAATTTCCTGACATTTTATCGATTGCACAGAAAGTACATTTTGCATAAGAGCAACCAATCGACGCATAAATTGGAATAGTCAGAAACTTTGGAGGCACAAAATAAAGATGTTTATTGTCCAGAATACTCCCATAATCTGTATGGGGAAGCTCATTAATACCTGGCCCGTACTGGAATGTGGTTTCCCTGATAGTATCCGGCAATTTATAAACAAGATTTGGAACAGAATCAAGTCCCTCTTTACACAAGACTGCTTTTATCAATTTTGCCAGGGCCAAATCTCCCTTTGAAATAACATATGAATCCATCCAGTTCCAGAATTCAATATATTTTTCTTTTTCTCTTTCAGTATTTCTAAACCTATGTTCAATTCTTGACAAAAAGTTGCCCCCCATAACAAGGTGAACTTTGTTGCCCACTTCTTCCTTTATAAGTTTTGCCAGGGTAAAGGCTGGAACAAGTTCAAATGCTGAACTTATTGAAATCCCAATCACCCTCGGCATCACTTGCAGTATTTCAGGCAAGGTGATCTCTTTAAAAAAATTATAGCTTATATTTTTTGAATCACCGTTTACCAATTTGATTACGTCATTGGCTTTATGAAAGTTATAACCTTTAAGGTTAATAGGCGATCTATAAATTAACTGATTACAGTCAAAAATTATATCATAAGCATATGATAATAATTGAGAGGCAACGTAGAAAACATTATAAAAAACTTCCCTATACCTCTTTAAATCGCAAAATATCTCTTCTCTTGATATCTGCTTTATACTTTCCACAATTAAATCTATGGGCTTCTCCAAAATTTTTATTAAATGTTTTGCCGTATCTACATTATCAGTGCAAGATAATCTTTCTTTAACAACCTGATAAGCCCATATGAGTTTCTCTTCAGAATAATAAAACCTAAAAAATTTTACATTCTCGTCCCACCAATCCCCCACAAAACCTTCTGATTTTAACCTGGGCAATATCCTGCTAAAAGCCGGAACCGGCCATGCCGGCCTGATTAATGGCACATTAAGCAATAAAAAGTCATAGTTATGAAAAGAACTGCTCATTATAAGACATCCTCTGTTATTAAAACAATGCTTATGGTTTTAATTCCACCGGGTCGAGAATACCACTCCATGAAGAGTCTTTTAGTTTCTCAACATATTTTAATGTTTTGTATAGTGCCTGTAAACCATATATGCCTAAAAAAGTTATTTTGTGACATGAATACTTCCTCATTAATGTAATTTCAAAATTACACTTTGAAAACCTCCCGAATCAAATCACCAGCTCCCTTTTCTTTTCTCCATGCCAAACGCACCCCGGCACAAATCTCCAATTGCCTGTGCCAGCCCGTATTCCACGTGCCGCTGCCTTATTATATGATCCGGGCGTCCAGGGCCACAACCCCCCCTGGCGTGGCCAGCAGCGGGTTGATGTCGATTTCGTTTATTTCCGGGTTGGAGGCCGCCAGTTCCGACAGGGCAACGATGGTCCGCAGCAGGGCCTCCATGTCAGCCGGTTCCTGGCCCCGGGCGCCGGTCAAAATCCTGTAGGCCCGGGTCTCCCTCACCATCTCCAGAGCCTCAGCCCTGGAAACCGGGGCAATGCGAAAGGCGACATCCTTCAGCACCTCGGCGTATATTCCGCCCAGGCCGAAAACCAGCACCTGCCCGAATTCCCGGTCCCTTTTGGACCCCAGTATGAGCTCGATACCGCCGGCGGCGTATTTCTGGACCAGCACACCGTCCACCCTGGCCCCCGGGACCTTTCGCCCGACCTCGGCCATCATGGACCGCCAGGCGTTCTCCAGGCCCTCCGGGTCCCTTATGTCGAGCCTGATCCCACCCGCTTCGGTCTTGTGAATTATCTCCGGGGCCACCGCTTTCAAGGCCACCGGGAAGCCTATTTCACCGGCTGCCTCGAGGGCTTCCTCCAGGTCGCGGGCCAGTTTTCCCCGGACCGTGGGAATTCCCGCCTTGCCCAATATATTCATGGCCTCTTCCCCCAGCAGGGCGCTCCTTTTCTCCCACAGTCCGGCCACCACCGCTGTCGCAGGACCGGCTGTTTCAACGGCGGGCGTCCCCCTCTCCAGGATGTGCCGGTGATAACGGTAAAGAACGCCCAGGGACCTGGCCATCCTCTCCGGGGAGGGATATACCGCCACCGGTCCCCGCTGCTCCACGTGGGCCGCCATTGAACTCCTGGCCGACCCGAAATTCCACAGGGCCACCGGTTTCTCCGGGTGCATCCGGGCCGCCTCCAGGATGAATTTTTCCACATAGGCCGCTTCATCCCCGGGAACGCTGTGGGCCACCGAAATGCAGGCCACCATGTCCACCCCGGGGTCCTCCAGCACCCGCCGGAGAACCGGAAGATAGACCCGCTCATACCCGTACTTCATCACCGACGGCCAGAGGTCGATGGGGTTTGACACCTCCAGCCAGCCGGGGAAGATTTCCTTTATCATTTCCATTGTCAAGGGACTCAGCCTGGCGGGCACCAGTCCGCACTGTTCCATGGCGTCCAGCAGGGCGATGCCCCCGCCGCCGGTGAAGGTGACCACGGCTACCCGGTTGCCTGGAGCGCTTTTATATATGGTAAAGGTCTTGCTGAAATCCCTCAGCTCGTCAAAGGTTTCCGCCCTGATCACCCCGGCCTGCCTGAATGCCGCCTCGTAGACGTGGTCCTCCCCGGCCAGGGAACCGCTGTGCGAACTGGCGGCATGGGCCCCCTCCTCGGTCCGGCCCGTTTTATAAACGACAACCGGTTTTTTCCTGACGATTTCCCCCGCCAGTTCCATGAACCGGCGGCCGCCCCGGATGCCCTCCATGTGCAAGGCAATCACCCCGATCCGGCCGTCCCGCCCGTAAAACTCCAGCACCTCGTTAAAACCTATATCCGCGGCGTTTCCTATATCCACTGCGTATCCCAGTCCGCCGAATATTTCCGCATGCCCGTTAATGAACATGCCCGACTGGCAGACCAGGCCCACCGGGGAAGCCTTATGCGGAACGTTGACAAAAGCGGTCAGGAAATTGTCAAAGTTGTTGACCACCCCGAGGGTGTTGGGACCTATGACCCTGACCCCGGTGCCCGAAACCAGGCCCATGATCATTTCCTGCAGCCTTGCGCCTTCAGCATCGGCATCGGCAAAACCCTGGGTGATGATCACAATGCCCTTCACCGGTTTTTGCACACACTGGCGGACCAGCTCCGGAACTGCCTCCCGGCCTGTGGCAATGACAGCCAGATCAATCTCCGCCGGTATGTCCAGGATGGAGGGATAAACCCTGAAGCCCAGTATTTCTTTTGTTTTCGGGTTGACGGGATAAATCTCCGCCCGGCATCCCTTGGCCCTCATTACTTCCAGGATGTTGAAGCTGTCCGGTCCCGTTCTGGTGGAAGCCCCGATGACAGCCACCGATTTCGGCCGCAGAAAATAATCGAAAATGCTTTCCACGTGTCCATCCCTCCGTCCTTGTTTCATAACATTTCATAACAATTTATTGCAAATATAATACCAGGTTTTTGCCGCAATGATCGTCATTAAAATGAAAATCGGCCCCCGGAGAGGAAATTGCCTTCCTGTGCCGAATAGAAGTGTGGAAGGGAGGACAGGGCATGAAAGTCATATTTCAGTGTCAGAACTGCAACGAACAGTTCAGGGTCCAGGTGGAAAACCTGGCCGCCAAGCAGGAGATAAAATGTCCCAACTGCAACTACAACCTCATGGATTACGGCGGCATCCGTTCTCTCTCTTCCTCACTGGAGGAAACCCTGGGCGTAATTGAAAAATACAAAAGGAAATGCCTTATTTTCGTTTGGGACGACGATCTGGTCGGTCAGCACGAACACTCCCACGACCACTGCTGCCACTGACTGCAGGACCCAAGAAAAAATCCGCCCGCCGGGTGGATTTTTTACCTAAACAGTTGTAGCGGGTCAATAACCAATTGAGTCTTAAGTCCTAAGAAAAAGTATATTTTCGGCCCATTGGCCAAAACCCGGCCGATTATAAAATATAAGTAAGGGAAATAAGGCAAAACCAGTTAAATCAGTAAACAATCAGCGGCTAAGAAGCCCGGGATGCTTGGCCATCAGGGGGGAAAGGAGTTTGTCCGGAAAGAACATACTGATTATAGACCAATCCCTCTTCATGAGAATTACCATAAAAGTCCTCCTGTGGAACAAAGGCTTCAACATTTTGGAAGCGGACAGCCAGACCAAGGCGGTCACTGTGACTGTCAACAACAAACCAGGCCTTATCCTGATGTCGCTGGAATTCGCCAAGCAGAACAGGATGAAACTGGTCAGAACCCTGAAAAATCTCCACCGCTGCCCGGTTATCGTATACAGCGATGTGATCACCAAAGCCGATGTGATCTCAAGCTTCACCGCCAGCGTGGACGATATTCTTCTGAGCCCGCTGCAACAAAGAGAAAGGCTGTTTCGCTACTTTACCCACACCCCATCCCAGATTCGCCGCCGCCAATTCGACCGGAACATGACTGAACTGGAGTTCAAACCCCACAGCATGCCCGTTAACCCCAGGAAACGCGTCCCGGCCAGGACGGGCGGCCTGATGTCCTGGGAGCGGCAACCGTCGGCCAGTTAGTCACCGGAATATATTTCCTCATCCCCAAATAGAATTAATATTGAACCGTTAATCAACGGGGAAAAGGGGTGAACACCGGTGATCGGAAAGAAAGCAAAGAATCCAGGAGGGGAACAGCCGGAAGACAGATTCGGCCAGTCATTACGGCGGGAACTTATGAGGTGGTACTGCGGCGCCCTCTACAGAGGAAAGATTCAGTCCCGGAAAAGCCCGGAACCTCCCCACTCCTGCACGACAAAAAAAATATAGCCTTCAATAGTTATATCCCGAAAGCTAACGTCCGGCATTCCGGGATTTTTTTATAACAGGATTTTCCACATTTCTGTCGAATTATGAAAAAAAACACCGGGGGTGATCAGGTGCTTATTATCAGTTGCGGAAAATGCAGCGGAAAATACCAGGTTGTTGAGGCCAATTTTGACAATCCCCAATGCCCGACCTGCGGGACCGAGCTTCCGGACAAGTTTAAGGTGGCGATTAAAAATTTGATTGATGAATCCCGGAACCGGCCGAACTGGAAACTGTTCATGGACCTGGGCAATATGTTCAATCTTGAACTGACGGTAAAATCGAGGTTATAAGCTTCTCCCTTATTCTATGCGGCCATTGTCGGCTTTCCACTCCTCCACCGGGGTGAGCCAGTCCTTCCAGTATTCCGACAGGTCCCCCAGGACGCTGACAATGTGTTCCCGGGTTTTCGCCCCGGCTTCTTGGGGGTTGCGGCTGCGCAGGGCCTCGTAGATGGCCCTGTGCTCGGCCACCGTTTCCTCCGCCCGCAGGGTGAGGGTGCTCAGGCTCGACTTAAGGAAGCCGTTCCACAGCTTGACGATCATGCTGTAGAGGCGGGGGGACCTGGCCGCGCGGTAGATGATCTCGTGAAAGGCGGCGTTGTGCCTGGGCATGTCGGTCAGGTCCTGGCTGGCCACGCATTCCTCCATCTTGCGGCACAGCGAGGCCAGTTCGTCCAGTTCCTTCTCGGTGAGGTTTCCGGCCGCCAGCTCGCTGGCCGCCCCTTCCAGCAGGCCGCGCAGGAAGTAGATCTCTTTCAGGTCGTCCAGGGTGAACCTGGCCACGGTGAAGCCCCTGGAGGGCTGGAAATTCACCAGGCCCTCCCCTTCCAGGCGGAGCAGGGCCTCCCGGACACACCCGGGGTCGACGGCCATTCCGGCGGCCAGGTCGTCCGGCAGGAGGCGCTGGCCCGGATCGAAGACGCCGGAAAGTATGTTGTGGCGGATCTTCCGGTACACCTGTTCCTGGACCGTGGTGGACTGGTCGCCGGTGATCAGCGGCGAGTGGCCGCCGGCAACGGCGAGGTGGCCGCTGTATTTTTCCAGCAGGTCTTTCATTGATTGTACCTCCTCCGATAGTTTATGGGGCCGGGAATCCAGAATTCAGAATCCAGAATCCGGAATATTCATGGCATTTCTGACGGAGAATCCTGGGGCCCGGTTCCCAATTCCTGAACAAGCGCCCGGCCGGCGGCCAGGGCTTTTTGGTTAAGGTCGAAGAAGCCGGCGGGCACCCTTTCCCTGACCGCCTGTTCCAGGGAGGGCCAGGCGACCAGGCCGGAGGCGGCGTTTAAGGCGCCCAGGGCGACCATGTTGGCCACCACTTCCTTGCCGATGCCGTTCCTGGCGGTGTGCACCACGGGCAGCCTCAGCACGGAGGCCCCGGTTTCGGGAACGGTTTCCACCAGGTGGGCGTCCAGGATGACCAAGGCCTGTCCGGAAACGGCGGGCAGGTACTTGTCGCAGGCCTGCTGGGTCAGGGCCAGGAGGATGTCGGCCCGTTCGACGTGGGGATAGTCGATGGGATCGGACCCGATGATCACTTCGGCCACCGACGATCCTCCCCTGGCTTCGGGACCGTATGACTGGGTCTGGATGACGTGGAACCCGTCTGCGACGGCGGCCGCGGCCAGGATGATCCCGGCCAGGATCAGCCCCTGGCCTCCGGACCCGGAGAGCCGGACCTGAACGGGGTCGGGCCGTTTTGTTTTCTGTCTACTGCCGGCTGGCACGTCTGACCACCTCCATGTACGCTTCGGTGAATTCCGGGGCTTCGTGCCTGTGCAGCACTCCGATGGTGAACCGGCCTTCCTCCAACTGCTCCTGCCCTTCCCGGACTTTGTCCACCCAGACGGCGTTTTCTTTCTGCCAGCGCACCATGTCGGAGGGGGAGGGCATTTTGTTCCGCCGGCCGAAGGAGGTGGGGCAGTGGGTGACCGCTTCGATCAGGGAAAATCCCTTGTTCTTTGCGCCTTCGACGATGAGGCGGATGAGCAGGTGGTTGTGGTAGGTGGTGGCCCTGCCCACGTAGGTGGCCCCGGCCGCTTCGGCGATGCGGCAGATGTCGAAGGAGGGCTCGAACATGCCGTAGGGGGCGGTGGTGGCCTTTTTGCCCCTGGCGGTGAGGGGGGAGTACTGTCCCCCGGTCATGCCGTAGATGCTGTTGTTGAAGACGATGGCGGTCAGGCCGATGTTGCGCCGGCAGGCGTGGATCAGGTGGTTGCCCCCGATTGCGGAGGCGTCCCCGTCCCCCATAATGACAAAGACGTTCAGGTCGGGCCTGGCCATTTTGATCCCGGTGGCGAAGGGCAGGGCCCTGCCGTGGGTGGTGTGCACGGTGTCGAAGTCCAGGTAGGTGGCCGCCCTGGAGGAGCAGCCGATGCCGGACACGATGACCACTTTGTCCCGGGGAAGGTTCAGCCTTTCCAGGGCCACGGCGAAGTCGCGCAGGACAATGCCGTTCCCGCAGCCCGGGCACCAGATGTGGGGGAGCATTTCTTCCCTGAAGTACTGGATGATGTCGGCGGACACCTGACACTACCTCCTTAAAGGGCTGGCTGTTAGCTGTTAGCTGTTAGTATTAGCTGTTAGTTGTTGGTTGGCTGCTGCTGACTGTTTATTAACTGTTTGTTCCCGGTTTATTCTGCCCCGAAAATTCATTGCCGGAGTGCACGAAGGGGGGAGGACCTTTCAGTCCGGAGCGTTTTCCGGAGGCTGACTACCGGAT
>JAILZP010000038.1 GCA_023512435.1 Peptococcaceae bacterium | reverse complement strand
TTTTAGAACTTTTTATTTCGTCTCTTCCCTTGTTTTTCAAGGAACGGCTGAAAATTTCGTACTGCGAAAGTTGAACTATTAGCTTTTAGCTGTTTGTGGGCGAGACTGGTGGGAATGCCTGGTTTATACTTGCAACTTAAAACTTAAAACCTTTCTATAGATATTAAAGGAGGATCTGCAGTGGTTAAGGCGACACTAAAAGATGGCAATGTAAGGGAATATGAAAAGGGCGTCACCCTGGCCGAAATTGCCGCCGATATCAGCGGCCGGCTGGCCAGGGAGGCCCTGGTGGCCTCCGTGGACGGCCGGCTGGCGGACCTGTCGGCCCCCCTGGAGAGGGACGCCCATGTGGCCTTTTATACCTTTGATGACGAGGAGGGGCGGCAGGTTTTCCGGCACAGCACCTCCCACGTGATGGCCCAGGCCGTCCGGAAGCTTTTTCCCGGCACCAGGCTGGCCATCGGGCCGGCCATTGCCGATGGGTTCTATTACGATTTTGATTCCCCGGTGAAGTTCACCCCGGAGATGCTTGAAAAAATCCAGGCGGAGATGGAATCCATCATCAAAAAGGACCTGCCCTTTGAGCGGATAGACATGTCCAGGCAGGAGGCCCTTGATTTCTTTAACAAGGCCGGGGAGAACTACAAGGTGGAGCTGATAAACGACCTGCCGGAGGACGCCGCCATTTCCTGCTACCGGCAGGGGGACTTCATCGACCTTTGCGCCGGCCCCCACGTCCCTTCCACCGGCCGTCTGAAGGCGGTCAGGCTCACCAGCCTGGCCGGCGCATACTGGCGCGGGAATGAGAAGAACAAGATGCTGCAGCGGATCTACGGCACCTCCTTTCCCAAGAAGAGCATGCTGGACGAATACCTCTTCCGGATCGAGGAGGCCAGGAAAAGGGACCACCGCCGCCTGGGGGCCGAACTTGACCTGTTCAGCATCCAGGAAGAGGGGCCCGGCTTCCCCTTCTTCCACCCCAAGGGAATGATCCTCCGCAACGAGCTGGAAAGATTCTGGCGGGAAGAACACCGCAGGAGGGGCTACCAGGAAATAAAGACCCCCGTGATCCTGAACCGCTCCCTCTGGGAGAGGTCGGGCCACTGGGACCACTACCGGGAGAACATGTACTTCACCAGGATTGACGACCTGGACTACGCCGTGAAGCCCATGAACTGCCCGGGCAGCATCCTGATCTACAAGAGCAGGCTGCACAGCTACCGGGACCTGCCCGTGAGGATGGCCGAACTGGGTCTGGTGCACCGGCACGAGCTTTCGGGGGTGCTGCACGGACTGATGCGGGTGCGCTGCTTCACCCAGGACGACGCCCACATCTTCATGCTGCCCGGCCAGATCAGGGATGAGATTGTCGGCGTCATCGACCTGGTGGATTACTTTTACGGAGTCTTCGGATTCAAGTACAGGGTGGAGCTGTCCACCAAGCCCGAAAAGGCCATGGGTTCCGATGAGATATGGGAGATGGCCACCAAAGCCCTGGAGGAAGCCCTCAAATCCAAGGGAATGGACTACAAGGTGAACGAGGGAGACGGGGCTTTTTACGGTCCCAAGATCGACTTTCACCTGGAGGACTGCCTGGGGCGGACCTGGCAGTGCGGCACCATCCAGCTTGATTTCCTGATGCCGGAGAAATTCGACCTGAGCTACATCGGGGAGGACGGGCAGAAGCACCGGCCGGTGATGATCCACCGGGTTGTGTTCGGAAGCATCGAGAGGTTTATCGGCATCCTGACCGAGCATTTCGGGGGCGCCTTCCCGGTGTGGCTGGCGCCGGTGCAGGTGATGGTCATGCCCATCACGGACAGGCAAACCGATTACGCCCGGGAGGTTGCGGCCCGCCTGGAAGGGGAGGACATCCGGGCGGAACTGGACGCCAGGAACGAAAAAATTAACTATAAAATCCGGGAGGCCCAGGGCCGAAAAATACCCTACATGCTGGTGCTGGGCGGCCGGGAGGCCGAAAGCGGGTCCGTGGCCGTGCGCCACCGCAGCGCCGGTGACCTGGGATCGGTGGGGCTGGATGATTTTATTGCCAGGATCAGGGAAGAGATAAGGATTAAAAAGATATAATCCGGGGCCGGGGATTGGGGATAAGTCCGAAGGACCGGCGATATCTTTTTTGTGCGGTTTGGGGTGAGGGTGATGCAGGGAAAAGGCAGAATGGGCCGCAAGCCGGTTACCCCGGTTGAATTGATTATTGTGCTGGTTGTGGCCGGCATTTTAATAATCGCGGCCCTGCCCGCGTACTCCCGTTACGCCGCCGCGGCCGCCGTGAGCGCCGCCCGGGGGGACCTGAAAATTCTGCATTCTTATGTGGAAGCGTACTTCACCTGGAATCAGGATGTGCCGGCCCGGCCGGACGGCGCCATACCCGGATGGTCCGCCCGGTACTCCGGGAAGTATGCCTATACCCGCTACGGACCCCACAAATACGAGTTTGCAACCAGGGAAAAAATAGGAGGGGTATACCTGTTCATCGACCAGAGGGGCACCGTGGAGGAGAGAAATTGAGGGCCGGGATGCAACTCCGGTCATTGTTTTTTTGCTTGACGGATGTAGAAATATATGCTAGAATTCTAGTGTTTAAGCCATAAGTAGAAGCCATCCGCTTCTCACCGGACGGCGCCCCGGGGCTGCCAGTTCCGGTCAGGTAACGGGAGACAGGATTCAACAAAAGAAATTTGCCATGATTTTCTTTTGTCTGTCGGCGGGTGGTGATGCCCGTTTTTTTATTTGGTGGAGGTGATATCATTTCCAAAGATTTCCGCATCAACGAGGAAATTCGTGTCCGGGAAGTCCGGCTGGTGGACACCGACGGCAATCAGCTGGGCATTATGCCTCTCCGGGAGGCCCTGAGGATTGCCGAGGAAAGGCAGCTCGACCTGGTTGAAATAGCGCCCCAGGCCAGGCCGCCGGTTTGCCGGGTCATGGATTTTGGCAAATATAAATATGAACAGAGCAAAAGGGAGAAAGAAGCCAGGAAGAAGCAGAAAATAGTGGAAATTAAAGAAATCAAGCTGAGGCCGAACATCGAGGACCACGACTTCTTCGTCAAGGTGAAAAACGCCTCCCGCTTTCTTAAAGAAGGTGACAAGGTCAAGGCCACCATCATTTTCCGCGGGCGGGAGATTGTCCATACCCAACTGGGCAGGCAGCTCCTGGTCAGGATGGCCGAGGAGCTGAAGGACCTGGGCAACGTGGAAAGGCAGCCCAAGTTGGAGGGTAAAAACATGATCATGATCATTTCTCCAAAGCAGGATATCAAACAGGACTAGAGAGGAGACTGGACCATGCCCAAAATCAAGACGCACCGGGGAGCGGCAAAAAGATTCAAGAGGACTGGAACCGGTAAATTCAAGGGTTCCCACGCCTTCCACAGCCACATACTGGGAAAGAAGACGGCCAAGCGCAAGAGAAACCTCAGAAAATCGATCATTGTGCATGTGACCGACCAGCGTAAACTGGAGAGAATTCTGCCTTATTAAAAAATAAAATCGAGCGGTAAACTTTGTACCATCACAAGGGGGAGTCAATATGCCACGGGCTAAAAGCAGTGTGGTTTCGCGTAATAGGCACAGGAAAGTCCTCAAGCTGGCCAAGGGGTACAGGGGGGCAAAAAGCAAGCTCTACCGGGTGGCCGATACCCAGTTGCTGAAATCTCTGGCCTATGCGTACAGGGACAGGAGGAACAGAAAGAGGGATTTCCGCAGGCTGTGGATCGCCCGGATCAACGCAGCCGCCAGGATGAACGGAATCTCGTACAGCAGGTTCATGAACGGCCTGAAGCAGGCTGGCGTTCACATAAACCGCAAGATGCTGGCCGACATGGCGGTCAACGATACCGGTGCCTTCGGCCAGCTGGTTGAAGTCGCCAAATCGAAGCTGTAATTATAATCATTGCAGTGTTAAAAGGCTGAAAAGCATGGTCAGGGGCCATGCTTTTTATTACCGGCCCGCGGCAGGCTCCGGCCGGGCGGGAGGGATCGCATGGAACTGTTGAGGAGTGCTCACAACCCCCTGGTTAAATACCTTCAGAAGCTCAAAAAAAGGAGATTCAGGGAACAGGAAGGCAGGTTCGTCATCGAGGGCGTCAGGTTCGTGGAGGAGGCCCTGGAGGCCGGGTGGCCGGTGGAGACCGTGGTGTATTCCCCGGAACTGACCAGGTCAGCCCGGGGCGAGAGGCTGGTTGCCGCCGCCCTGGGGCGAAATATAAAAACCGTCCCGGCTGAAAAAGACATCATCGGCGCCCTGGCTTTTACCGGAACCCCCCAAGGCGTGCTGGCCGTGTGCAGGATGAAGAACCGGCGGCCTGAGGAGGCCGCCGGGGTTCGGGAGGACGGGAAGGTAAAAAAAGACGCCCTTGTAATGGTGGTGGACCGGGTGAGCGATCCCGGCAACCTGGGCACGATTATCAGGAGCGCCCATGCCTTCGGGGCGGACGGGGCGGTCCTGATGAAGGGGACCGTGGACCTGTACAACGATAAAACGCTCAGGGCAACCATGGGGTCTGTGTTCCACCTTCCGGTGGCGCATAATGTCGGGGCGGATGACTTTCCGGCCCAGTTCCGGGCCGGGGAGGCGGGCGTGCTGGTGGGGGTTCCCCGGGACGGGATCCCGGTGGACAGCATTGACGTGGACCGGCCCCTGGCCCTGGTGGTGGGAAGCGAGGCGGCGGGCCCGTCGGAGGATATCCTTTCCCTGCCCCACGAAAAGGTGACCGTTCCGATGCCCGGGAGGGCCGAATCCCTGAATGTGGCCGTGGCCGCCTCCATAATGATCTACCAGATTGTCCGCCTGAGGACAGGGAAAAGGTTTTGAGGGGAGGAGCCGCCGGGGATTTCGGGCGGCAGCGTGAAAAACCTTGCAAAAAAAATGATTTATAGCCGGAATGCATTGAAAGGAAGGATATATTGCCGGTAAAAATATCTTTGTGTTACAATTACAGGGTGCGGCTCATTTCCGGCCGAACCGGCTTTCAGTTTAATCAACCAATTTGCTGAAATTTTTGACTGCACACGGAGGCGCTCTTGAAGGGAAATCTCAGAAACTGGCAGATTGTCTTGTACGGGCTGGGCGGGGAGGCCTACATGATCGTTTTTGCCTTAACCACATGGATCATGTACGGTTATTGTCCGCCCGAAGGCAAGGGGGTCGCCCTGGTTCCCCTGGCAACATTTTCCGCGGTCACAACCCTGGCCAGGGTACTGGAAGCCGTCCTCAACCCGGTGGTCGGCTTCATCAGCGACAACACCCGGACCCGGTGGGGGAGGAGAATCCCCTATATATTTGTGGGCGCGCTGGTGATGGCCCTCTCCGCCGTTATGATTTCCAGGCCTCCGGTGGAAACCGGGATAGACAGATTAAACGTCATATACTTTTCGGCCCTTTACATAATCATGACCGTTTCCAGCCTGGTCATGTTCCAGCCCATGCTGGCCCTGGGGCCGGAGATAACCGCCGACAGCGACGAGAGGGTGAAGGTGACCAGCGTCGCCCTTTTCATGGGGGTGGTAACAGGCCTGGTGAATCTCACCCAGGGCCCCATTTTTGAAAAATTCGGCTTTGCCAGCATGACCTTGATTTTCGGCGTCCTTGCCTTTATCCTGGCCATGGGGCCGGTTGTATCGATCAATGAAAAAAGGGATGTCATAAAGCGGGACAACGTCGAAATCAACGGCACGAAAATCAGTTTTTTAAAGGGGATCAAGAGCATCCTGGGGAACAAAATTTTCATCCTGTTCACCCTGGCCAACAGCGTTCAGATGCTTTCGTTCATAACCATAACCGCCGTGGCTCCCTACTTGCTGACCGAAATAGCCGGCAAAAGGCCCGCCGACGCAGCCGTGCTGGGGTTTTTTTCCATCACCGGCATGTTCTTCGGCATCCCCCTGGCCAACCTTTTGACCAAAAAAGTGTGCAAGAAAAAGGTGTTTGCCTGGAGCGTGCTGGTCAACACGGCTGTTTTCGGGTTGATGACCCTTCTTCCCCTGGTGCCGGAAGTCCTGGTTTTTCCGGTCATTCTCGGCTTCGCCTTTATTTTTTCGTTCTTCTTTATGTTCACCAACACGGTCAAGAACCCGATGCTGGCTGACATAATCCTGTTCGACAGCCAGCTCTCCGGGGAGCGCAAGGAAGCGCTCTACATCGGCACCCACGGACTGATCTTCCGGACCATCGATTCCACAAACATTGCCATAACCGGCGCCCTGTTCTCCTGGTTCGGCTACAGTGCGGACAAGCCCCTGGGAATTTTGCTTGTTTTCCCGGTCTGCGCGGTCCTGAACCTGATCAGCTACCTGATCATCAGGGGCTATCCCCTGGATGACCGGGGCGGGTTCCTGGCCGGATACGAGGCAAAATATAACCGCCTGGCGGAAAGGCTCAGGCGGAGCCGCCGGGCGGAAGCCCCGCCGGCGTGAGCGATCCTGAATACATCCGGACTGAATTTCAAGGCAAATACTGTTTCCGGCCGAATAAAAACCCCCTGAATGAAGGGGGTTTTATCCATATAGCAAAGGTGGCGGCACGAAGGCTTTTTGAATCGGCCCCGGCAAACATTGACTTGCAGAAAAGCTTCACACATTTTGAGTTCTGTGTTCTGGGTTCTGCCGTCCGCAGGGCGGCTTTTTTTAATAATTATGGGTGCCGATGACCACCGGCTTGCCGAATTTCTTCTCAAGCATATTCTTCAGGTTTTCGTGGTCGATGGGGCAGGCGGCGGTGGTTTTGGCCTTTACCATGCATGTTCCCAGGTGGATGGCGTCGATGTCGCAGTCCAGGTAGTCGGCCATTTCCATGGCCAGCTGGGCCTTGGGCATAACCAGGCCCGGACAGTCCCCGCATCCGCACATGGCCCCGATGCTGACGGAATCGTACCTGGAAAACTCCCCTTCCCTTTTTTCCGCCGCCTTGAAACATTTGAGGCAGGCTACACAACTGGCATCCTTTATCTTGGCGCACTGAAAAATGGCAACTCTGGCCATGAAAAAGAACCCCCCTTGTTTTTTTTCTAAAAAAGGTATATTCTTGCGCCGCCGGGCAAAATCCTTTTTGATCGGGAAGTTTTTATGGTATAGAATTATATATAACATTGTACAATGGGGGCGATAAGCTTGCATATGCTTTTTAAGCCGATCAAAATCGGCAGCCTGGAAGTGAAAAACCGGATCTCCATGCCGGCGATTCACCACGCTTACACGCCGGACGGCTTTGTCAACGACAGGCTGGTCCGGTACTACGAAACCAGGGCCAGGGGGGGCGTGGGACTGATTATCGTGGGTGGTTGCAGCATTGACAACCTGGGGACGGCCCCCAAGATGATCGGGCTGCACGATGACAGGTACATAGAGGGTTTGCGCAAACTCACTTCCGCCGTGAAGGGGGCCGGGGCGAAGATAGCGGCCCAGCTTTACCAGGCCGGCAGATACACCCACTCCTTCCTGATCGGGCAGCAGCCGGTGGCTCCCTCGCCGGTGGCTTCAAGGCTGACCCGGGAGGTGCCCAGGGAAATGACCCGGGACGATATCAGGACGGTGATCGAGAGCTTTGCCGACGCCGCCCTGAGGGCCAGGAAGGCCGGTTTCGATGCGGTGGAGATAATCGCCAGCGCCGGCTACCTGATCTGCCAGTTCCTCTCCCCCCTCACCAACCAGAGGACCGACGAGTACGGCGGTTCCTGGGAAAACAGGTGCCGTTTCGGCATCGAAGTGGTGAGAAGGGTGAAAGAAAAAGCCGGCGTGGACTTCCCGGTGCTGGTGAGGCTGTCGGGGAACGATTTCATGCCCGGCGGCAACACCAATAAAGAGGCGGCCATGTTTGCCGCCGAGCTGGAAAAGGCCGGGGTTGACTGCTTCAATGTCACCGGGGGCTGGCACGAGACCAGGGTCCCCCAGATTACCGGGGACCTGCCCCGGGGCGGGTACGCTTACCTGGCCTGGGGAGTGAAGTCGGCAGTCGGCGTGCCGGTTATCGCCAGCAACAGGATCAACGACCCGCTGACGGCAGAGATGATTCTCAGGAACGGCCAGGCGGACATGATCAACATGGGCCGGCCGCTGATCGCCGACCCGGACTTGCCCAACAAGGCCCGAAGAGGTGACCTGAAGTCCATAAGAAAATGCATCGCCTGCAACCAGGGCTGCTTCGACTCGATTTTCAGCATGGGGGACGTTCACTGCGCGATAAACCCGATGGCGGGCAGGGAATTTGAAGTTTCGGTGGAGCCGGCCGCCAGGCCCAGGAAGGTACTGGTCATCGGCGGGGGGCCGGCCGGGATGGAGGCCGCCCGGACGGCGGCGGCCAGGGGCCACCGGGTGACCCTGTGGGAGAAGGGCCCGGTGCTGGGGGGCCAGCTGCACTATGCCGCGAAGCCGCCCGGTAAGCAGGAGTTCATGACCCTGGTGGATTTTTACCTGAACGAACTGGAGGCCGGGGGAGTGGAAGTTGAACTGAACCGGGAGGCCACGGCGGAAGATGTCATACAGCAGAGTGCGGACGTGGTCGTCCTGGCCACCGGCGCCAGGCCTTCTGACCCGCCTTTCCCGGTGACCGCCGGGGACAAGGTGGTTTCGGCCCTGGATGTGCTGGCCGGGAAAGCTGTTTTGGGAAGGAACGTGGTGGTGGTCGGCGGCGGGGCCGTTGGCTGCGAGACCGCCATAACCATTGCCGGGATAGGCACCCTTAGCGCCGAAGGCCTTAAATTCCTGGTGGAAAATCAGGCCGAATCCTATGAGACCCTCCAGCTGCTTCTCAACCGCGGCACTAAGAATGTAACCCTGGTGGAAATGCTCAAAGGAATCGGCAAAGATATAGGTGTCACCACCCGCTGGGTGGTGATGAAGGAAATCAGCCGGCTTGGGGTGAATGTCATTGACCAGGCCAAAGTGAAGGAAGTCAATGACCGGGGCGTAGTCATCGAGAGGGGCGGCCAGGAGACCCTTATACCCGCCGATACCGTGGTGCTGGCCGTGGGATCCCGGCCGGCCGGCGAACTGGCCGGACAACTGGAAGGCAGGGTGCCCGATCTGCATGTCATAGGCGATGCCGCAAGCCCCAGGAAAATCACTCAGGCCGTCCGGGAAGGCTTTGACCTGGCATTAAAACTTTAATTTATTCTGACGGCCTTCCGGTCCGCCAGACGGAAAAAATTTTTGGTGATCATATGTCGCTTTCTTACGCCATTTTAGGTATTTTAAGCTACCGGCCGATGACCGGGTACAACCTGAAGGAGGTCTTCGACAACGCCATATGCCATTTCTGGCACGCCCACTTAAGCCAGATTTACCGCGATCTGTCCCGGATGGAGGAGGAGGGGCTGGTCAGGTCCGAGGTTCAGCGGAGGGAAGGCAGGCCGGACAGGAAGGTGTACCACATTACACCGGAAGGACTGGAGAGGTTTCAGTCCTGGCTGGAGTCCTTTCCTCCGAACCTGGCCGTGAGGTACAACGATGAGTTCCTGCTCCGGCTGTATTTCGGGGGAAGAATAGGGCGGGAGGAGGTACTGTACCAGGTCACCAAGTACAAGAAGGAGACCGAGGAAAAATTAATGCGTTTCCGGTCCCTCTTCCGGGTGATAGAAGACTTTGCCCAAAAAGCGGGTGGACCCCAGGACAGGCTGTACTGGGAGATGACCCTGGACCTGGGCATTCGCCTTGTGAAGGCCCACCTGGAGTGGATAACGGACGTAATGGATAAGATTAAAAAGAATGTTCCCGATTAATTTTTAAAAAAAGTACTTGATTTGGCCGGAGAAATATAGTATATTACGTCTAACAAATCGAGTTGCTCATTGTTGAGCATGGTGGGCGTAGTTGCCCGATATTCCTGGTAGCCAGGGATGTCGGGCTTTTGATTTATTGTTGCCTTTTTAGTCATATAGTTCCGCGTGCATTAATAACTATATATTTTACAATGATGTTTCATTGCAAAGGCGCTGTTTAAAGGAAAAATAGCGCCTTTGTCCGTTTATGGACCGGTGTTTTATTAAACTTGATTATTACGCCATTTGGTTTCTCTTTTATTTCAGGCGCCTGTTTTAAAAGGGATGACCATGAATAATCAAAATATAAAGGGGGAATTGTTATGTCGGGCTTTTCAACCGTGCTGAAGCTGCTTCTGTTGCTTTTAACGGCCGGCGTTTCCGGGCCGGCCTGGGCCGGGGAAGAAGCAGCGGTGGACACCGGAGACACCACATTTATCCTCATGTCCGCCGCCCTGGTCATGATCATGACTCCCGGACTGGCCTTTTTCTACGGCGGCATGGTCCGGAAAAAGAACGTCCTGAGCACCATTATGCAGAGTTTGATCGTGATCTGCCTGGTATCGGTGCAGTGGGTGCTGTTCGGTTATTCCCTGGCCTTCGGACCGGACCGGAATCACCTGGTGGGTTCTCTTAGCTGGATGGGGCTATGCGGTGTGGGGCAGGATCCCAACGCCGACTACGCGGCCACCATTCCCCACCTCGTGTTCGCTGTTTTCCAATTGATGTTCGCCATTATCACGGCGGCCCTGATCACCGGTTCCATCGCGGAAAGGATGCGATTTCCCGCATTTCTGGGTTTCATTTTACTGTGGACCACCCTTGTTTACGACCCCCTGGCTCACTGGGTGTGGGGCGCCGGCGGCTGGATCCGGGAAATGGGTGCCCTTGATTTCGCCGGCGGCACCGTGGTGCATATAAGCTCCGGGGTTTCCGGGCTGGTGGCCGCCCTGGTGTTGGGCAGGCGCAGGGGATACGGGTCCGAACCCATGATCCCCCACCAGCTTCCATTCACCGTTCTGGGAGCCGCCATGCTGTGGTTCGGCTGGTTCGGTTTCAACGCCGGCAGCGCCCTGACGGCGGGCGGCCTTGCCGCCAGTGCCTTTTTGGCCACCAACACGGCGGCTGCCACGGCCGCCCTGTCCTGGGTGTTTGCGGAGTGGGCGCACCACGGCAAGCCCACCGTCCTGGGCGCGGCCAGCGGGGCCATAGCCGGCCTGGTGGGCATAACCCCGGCTGCCGGGTTCGTTTCTCCGCTGTCGTCGGTAATCATTGGCCTGGTGGCCGGTGTGCTTTGCTACCTGGCGGTCAGCGTGGTTAAGAAGAGGCTGGGCTACGACGATTCCCTGGATGTTTTCGGGGTGCATGGATTCGGCGGCGTGTGGGGGGCCCTGGCCACCGGAATATTTGCCTCCACTGCGGTTAACGAGGCGGGGGCCGACGGGCTGCTGTATGGCAACCCGGCCCAGCTGGGCATCCAGGCTGTCGGCGTGGTTGCCACCATAACCTTTGCCGCTGCCGGCACCTTGATTATTCTGAAGGCGGTGAGCCTGGTCACCAGGCTCAGGGCCAGCGGAGAAGAGGAAGAGATGGGACTTGACCTGGCCATTCACGGGGAGGACGCTTATCCAGAAATCATGGTGGGAACGGTCTTGCCGGGGGATGTCCGGTATGGCTCCATTCCGGTCAATTCCTTGTCTGCCGACGCGCAGCTAAAATAGAAAGGGATGGTTTTGATGAAAAAAATAGAGTGTATTTTACGGCCGGGCAAGCTGGAAGAGGTAAAGGAGGCCCTGAACCGGTACGGGGTTCACGGAATGACGGTGATGCAGGTGATGGGCTGCGGGCTGCAGAAGGGCCACAAAGAGGTGTACCGGGGCACGGAACTGACCATTAACCTGCTTCCCAAGATAAAAATTGAGGTGGTTGTCCGTGACAAGGATGTTGACGATGTTGTCGCCCTGGTCAGGAAGGCGGCCGCAACAGGGGCCATAGGCGACGGAAAGATATTTATCGCCGGCGTGGAAGACGCCGTCAGGATAAGAACCGGCGAAAACGGCGAGGACGCCATATAAAGCTCATCATTCACTCCCTTGTTTTTAGCAAGATAGAGTGGTGAATATCACCTTTCGAAAAGAGGGCTTGTTTCAAGTCCTCTTTTTTGCTTTTCGGACATGGTTTTCGGATTCGGTCACGTTTTTAATGGTTTTGGTCACCAATAGCGGTTTTTCGGGAATAACCGGTTTTTATTTGCAAACAATATGATATACTCTATGCCATCTAACATTTTTTTACATTGGAGTGTCTTGATTGCCGGTCAGGATCCGAGATCTGGGCAGCGGGATATGCTACATTTTCAACGGCAGGGACTTCATAGTGAATAAGAACCTCCCGGCTGCCGATTGCGAGATGTTGCTGGCCCGCTGCCGGGAAAACGAACCCCCCCGTTCAAGAGAACCCGGTCCTTGCCCGTCACCGCAGTCCCGTCGGGAGCGCCCGGACGGATACGCTGCGGGAGGGCGTCCGGGCCCGGGTTGAAAACGCTGCCGGCCGGGCACCGGGGATCGGGGACGGGCAAGGACCGTTCAATCCCGGTTCGCGCCTCCATCATCCCTGGTGGCCAGAAGGATATCCACCAGTTTTCTCATGTCCTCCGGACTGATGCCTCTTTCCGCGATTTCCCTGGTCAGCTTGATAAAGGGCAGGTTCCTCAGGTCCATAAAAAATTTAAGGTCATCTTCGGTAAGATAGGGAAATATTTCCCCGGGGCCGATTACGTCTTCGTCCCTGAAGTACATGGGGTTGATCTCCAGGACCGCCGCGATTTTATTTATCGTTTCATCCGACGGGGCATAACCTTCCGGGCTGTTCATCAAGCGGCTCATGGTGGCCCTGGAGATTCCCGCCGCCTTGCGCAGGTCCGCCAGGGTCATCTTTCTCAGTTTGATCAGTTCCAGTATTTTGTCCCCACGGGTTTTATCACTTATATTAATTGTTTTTTTCATTGTCCGCCTTCCCCTGTCCGTTATTTATTGAGAACTCTTTCAATAACGCCAGCGAACGGAGTATGTCAATCAGTTTCAGACCGGTCTTTGAGGCCAGTTCCCTGGCCAGCTGGTCCTCGCTCAATGCGGATGCGGCGGCGTTGAGCGAGGCTTTATGGTATTCTGCATTTAACGATTTTTTCAATATTAGCACAACCGTTCCCAGGATGTCCGTCAAGTCCTGTCCATCATAAAAAAAATACGTAATGACACCTTTTTTTCCGGCTACCGCCAGATCTCCCGCCAGGGGCTTCGCTTTTCTGCAGGCAAGAATATCTCCGCAAAAAATCCCCATTTCCGGCCTGTCAGAGGATGCCCTGACGGCAAAATCGGCCAGTTGCGGACCCGCCATGTCCAGGTAACCTTCAACCCTTGCCTTTCCGTACAGGGGAATGCGGTGCACCGCTGTTCCGTGCGCCCGGGTACTCGTTTCCTTTAATGAAGCGGCTTCATTTTCCTCCGGGCCGATCTTAAAAAAGTCCGCCAGGGCGTTTTTCAAATCGTCCCCGATTGAATCCACCCGCCCTCTTTCAATAAGAGACAAGTAGGAATGGGAAAGCTTGACGCCGTACATTTTTGCAATCAGGGAAGCGGCCTTTCTCTGGGACAGCCTCATTTCCTTTCTTTTCCGGTAAATTTGGATAACCGGGAAACCGTTCATATCAACGCCCCCCGCGCCCAATGTGCTTCATCAATGTGAAATGTATCTACCTGAAAACGGAATATTTGTGTTTAAAAAAGTTTATTTGGTTGTTGACTGGGCAGTTATATGTCGTTAGAATGTTTCTTAAACATGAATAATCTGGAAAGGGGGGATAATTTGGGAAGATCCCGGCAGCCTCTTCCGGAAGTGCCCTTATGTATGCTCAGCCCGCAGCAGCGCGCGGTTTACAAGCTCTCCGCGAATCACGGCACCAGGGAGATAGCGGAAATGCTCTCCATACCCGAAAAGCAGGTGAGACAGGTTTACTCAGCCATAAGGTCCAAGTCAAGGGAATTCGCCAATAAAAATGTCTCCCCGGCGGCAGGGGCGGAGCCTGTCCATTACGGCCTCCGGGCGGATCTAAAAAACCCCTTTCATTATGATTTTATCAAGGAATTGATGGAAAACAACGGCCTGCCGAACTTTACGGCATCTGAGCGCATAGTCATGGAACAGGTCAAAAGGGGAATGTCGGTTAAAGAAATATCGAAACTGACCGGCAAAAGCGTACAGTCCGTCAGAAAAACACGCCGGAGGGCAAAAACAAAATTATGTCAAAATAATGGTTTTTTTGACGATAATTGTATCACAAAAATCGATACCGGCAAAACATATGTTACCATAAATTGCTCTTTAATCAGGTCGGCCATGGACAAAACGAATCTGACCAGGGATGAGATTTGCCGGAAAACCGGTATTCCGCCCGGGCGCATGACGGAGATAGAAAGCAGCGGGAAAGTTTCGTACGACGAGCTTTTTAAACTGGCCAGGCACCTGGATGTCAACCCCTACGGCCCGTCGGAAAAAGAAAAGCTTTTAAAAAAACTGAGCGACACCAACTGGATTAAAGCGCTCCGTTCGGGGCCGGCGGAAAGCGGCGGTCGGAATGATTTTATCCACCCGCGGGAAAGGATTGGCCGGAACAAGGCCAGGTACCGCAACCGGGTCATGTACTACGGAACGGCCCGGGTCCGCCATGACGGCTGCAGCCGTGAAAGGCCGGTTGTGGAGGACGGGAGGAACGGCCTTTTTCCCCTGTCGCTTACCAGGCGGCAGCAGGCTGAATGCCGCTGGCTTCTGAAAAAATTAATGATCAGGCCGGCATACACGTACAGATACCCGGGCCTGCTCCCTGAGATCCGGCGCCTTGAAAGAATGCTGGAGGCGGAGAAGGACCGGTCCAGGGCGGACAGGTACATGAGAGAGATAGTGTTTTTAAAGGAGAATATTGTCCCCGAAGACGGCAGGTCCATTTTTATCGTAAACAGGAGCCATTTTCTCGCGATAAACAGGATTCTCTTTGAACAATAGTTTTTAAGGGATGGGTGAGTCGAATGAAAGAAAGGTTTTGCCGGGCGGTTGCCGTCATGCTGCTGGCGGCTGCCGTTTTAGTCTCCGGCGCGCCGGCGCATGCCGGCCCAGACAGTGATTCCGGGCGGCAAACATCGGGCAAGGTAGTCAACAACGACCTTTCCAAGGCGGTGGAGAGCCAGGGCAAAGAAGCGCTGAAGACCGAAGTGAGCAGGATCGGCGGCGGTATAGTCAATTCCGTGAGGGCGCTGTTCATCACTTTCTTTGCCGTGGCCGTGATATTCATGGGCCTTCAGGCCGCGGGAGGGGGTCTCAAGGATCCCAGGAAGGTCGAGCTGATTAAAGGAGGGGGAATAAGCGCCGCCATCTCGGCGGTACTGGTGTACAAGGCCGAGGCCATAGTGGCCTTTATCCTGAATATCGTGGGGGTCGATATCACCGAACTGCTGAAATAACCTTTTCCGGCGCCGCGCGTGGCGGCAGGCACGGGAGGGAAGCCCGCCCGGATTTGGGGCCGGGCTTTTTGTTGACTTGTTGAAGGGAATAAAGGGGGTGTTCGGATTGTACGGAGACAGGCATCCGCTGACGCGAAAAACCAGCCCGGACAAGTTTATTTTCGGGCTGACCTTCACCCAGCTGCTGGCGGTCCTGATTGGGGGGAAACTGAGCTGCGAACTGGCCGGGGTGGTTCCGGCCCTGCCCATTGACAATTTCTTGTTAAGGCATGTTCATCAGGGGATCCCCCTTTATCTTGCGGGAGCCTTGGTTTTCCTCGAAGACAGCGTGACCGGGCGGGTGGCCGCCTTAAGCCTCTTTGACAGGCTGTCGGCGAGGTTCAGGAGGAGAGTTTTTTTATACCGCAGGGAGGAGTGAGGCCCTTGGCCGACCTGTTTTTTTTCGGAGTGGTGGCCGCCGGACTGTACTTTTTGCTGTTCGGGCTGAAAAAGGAAAAGAAAATGATTGCCGGCCAGGACCTGCTGGATTACAGGGAGATATACCCGGACGGCATGATCGAGCTTCCGGGGCTGAGATTCAGGCTGGTGGTGGAGGTGGAACCGGTTAACGAAAGCCTGAAATCATTCAAGGAGAGGCAGGGCCTGTGGCTGGGATTCAGAAACCTGGTCCAGACCATAAATATCCCCTATACGCTCAAGATAGAAACGCGTTTCCTCGACCTCCGGGAGTATCTGGACGGCATAAAGGAATGTTCCGGAAGGAAGACTTCTTTGCTCGGGGATTACGGCCATGAGCTGTCCCAGTGGCTGGAAAAAAAATCCGAAAACAGGCAAAACAGGGACCGACGGTGCTACATAATCTTAAAAATCGACTCTGTCTCGAAGGGTATCGAAAGCGGGGTAAAAACAGGGAATCCCCTGTTGAACAACGCCATTTCGTCCCTTTCGGGACTGCAGAAATCGGGCATCCCGGAAAGTGATCTGCGCAGGATGGCGATGGACGAACTGAGGGTGATGTGCGGAGTGGTAAGGGCGGCCCTGGAGGGCATGGACATTGTCTCCAGGCAGCTGAACAAGCAGGAGGTCCTGGATATGATTTACAGCACCTTTAACCGCGACCTAGCCCCCTACTGCCGGATCACGGACGCGGACCGGGAGGACATGTTCTCTCTGTTCATGACCTCGGCAACGCCTGAAATTTTTCTGGAGGGTTTAAGTCGTGATCTTATGGAGGAGAAAGAAAAAGGAATCATTGGGGACGGGCGGCAATAAGCCCCCCGGCAAGGACCAGCCCGACATAATAATGGGCGCGGCCAATTTAAAGGACTTCATTGCGCCGTCCATAGTAAAGGAAATCATCCCCGGGGACAGAAACATGCTGGGGCAAAGGTGCAGCGACTATTACGTGGAAGTTGGGGGTACCGCCGAGATGGTCAGGTATTTCCGCAGTTTTTATGCCGCCCTGACCACCGGCTATACTTGCGCCGGCATGCTCAGCGGCCTTTTTGCCGGTGATTTCGGGGAAGCCGACTGTGATGTGGCGGTGCACGTTATGCCCACCGACAGTGAGCGAACTTTGTGGAACCTGGAACAGAAAATCGCCCAGAAGGAAGTGGCCTTCAAGGAGGAACCCAACCCGGCCAGGAAGCAGAGGATTCTCAGGGAGATTCAGGACTTGCAGCGCCAGCACGCCAACCTGGTGTCCGGCGACGAAACCGTCATGAACACCGCCATCCAGGTACTGGCGTCGGCCACGGACCTCGAGGTCTTCAAGAGGTTCTGCACCATGCTGATTAAGAGTTTCGCCGGGAAGGGAATCGTCTTGCGCCCGGCTGACGGAAACCAGTTGACGGCGCTGTTGAACATGACCCCCCTTGATCCTGGGAGGATATGGTATCCCTTCCGGAACGCCGAGGCCTCCAATCTGGCCGACTGGTTCCCCTTCGGGCTGGGCGGCATCCGCCACAGGGACGGGATTGTCATCGGTGAAGACAACCTCGGCAAGCTGGTCTTTTTCAACCCCTGGCACCACGGCAACGGCAATTACAACATCGTCATTTTCGGGAGATCCGGATTCGGGAAAAGTTTTTTGATTAAACTTATGGTGGCCAGGCTCCTGGTCACGCCCATTTTGACCCAGTCCGGCCCCAAGGATGTGCGGGTGGCCATAATAGACCCCGCGCCGGAGAAAGAATACCGGAACCTGATGTGCGCGCTGGGCTTTCCCCACATTGAACTGTCGCCGCACGGCGATCACAGGATAAACATGTTCGACCTGTACGATCAGGAGGATGAAGACGGCAGGGTCAGGGTGAACGTGGAAGAGACGGTAAAGGCAGTGAGGGCCGTGGTTTTCAGGATGATCAGGGGGTATGACAACAGGGACGAAATTCTGGCCGGGAATGTCAAGATCAAAATTGAAAACCTGATCAAAAAGCTGTACAGCGACCGGGGGATCACCGAGGACCCCGATGACCTCTACGATCCGGTGCGGGCGGCGGGGCCGGAGTTTCACCTGGAAAGGCGGAAAAAGACCATGCCCGTGCTCTCGGACCTGTACGACCTGATGAAGGATGACCCGGAGCTGGGGAAGGCGGCTGAGATACTGCGGACCTTCACCAGGTACGGAGGATCGAAGTCCAACTCCATTTTTGACTGCCAGTCAAACGTGGATATTTCAAAGTGCCAGGCCTTTACCATCTGCGTGGCCGATCTGGACGAGGAGATTCTGCGCCCGCTGGGCCTTTTTGTGGCCACCAAGTGGACCTGGGAAATATTCGGCAGCCACCGTTCCGTCCCGAAAATGATCGTTACCGACGAGTCCCAGCTGATCATGGACAAAAGTGTTCCCGAACTGGCCGGCTGGCTGGAAAACGCCTTCCGCCGGTCAAGAAAAAAGAACATCTCCATGTGCAGCGCCACCCAGGGATTTGAGGTGTTCCTGCGGGTCGAACAGGGGCTGGGTGTGCTTAAAAATTCCACCACCAAGATCCTGTTGAAGCAGGACAGCGTGGACATCGAGGCGGTGCAGGAAAAATTCAACCTCAGCGAGGGGGAAGCGGCCTGCACTCTGCTTTTTAAGAAAGGGCAGGGGATAATCAAGGTGGACAACGATTCCGCCCTGATTAACATAACCCACACACCAAGGGAGTACATGATGTTTACCAGCGATCCGAACGACGTGGTGGAAATATTAAAGGGGGGCGGGGCTTGTGACAATTAAAAAGATCGCTTCGGCTGTTATTTTTTTTATGGCGGCGATTTCTGCCCGGGAACCCGGATGGGCCCAGGCCGGAAAACCGGTCATGTATCTGTCCGTTTCCCTGCTGCAGGAAAACAATATCATCAAGGTTTCCTGGGAGCCCCAGGAAGGCGCCGCCGAATACACGGTGGAAAAGTGGGAAATCAACGGAACCGGCCACTGGCATTTTGACATCAATGACCGGGTTAAGCCGGGTGACAGTATTATCAGAATAGGAGGGGCCGAACTCAATCCCCTTAAACTGGCGCACAGGGCCAACCCCGGGAAGGCCGTCGAGTTTTATGACCAGGACGTGAAACCCGGCCACACATATTTTTACCGGGTGAACGGGGGAATAATCGGCGCCGTGGAGACCCTGAAAAGGCCGGTGGTTCCTTTGAGTGAGGGTCAGGACAGGGAGATCAGGGACAGGCAGGCCGGCGAACAGGCCGAAATGGACCGGGAAAAGGCCGGAAAAGCCGGCAGCGGACAGAGTGAACGGCAAAAGGCATACGAAAAGTCCGCCGATTACCCCGAGAGGCTGGCCGCCGACCTGGTTATGGCCCTGCCCAACTGGCTGATCGAGGTCATCGGCCTGCACGATCCCCTGGAGCTTGTATTCGAGGTGGATTTAAAGGATTCTTACAGGCTTGAAGGCGGGCCGCCGGACGGAAAGTCCGATCTCATCTGGAATATTTATAAACGGGAAGAGTTTGAGGTGATCGGCGATTTTTACACCGATGCCGAACAGGCCATGCCCGTGTTCATGGCGGTTGGCGTCGTTGCGGCCGGTGTATTGATGCTGTTCAATTCCGCCAGCCCCCAGGCCGTGGTCACGGCCAGGGGGTATATTTTGGGCATCCTGCTGGCAGCCTTGCTGATCAAGCTTGGGCCCTACCTGATCGGTTTTTTCTTTGATGTGAACCGGGCCGTGGTGGCCCTGTGCCACAGCGTGGCGGCCGATGAGATCCATCAGTCTTTTTTGCACACCGTTTACAACCGGGAAACCCGTTCCCTCGGCGCGGCTTTGATGGCTTTAATTGGCTGTCTGTCCATCGGGGTGATAAACTTTCAGTTCACCATGAGAAAGGTGTGTATCGCCATCCTGGTGGGCATCCTGCCCATCGCCCTGGTCAACGCCATTTTCCCGGGGCGCAGGAATGCCCTGGCGGTCTGGGTCAGGGAATTTTCTTCTTACGTTTTCATGCCCGCGGGACTGGCAGTGGGGCTGGTGTTTTTCATTCATTTTTTAAACAGCGGCGGTTTCTGGGTGACCCTGGTGTGCCTCCTTTCCCTGCCCACCATTAACAGCCTGGTGAGGGGGGCGCTGGGTTTGTCCGATTCCGGCCTGACCGCCGGAATCGGTTCAGCCCTGGGGATGGGTGCCATTTTTTCCCTGGGCGGTATGCTGGGCGGAGGCAGGGACGGCAAGGACAGCCCGAAATCCGGCGGGGCCGGTGCAACCCAGGCAATGGGCGGAACAGGGGCGGCTCAGCCGGGAACAGGATCGGGGCCCGCTGCGGGGGAAAGGGGCCCGGGGGTGGTACTGGGCAAAGGGGCCCCCGGGATTGCGGGTTACCTGGCCAAAGGCGCCGCTGCGGGATCCATGGCCCTGGCGGGAGGCATCATTTCTGGAGCTGTGTCCGGGGATGTCCACCACGGCCTGGAGTACGGCATTAAAGCCGGAAGAGGCGCCGCAGCATCCTTTGGCAGCGTTGCCTTCAGCATGGAGAGATTCTTCCCGGAAGTCAGGGAGAAGGGGCTGGCGGGGGCCACCGGCATTACGGACGGTTCCATGCTGATGGATCCCGGCGTAACCGCCAGCCTGGCCGCCAGGGCGCTGGGCGGCAATGCCGTGGGCAACACGGTTGCGGCCGCTGCGGCCACGGCTTCAAGGGCTGCCCGGGCCATATCCCCCCTGGTGGCCCCCCAGGCCAGGGAAAGGCTGGACATGGTGACCTCTCTGGCCGGGATGCGGCCGGGAGATGGCGGTGAACCGCCTTCGGAAACCTCCAGAACCCCCGATATAGGCCGGGAGTTTGAAAAAGCACGCCAGATGCAGCATTTCAGAAGCATGTTTGAAAAAATAAAAAACTCCCGGCACACCGGGGGAACGGGCGGTATCAACGGTTTCACCTGGAGGTAAAACCGGCGGGCGGTACGGGTTGACTGATCTTGACGGGAAGGGGTGATTCTGCCTTGAGGATCCCGGCGGGCGCGGGCCGGAGATTCGCCGCTACGGCGATCAGGCGGCTGGTCCCCTGGCTTTTTTGCTATCTGTCCCCGCTGCTTATGCTTATTCTGCTGTTCTTTTTTGTTTACGCCGTTCTTTTTCTGATTCCCAAGTACATTGTGCGGGATATTGAGACACAAGGGAGCAATCTGTGCGGCAGGGTGGTGGCCATATTCACCACCGGTGACCGGGACGACTGGAAGCAGGCCGACGACCAGAAGCTGTACGGGAAATACATGGACCTTGACCGCAGCTGGCTAAACCGGTTCATGGACCAGGAGGAACTGGACAATTCACGGGTGCACCACCACGAGGGCAATGCGGCCCGGGAAGAGGCAACGGTAAAAGAAGTCTGGGGCCGCTTTTATGAAAAGGACAGCGGCATACCTGCGGAGAGATCCCAGGTAAAGCAGCACAGTGTCAGCTGGGCGTTGCTGGCCGCCGTGGACAGGGTGCTGGGAGACCCGGTGATAACCGGCCTGCCGGGCCGGCGGCCCAACCCGGAGGAACATTTTAGAAAGCTGGAGCCGAAGCTTAAGTGGCGGGACTTTGAGCTGTACTACCGCCGTTCGTGGACGGAGCGATCCGGAAAAGACGGCAACGGCGGGGCCGAAAAAAAGACCATAATATACAGGCACAGGATAAGGCTGCTGACGGAGGTGGAGTCCTATGAAGCCGAAAAAATCACCTATCACTGGGAGACAAAGCGGCATTACAGAAGGGATCCCGGTTCCGGTTCGACTGAAGAGGCGGTTTATCCGGTATTTACAGGTTTAAAACAGCAGGGGCCATATTTTAAAAGGCTGCGCAGCCTGCTGGCGGAACATCAGCTGGTTAAAGACAGCGACCTGGAACTGGTAATCAACCTGGCCATGAATTACGACGAGGAATTTAAATACAATATCAGCCTTATTTCAGGAAACCTGACCGAGTTGTTTCAGGATACGGAGAACACCACGTATCCGGGGGCTGATCCGGAGGGGAGGTATCACTGGCCCACGGGCCGTTATACCACGGTCACTTCGGGATACGGCTGGAGGATCCACCCCGTGCTTGGGGGGCTGAGGTTTCACAAGGGCATAGACATAGCCGTTCCCGGCGGGACCCCGGTTTTGGCGGCCTGGGACGGGAGGGTCATCCTGGCCGGCTGGGTGGAGGGATACGGGAAAACGGTGATCATCGACCATGGAAGGTACAGGACGCTCTATGCCCACCTGATGTCCCTGGAGGTTGATCCTGGACAGGAGGTCAGGCTGGGGGAACTAATCGGCAGGGCGGATTCCACCGGATTGTCCACCGGGAATCACCTCCACTTTGAAATAAGGTCGGGGGCGGGGGAGACGGATTACCACGATCCTTTGGCGCTGTACGGGGCGATGCCCGGAAGGGAGGCAGAAAATCCTTGAAGGTTTACCTTGTAGCCGGGGCCGAAATGCATGAAAGCATGCTGGCGGTGCTGGAAAAGAACGGCTTTGAGATGGCGGGCCATGAATACACCATGGATGCCGCCGTTGTGGCCTTGAAGAAAAAGCCGGTCCATCCCGACCTGTTTATAATAAACGGCCTGGCCCAGGCTTCGGGCGCCGCCGGGGGGGTAATCAACCGCAACCGGGCCATGCTGCTGAAACTTAAAGAAATTAGGATGGCCGCACCCAAAAGCAGGATTTTGCTTCTCCTGCCCAGTGAAAACCCGCCGGAGCTGATCCGCAACATCATCTCGCTCGGCATTTACGATATACGCCAGACCTCGCGGTTTAACGAACTCAACCTGCTGGACTGGATTAACAGCCCGATGTCCATCGCCGATTTTCACGACTTCCAGACCGGCCAGGTGCCGGACGTCGTGCAGGGGGAAATCCGATACAGCGACGACGGTTTCCAGCCCCGGAAGGGACTGTTTTCCAGGATCGCCGGGACCATCGGCGAAGGCGGAAAAGATGCCGTCAACGGCCAGGCGGCCGCGGTCCCCAACCGGAAAAGACCGGGCAAACCGGGGGCCGTCCTGGGGGTTGGCGATGCCCGGATTGAAGATTGGATCAAAGAAAACTTCTCCGACCAGATGGACGTGCTTACAGCCTCGACCGACCCGGAGGAGATCAGGCGGAGTATAGGCGAACTGCACCCCGATATCTGCATAATAATGCGTCAAAGCGCCATCGGCGGCATTCCGGGGGCCGGCGACCTGGCCGTTTGGGCCGCCGGCCGGGTGCCCGCCGTCCTTTTTATCGCGGGTGAGCTGGACGGGCCGGGAAAGCAAATGGTTGACCGGGCCGCCGGGGCCGGGGTTCGTCACATAATCTCCTGTGAAAAGGGCGGATTTATTTCCGGTGATGAGCTGGTCTATGTGCTTTCGGGCATAATCAGGGAATTGCAGGATCCCGGCCGGCCGGGCAATGAGAAAAAGGACCGGGTCCCGTTCAGCGGCGAAGCCCGGAAGACAATCAACTCCCTTCTGCAGGGGGCCGGCATCTTCAGCCGGGCGCCGAAAGCGGCGGAGACGGCCCCGGAAAAGGTCCCGGCAAGGGCCCGGCCAAGGGTGGTTTCCAAAAAAGCCCGGCCAAGGATTAACATGGCCGAAGGACTTTCACTTGAAAATAAAACACCTCCCGAAGCGTCGGTCAACAGCCTGAAGAATCCCACCGCCATAGTGCCGGGCGGGATTCTCGCCGTGGTCACCCCCTGGCGGCCCAGCCTGGCGGGCAGGCTGGCCGCCCAGGCGGTGAGAATATTGAGCGAAGTTGAAGGGAGTGAGGTGGCTTACGTGGGGGCGTCCAAAAACAGCACCGGCGCCGTGTGGCTGAATGTGTCCGACGAAGAGCTGATGATGTCCGACTGGCGGGTGCCCGGGTCCAGTTTCCCCATCGAGCGGGAGAACATCAGGATTTACGCCGTGGACCCGGCCAAGGACCTCCCCGCCGGAGGGGAGACCGACCTGTGGGACATGGTGAGGCAGGCCAGGAAAACGGCCACCTACACGGTGCTGGACTTTGCCGGGGACATGGCGGCGGCCGGGAAGGCCGCCCACCAGGGATGGGCGGTTGTACTGGCAGTCCTTCCGGGCAGCGACCCGGTGGAATACAAAACAGCCTCCCTGTGGTTCAGGAACCTGGCGGAGGGCAGGCAGAACGTGGTGGCCGGGATCGACCTGCGGGGGTCTCCCGGCGGCATTCCCGAAGGCCTGCGGCCAAAGGTCGTAATCAGAAACAACCCCGCCGACGCCCTGGCGTCGGTATTGAAGAAAAACAACGGTGACGGGTTCATCTGGAATTGAGGTGGCATATGTCGAGGATAAAAAAGATATCGCACGTGCTGGTGGCCCTGCTGCTGGCCTCCGCCGCCGGGGGGCTGGTTTGGCACTATGTAAGGATAAACGCGCCCAGCGTCAGGGTGGTGGTGGCCGCTGAGAAACTCCCCGTGGGCACCGTATTGGGAACAAACAACGTGACATTGAAGGACTACCCCGCCTCAGTGGTGCCCAAGGACGCCGAGACATCGATCCAGAACGTCGCGGGCAAAACCGTGGTATCGGGGACGGTCTTCCCCGGCGAAGTGATCCGCACGGGGCATATAGCCGCAGACACGGGCAGCCTGAAGGCGGTCCTCGGGTCCCTGGCCCCTGGCAGGGAGGCCGTGGACCTGCCGGCGGAAACCTCAACCGGCATGAGGGGTATAACGGCAGGAGACAGGGTGAACGTGTTCACCGAGATCACCACAGGCAAGGACACTTCAATGGTGGAGTGCGTGGCCAGGGAGGCGGTGGTGATCAGGGTGCCGCCGGCGGCCGGAAAGGACAACTCCCTGGCGGCCCCGGCCTCCAAGGGGGCCTACGTCATCGCCGTCACCCCCGAGGAAGCCAGAAAGGTGGCCGAGGGGATCGTGCGGGGGAAGAAATTCTCCATCACCCTCCTTCCCGCCGGGGGGGTGCGGTGAGGTGCTGAAAAAGTTTTTCCGGAAAAAAGACAACGGGCCCCGGCCGGAGGAAGATTTTGTCCTCTGGAAGGCCGGCGGGGGCGAGGCGCAGCCGGAGGAAGAAAGCAAGACCGAAGCATTGAAAATGTTCAACCTGCCGGTGAGCCCCAAAGCCCTGGCCGGCCACGGGAAGATTATCGCGGTGCAGGGCGCGGTGGGGGGCGACGGGGCCACCACCGTGGCCGTGAACCTGGCCGGGCTCCTGGCCCTGTCCAACCCGGAAAGGGTGGTCCTGATGGACCTGGACGGGTACGGGGCGGTCAGGAGCAGGATGGGGCTTCCCGCAGGGGAATGCCTGGTGAACATACTGGACTGGGAGGACATATACGGCCCCAAGGATATGGCCAGAGGCCTCCTGAACCACTCGTCCGGGATCATGGCGGTGCCGGGGGTAATCCACTACGACCAGGTGGAGAAGGTCACCCCGGCACTGGTTTTGAAGATGCTCACCCTTTTGAAGGAGAGCCACGACTATATCGTTCTGGACTGCCCCCCGGCGGGGATCAACAACAACACCTGGGTGGCCTCCCTGGTGGCGGACATCATCCTGACCGTGTTCAGGCCCGACCGCGCCAGCATCGACCTGCTGCAGGAAAACAACGGCTTCATGCACAGGCTGGGCTGTCAGGACAGGGTGAATGCGGTCCTGAACCAGGCCGGGATTCCCGGCGGCATCCGCCCGGGCGACCTGGAGAGCAGACTGGGGGTCAATATCATCGGCATCCTGCCCTATTCCCCGGGGGTGGCCGAGGCCAACAACCGCCGGCAGATAATCGTCCACGCCAGGCAGAGGGACGACTTCACCAGGGCCATGCAGGCCCTGGCCGACAGGATGACGGCATAAAGGTGGTGCGCGGCATTGGATCAGGAACTAATCAAAAAACTTGCCCAGAGGTGCGGAGAGTATTTCATCGAGAGCACGGAGGCGGAAGAACAAAACGACGCCTGTGCTTCTGAGATCAGTGCCAGGATTCCCGGTCTTGCCGAGGACAAATACCGGGAGATCCGGGCTTACGTCCAGACCACCCTGAGCAACATCTTAAGGCCCGAGGAGAGGACCAGGAGCCGGGACCCCGTGGTCCGGTCAAAACTTAAAAGTATCGTCATGAGGGGGCTGTTGGAAAAGGACGTGCCCCTGGGCGAGGCGGCTGCCCGGATACTGGTGGAGGAGCTGGGCAACGACCTTTTGGGTTACGGCCCCATAGAGCCCTTCTTTTACGACCCGGAAGTGACCGAGATAAAGGCCAGCCGGGACATCGTGAGGATCGAAAAGCACGGCATCGAGAGGGTGGCCGAGGGGGTCAGGTTCAGGAGCGAGGAGCACATCCGGGACGTGCTGGAAAGGATGCTGGCCCCCACCGGCAGGAAGATCGACATGGCCAACCCCAAAGTGAACGCCCGGCTCATCGACGG
>JAILZP010000037.1 GCA_023512435.1 Peptococcaceae bacterium | reverse complement strand
TGACCAGGCCATGATCAACACGAACACCATCGCCCGGGCGACGGCTGTTATTGCCGTCTTTACATTGTTGTCCAAGGTGCTGGGCTTTGTCCGCGAAATGGCCATGGCCCACGTTTTCGGCGCCAGCGCGGCCACCGACGCCTTTCTGGTGGCCTACACCCTGCCCAATATCGTGTTCGCCGTGCTGGGCGGCGCGCTGGTGGTGGTGGCGGTGCCGGTTTTCTCCGCCTACGCCGCCGGGGGGAAAAGGGAAGAGGCCTGGCGGGTCTTCAGCATATTCACAACGGTCCTGGTTTCGGCGCTGGCTTTGTTAATCCTGGCCGGGATGCCTTTTTCCCGCCAGATTGTCTGGATTGTGGCCCCGGGGCTGCCGGAGGGGACCGCCCTTCTGGCCGCGAAGCTGGTGGCCGTAATGCTCCCCGCGGTCCTCTTTTTCTGCCTGGCCAACCTTTTCGCCGGGCTTTTGAACGCCAACAGCATTTTCGGCCCGGCTTCGGTGTGGCCCCTGGTCAATAATATCTTTGTGATAGCGTCAATTTTGCTGGGGATCAAGTCCGGCATATACGCCGTGGCCTTCGGCGCCCTGGCGGGCAACGTGGCGGCGGCCGCGGTGCAAATTCCCTACCTGCGCCGGGCGGGGTTCGCGTTCAAGCCTTCGCTGGATATCCACCACCCTGGATTGAAGCAGGTTTTTTCCCTCATGCTGCCGGTAATGGTGGGAACGGGCGTGGGGCAGGCCTACCTCCTCATCGACCGGATTTTGGCCTCGGGCCTGGCGGAGGGGAGCATTTCGGCCCTGAATTACGCCTCCAAACTGATCCTGCTGCCCCAGGGAATTTTTGTAACAGCCGTTGGAACGGCAATTTTCACCTCAATGTCCTCCTCGGCGGCGCGGGGAAATCTCGGAGACCTGGCCCGGACGCTGTCCAGGGGCATAAAGATGGTCCTCCTGGTGGCCTTCCCGGCCGGGGTGGGCCTGGCGGTACTCAGGGATCCGGTTGTCCGGCTCCTGTTCGGGCGCGGGGCCTTCGACGAAAAAGACGCGGCCATGACCTCCCTGGCCCTGCTCTGCTTCTCTTTCGGCCTTGCCGGCCAGTGCCTGAACCCCATTTTGAGCCGGGGCTTTTTTGCCCTGCGGGACACCGTCACCCCCGTGAAAACCGGGATAATCACCGTGGCCGTCAACCTGGCCTTCAGCCTGCTGCTGATCGGCCCGCTGAAGCACGGCGGCCTGGCCCTGGCCAACTCCATCGCGGCCAATTTCAACGTGATCGTTCTTTTCTGGCTTTTATCCCGCAGGGTCCCCGAATTGTCCGCCGGCGGCCTCCGTCGCTTCACCGGCGGCGTCGTCCTGGCCTCCGGAATAATGGGCCTGGCGGTGGCGGGAGCGGACGCCCTGCTGTCCGGCGTCCTGGAGGGGGGCGCCGCCGCCCTGGCCCTGCGGGCCGGGCTGGACATCCTGGCCGGGGTGGCCGTGCTGGCGGCCGCCTGCGAAGTCCTGAAGCTGGACGAGTACCTTTACCTGAGGGACCTGGCCCTGCGGCTATACGGCAAAGGAGTTTCCGGTATCCGGGGCAAACATGGGGACGGTTCCTTTGTTTGTTTTCAAATGCCAACACAAGAAAAGTCCGTGATTGCGGAAAAGCTTGATGGGGAATGAATGGGCCTGCCACAAGTCAACTTATGCCTTGATTGGTCTTCCTTTTTTAATAATTTCATCGTACAGGAATTGTCCTTTCCCGGCTTTTTTAAACTGTTCAACCGAGTACGGCCGCGGGGATATGTCATAATCCACCGATTCTGCAATTTCTTTTAGCATTACCATTTCCTCAACGCGGTCCTTCCCAAGGTCCGGACTGATAATGGCGACGTCGATGTCACTATCCTTGTGGGCTTTGCCGGCTGCGTGAGAACCGAAAAGGATGACCTGTTCCACCCTGATATTTTTTTCGCGCAGTAATTTCACAAAATCTTTAATTTCTATTTCAACTTTTCTTGAAGCCATAATAAAACTTCCTCCGTTTGCCTAAGAATGTCTCCGGTGAAATCCCGGGTGCACTTGGCACGCATGGCTTCTTTTTCTTCAGGATAACGGGTTTCTATGTAATATATTGACAAACGCCGCATAAAGTCCCTTTGTTCTTTTGTGGTTTCACTGATCAGGCCGGCCTTTTTGGCCAAAGCCATCAGGTCGTGTTTCTTGGGGGGCATCTCCCCCGTTATTTCAGCTATATATGCTTTAAGGGCCTTGAAAGAAAGGCATTGGCCAACTCTCTCAATTCTATACCGGCCCTTTCTTTGCTATACCGCTTCACATTAGCTTTGCTTATGTTTTTATAGTATATATTGCAAAATATTATTTTTCAATATGCGAACGTGAAGAGAGTGCCGGTTGTCGAATTGTTTAATCAGCGAAATTTACCGGTTAAAATGGAGCGGGTTTGATGCGCCGTTGGCTTTCTGTGCTGGTTGTTCTTTTGATAATAGCCCGCTTTTCCTCCCAGCCCTTCGCCGGCCAGGACCTCCGGCCGGAGATCGAGCGGCGCGGGCGGCTGGTGCAGGCAGTGCGGGAAATGCCCCCGGTGCGGTTTTCCTACGACGGCCAGGCGGTGGACAGCCGCCTGGACCCGGCGGATTTCGTCCAGTTTTGGCTGCGCAAGGGGGCGCACATTTTTATATACGGCCTCCTGGGCCTGGCCCTGGCCGGCGCCCTGAAGGCAAGGGGCCTGAAAGGGTTCGGGAGGTGGGCGGCCGCGGCGGCGCTGGTGGCGGCCGTGGCCGTCCTGGACGAGTGGAACCAGCAGTCGGTGCCGGGGCGCACCGGCCGGGCGGCCGACGTTTTCCTGGACCTGGCCGGTTTTCTCTTTCTCGGCCTGGCGCGGGAGGCGTGCCGGCTGCCGCTGCGGCTTATAAGGAAAAAGGCGTGAACCACGCCAGGACGGAGGCCCGGTGATTATGCCCAGCGCTGTTATCATGGCCGGCGGACGGGGGGAGCGGTTCTGGCCCCGGAGCAGGATAAAGATGCCCAAGCAGTTCTTGAGTCTGGTGGGCGGCAAAACCATGCTTCAGCTCGCCGTGGACCGGATCGAAGGACTGGTGGGGCCGGCCGATACATACATAGTGGCGGGGGCGGAGTTCAGGGAAATCATATTGAACCAGGTCCCGGAACTGCCGGAGGACAATATCATAATCGAGCCCTCCGGCCGCGACACGGCGGCCGCCGTGGGGCTGGCCGCGACGGTCCTGGGGCGGAAAAATCCCCGGGAGGTGGTGGCCGTCCTGCCGGCGGACCATTATGTCAGGGATGTCTCCCGGTTCCGGGAGGTTTTGGCGGGGGCGGCGGCCGCCGCGGAGGGCGGGGAGGAAATCGTCACCCTGGGCATTGCCCCGGAGAGGCCCGAGACCGGGTACGGCTACATATGCCGCGGGGAGGAGTGCGGCGTCTTCGCCGGGGTGTCTGCCCACCGGGCCGTGCGCTTCGTGGAAAAGCCGGACTACGAAAGGGCCCTGGAGTACCTGGCCGGAGGCAATTACCTGTGGAACAGCGGCATTTTCGTCTTCAGGGCCGATCTGGTTGACCGGCTGATTAAAAAGCATGCCCCCCTCCTGGCCGAGGGACTGAGAAAAATAGGCGAAAGCCTTGGAACGGCCCGTTACCGGGAGACGCTGGAAGAGGTGTACTCCGGCCTGCCCCGGATTTCTTTCGACTACGCCGTCATGGAGCGGGCGGACAACGTGCTGGTGATCCCCTGCGACTTCGGCTGGGACGACCTGGGTTCATGGACCGCCCTGGAGAGGTACGCGGCCCGGGATGAGAAGGGAAATGTCCTGGAGGGGGAGGGCGTGCTGCTGGACGCCGCCGATACCTATGTTTATTCGCCCGGCAAGAAGGTGGCGGTGGTGGGCGTCGAAAGACTGATCATCGTCGATGCCGGGGACTGCCTGCTGGTCTGCCGCAAGGACCGGGCGGGCGACCTGAAACAGGTGGTGCAGGCCTTGAGGGAAAAGGGATACGACGATGTTTTGTGACTAAAGCATCAACCTGTCCCGGACTGCCCGGGCCCGCACCGGGGACATGCAGCACCGCCCCCTGTTCGTTCCGGTTTGCCGCTTAACATGGCAAAAAGGAGGGCCAATTTGTCGTATTAATAGCTTGACAATGAATATTTTCAACCAAATCAGGCTTTTTCCTGTTTAGGTGTCATTTTTTGCGATTGATTCTTTTGATCTTCTTCAAGGATAATAACTGCCGGCTTGCGCTGTGGTAACTTTTGACTCAGCGGGCAACTTGATATATAATGGGGCGGTATTTGGGTGGCGGCACAGGTTGATTTTCGGCACGGGCTGCCTCCAGCCATGCTGCTTTTGCAATCTGAACCTGTTTGAGCGCTTCTTCGGGACTGCCGCCGAATGCGGAACATCCCTCCAGGTCGGGAATATCGGCAATATAGCCACCGTCTTCCTCACTGTAAAAGATATTAATGTGATAGTCCATTATAAATCATCTCCCATTTTCAGATTATATCTTTCAATCAGGCGTAAAAATTGACGTATTTGGTATGGTTTAGCCATACCATCCACATCTTGCAGGTTGATCAATTCCCTTATTCCCGGATGAAAGAAAATATGATGACTCCCGCTTATACGCGATAAATAAAAACCATATGCCTGCACAAGAGTAACCATATCAGCGAAGCGGATGTTTTTAGATCCATCCATTGCTTTCTTAAGGAGCTTTTTTTTATTCATGCATTGACTCGTCCATTTCCGACAGTTGATTCTTGTTTGCGGGCAAGTTTTCACTTTTTTCGCCAGTCATTCAACAGATAAGTAGCTTCCACCTTTTTTAGGATATTATATCATGCCTTGTTTTGGCCGGCAAATGAAGCCGATGGGTGTTTTTGGTCCTACGGGCCAGGGGCAAACAGGGGGACGGTAGACACGGGGACGGTTCTCTTGTCTGTTCAAGGAGTCAGGGGGAGGAATTCGGACAACCGGCTAATCCGCGCAAAACTTGGCCGGACACCGTCACAGCCTTTGCGTTGTCATGGCCGGCGGCGGCGCTGTTGAGATGATTGCGCTGTGGTAACTTTTGACTCAGCGGGCGACTTGATATTTAATAGGGCGGTATTTGGGTGGCGGCACAGGTTGATTCCTGGTACATGCTGCTTCCAGCCATGCTGCTTTGGTAATCTGAATGCCGGTTACGACCTGGCAACCCGTTTTCTTTCAATTATCGACCGGTCAGAAAAAGCAGGGGTTTGGCGGGGGCGGCGGCCGCCGCGGAGGGCGGGGAGGAAATCGTCACCCTGGGCATTGCCCCGGAGAGGCCCGAGACCGGGTACGGCTACATATGCCGCGGGGAGGAGTGCGGCGTCTTCGCCGGGGTGCCTGCCCACCGGGCCGTGCGCTTCGTGGAAAAGCCGGACTACGAAAGGACTATTTGAACGGGCTGGCCGGCGATATCCCGGAGGTCCATCTCCAGCTGAAGGCGCCTCTCGAACCGAGCCGGTTTCCCCCCAGCCCCGGCGGTAAAGATTACAGCGACGTCCGCGTCGCTGCGCGCGTTCATCCCGTCCCGGGCGGCCGAACCGAAAATATACGCCGCCGCGACGTCGGGCTGCACGGCCAGGTGATCCGCAACGATATTGATGATTTCTTCCCGGGACAAGGTTATCACCTCACAAAACAATTGCCATTCAACTTTTTGTAAGATTATACCACGAGAGGTCCATGATCACAATGTTCCCGCCCGCCCCGGGGACATGCAGCACCGTCCCTGTTCATTCCGGTTTGCCGCTTAACATGGCAAAAAGGAGGGCAAATTTGTCGCATTAATAGCTTGACAATGAATATTTTCAACCAAATCAGACTTTTTCCTGTTTAGGTGTCATTTTTTGCGATTGATTCTTTTGATCTTCATCAAGGATAATAACTGCCGGCATAGAATATAAATGTACCATTCAGTCTCGGGGTGAAGGCTGCATGAACAAAAAAAGGTTTTACCTCACGCCGGTAATCGCGAAGGACATCTACGGGAGGCCGGTGGCGGACAAAAACGGGGACTTCGTAATCAGTCACTGGACCTACGAACACCGGAGGTTTTACCCGGGAAAAGACACCGGGAGCGGCTTTGAGTACCTGGAGGACAACGACGGGGCAAGATACAACCCCGCCGGCGATTCCGAATTCAAGGTCTACACCATGAAAAAGGGGAACGTTGTTTACGAGCTTGTCATACCCTGACGGCGGCTTGCCGGAAAAAACCGTGAGGGCCCCCGGCTTCCGGTTGCGGCCCTCACGGTCATCTGCTTCCGGTTCTCTTCACTTCCCTTTTATTTCCCCGGCATTCTTTCTTTTCACTGATTTAGCCAGGAGATACATCGCCCCGAAGGTCGCCAGCGTGCCCGCCACGCCGGCCGCGGCCGTGGCCGCCGCTTCGTTTTCAATGCCCGGAAAAACGTAATCCGGGACCGGGGATTTTATGACCGGGGCGCCTTCCCCCTTTTCCAGGAACCCGAGGTCTTCGGCCACCCTCTCCAGTCCGTCCGGGCTGGACGAGGCCAGGGGCGACAGGACCGCCGCCACGATCAGGGCCAGCAGCAGCACTTTGTAGATATTCTTCATCTAATTCACCCCCGCGCCGGCATCCGCCTTTGAGTCCGCAAAGCCCAGTCTGCTTATGAAGTTGACCACCACCACGGTAATAACCCCTTCCCCAATGCCGATCAGGGCATGCCACCCGGCCATGGCCGGAAAGGCCACACTGAAAGGCACGGTGCCGGAAAAGGCCAGCTCGGCGGTGGCCAGGGCCGAAGCCGCGAAAACCGAGGCCCAGGCGGCCAGGAATATGGACACGCTCCTTCCGGCGGCGCCCTTTAATACGGCGGAAAGGATTTTAAACACCAGAAATGCCGTTAAAACACCCGCCACCGCCATATTGAAGATGTTCCCGCCCAGGGCGGTAATCCCCCCGTCCTGGAAGCCCAGGCACTGTACCACCAATACCGTCGTGATAATCAGGCAGGCGTTCCACGGCCCCAACAGCACGGTGGCCAGCGCCGCCCCGAGAAGGTGCCCGGAAGTCCCCCCGGCTATGGGGAAGTTAACCATCTGCGCCGCGAAAATGAAGGCGGCCATTATTCCCAGCCTGGGCACCTGTCTCTCGTCGAGTTCCTCTCTGGATTTTTTGATGCTGTACCCCAGCGCCCCCGCGCTGAGGGCGGCGGTGCTGATCCAGGTTTTGGCGTCCAGAAAACCGTCCGGTATATGCAATTTGCGGTCCCTCCTCCCGATTTCCCGTTACACAAAAGTCATCATTTGGGACGATTCTTTCAGTTACCACCTTCCCCCCAAAAAACAAAATCCACGAAGTCACCCCGCTTCGCGCGAAGCAAACGCCTTCGTGGCAACAGTCCTCAATGCTTTCCGCCAGTCTGAACGACTCCGGGTCGTTCGTTGTCATTACTTTTTATTCTATGCGGCTATAAGTTTTCCTTCAACCAGCCGAAAAAAATGCCGGCATAAAGGGATCCCGTCCCAGTCACGCCGGCCAAAAAAGAGGAGTCTTCCCGCCGGTCTGCGGCTGAACGCCCGCTTGACCCCGCGCGGAATAAAACCACGGGGTTTGAGGCGCAACGCATTGGGAACCTTAATGATCATTGCTGCGCCTTTTGCAGTTTCTTTTCAACCAGTTGAACCATCATGTCCGCCAGGTGGGGCAGCGGTTCGCCGTACAGCCCCACAATGGTTATATTGGACTTGTTCAGGGGAATCAATATTTTTTCCGCGTCGGCCCCGGCAATGGCGGAGGCCATTTTGGGGGTCAATTCACCCGCCATCGAGTTGGCCACGATTATGGCCAACGGGCCTAAAACCAGATCCACCTTTTTTACCGTTTCGCAGACGGCGTTCTCGCCGCTGGCCCCTTCGTTGGCCCCGGCCTTCAGCATTAAGGCGGTGGCCATGGCGTTGGTGCCCAGGGCCACAATCTCCACCCTGCCCCCGACCGCCTTTCTCAATTTTTCAGTGATGAGCTTGCCTATGCCGCCGCCCTGGCCGTCTATAACCGCCACTCTCATATGTTTTATCTCCCCGTATAAAAAGCCGTGAAGTATACCCGCCTCCATGCGGATGGATGCCGGCGAGCAAAATAAAAAACCATGCAAACCCCGTCCCGCTTCGGCGGTACTCCAGGCCTCCATGGCTCAATCTGAATGTCCGGCCGGTTTAAATTGTCATAACGCGGCTGTGCCGTCAGGGCATTCATAGCGAAACGGCTTCAGCCGCTTCACGTTGTATTGGTACAGTTCTCCGCGTGACGGCAAAAGTCCTTCTCCCGGAAAATTTTTTGTCAATTCGCGCTCCGGACCACAAACAGCGGCCGGCGCCAAGGCCGGCCAATTGCATTTGCGTACAATTGACGCGAAAGCCGTCTCAATTCCGTTCGGGATCATAGCGTTTCAGGAGCAGTGAATTGGCCACCACCGACACCGAGCTGAAAGCCATGGCCATGCCTCCCATGACGGGGGTGAACACCCCGGAAACAGCCAGCGGTATGCCGATAAGATTATAGATAAAGGCCCAGAACAGGTTTTGCTTTATTTTCCGCATGGTCTGCCGGGACAGCCTGATGGCTTGGGCAATGGCGCGCAGGTCCCCGCGCATCAGGGTGATGGAGGCGCTTTCCATGGCCACGTCGGTGCCCGTGCCTATGGCCATGCCTATGTCGGCGGCGGCCAGGGCGGGGGCGTCGTTGATCCCGTCCCCCACCATGGCCACCACCCTCCCGGCGCTCTTCAGCCTGTTGATTTCCTCGGTCTTGTTCTCGGGCAATACTTCGGCCACCACGTGATCAATACCCACCTGCCCGGCGATGGCCCGGGCCGTCCGGGCCTGGTCGCCGGTGAGCATGTATACCGAAAGCCCCATCCGCTTCAGATCGGCGATGGCTTCCGCGGCGTGATCCTTGACGGTGTCCGCCACGGCCATCATCCCGGCCAGGCGGTCGTCCGCCACCGCCACCATCACTGTTTTCCCCTCTTCCTCCCAGCGGTTTTTAACGTCCAGCACCGCGGACAGGTCAACGTTCCGGGATTTCGCCAGTTCCCCGCTGCCCACGTGCCATACCCGGCCGCCGGCCTTAAAACGGATGCCCCGCCCGGGCAAGGCCTCGAATTCTTCAATTTCCTGCTCAAGACGGAGGCCGGCTTCCCCGGCGCGCTTCACCACCGCCTGCCCCAGGGGATGTTCCGATCTTCTTTCCCCGGCCGCCACCGCCGCCAGAAGATCCTCCTCCCGGAAGGGGGGCAGGGCCAAAATCCCGGTCACCGAGGGTTCCCCCCGGGTGATGGTGCCGGTTTTGTCCAGCACCACGGCATCTATTTTCCCGGCGCGCTCCAGGTGCTCTCCGCCCTTGATCAATATACCCTTTTCAGCGCCCACCCCCGTGCCCACCATGATGGCGGTGGGAGTGGCGAGCCCCAGGGCGCAGGGGCAGGCGATGACCAGCACGGTGATCATGTGCGTCAGGGCGGTGGCGACGCCCGCCCCGGCCAGGTGCCAGCCGGCGAAGGTAAGCAGCGCCACCGCCGCCACCACGGGGACAAAGATGCCGGAAACCCTGTCCGCCAGGCTCTGGATGGGCGCTTTGGAACCCTGGGCGGCCTCCACCAGGCGGATGATCCGGGCCAGGGCCGTGTCGTCCCCCACCCTGGTGACCTTGAAGGTGAAGCTGCCATGCTTGTTCACCGTCGCCCCGGTCACCTCGTCGCCCGGACCCTTGTCCACCGGTATGCTCTCCCCGGTAAGCATGGACTCGTCCACGCTGGAGGTTCCCTCTGCAATCACGCCGTCCACGGGAATCCGCTCCCCCGGGCGGACCAGGACCAGGTCGCCCACCTCCACCTCCTCCACGGGCAGGTCTTCCTCCCTGCCGTCACGGATGACGCGGGCGGTCTTGGCCCGGAGCCCCATGAGCTTTCTGACGGCTTCCGATGTTTTCCCCCTGGCCACGGCCTCCAGCAGCCTGCCCAGCAGGATCAGCGTGATCACCACGGCGGCGGATTCGAAGTACATGGTCTTCCAGCCCATGATCACCGCCGCCAGGCTGTAAAAGTAAGCGGTGGACGTGCCCATCACCACCAGCACGTCCATGTTGGCCCCGCCGGTTTTCAGGGCGTGGAAGGCCCCGCGGTAAAACCGCCACCCGGCCGCGAACTGCACCGGGGTGGCCAGGGCCAGTTGGACCCGGGGACTGATCATGAATTGGTGCCACCCGGCCATTTCGGCCAGCATCATCCAGATCAGGGGAAAGGAAAGGATGGCCGCCAGGATGAACATGGCCGCCTGCAGCCGGATTTCCCTCTGCCTGGCCCGCTCCTCCTCGTCCACGGAAACGCTGGCGGCCCGGCGCGCCCGGTAACCCAGGGCCTCCACCGCCCGGCGCAATTCGCCGGCTGACGTAACGCCGGGCACGAAAGTTACGCCGGCCCTGCCGGTGGCCAGGTTCACCGAGGCCCGCTGCACCCCGGGCAGGGAATTCAATTTTTTCTCCACCCTGGCCGAACAGGCCGCGCAGGTCATGCCCGACACGACCAGCTCCACCTCTTCCACCGGCACATCGTAACCGGTGTCGCGTATTTTTTTTACTATATCCCCCGGCGCAACCAGTCCGGGATCGTAGATTACCGTCCCTTTCCCCGCCGCCAGGTTTACACCGGCCTCCAATATGCCGGGCATTTTGCGCAGCTCGCGCTCCACCCTGGCCGAACAGGCGGCGCAAGTCATTCCGGCGATGGGCAGCGCTATGGTTTCGCGCCTTTCGCGGTCCGCCGCGGCTTCGGCTGACTGTCCCAAGCTTTTGCACCCCGTTCTTTGATATTGACGGGCGACTTCGCGGTTTTAATCACCTTCCCGCCTTTAAAATATAGTATACTCCCCTCCCCTACGCGTCAATTAAAAAAGGGACTCCCGCCGCTGCGGCGAGAATCCCTTGTCCTTTACCGGCTTTGCCATCCTTCCGCCTTGCCCCGCCTGGCCAGCCGGCAGGCGAGAATTGTCGCTGCGGCCACCCCGGTGAAGGTCAGGATAATACGGAGAATTCCCCTGTCGCCGTCCCCGCCGAAAGCGCCGTAAAGCCGGGAAACGATTCCTCCGATTAAGAAGGCCGCCACCCAGCTGCTGGCCCAGATCAGGGCGGCCTCCTTCTTTGACCGCTCCTTGAAAAGGATAAGAATGGAAGCTATGCAGGGCACGAACAGGGTGATGGTAATCAAGGCGGCGACGGTCTGATCCGGCGCCAGGGCCATGTCCGTCAGGCCGGCCGCCCCGAAGTCCCGCCGCACGATACCCATGATAAACGCGGTGGCCGCCTCTTTGGGCAGTTTCAGCCAGCCGACGGTCAGGGGGGCAAGCAGGTTTTGCAAGAACTCCAGAACGCCGGTGACCTGGAAAACGCTGATGATGAGGGCGCCCAGGGCAAACAGGGGAAACGCCTCCTTAAGGAAGTTGTAGGACTTGGTCCCGGTTTTTTTCAGCACGTTGTCCAGCCTCGGCAGCCGCAGGGGCGGCAGGTCGATCAGGAGGTCCGACGACTTCCCGGGCAGGATGGTGTTCAGAACAGTGCCGGTTATAACCAGGACCGTGAAAATAACCAGGGCGTACAGGGCCGCGTACCAGCCGCCGAGGCCGGCAAGCATGCCGGCGATCACCCCCATCTGGGCCGAGCAGGGAATGGTGAGCCCCAGCAGCAGTATGGCAATTCTGCGCTCCCGGTCCGTGTTCAGCAGCCTGGTGGTGATGGTGGCCATGGTCACGCAGCCGAAGCCGAGGATAAGCGGAATGACCCCCCGCCCGTTAAGACCTATGCCGGTTAACAGGCGGTCAACCAGGGTGGCGATCCGGGGCAGGTAGCCGGAATCCTCAAACAGGGAAAGGAAGAAATAAAAACCGATCACCAGGGGCATCAAAAGCCCCAGCACGTATGTGACGGTCATGGTCAGAAGGCCGAACTCACCGGTCAGTATGGTTCCCAGCGTTGATTCCCCGGGGATCACCAGGCCGACCAAGCCGCGCACCGCAGGCTCGTACTTCTCCAGCATGATGGTTTCCTCGGTCAGCCCGACCACCGTCCCGGCGATGAACACGCCGATGACCTGGTACATGGCGTACAGGGCAACGGCCAAAATGGGTATACCCGTAAGGGGCTTAATCATCCAGCGGCCCAGGAGGCTGCCGAAGGAAGATCCCCCGGCGCTTTCCTTCAATACGTGCCGGACAATGTCATTCACCCGCTCCCGCCTCTTCAGGTAAATTTCCTCCCGGCAGTTTCCCGGCTGCAGGCCGTGGCGGCCGGCCACCACCTGATCCCCCTCCAGCACCAAAAGCGCCTCGCCCTGGCTGCCGACCCGGTTCAACAGCCGATCCAGCATGGGTTTCAATTCTTTGATCATATTGCCGGCCCTGGCGCTGGCGATCTGATTTTTTATATCGTCGATCCCCTTTTTCTTGACCGCCACCGTGGGCACCACGGGCACCCCCAGGAGGTCGCCCAGGAGGTCGACGTCGATTTTGAGACCCTGTTTTTCAGCCTCATCCATCATGTTCAGGGCCACCACAACCGGAATGCCGGCATCGATGACCTGCTGGGTCAAAAACAGGTCCCTTTCCAGGTGCACTGCGTCCACTACGTTTACCACCACGTCGGCGGACAGAATGATATCCCGGGCGATGCTCTCTTCGTCGTTGAAAGAGGAAATTCCGTACACCCCCGGGGTGTCTATGATCACATCCTCTCCGAAACGGCCGTGGGAAATCTCCAGCGTGGTGCCCGGGTAGTTGGAAACATCCACGTACATCCCGGTAAAGTGATTGAAAAAGACAGATTTTCCAGTGTTGGGATTGCCCGCCAGAACAATTTTTTTCGCCCCTGCGGGTATGTTCTTCAGGCCAATGGGGCCATGACAATGTGCCACGGCACGTCACCTCCCTTTTATTTGTTGCTTCCCGTATCGCCATCAAGCCGGCGCCACGCCGATCTGCCGGGCCAGACCCCGCCCCAGCGCCAGCTGCTGCTTGTTCTTGCAAATTACGATGGGCCCCGCGGGCACCACTTCTTCGCAGCTTACCACCTCTCCCACGGCGATACCGAAGCGGATGGCCTGGGCCCGCACCATATCGTCGGGTATGGCCGTGATTTTGATGAATTGACCTCTTTTTACCCGGTCCAGTGTCATGCCAGTCACCTCCTTATATGTAAATGATTATTATTATCATTGTGTCTACATAAAAAATGAGAACTAGACTCATTCTCATTTTAATTTCTGACGCAGGCAATGTCAACCATTATTAGCCCAAAAAAAATACCGGCATGGTGGGATCCCATTCCAGTCATACCGGTTTGAAAAGAGGAGACCCGCCGCCAATCTGCGGGTCTGAGCGTCCGCAGCGGCGGCCAAGGAGGTTGAAAGCCCGCCAAGAAGGCTTTCCGCTATATTAAGTTGTTATGGGAGGGCTTATTTAGAATAAAAGACCATGGAGGTGAAGGCGTCACGCCCGAGGACCTTCATGGTCTTTATTGCGCTTTTGCGTTTTCCTTCCAAGCAGTTGAACCGTCATTTCCGCCGGGTGGGGCAGAGCTCCGCCGTACAATCCGGCAAGTGCGGGCAATCCGCCCTTTTTCCACCCGGAAACAAAGACCACGAAGCACGCCCGCTTCTACGGGCTAATACCTTCGTGGCACCGTGTCCGGCTTCTTTTTACCGGGTTGCAGCTTGGGAACGGCTCCCCGCCGTTTGTTGATTACGTATTCTACAGCGCCTCCTCAAAATCCTTCCCGCCGCGAAAGTTTTTTTGAAAAGGAAAATTTTTTTGTTCCCGCCCGTTCCGGACGCGCCGTCCTCTTTTGGATATTGACACCACCCCCGGGTGCGGGTAAAATAACATAAAAGGCCAGCCGGACAAGCTGTTCAAGGCAATAATTCCACACGGCAAAACAAGACCACGAAGGTTTACCTGGGATCCAGGTCGCCGCGTGGTCTTTTTTATGCGCAAAAATCCGGGGAAAGAAAGGAGGGATGATGATTCCCCGCGCCCTTTGCCGCCGTGCCGGTCTTTGCGGACGGCAGGCAAGCGGCGCCCGGCCGGATGGCCGGGTTCCGGCCCGGCCCGCAGTTAGTTTATTTCCGGAACTGTTATGACAGGAGCGTGAAAATTTCGTGTCCAGATTAAAACATGCTTCAGCCGCTCTTTTCATGTTGCTGGCTCTTTTGGTCCTGACGGCCGGCTGCGGCGGCAAGCCCGCCGGAGACGCGGCCAGGGCGAAGTCCCTTACTTTTTCCTGGAGCAAGGATATCGGCGACCTGAACCCCCACCTGTACTCCCCCTCCCAAATGTTCGCCCAGGCGATGGTGTACGAACCCCTGGTCAAATACGCCGAGGGGGGTAAAATCGAGCCGTGCCTGGCCGAGAGCTGGACCGTTTCGGCGGACGGCAGGGAGTACACCTTCAAACTGCGCAGGGGGGTGAAGTTCTCCGACGGGTCCGCCTTCGACGCGAAAGCGGCCAAGAAAAACTTCGACGCCGTTCTGGCCAACGCCCAAAGGCACCAGTGGCTGGATCTGGTAAATCAGATCCAGGACACGGAAGCGGTGGACGAATACACCCTCAAGGTCGTTTTCAAGAACGCGTACTACCCGGCCCTGCAGGAGCTCTCCCTGATCCGGCCGCTGCGGTTTTTGGGCCCGGCGGGCTTCCCCGACAGCGGAAAGACCTCCGAGGGGATCAAAAAACCCATCGGCACGGGCCCCTGGGTTCTGAGCGAATATAAAAAAGGCGAATACGCCGTGTTCACCAGGAACGAACACTACTGGGGCGCCAAGCCCAAGCTGGAGAAGGTCACCGTCAAGGTGATCCCCGACGGCGAGAGCAGGGTGCTGGCCTTTGAAAAGGGAGAAATAGACCTCATTTTCGGCAGCGGCACGATCAGCCTGGACTCCTTCAAGCAGCTCAGAGATTCAAACAAATACGGGACCATGATCTCCGGCCCCATGTCCACCAGGACCCTGGCCGTCAATTCCAACCGCGGGCCCACCAGGGACCTCAGGGTGAGGCGGGCACTGCAGCACGGCTTCAACAAGCAGGCCGTCATCGACGGGGTTTTCCTCGGCACCGAGAAAAAGGCCGACACTCTGTTTTCACCCAACTTTCCCTATTGCGACCTGGGCTTGAAGCCCCTGGAGTACAGCGTTGAAAAGGCCGGGGCGCTGCTGGACGAGGCCGGCTGGATAAAGCCGGCGGGCAAGGAATTCAGGGAAAAGGACGGCGTCCCCCTGGAGCTGGAGCTTTGCTTTGACAGCACCAACAACATCCAGAAGGCCGTCGCCGAAGTCATGCAGGGCGACCTGAAAAAGATCGGCGTCAGCCTGAAGCTGGTTGGCGAAGAATCCCAGTCATACAATCAAAGGCAAAAGGACGGCAATTTCCACCTGATTTTCAGCGACACCTGGGGAGCCCCCTACGATCCCCACTCCCTGGTCTCCTCCATGCGCGTGCCCTCCCACGCCGACTACCAGGCCCAGTCCGGCCTGCCCATGAAGGCCGACATCGACAGGAAAATCGGTGAAGTGCTGCTGACCACCGACGAGAAGGCCAGGCGGGAACTATACTCCCAAATACTGGGCACCCTGCACGATCAGGCGGTGTACCTGCCGGTTTCGTACCAGACGAATATGGCCGTGTACCACAAGAACGTGAGCGGAGTGACCTTCTCGCCCCAGGTCAACGAAATTCCGCTGGACGGTATCGACAAGACCTAGCGGCCGGAGGCGGTACCGGCGGGCACGCAATCTTGATGTCTTTGATGTGAGGTCTCTCTGTCATGGTGCGTTACGTTTTTATGCGCCTGGCCGGCCTTGTGCCGGTTTTGCTGGGCATATCCCTGGTAACCTTCATCCTGGTCCGTCTGGTGCCCTGCGACCCGGCCGAGGTTTACCTCAGGCTCTCGCAGATCCCCCCCACTCCGGAAATGGTGGCCTCGGTCCGGGCCGACCTGGGGCTGGACAGGCCCCTGTACGCGCAGTACCTCGACTGGCTGTGGAAGGCCGCGCACCTGGACTTTGGAGTCTCCTTCGCCACCAAGCAGCCGGTGCTGGCCGAGATCACGAGGTGTTTTCCGGCAACCTTGCAGCTCACCCTCGCCTCAATGGCGCTGGTGCTGCTGGTGAGCCTGCCCGCGGGCATACTGGCGGCCCTGTATAAAGACAGTATTTTCGACCAGTTCAGCCGGTTGCTGGCCTTCCTGGGCGCCTCGGTGCCCAATTTCTGGCTGGGGTTCCTGCTGATTTACCTCTTTTCGCTAAAACTGGACCTGCTTCCGGTTCTCGGCCGGGGCACCCCCGCGCACCTGGCGCTCCCCGCCGCCACCCTGGCCCTGTCGTACGCCGCAACGTACACCAGGCTGTTGCGGACCAGCATGCTGGACTGCATGAGCGCCGATTTCGTCCTCTACGCCAGGGCGAGGGGACTGCGGGAGAGGCTGGTGCTGGGAAGGCACGTCCTGAAAAACGCGTTGCTTCCGGTGACAACCGCTTTCGGAATGAGCATCGGCCACATGCTGGCGGGATCCGTCATCGTGGAGAACGTTTTCGCCTGGCCCGGCGTGGGCAGGCTCTGCGTGTACTCCATATTCAACAGGGACTATCCGGTCATTCAGTGTTACGCCCTGATCATGGCGGTGATTTTCGTAACGTGCAACCTGGTGGTGGACATGGCCTACCGCTTTCTGGACCCGCGCATCAGGCTGGGAGGCGGCCGCCAATGACCTTCGGGACGATCGTGACCAGGCTGGCCGGGCGGAAACTGACGGCGGCCTGCCTTCTCATCATCCTGGCCATAACCCTGTCGGGAGCGCTGGCCCCCATCCTGGCGCCCAACGATCCCAACCTGGTGGACCTGGAGAAAAAGCTGGCCGGACCCGGCGCGGGCTATCCCCTGGGCACGGACCACCTGGGCAGGTGCATTCTTTCCCGGCTTATGTACGGCGCGAGAATATCGCTGGGCACAGCCTTCCTGGTGATGTTCCTGACCATTGCCATAAGTACCGTCGTGGGCACCCTTTCCGGATACCGGGGGGGTACGCTGGACGGCCTGATCATGCGTATTTGCGACATCCTGCTGGCCTTTCCCAGCCTGGTCCTGGCCCTGGCCGTCATCGGCATGCTGGGGCCGGGACTGTTAAACATGATGATCGCCATGGTTTCGGTGCAGTGGGCATGGTACGCCAGGATGATCCGGGGGATGGTGCTGAGCCTCCGGGAAAGCGGCTTCGTTCTCTCGGCCAGGGTTTCGGGCGTCAGCGGCCCGGTTATCGTGGCCAGGCACATTCTGCCCAACATTCTGTCCCAGGTTATCGTGCTCTCCACCCTGGACATCGGCTGGGTCATTCTGAACATCTCAGGAATGTCCTTCCTGGGGCTCGGCATTCAGCCCCCCACCCCGGAATGGGGAGCGATGCTCAACGACGGAAGGCAGTTTTTGAGAAGCAACCCCTCCCTGATGGCATACCCCGGGCTGATGATCCTGACCGTGGTGGCGGCCTTCAATCTAATCGGCGACGCCCTGAGGGACGCCCTGGACCCGAGGGAAACGTAGGAGGAAACCGAATGAAAAGCAAACCGCTGTTGAAAGTGGACAACCTGCAGGTCCGCATAGCCGTCCCGGGCGGCGTGGTCCGGGTGCTGAACGGCGTCAGCTTCCAGATCCGGGCCGGAAAGGTGCTGGGCCTCCTGGGCGAGAGCGGCTGCGGCAAGACCGTCACCTGCCTGTCCCTGGCGGGCCTGTTTAACGGCCCGGGCATCACCGTTTCCGGGAATGTCGAACTGAACGGAAGGAGCATGATGGATCTGCCCGCCGAAAAAATGAGATCGGTCCGCGGCAGGGAGTTGGCCATGATCATGCAGAACCCCATGAGCGCCTTCAACCCCCTGGTGACCGTGGGCCGTCACTTCACCGAAACCATAAGAAGCCACAGCCCGGCCACCGGGAGGGAGGCCTGGCAAACCGCAATGGAATACCTGCGGCGGGCGGGCCTGCCCGATTCCGGGCGGGTAATGGAACAGTATCCCTTTCAATTGAGCGGCGGAATGCTGCAAAGGGTGATGGTTGCCATCGCCATGTCGATGCGCCCTTCGGTGCTGCTGGCCGACGAGCCCACCACCTCCCTGGACGCCACCCTCAGGGCGCAGATCTTGGGCCAGATCGCCCATCTGCTGAGGGATTTCAAAACCGGAGCGCTGATAGTCTCCCACGACCTGGGCGTGATTGCCCGGCTGGCCGACAAGGTGGCGGTAATGTACTGCGGTTACATCGTGGAAATGGCGTCCGTAGCGGAACTGTTCGACCGCCCGCTGCACCCGTACACCCGGGCGCTGTTGTCCTCCCGGGCGGGAATAAAGAAAAAAAGGCTCACCCCGGTGGGGGGACAGCCCCCCTCCCTTTTAAACCTGGGAGACAGTTGCCCTTTTTTCGAAAGGTGCGCCGAGGTGGAAAGGGCGTGCCTCAATTACAGGATGGAACCGGAAATCCTTCCCGGGGGGCGCATGGTAAGATGCGCCGGTTACGGGGCAAGCAAGGGAAAGGTGCTGAGAGGTCTTGCTTGACCTGAAAAACGTGTCCAGAAGGTTCTCAGCGGGGAGCCGGCTGTGGGGAAAGCGCAAAATTATAGAGGCGGTGGCCGGTGTTTCCCTGTCCCTGGGGGAGGGCCGCTGCCTGGGACTGGTGGGGGAAAGCGGCTGCGGCAAGAGCACTCTGGGCAGGCTTGTGCTGGGCCTGGAAAGGCCGGACGGGGGCGAGGTCGTCTTTCAGGGGCTCAACATTCACACGGCGCCCCCGGCGGACCGGATAGGCCTGCGCAGGAACCTGCAGGCCGTCTTCCAGGATTGCCGCGGTTCGGTTAACCCCAGGCACACCGCCGGATTGATCGTCGCCGAACCGTTGAAAACCCATCTCCGGATGCCACCCGCCGCGGAAAGGGAAATGGTGGGGGAATTGCTGTTGAAAGTTGGATTGAGCCCCGCGGACTCGTATAAATACCCCCACCAGTTCAGCGGCGGGCAGCTGCAGAGGGTGTGCATCGCCAGGGCCATCGCCCTGAAGCCCCGGCTGATCGTGCTGGACGAGGCGGTGAGCAGCCTGGACGTTTCGGTGCAGGCCCAGATCCTGAATTTGCTGGCGGACCTGAAAGAGGAGTTCAACCTGTCCTATATATTCATTTCCCACGACATCGAGGCGGTCTGCTACATTTCGGACTGCCTGGCGGTGATGTACCTCGGCAGGATAGTGGAGTGCATCGACGACATGAGCCTGGTTGAGGACCTGCGGCACCCCTACTCCGCGAGGCTGATGTCCTCGGTGCTTCACCCGCGCCCCGGCCGCCGTGCGCCGGCGGACTTTCAATTTGACGAAATAAACGCTTCCGCCGCCGCGGCCGGGTGCGGCTACGCGCCGAGATGCCCCTCGGCGGCTAAAATCTGCCGCGAGGAAATCCCCCGGCTCAGGGCGCTGAACGATAAACACCGCGTGGCCTGCTTCAGGGCGTAATCGCTTTTGCCGGACCCGCGTCAGGCCGGCCGGTTAAAAGCAGACCGGAGTGCCGGATGTTAGGAATAGATTTGAAAAGCGTGTTGCAGGACGTTCTTCCCCTGTGGAAAGCGGCGCTGCCCGCCATTTTTGCCGGCTGCCTGCTGGGCTGCGTGCTGAAGGACACCTGCTTCGGGAAAATTTTGAGCCGCTTGATGTTCCCCCTGGCCAGGCTGGGCCGTTTGTCCCGGGATTGCGCCACCTTTCTGGCGCTCTGCCTGGTCAGCTACGACGCGGGCAAATCCATGCTGGCCTCAATGAAGCGGGAAGGAATCGTGGACGAGAGGGAGTTGCTTTATTCATATTTGATCTCCTCCCTTCCCGCCGGGATGAGTTTTCTTCTTTTCTACATAGCTCCGGCAATCTTCTCCTCTCTGGGCTGGAAGCCGGCCGTCGCCTACCTGGCCCTTTACATGCTGACAAATATGATCATTTCAGGCGTGGGGCTGGCTATGGGGAGAAGAAGCTTGCCCGCGGAAAGAGCCGGGTTGTGGCTGGACGGTCACCGCCGGAACAATCACGCGGGAAGGATGAAAATCACCGGGGCAAAGCTGAAAAACGATCTTATGCTGGCGGCAAAACAGTTTTTCAGCATGGCCGGGGTCTTTATTCCGGTAACCCTGCTTTCCGCCTGCATCCTGAAAACCCCCGCCGCGGCTGCCGTGCTTGATTCCGTCGGCCCCCTGCTGTCCTGCGCCGGCCTCCCCCCTTCCTCGGTGGTGGCCATTGCCGCAGGGGTACCCAGCATGGTGGCCGGAATAGGCGCCCTGGGGCCCATAGTGCGGGAAGGGCTTCTGACCGGCCGGGAGGCAATCTCCACCCTGCTGATTACTTCCATGCTGCACAGCATTTACGAATTCTGTTTTAGAACGCTGCCGGCCAATATGGCTTTTTTCGGGGCTCCGGGCTTCAGGGCAACCGTTGTCTCCCTCGCGGTCCGGCTGCTAACGTCCGTTTTCTTCCTTGCCGCTGTTCTGCCGCACAAATAAGCCGGAGGTGATCGCTTTGGCCGCAAACAATATTGTCACCGTCAGGGAGGTTCTCAGGGAGGAAATACCGCCTGTAACACAGTTTGTGCTGGAGATGATCAGGCGGGTGTACAACTATGAGGCCGATCCATCAATACATTTCAAGATCCTGAACATGGAGGAACACTATATAAATCCTGAAGACTGCACGTTCCTGGCCGCCTACGACGCCAACAACGAAATCGCCGGGACCATCGGGGTATGCCGCTACGACGGCCGTATTGCCTCCTTGCAAGGCTGTTACGACACGGGAAATACTGCGGAACTGGCCAGGTGCTACGTGGCGGAGCGCTGTCGCAGGATGGGCGTTGGATCCATGCTGGTGCAGGAGGCGCAAAGATTCTGTATAAGCCGGGGCTACGGCTCAATTTACCTGCACACCCACGGGCACCTGCCCGGCGCCCTGGAATTCTGGCTGGCCCAGGGGTTCAAGGTGAGGCTAAAAGAAGGGGACGAAAAGCAAACCATACACATGGATAAATACATAGGCTCCCTTTCATCATCCGGATGCGGCAGCCTGGGATGAAACAAGCTCGCGGTAACAGCCGCTTTTTCTCATCAATGCGGCGTGGCTGCCTGTTTCCGCGGCTTTTAAGAGCTTCCTTTTTTTTCAGCCGCCACCATGAACATGGGCGTTGACCTCTGTTACACCTGATTCTGCGTAAATCCAAATAATCCTTCAATAACGAAATCTTTTTATTACGTTGTCCAAGAGGATAGCCATACGTGCTTCGCATGCTTTCCCGGGATTTAACGGGAACTGATCTTAATTATGGGAGCGAACTGTCCTGCGACTCCGGCTGTGTTGGAGGGCATTTTGAAAGAACCGCTTCCACCAGCTTTTTAGTGAAGCCGTGCCTCGGGCTGCTTAAAACCCTGCCGGCCGGCCCCTCCTCGACGATTCGCCCATTCAGCATGACCGCAATGCGGTCGCTGACCTTTCTGGCCAGGGCGATGTCGTGGGTGATCAGCAGTATGGCCAGCCCCCTCTTTTCCTGGATGTTCAGCAGCAGCTTGAGGATTTTCGCCTGGACGCTGGCGTCCAGGGCCGAGGTGGGCTCGTCGGCGATGAGAACCTTCGGGTTCAGCACCAGCGCCCTGGCGATGGCCACCCTCTGGACCTCGCCGCCGCTGAGCTGGTGGGGGTATTTTTTCAGAAACCCGTCATCGGACGGCAGTTCCACCTCGTCCAGCACCCGCCTCACCAGCGCCAGCCTTTCCTCTCCGTTTCCAATCCCCTGAACGTCCAGGGGCTCCCCGACCGCCTGCAGCACGTTCATGCGGTGGCTGACGGACTCCCCGGGGTTTTGGAAGACCATTTGCACCTTTCTGTAGAAATCCCTCGACCCGTCAATCTTTCCGCCTTCCAGCCGTATTTCGCCTTCGCCGGCGGGCACCAGGCCCATTACGGCCCTGGCCAGGGTGGTCTTGCCGGACCCGCTTTTCCCCACCAGAGCCAGGGTTTCGCCCTCGTGGAGGGTGATTACGGCCTCCCGCACCGCCCTGACAGGGCCGAAGGACACGCTCAGCCTTTTTATTTCCAGCAGGGGCACGATGCCTCCCCGGTGGCAGGCCACCAGCCGGCCGCCGTTGCTTTCCGGTACCGGCGTTTCCCTGCGGCACAAATCAATTTTTTGCGTGCAGCGCGGGTGAAAGGGGCAGCCGGGCACTCCCCGCTCCATCCGGCCGGGTATGCCCTGCAGGTCTTTGGTGGCGGCCATGTACGGGTACGACCGCAGGAGTCCCCTGGTATAAGGATGGCGGGGATCGGCCAGCAGTTCCGCGGTGGGGCCGCACTCCACTATCCTGCCCCCGTAAAGGACGGCCATCCTGCCGGTGAGCCGGGCGGCGGTGGAGATGTCGTGGGTGATCACCAGGGCCGCCTTGTCTTTGATCAGCCCCTTGATCAGGGCCGTTATTTCTCCCTTGGTCAGGGCGTCCAGGGACGCCGTGGGCTCGTCCAGGATCAGCAGCGCCGGGTCGTTGGCCAGGGCCATGGCGATCAGCGCCCTCTGCCTCTCTCCCCCGCTCAGCTGGTGGGGGTAAGCGGCGGCCCGGGACCCTTCCAGGCCCACCCGGCGCAGCAGGTCCTCCGCCCGTTTCCGGGCCGCGGCCCTTTCCAGCCGCCGGTGCGTCAGAATGGCCTCCACGATCTGGTCCAGCGCGGTGTAAAGGGGGTGCAGGGCATCATCCACGTTCTGGAACACCATGGCCATGTCCCTGCCCCTCATCCGGCGGCGTTCATCTTCCGCCATGGCCAGGAGGTTTCTGCCGCCAAAAACGATTTCGCCGGTGCAGCGGCCCTTCACAAGCCCCATGACGCCAAGGCCCAGGGTGGTTTTCCCGGCGCCGGACTCGCCGATGACGGCCAGCGCCTCCCCCCTGTCCAGCCGCAGGTCGACGCCGCTAATCACCGGGGGTCCTCCGTATGTAATGTTCAGTCCCTTTATCTCAAGCATTACCGGTCTCTTTCTTTCAATCTCGGATTCAAGACGGTTTCCAGGGCGAAACCCGTGAAGGCGAGTCCCGCCACGGTCAGGGAGAGGGCGGCGCCGGCGGGCAGGAGCCACCATTTCCAGACATCCAGGTAGGAAAACCTGAGCGCCTGCTGCATCATTTTGCCCCAGCTGACCACCGCGGGGTCGGCCACGCCCAGGAAGGACAGCCCGGCCTCCATGAAAACGGCCCGGCGGGCGTCCATGACCAGAACGGCGATGATAACGGGCCCGATCTCCGGCATGATGTGGCGGGTCAGCAGGTACAGCCTGCCGGCCCCGAAGGTGCGGGCCGCGGCCACATGCGCCCTCTCCTTCGCCGCCAGGGCCTGGGACCTGACCAGCCTGGCCCCGCCGGGCCACATTACGGCGGCCAGGAGGAAGACCAGCAGCGCGGCGCCGGGCCTGAAATAGGCCGCCGCCAGGATGGCCACCATGATTGGGGGCACAACCAGCAGGGAGTCCGTCAGGCGCATCAGCACCCGGTCCGTGATTCCGCCGGACAGGGCCGCCAGCCCGCCGACCAGGGCGCTCACAATGGCCGACAGGGCCGCCGCCCCGCAGCCCACCGCCAGGGAGGTGCGGGCACCGTAGAGAAGGTGGGTCCAGATATCCTGGCCCACGTCGTTGGTCCCCAGCCAGTATTCCCGTGACGGGGGGTGGAAGATCGCGCCGGTGTACTCTCCGGGCTGGTGGCCGGTAAAAAGCGGCGCCAGGACCGCCAGGGCGGCCACCGCCGTTATCGCCGCCAGGCCCGCCCGCCCCGGGCCGCTTTTTTTTACTTCCCGCCAGTAATCAATATGCATGGGTCACCCTCGGGTCTATTTTCCGGTACAGCAGGTCAACCATCAAATTGACGCCCAGCACGACCACCGTGACCAGCAGCAGCACCCCCTGCATCAGGGGATAGTCGCGGGTGAGCAGGGCATTGTATAAAAGCGTGCCGATTCCCGGGTACGAAAAAACTATTTCCACGAACAGGGTCCCGGTAATCAGGTGCGGAAGCTGCAGCCCGGCGGCGGTGACCACCGGCAGCAGCGAGCTGCGCCCGGCGTGGCGGTATCTGACCGCCGCCTCCGGGCAGCCCTTGGCCCTGGCGGTGCGGATAAAGGCCGCACCCATGGTGAGGACCATGGTGTTCCGGGTTAGCAGGTACACGGCCGAAATCCGCACGATCACCAGGGAGGCCAGGGGCAGGGCGAGGTGGTGCAGGATGTCCAGGAAAAGGGCCATGCCGCCCAGTCCGGAGTATGGAGTCACCGCCCCGGCCAGGGGAACCAGCCCCAGCCCCACGCCGAAAAGGATCAGGAGCAGGATGCCGGCGAAAAAATCCGGCAGGCCGCTCAATGACATCATCCCGGCCAGCAGGACGCCGTCCGCCGGCCGCCCCCTCCTGTACCCGGACTCGATGCCCAGGAAGGCGCCCGCCGCCATCGACAGCACAAGCGCCAGGCCCGCCAGCAGCGCCGTCCAGGGAAGGCGGCCGGTTATCACTTCCGCCACCGGCGCGTTGAAGTAATAGGAGTGGCCCAGGTCGCCCCGCAGCAGGGAGGCGATATACGCCCGGAACTGCCTGTCCGGGGGCATGTCCAGGGAAAAGCGGCGAATTATGTCCTCTTTCATCTCCGGGGTCATGGCGATCATGGCTTCGTCCCCGTAAATGGCCTGCAGCGGGTCCCCCGGCATCAGGCGGGGGATCGCGAAGTTCAGGACCAGTATGATTGCCAGCGCCGCCGCGTAGTTTAAAAGCAGTCCGGTTCTGTCCAAAGGCCGTTCACCCTGCAAAATCGCTTATTCTGAGGATACCATTACGCCGGAAACCCGGAACCGGAAGATTGATGGTTAAAAGAAAAAGCCACAGCGGCCCTCTTTTTCCACAACAGAGGAATAAGGGCCTTCGTGGCCTTGTCGCCAAACACACGGTTAACCATCCCGCCCCGGTGTGCGGATTGGCGGGCCGTGCTTCATTACACGGATTACGTAAAAATTGTAATCTTTACAACAATGGCGTGTCAACACCTTTTTTCGGCTTATAGCCCGGAAATTAACCTTTTTCTTGCGCACTCCCCGTGCAGGGATGATTTTTCTCATCCCCGTGGCAGTCCTTAATCTGCTCCGGAGTGCACTTTTCCGGCGTTTCCTTAAGTTTTTCCGGACGTTCGCAGCCGCAACCGCACTGGCACACAGCCCTTCCCTCCTTTCCCGGGGTCTCGCCCCCTGAAAATACTTCACGGCAGCGGGAAAATCTTCCAAACATTTTTCCGGGACGATTCTTAGTCTCTCTAAAACCTTTCGGCGGCTTTATCCGACAAAGGACATCTTGTTGAACGGAAGGGGTATGCCGATGGCTATTCCCTCCCTGGTGTAGTACAGGTTAACCCTGCCGTCGTGCACATAATACCATGTCGGGTAATAAAGGGGAATGCAGGGCGCTTCCTGGGCGTAGAGCGCCTGAATCCGGTCCACCAGCTTCTTGCGCCTGTCCCTGTCCATCTCCTGCACCTGTTGTTTTAAAAGGTCCAGCATTTCTCCATTTTTCTCGTAGCGGACGCTCCAAAACGCCTTGCCGGTTATAGCCTTGTTAAGTATTTCGGGATCCCCCCCCAGTGCGCCGTGGCCGGCCAGGGCCAGGTCGAACTTCCATTCACCCACCAGGTTGTCCAGCGTTTTCGGCTCCATACTGCGCAGATTTATTTTTATGCCGGCCTTTTCCAGCTGGCTCTTGATCATCTCTCCCTCGCGGTCGCCCGGGGCTCCCGGCACTCCAAAACCACTCGGACTCACCAGCAGTTCCAGGCTTAACACCTGCCCGTTTTTCTCGTAATAACCGCCCTCTTTGACGTACCCCAGGCTGCCCAGCAGATCCGCAGCCTTTTCAGGGCTATGGGAATACTGGACAATATTGGCGTTATGCCAGAAGCTGTCGGGGGGGATGAGACCCGCACTCCCTTCAATTCCATGGCCCCTTTGACAGGTGTCGACCAGCGCCCGGCGGTCCACGGCGTAGGCCAGGGCCTGGCGGAATTCCCTGCTGGACATGGGGTCCTTCCGGTGGTTCACGATCATCTGGGCCACAAAATCGTGAGAGCCGGTCAAAACCTTGTATCCCTCTTTCTCCAGATCCTTCACCACTTCCGGGGGGACCTGCGCCGCGCTGACCTGTTTTTGCCTGAGAGCTGCGGCCGACATGTCGGATCCTATTTTCACAAACTTAATCTGCCTGATTTTCGGCTTGCCGAGGTAATAATTGTCGTAGGATTCGTAGAGGTAGCTGCCCTGTTCCCTGTTGTAGTCCAGCAGCCGATACGGGCCGGAGCCCACCAGAGCCTCCTTTTGCTGGAACTGAGCGGGATTTTGCACTGTTTTCCAGACGTGTTCCGGCAAGATGGGCAGCGTGGCGGCCACATATTCCAGAAACGGGGCGTATGGCCTGTCCAGGTACAGCTTTACCGTATAGTCATCCACCACCTTCGCCTCCCTGATTATGGAAGGGTCGACATACTGGTACGGGTGGGTTTTGGTGTAGCCGACGGTAAAGACCACGTCCCCGGCGGTGAGTTTCCGCCCGTCGTGCCAGGTGGCGTTTTTACGCAGCCTGAACAGGTAAGCGTTTTCTTCCTTCAGGTATTCCC
>JAILZP010000036.1 GCA_023512435.1 Peptococcaceae bacterium | reverse complement strand
TTACGGCTACTGCGGCGGGGATTACCTGGTAGCTGTGTCCAACTACCATCGCTGCGGCTGTTTGAACGACTGGATTTAATGTCCCGGGTGCTGACCCCCCTCTGGTCTTCTATGCCGGTGACACCCTTCTGATGCTTTTTTACCACCAGGGGCTCGAATTCCCCTTCACGGTCACGGGGTACTTCTATGTCTATTTCGCCATATTGGCTTTTAACTGTTTTTTGCTGTGGCCGTTGCGGCGGTTGATGGTCTGTTTGTTTTCTGCGTCGTTCTTGGCGTAGCCCAAGCTGTCATCCATTTCTACTTCCAGCATCTCCTGCAATGTTTCGGCAAGCAATTCTTTGAGGGCGTTCTTTGCGTTCGGCGCGGTTTTCAGGTTGTTTTCTTTGATAAATTGTCTGAGCTGTTCTCTGCTCATGAGTCTCATGTGCCTCACCTACCTTTCCATGTTATTATCTATGGAAAGGGTAGAAGCACAAATTATTTTACACTCTCAGTTAAAGGAAAGAAAGCCGATACTTTTTTTCAGTAGTATCGGCTTTCTTTCCTTTTTTAGTAACCTGCTCTACTTATAATTTGCCCTGTAACAGCATTTATAACAATATGTACACCTCTTGCTGTTCCGTCATCTCTATTTGGTCGTTCAGCCCTTACTGTCCACCTTATCAATGGTTCACCATTTTCGCTTAACCACATATCCAATTCTGCAATTGGGTTTCTTACATCCGGGTAGTCCTGTCTAACAATATTGATCGCTTGATCACGGGTGATTTTTGGCGCATTTACATTAGGCAATGTAACATCTAGACAGCCATACATTGAAACTTTTCCAACATAAGGATTTACTGTAACCTGTAAGTAATTTGGTGTTAATATACCATTAACCTCTTCTCTCCATAGGTAGAAGTATTGTTTATGGCTACCCAAATCTTCTATGCCATTTTTAATTAACTTCATATTTCTAGAGGTAAAATTGGTATACTTTTCTTGTGCATACTTTTTAGCTATTTCAAAAGCGTTATCTGCATTAATCACAATATTGCCAGTAACCGGTAGACCTAGATGTTGCATCATTACAACCTTCCCTGATTCATTAACAGAATAATGTACATTGTCACTTGACGTAAACTGCATCACCATACCTTGTGGATATTTGTCCGTTTTAAGGTATTTAAGATCGATATCCGCTTTTCCTGAAAAGTTTTTTATTGCTACTATCCCTTTTTCAATTGAAGCATTTTCAGATTTGAATTCCGGAGGGTTTTCTAAGAAGCCACGAAAAACTCCTCCCATTTTTTTATTTTGCGTTGCTAAGGCTACGGTAGCAGTTAACAAAACCAAAATTGAAGTAAATATAAATAATTTTGGAAATAGCTTTCGCATTTTATTTACCCCCTTTTAAGATCCGTATCTCGCTGGCACTATAGATATTCCAGAGTTGTAAAGTACTCTACTATCAAAGCCGCAATAACTACCCTCCCATTGATAAAGGTTATAAAGGGCAGTATTGTGTGAATCATAAACAGAATAGCCCATTCTTGCCGCATAATACCAAAACTCTCGCCAGAACAAGTTTCCATATCTATCAACATTAGTTGTTGGGAATGATAAAAAGGAAGAATACGTTATTACGCAATCTACTCCTTTATTGACCGCCATAGTCTGTAAGTTTCCGTAGGTATCACTTGTGTTTGCTGTTAAACACCCTGAGAAAATCCATAATAGGACATCGTCTACGTCAGTGCTGGTATAGGTAGATAGGTAGTATTTCCCAGAAGTATTCTGTTCCCCGCCTTTACCAGCATATAAATATGTTTTGTTCCAAACCCCATCATCATTATAGTCTTCGACTGCTGTTATTAAACCTGCATTTGCATGTTGTGCCAAAAATTCAATGGCATCATAGTCTCTTGCCCATTCCCAAATGAATTGGGTAGTGGTTTCATTTGTTTCATATATGTTGTAACCAGCGTAATTATTGCAGTAATACCTACACCAATATGCTGCTCTCCTAGTGTCAGGCTCAGTATCTCCAGGTAATTTTGCTCCAAAAGAAGTACCATCAACTGCAAAAGCAGCTGTTGACGCTATCATTAACAAAAGAAGCATTAAAACCAAAAGCAATACTGGGAACGTTTTTAATCTCCTGTCAACCAGGGACATACTTCCTGCCTCCTTTTATTTTGGAAGTGAGGATGATACTGCCTTTTTCATACCTGGCACTCACCAGTTGGAAGAATAACGTTGCTGCCTGGGGCGGGAAGACCTCATAGCCCATTTCATCAATAATTAACATCTTCGGGTCCAGGTAAAGCCGCAGGCGCCGGCGTAATCGGTTCTCCTGGCAAGCGGTGGTAAGATCCTCGATCAACCGGTGCGCTGATGTGAAGTAGACCGAATACCCCTTTTCTAAAGCTACCAGCCCTAAAGCCACGGCCAGATGGGTTTTCCCCACTCCTGGCGGACCGAGAAACAAAAGATTGGTTGCCTGGTGCACAAAACTCAGCGTGACCAGTTCCCTAATCTGCCTTTCGTCGATGGAAGGTTGGAAGCTGAAGTTGAAGTCAGCCACGGCTTTCTTAAACGGCAGGTTAGCCAGCCTGGTCCGGGTGGCAAGGTAACGGGCGCGGCGTTCGGTCTGCTCGGCCAGCAGAAGATCGGCCAGAAACTCCAGGTAGTCACTTGCTGAGCTACGGCAATCTCCAGCCTCTGTTCCAGCACGGCTGCCGCTACAGGTAAACCGAGCTGCTCAAGGGTCTCTTTAAGATTTCTGGAAAGGTTTGACCGGGGTTAAGCTTTTTTTTAGTTGTACAAGTATTATTTTACATTATATTGGTATCTCTTACATTAATTATTTAGGCTGTTAAATAAGGGTGTTAGACACTAAATTAGCCCTTTCAAACAACTTTCACTACTTGTGTTTCGCTTCTATTCCATATAAACCAAGCGTAAGCCGCCGCATCTGTACCAGTGCCAGTAAAGGAAGGGCGCTCACTGAAAACGTATAACCTGCTTACCGGATGGCGCTGCCAAAACTTCCTCCGTTTTTTGATCTCAAGGAAAGCCAACAGTAGCAGCATAATGATTTCGGTATCCGGTGTGGCCAATTCAAAAGCCTTCTCTACAAAATGCTGCGCCAGGCTGTAGGGTGGATTGGTGATTATTGTACTGTATTCCATATCAAGGGACACGCTAAGAAAAGGAGAGGGAGGGGTTAGAACAGTACGGGCGCGATCCCCCTCCGGTGGGAGTATTCTCAATTCTGAAGCCAGCAGCTGTACCAGAGCCCTCCAAAGAATTATCTGCCTGGGACTCCAAAGGCATGAAAAAACCGCCGTTTTCTACAACTGGCGGCAATGTTTTCATGCCAACGCTTTATCTTGTGGCTGATCTTATATCTGCTTCTCGGGGTCGATCAATAACAGGGCCAATAAGAATAATCCGGCCATGACCAGTTTGAGCACCATCGACCCCGCCTCCCCTGCTTTTATATATATGACAGTTTCCGGTCCGGAAAAGTTCCCGGAAGTCAGCAGATTGTCACAAAACTTCCCGGTGTGTGTTCCGCCTTCAGGTAATCCGCGGGGTCGGTGCTCAGCAGCCGGATGATTTTACCCTGCCCGGAGGCCGTTTTTTCCACCACCATGGGCACCCCCCGGTAAGAGACCGTGCTGTGCTGCGGCGGGCACATGTCTTCGATTCCTTCCAGCACCAGTTCCAGTTGCATCGGCGTCCAGAGTATCACTGCACCGGCACCTCTTTTTTGTTTTTTCTTTCCTCGATCATTTGCTTCAATTTGGCCACCGCCTTGCTCACCCCGCCCACTTCGTCGATGAGGCCCTTTTCCACCGCTTCCTTGCCGATGAGCACGGTGCCGATGTCCCTGGCCAGTTCCCCCGTCCTGAACATCAGCTCGCGGAACTCCGGGGCGGTGATCCTGGAATGCCTGGTGACGAAGTTGACCACCCGGTCCTGCATCTTGTCAAGGTATTCGTATGTCTGGGGCACGCCGATGACCAGTCCGTTTAAGCGGATGGGGTGGATGGTCATGCTGGCCGTGTCCGCAATAAGGCTGTAGTCCGCCGCCACTGCGATGGGCACCCCGATGGAGTGGCCGCCCCCAAGGACGATGGACACCGTGGGCTTGGAAAGGCTGGTGATCATCTCGGCTATGGCCAGCCCGGCCTCCACGTCCCCCCCGACGGTGTTCAGGATAATCAGCAGCCCCTCGATTTCGTCGGACTGCTCGATGGCCACCAGCTGAGGGATGATGTGTTCGTACTTGGTGGTTTTGTTCTGGGGCGGCAGCACCAGGTGGCCTTCAATCTGTCCCACGATGGTGAGGGAGTGGATGTTGCTCCTGACCTCGGGAACCTGGGTGGCGCCCAGTTCCTTGATGGAATCCACGCCCCCCTTTTGGCGGCCCTGCACCCGACGCGGCTCCCGGGGATGTCCGACATCGGGATGACGGGGTTCTCCTGGGTAATCGGGGTGGTAGTCCGGCTCCACGCTGGGCTCCGGGTCGATATCAGGGGAATAGGGAAAAACCCCCGGCTCTTCATCATAGGAACTTATCCTCGCCATGCTTATCCTCCTTAATCTCGTGTCTTCCTTAGTATGCTTTTCCGGGCAAAAAAATACACGGGCAAAAGCCCGTGTATTTTTTTTACAGGTCATATATCCATGATGATTGGCAGTATCATTGGCCTTCTCCTGGTTTTGTCATAAAGAAATTTTCCCAGCGAATCCCGGATCTGCGACTTGATGGCGGACCATTCGCTTATTCCCTTGTCAAAACATTTTTCCAGAATGATTCTGACCTTTTCCCTGACTTCATCCATCAGCTGCTCGGACTCCCTCACGTACACAAATCCTCTGGATACGATATCGGGGCCGGCCACAATGGCCCCGCTGTCCTTGCTTATGGTCACCACCACGATCAGGATGCCGTCCTGGGAAAGCTGCTTGCGGTCCCGCAACACTATATTGCCCACATCACCGACTCCCAGTCCGTCCACCAGGACCCTTCCGGCGGTAACCCGCCCGGCCAGTCTCCCCGTGCGCTTGGAAAACTCCAGTACCTGGCCGTTTTCGCAGACGAAAATGTGATTGGGCGGAATACCCATCTCCCTTGCCAGCCGCGCGTGCTTTATGAGCATGCGGTGCTCACCGTGGACCGGGACAAAAAACTTGGGCTTGGTAAGGTTGATCATCAGTTTTAGCTCTTCCTGGCTGGGGTGGCCGCTCACGTGGATGCCGGAGACCGGATCGTAAATCACGTTCGCCCCCTGCTTGAAAAGCAAGTCAATGACCCGGCTCACCAATTTTTCATTGCCCGGAATGGGGGTGGCCGAGATGATGATAGTGTCCCCCGGCATTATATCCACCTGGCGGTGGTCCCCCAGGGCCATCCTGGTCAGGGCCGACATGGGTTCTCCCTGGCTGCCCGTGGAGATGTACAGCACCTTGTTTTTGGGCAGCCGGGCAGCTTCCTCCACCTCGATCAGGGTGCCCTCCGGTATGGACAGGTATCCCAGGTCGTGGGCAATGCTCACCACATTAACCATGCTCCGGCCCACGACGGCCACCTTCCGGTCATACCTGTGGGCGGCCGTGATGGCCTGCTGCAGCCGGTGCACGTTGGAGGCGAAGGTGGCCATGATAATCCGTTCCCTGGCCTGCCTGAACACCTCGTCCAGGGTGTTCCCCACAACCTTTTCCGAAAGGGTGAATCCCGGCCTCTCCACGTTCGTGCTGTCGGACAGCAGCACCAGGACCCCCCTCTCGCCAAGTTGAGCGAACTTGTAAAAGTCTATGATCTCGCCGTCCACCGGGGTATGGTCCACCTTGAAATCCCCGGTGTGGACTATGGTGCCGATGGGGGTATGAATGGCCAGGGCCACGGCATCGGGCACACTGTGGGACACCCTGATGAACTCGACCTTGAAAGGGCCTATCTGGACGGTATCCCTGGGCTTTACGGCATGGAGCTGGACGTCCCTTTCTATGCCCTGCTCCTTCAGCTTCCCCGTCAGCAGTCCCAGGGTGAGCCTGGTGCCGTAAACCGGGACGTTGATTTGCCGCAGCACGTAAGGCAGGGCCCCGATGTGGTCTTCATGGCCGTGGGTGAGCACTATCCCCAGCACCTGGTCCCTGTTCTCAAGGAGGAAGGTTATGTCCGGGATCACCACGTCAATACCCAGCATTTCTTCCTCCGGAAACATCAGTCCGCAATCTATTACCAGGATTTTATCCCCAAATCTCACCGTCATCATGTTTTTGCCTATCTCGCCCAACCCCCCCAGGGGAATAAGGGCAATTTTAGGTTCCTTCGCCAAAATCCACACCTCCCTACTGCTTATATCAACCCGAAAAATAAAAAAACCACCGGTGAGAACAACAGGAGAAGGTGGGGATTAAATCCCGGGGATTGATAGATCCGGATTCCGATGTCAAACCGCACGTAATCTTACGTATCATATTATATTAAATTATTGCCGGCAGTCCAATACTTTTTATGGTCCAGGAGTGTTTTGGGCATTTCAACTACCTGTTATTTTTCCCTTTCAGGGAGAGGAAAATACCCAATATCCGCCAGGCGGCCGCAAGCGGCGGCCGTCCGGCTGCCGTCGGCCGGCGGCCGGGAGGCCGGACAGAAGATGGGAGACCTGCAAAGTCTCCCATCTGTTGTTTCAGATTAGCTTCAGTTCCGCCAGTATCCCCTTGAGGGCCTCCTTTTCCGCTGCCGTGGCCTCCACCAGGGGCAGCCTGGGGATTCCCACCTGCCAGCCCAGGAGGTTCATGGCCGCCTTGACCGGCACAGGGTTGGAGGTGATAAACAGCCCCTTGAAGATGGGGAAAAGCTGCAGGTGTATCTGGGCGGCCAGGGTGGTATTACCGGTGGTGAAAGCGTTGATCATCTGCTGCATCCGGGTGCCCACCAGATGTGAGGCCACGCTGACAACACCCTTGGCCCCCAGGGCCAGCATGGGCAGGGTGAATGAATCATCTCCGCTGTATATGGCAAAACTGTCTGGCAGGAGGCGTCGCAGTTCGCTTACCTGGTCGATGTTGCCCGCCGCTTCCTTGATTGCGATGACGTTGGGAATTTCAGCCAGTCTGGCCACCGTGGCCGGCAGCAGGTTCACTCCGGTGCGTCCCGGAACGTTGTACAACAATACCGGCAGGTTGGTGCTGGAGGCTACCGCTTTGAAGTGCTGGTAAAGTCCTTCCTGGGAAGGCTTGTTGTAATACGGACATACCAGCATTACACCGTCAACGCCCAGCTTTTCCGCGGCCTGGGTCAGCTCTATGCTGGATGCCGTGCTGTTGCCGCCGGTTCCGGCGATAACCACGGCACGGCCCCCCACTTCCTCCACCACGGCCCTGAAAAGTTCGACCTTTTCTTCCTTTGTGAGGGTGGGAGACTCACCGGTGGTGCCGCAAACCACGAGGCCGTCGGAACCCGACTCGGCAAGGTGGCGGGCCAGTTTTCTGGCCACGTTGTAGTCCACTGCCAAGTCCTTGTTGAAGGGGGTGATCATGGCGGTGATTACCCGCCCAAAGTCATTAACCAAAACTTTCACCTTCCTCCCGTTTAGTGGTACTCACTACCCCCGTAGCCGCTCCCTTTTACCCGGCCGGGGCAAACTGCCGGTGAAGGGCCCGAACCGCCTTTTCCATGTCTTCTCCTTTTACCAGCACCCAGATCGTGGTGTACGAGTCGTTTGACTGCAGGATCTGGATGTCCTCCCTGGTCAGGGCCTCCACTATGGAGGCCATTATCCCCGGCACTCCGGTCATGCCCGCGCCCACCGCCGCCACCTTGGCGCAGTTATGGGTTATTTCGGCCGTAAACCCGGTATTCTCAAGAACCTGGACAGCTTTCTCCCAGTTTTCCTCCTTCACCGTGAACACGGCCATTCCGGGAAACACATTGATGAAATCAAGGCTTATCCCGGCCAGGGCCAACCCTTTGAACAGGCGCCTTTTTTGCCTCAGTCCCTCTTCGCCCTCTTCCACGGTCACTTTGAACTGCACCAGGCCCGGTATCTGGGTAATCCCGGTAATGGTGCGGTCCCTGGTGATGTCTATGGCCCCCCTGTTGACCTCCCCGGTGCTGGTGACCAGGGTCCCCGGGGCGTCACTGAAGGTGCACTTTACCCGCAAGGGGATGTTTTTCTGCATCACTATCTCCACCGCTCTGGGATGAACCACCTTGGCCCCCTCGTGGGCAAGCTGGCAGATTTCATCGTAGGTAACCACTTCCCGGGGCCTGGCGTCCTTGACTATGCGGGGATCGGCCGTCATAATGCCTTCCACGTCGGTGTAAATGTCGACGAACTGGGCATCCAGGGCCACTCCCAAAGCCGCGGCGGTGGTGTCGCTTCCCCCCCGCCCCAGGGTGGTAATCTCCCCGTCCTGGGTGATTCCCTGGAAGCCGGTGACGATCACTATTTTTCCTTCTTTGGCGTGCTTAATGATATTGTCCGGCTTAACCTTGAGAATACGGGCCTCGTTGAAGTTGTTGTCGGTTATTATCCCGGCCTGGGCCCCGGTCAGGCAAACCGACGCATGGCCCATCCTCTGCAGGGTGGCCGACATCATCACTCCGGATATAATTTCCCCGCAGGACATCAGCAGGTCCATCTCCCGGGGGGAAGTATCCCTGTATGCGCCGCGTACGAAGTTAATCAAGGTGTCGGTGGCGAAGGGATCCCCCGCCCTGCCCATGGCCGACACCACCAGCACCGGGGTGTAGCCCTCTTCCTTGGCGGAAATAGCCTTTCCGGCCACCTGTTCCCGCAATTCCTCGGTAACCAGGGAAGTTCCGCCGAATTTTTGCACAATGAATTTCATCAGCCTATCTCTCCCGCAGCATACCGTATTTAACCAGCAGCTCAGCTATTTGAACGGCGTTGGTGGCCGCGCCCTTGCGAATCTGGTCCGCCACCACCCAGATGTTCAGGCCCTTGTCGATGGAGTTGTCCTCCCTGATGCGGCCCACGAATACCTCGTCCCTGTCCGAACAGAACAGCGGCATGGGATACTTCTTCCCGGCGGGGTCGTCGATCACCACCACCCCCGGGGCGCCGGAAAGAATCTCCCGGGCTTCTCGGGCCGTGAGCTTCCGTTCGGTTTCAATATTAATCGATTCCGAGTGGCTGCGGAAGACCGGCACCCGCACGGTGGTGGCGGTGATCCCGATGGTGCTGTCATGCATGATCTTGTGGGTTTCCTTGACCATCTTCCACTCTTCCTTGGTGTAATCCATTTCCTGGAAAACGTCAATGTGCGGGATCAGGTTGAAGGCGATCTGGTACGCGAACTTTTTGGGAGGATACTCTTCCCCGGCCATGATCGCCCTGGTCTGGGCGTCCAGTTCCTCAATGCCCTCCTGTCCCGCTCCGGACACCGCCTGGTAGGTGGAGACCACCACCCTCTTAATTTTGGCCGCGTCGTGGATGGGCTTCAGGGCCACCACCATGATGATGGTGGAGCAGTTGGGATTGGCGATTATCCCCCGGTGCCACTTCACGTCTTCCGGGTTGACCTCCGGAACCACCAGGGGCACTTCCGGGTTCAACCGGTAATTGCTGCTGTTGTCGATCACCACGCATCCCCGTTCCACCGCCGCCGGGCCGAATTCAAGACTGGCCGCCCCCCCGGCGAACAGGGCCACGTCCATATCGTTGAAGCTGACGGGGCCGGTCTCCTCGACGGTGATCGCCTCACCCCGGAACATTATCTGTTTGCCGGCCGAACGGGCCGTGGCACAAAGTTTGAGCCTGTTCAGGGGAAACTTCCTTTCGTCGAGAACCCTGATCAGTTCATGTCCCACTGCGCCGGATGCTCCTACCACCACAACGTTGTAACCTGCCAAAAGTCTACCCCTCCTGTGATAAAGATGGATGATATTATCTGGGGTCGGGAATTGGGAGTTAGGAATTGGGCAAATTTGCATTTATCCCAATTCCTTATACCACATTTCCTCTTTGAACACTGAATTCCAAAGCCCGATCCCCGATTCCCGATTCCGCTGAATTTTATTGCCTTTTCCCAATTCCCAATTCCGGACCTAATATGCTATCAGCAGAGGCTGAATCTGCTTCCCCTCCAGGGCCAGCAAAATGGTATCCACCATCAGATTCATTTTAGCCTTTAATGAGTTCGGCTTGCCGGCGGGATTATCCTGTCCGAACGGAACCATAAAAACATTTTTAGCGTTTAGCAGCACGCCGAGATTTTTTGCGTTCAGCCCCAGGCCGTCGTTGGTAGAAATGGCCAGCACCACCGGCCTCTGGTTGCGCAGTTGGGCCTTGGCGGCCATCAGGACGGGAGTATCGGTAATGGCGTTGGCCAGCTTCGCCAGAGTATTGCCGGTGCACGGCGCAATCACCATAACATCGAACAACTTCTCAGGACCAACCGGTTCGGCGTCCACAATGGTGCTGATCGCCTCCCGGCCGGTAACCCTCAACAGTTCCGACTTCCACTTGCCGGAAGTTCCATACCTGGTGTCCGTTTGGGCCACCGAATAGCTTACTACCGGGTAAATATCCGCTCCTTCATTCTTAACGGCTTCTATTACCGGAATGATCTCCTCCAGGGTGCAGTGAGAACCTGTAAGGGCAAAGCCCACGCGAATGCCTTTCAAACGCAACTGGCAAAACACCTCCGGATCCGGAGGCAGAAAACTCAACGGAGGGCCAGTTCTTCAGCCAGGATGCGGGGAACCGCTTCAGCCAGAATCCTTCCCGCGGTCAGGGGCGCCACCCTGCCGGGCAGTCCGGGCGCCAGGATGGCCTTAATCCCAAGCCTCCCGGCTTCTTTAAAATCAGTTCCCCCAGGTGGGGAAGCCAGATCGATAATCAGCGCCGCCGGGGAAACCCGGGCCAGCACCCCTCGGTCAATGACCGGGGCGGGCACTGTATTGAACAAAAAATCGGCTCCCGGAACCTCGGTCTCTAAAGTGGAAAAATCAACGGCCTCCATGCCCATCTCCACGGCCCTGGCCCGCTGGACGGGGTTCCGGGCCGCCACCGCGGTCCTTGAGTCAAGGGCCTTTAGCTTCCTGGCCAGGGTCATGCCGGTCCTGCCAAAGCCCAGCACCAGGGATTTGCTGCCGTGGATGGTAATGTCCGAGTTTTCCATGGCCAGTTGAATGGCTCCCTCGGCGGAGGGGATGGAATTGAGGATGGCCACTTCATCCTTCTTCATCACCTCTATCAGCCTCAGGCCCCGTTCATTGACCATTCCGGCGAGAGTCTTCCCGGCCACGCCAACCAGCACCGGTGTGCCCGCAGGCAGGATGGACAGCAGTTCTCCCCGGAGGACCAATGGCCGGTCGGAAAAGGCCGAATACAGTTCTCCCCGGTCGTTCACGCCGGGCACCGGAAGAATTACAGCCTGGGCACCCTCCAGCGCCCCCGCTATGTCCGGGCAGGAAACTATACGCTGATCGTCAAGCGCCAGTCCCGCCGTCCGGACACAACACCCGGCATCTGCCAGGCTCCCGGCCAGTATGACCTCCCTGGCGTCGCCTCCCAGAACGGCCACCGTTACCCCTTTCAAGCGAGGCTGCATGACTTGAAAAACCCTCCTCTGCCTCCTTGATTTTTACCTCAATATATGAACCGGGAAGTTAGGAGGTGCCTGCCCCCCGCCTGGGTGCCGAAAAAGCCTTTCTTCTATCCGTCGGAGGCGCCGCAATTGTTGAAAATGATATTTTCCAGGCCGTAGACCATTTCCTCCAGCTCCATGACCTTGCGCACCGCCAGAAGCACACCGGGCATAAAGGACTCCCTGGATATGGAATCGTGCCTGATGGTGAGGGTTTGCCCCAGTCCGCCGAAAATGACCTCCTGGTGGGCCATCAACCCCGGCAGGCGCACGCTGTGAATCCTTAAGCCGTCGTCAAACTTTCCGCCCCTGACACCCGCGAGCTTTTCCAGTTCTGCGGTCTTGCCCTGGCGGAACCTGCCCCTGCTCTGGTTAATCACCTCCGCGGTCTTGACGGCCGTCCCGGAGGGGGCGTCTATCTTTTTGTCGTGGTGCAGCTCGATAATCTCCACGTGGGGAAAATACTTACAGGCCTCGGAGGCGAATTTCATCATCAACACGGCCCCGATGGCAAAGTTGGGGGCCACTATGCATCCGATCCTTCTGCCGGAGGCCATTTCTCTTATATCATCCAACTGGCCGGCGGTCATGCCGGTGGTTCCCACCACCGGCCGGACGCCGCGCTCAAGGGCAGCACAAACATTTTTATACACCGACTCCGGGGTGGTGAAATCTATGAGCACATCGGGCTTCAACTCGTCCAGTAACCCGTTCAGCCGGGAACGCACGGCAATGCCGGTTTCGCCGGTCTCCATCAGTGCACCAATGTCGGTTCCCTCGGCAAAAGGGTCCACCGCCCCCACCAGTTCTGTGTCCTCGGCCTTCCAAACGGCGCGCATTACTTCACGCCCCATTTTTCCGGCCGCACCGGCAACCACAACCTTGATCATGTGAATCCCGGACCGGCTATACCGGCCCGCCGCCTCCTTCCGCAGACCCCTCACCCGAGGTCGTTTAAACTTTATTTTTATATATGAAAAATAATCTGTCAAGAAAAAAAAGCCGGCAGGTCAACGGGGCACCAATCCGCCGGCGTCTTGCTGAATAAGTCTACGGATCGGCCGAACTGGGCCTGGGCTCCGAGACAATCACCCCTCCGCCCCGGCACCTGAACTCGGCCGACGGCTGTCCGGTTTTGTCGGTTAACAGGAAATACCTGCTCTTTCCGGGCAGATAGTTAATTTTTACCGTCTCTTTTTCCGGCTTGAACTTATCCACCTATGAACGTCCCTTTTCATATTTTATTCTTTGCCGCCTTCGGCGGCCCTGCCGGGTCAGTCCACCGTATGCCATCCTTGTTTCAGTATGTCCACGTTTATCTGGCTGTCTTCATTGTACGGCTTTGCCTCCACCACCCCCGAATAGATGAAATAATCCCTTCCGTAAAGCGACTCCACCACTCCCGCCGGGACATTGAATTCCACCCGGCCGGCGGCGGAAATATCCTTGGGGTCAAAGGGATCCGCCAACTGCAGTTCCCGGGCGAAATCGTCATAGAGGGACCAGATTATTTTTTCCAGTTCCCGGTCCGGGAAATGTACCGGAAGCCCTATTTCCTCCGCCGCTTCCCGGCGGGTTATGGTGTAGTTATGGGCGTAAAGCTTTTCGGTAAGGTAATCAACAATCCTCTGCACATTTTCCCTGCAGAGGCTGCACCTCCTCAGGGCCAGAAGCTTGTTGGCCAGGGACCGGATCAGCAGATAGTTCCTGTGCACATTGCCCAGGGCCAGGGGATGAATTTTTTCCGCCAGCAGGTAAAACACCCGGGCCAGGGCTTCGGCGTCCAGGCCGGCGGCCTCGCCGGCCAGGGACAGGAAGGAATAGACGTCCTCTATGTTGACCGGCACCCTGGCGGAAGGATTGCACGGGTCAAGGGGGTTATAGGCGTTTATCACGCTGGGGTCGATGGGTCCCAGTTCCCCCATCCTGCCCATCAATATCTCATCGGCCCCCAGGCAGATCAGCGTCCCCGCGCTGTATGCCCGGTGGGGCACCAGCACGCAAAACTCGGGGGTGTATTCCCGGATCAACTGCACCAGGCGCCAGGGGGTTATTACATCCCCGCCCCTGGTATACAAAAGCAGATCTATGCGCTGCAGGCCGGGCAGCATTTCCAGGTGCCGGTAGAAGACCGGCAGAACATCGGGGGCGATGCGGGTGCTTAAATTTTCCCGGTCACCCGTTATGTAACAGATAACCGCCGAGTTCCTGCGCCTCCCTATTTCGGTGATCAATTCCATTCTCTGGCGTCTGCCCATGGCTGTCCTCCGCAAGACCGGTGATTCGATCTTATTATTACCGGCTCAATAGAAAAAAAAGCCTGCCGCGGCGCCTGACAAATGAAATCACACCATGAATTTTTTGAAATTGAGGTTCGTCTGGTCCAGGTCGACGATAATGATCTCTTGACCAATCTTTTTTATGGATTCCCAGGGTATGACCATGTGCTGCCGGTCAGCCCAGAAATTGATCAGGTTGCTCTTTCTTGGTATGATAAAGGCGTTTATCTGCCCGGATTCGGGGTCGATGACCATATCGCTCTCCCCCACCACTCCCAGCCTGGCCCCATCATACACATTGATGATCTCTTTTCCCGCCAGTTCCACCATACGCACCGGCAACCCCTCCACTCAGCTAGAATTTTTTGCGCAGGCGCCAAAACCAGATAAAAAACGGCTGAACAATGGCCAGGGCAAAGGAAATTGCCGCCAGCGGCTCAAGCCCGATATTGAAGACATTAACCTTGTTGGGCACATTGAGTTCCATAAATGAAATCAGCATCGCCAGGGAGAGGTAAATGCCCCCGGCAGTCCCAATCAGTCCGGTCAGGGCCTCGGACAGCGGGGAAGTCCTGGTTTCCGACCCGTCCCAGGCCCTCGCCCTCAATTCCCGGTTTATAAGCCTCTGTCTAACCGAAAGCGCCAGCAAGACAATAACCAACAGGAAAAAAAACAAAACCGGACTATACAATAAAATCACCCCCGCTAGAATTATATTGGGGGGAAATTACATTTATACCATTCATATGCTTTTGGAACTGGATTAACCGTCAGAATTCAGAAGTCAGAATTTAGAATCCAGAACATAAAAATCGAAGGGATTGGCCGCAGGCCAATCCCACAGATACGAATCGATATTCTGTATTCTGGCTCCTGGATTCTGGATTCTGACCCCAATGTCCCGCTCTTTAGCTAAAGCGCCCTTCCCGCGACCTCTTCCAGAAGCCTGCAGTCGTCCCACGGGCCGACACTGGCTATGGCGAAGTTCCGGGGATTGAATCTTTCCCGGGCCAGGGACTTAATATCTCCAACCGTAACCTTTTCAATCCTCTGCACTATCTCCTCGGGAGTGACCACCTTCCCCAGGTAAAGCTGGGACTTTCCAAGCCTGCTCATCCTGGTGTTGACATTTTCGAGGCTCAGCAGGAGGTTGCCCTTGAGCTGGTCCTTGGCCCTCCTCAACTCCTGGGGAGTAACCCCTTCATCCCTGATCTCCCTTATTTCCTTAAAAATGAGGTCCAGCGCCGGCGTCACGTTTTCCCTGGAAAGGCCCGCGTAGATACAGAAAAGCCCGGTGTCGAAATACGAGCTGTGATATGAATAAATGGAGTAAACAAGCCCGCGCTGTTCCCTTATCTCCTGAAAAAGGCGGGAACTCAGCCCCCCGCCGAGAATGGTGTTTACCAGCTGGAAGGTGTATATCTGATCGTGGTCGAGGGGCATTCCGGGCGTACCGACACACAGGTGCACCTGCTCCGTGTCCTTCGACCGGCAGGCCACCTCCTTCCGGGGACTGGGCAGGCTCAATACCCTGGGAGTGGAATCTCCCTTCAGCCCGCCGAAAAACCTGTCTATCTTTTCTGCCGCCAGGTCGTGGTCTATGTTGCCTGCCGCCGAAATGACCATATTTCCCGGAACATAGTATCTTTTGAGGAAGTCAAGGAATGTATCCCTGTCCAACTGCTTGATTACCTGGGCATGGCCAATGATGGGACGGCCCAGGGGGTGCATCTGCCAGATGGTGTTGGCAAAAACATCGTGCACCAGTTCATCCGGAGTATCCTCGTACATTTTTATTTCTTCGATAATAACGTTTCGCTCCCTGTCGATATCCTGGGCCGAAAACCTGGAGTTGAAAAGCATGTCCGAGAGAACGTCCAAGGCCAGATCAAAATGCTCGTCCAGGACCTTGGCGTAATAACAGGTGTATTCCTTGGTGGTGAATGCGTTGAGCTGCCCCCCGACGGCGTCCAGGGCCTCGGCGATCTGCTTGGCAGTTCTTTTTTCAGTTCCCTTGAACATCATGTGTTCCACAAAGTGAGATATCCCGGCAATCTCGTCGCTCTCGTCCCTGGACCCGACATTGACCCAGACCCCTACGGCCACCGACCTGACATGGGCGATATCCTCGGTAAGGAGATGGATCCCGTTTTGCAGTGTGGATTTTTTGATCAAAGACAAACCTCCCAAAACCGGCGAATCTGTAAAATAATAAACTTAATAAAACGCTTCGATATTCATGGGAATAAATCCTTTTTTGGGCGGATCGCAAATTAATCCATATTATAATGCACGTGCTCCGGGGCTTAAATACATGGCCCGGAAGAATCGCCGCAGCCGCGATCCGGAATCAAATGATCACCCTCTGCCCCCGCACGGTGCCTTCAACGGCATCTAAGCCCTCCAGCAGCCTGGAGACGGTTACCGCCTCATAGCCTTCTTTTTTTAAGCTTTGGATGATCTCGGGCAGCGCCCTGACGGTGGGGGCGGTGGGGTGCATCAGGATGATCGCCCCGTTGTGAACCTTTCCGGCAACCCGCCGCACGATTTGATCCGGCGGGGGCAGCTGCCAGTCCAAGGTGTCCACCGACCAAAGAATGGTGATATATGAGGCCTCGTCAGCCGCCTGCAGCACGGCCGGCCCCCTTTCACCGTAGGGCGGCGCATAAAGCCTGGGCCGTACACCAGTGGCCTGGACAATTATTTCCTCCGCTCTTTTAATGTCCCGCAAGTTTTCAGACTTGGAAAGCCGGTCCGGGTGCGGGTGCGAGTGCCCGTGGCTCCCTATCTCGTGCCCCTCCCGGGCTATGCGGGCGGCCAGGTCCGGGTATTTCTTAACCCAGGTCCCGCCCAGAAAAAATGTGGCCTTAATGTTGTTCCGGCTGAAAATATCCAGCATCTGGGGGATGTGTTCCTCACCCCAGAAAACGTTCACGGTAATGGCCACTTCCCTGTAGCGGCTGCTGCCCTGGTAAACCGGCTGGCTGTGGGATACCGGCTCAACGCGCCCGGAAAAGAACATTCCGGCCGCAAACAGAAAGGCGGCCAGGATGACAAAATACAACTTTTGGATTATATTTCTCCGGCTGATCAAATAAAACCGCAATTTGCGCACTCTCCTCCTGGTATTTCCATCCAGATTTTTTTCTAAGAAATACCTATGCGCAAAATGCGGCCGGTAGCACAAGATCCCAGAATCCCTTATTGCCAATTCCTAATTCCCGATTCCCGCCATTATTATTTCCTCACTGACGTCTCTCACAATCTCCACTTTTCCCATGGCCACCGGCAGGACGAAGGTCAGCCTGGATGAGACGACCTTTTTGTCCCTGTGCATGGACCGGATCAGGTCCTCCCTGTCCAGGTGGGCCGGCACGTTCACCGGCAGGCCGGCCCGGTCCAGGATGGACACGATCCTGTCCATCTCCCTCCGGTCCAGCAGGCCCATCCCGACCGCCATTCTGGCCGCGGCGGCCATGCCTAAGGCCACGGCTTCCCCGTGGCGGTAGATCTTGTACCCGGTCAGGGATTCCACAGCGTGGCCCACCGTGTGACCAAAATTCAGCACCGCCCGGACACCCCGGTCGGTTTCATCCTCACGGACAACGGCGGCCTTGATCCGGCAGGACACCGTCACGATCTTCTCCAAGGCTGCGGGTTCCAGATTAAGTGCCTTCTCCAGGTTTTCTTCCAGCCAGCTGAAAAATTCCCCGTCGGCAATCACCCCGTACTTGATCACCTCGGCCATTCCGGCCCTGACCTCTCTTTCCGGCAGGGTTTTCAGGGCGGCCAGGTCGGCCACCACCGCCGAAGGCTGATAAAACGCCCCGATAATGTTCTTGCCCCGCGGGTGGTTGACCGCCACCTTCCCCCCGACGCTGCTGTCCACCTGGGCCAGCAGGGTGGTGGGAACCTGGATGAAGGGCACTCCCCGCAGGTAGGTGGCGGCCACAAAACCGGCCAGGTCTCCCACCACCCCTCCCCCCAGGGCCAGGATGGGAGACCGGCGGTCCAGTTCGCAGCGGTAGGCCAGGTCGTACAGGCCCTCGGCGGTGGAGAGGGACTTGAATTCCTCGCCGTCCGGTATCTCGGCCATCACCGGAAGTACGCCGGTTTTTTCCAGCTGTTCCCGTAAAACTTTTCCATAGAGGAACCCCACGGTGGGGTTGGTGACCACCATGGCCTTCTCCCCCCGGATTATCCCCCTTAATAATTCCCCCGCCGAAGAAAGCAGGTTGTACCCGATATGGATCCTGTAACTCCTGGACCCCAGATCGATGAATATCCCGTCCGCAGTCATATGCGCTTCCCTTCCCTGAGCAGCCTGATGATTTTAGCGGCCACCTCTTCCTTGCTTTCATTCCCGGAAAACACTTCCAGGTCCGCCGCCGCCCTGTATGCCTCTTCCCGGTCTGCCATCAATTTCTCTATCTCCCGTTTAAGGTCGGCGGCCCCGGCCAGCAGGGGACGGTTCCGGCCCGACCTGACCCGGTTTAATATCACCTCGGGGGAAGACCTGATCAACACAAGGACACCGTTTTCTTTCAACGCCGCCACGTTTTCCGGGTTAAGGACGGCGCCGCCGCCGGTGGCAATAACCAGGCCCTCCCTGGCCGACAGTTTTTTTATGACCAGCGCTTCCTCGGACCGGAAACGTATGGACCCGTAGCGGTTAAAAAGGTCCGGCACGGTTTTGCCGGTAATCTTTTCGATTTCTTCGTCGGTGTCCACAAATTTCAGCCCCAGCCTCAGGGCCAGGATGCGGCCCACGGTGGTTTTGCCGGTCCCCATGAAGCCGATCAGAACAATATTTTTCATCTCTCAACGCCGCCCCGCCGGTTGATCATGCCCCGAAACCGCCTGTACCCGGTAAAGGCTAAAAAAACTTAACCTTTTCCCGGTAAAGAGTCCACCTTTCCTTTACCTCCTCCAGAGTGTCGCCGCCGAACTTTTCCAGGCAGGCCCTGGCGATTTCCCAGGCCACCACCGCCTCGCCCACCACCCGGGCGGCCGGCACGGCGCAGATGTCCGACCTCTCCACCGAGGCCTCGAAGGGTTCCCGGGTTGCTATGTCAACGCTCTTCAGCGGCTTATACAGGGTGGGAATGGGCTTCATGGCCGCCCTCACCACCACCGGGTTCCCGTTGGTCATGCCTCCCTCGATGCCCCCGGCGCGGTTGGTCTTCCGGTAAAATCCCAATCCCTCCCGGTGGTATATCTCGTCGTGAACCCCGGATCCCGGCATCTGCGCTGCGGCAAAGCCCAGGCCCACCTCCACCCCCTTGATGGCCTGTATGCTCATAACAGCCCCGGCCAGCCTGCCGTCAAGCTTTCTGTCCCACGAGGCGTAACTGCCGATGCCCGGCGGAAGCCCGTAAACCCTTATCTCAAATACTCCCCCCAGGGAATCTCCGTCTTTCCGGGCCCTGTCGATTTCAGCCTTCATGGCCTCCCCGGCTTCGGGAACGGCGCAGCCCACCGGTGAACGGTCAACCAGGCCGGCCAGTTCACGGGGCGGGAGGTCCGGGATACCGGACGCCACCGGCCCGATCCTGATCACCACACCCACTATGCTGACCCCCAGTTCCTCCAGCAGCCTCCTGGCCAGCGACCCGGCCGCCACCCTGGCGGCGGTCTCCCTGGCGCTGGCCCTCTCCAGGACATTCCTGATATCCCGGTGGCCATACTTGATCGCCCCGGGCAAGTCGGCGTGTCCCGGCCTGGGGCGGGTCACCGCCCCGGCCCCGGACAGGGCCGCCGGACCGGGGTCCATTATTTCAGACCAGTTGGCCCAGTCCCTGTTTTCAATCAGCATGGCCACCGGGCTGCCCAGGGTGATCCCTCCCCTGACGCCGGACAGGAACTTGACCCGGTCGCTCTCAATCTTCATCCGGCCTCCCCGCCCGTAGCCCTCCTGGCGCCTATTAAGCTGGCAATTGACGTATTCCTCGGTTACCGGCAATCCCGCCGGGAGATTTTCCACCACGGCGGTAAGGGCCGGCCCGTGGGATTCCCCGGCGGTGACAAATTTGATCATAAAAGACACCCTCCCGGGAAGAATTCAGGAGACAGAATACAGGAGAATAAAAGATAAGCACTTCTAACAAGTCCGCCGTCTAGTAACCAAAGACAGAATCCTGCATCGATAACTCCCGCCAAAGTGACTCATCTGATATATGGAAGTCAGGATTTTTCAGCCCCTGGGAAAATACCCGGGACAAAGCCCAAAAACCGCTTTATATCTATTCCCTGACTTCCTCCTGTCTCCTGTCTCCTGTCTCCTTCTGTCTCCTGACTTCTAGGCATCGCTCCAGGGCGCTGCGCATTACTTCCAGCGGAGGGGTCTTCCCGGTCCACAGCTCGAAGGCCATCGCCCCCTGGTGGAGGAGCATTCCCGTTCCGTTGAACACCCTCGCCCCGGCGGCCCGGCAGCGTTCCATGAACCCCGTCCGGGCGGGGTTGTAAATCAAGTCCACCACCACGTGGCCCGCATTCAGCAGATTGAAGGGAAAGGGCGGGACCTCCCCCTCCCGGGGGTGCATGCCCAGGGGAGTGGTCTGCACCACCAGCCTTGCCCGGCCCAGCACGGCGGCCCAGTCACGGCAATCCCCGTCCCCCCGTTCCGGAAGGCCCGGCCAGTTCAAAACCGAGGCGGCACACCCGGTGCTTTTGATTAGTTCGCAAAGCCCGGCCGCCCTGTCCCCGGACCTGTTGGCCACAATGACCTCCGGCGATCCGCTCAACGCCAGGGCCAGGGCCACGGACCTTGCGGCGCCCCCGGCGCCCAAAATCAGGGCCGGCCCGGTGGCGGCCCCGATTCCGGCCTCTTCCTCCAGTGCCCTTACGAAACCCTCCCCGTCGGTGTTGTGGCCGGTAAGCACCCCCCCGTCATTCACGATGGTGTTCACCGCCCCGGACAGGCGGGCCGCCGGAGACAGCCGGTCCATCAGCCCCGCCGCCGCCTCCTTGTGCGGAACCGTGACGTTCACCCCGGCCAGGTCCAGGGCCCTGACCGCCTCCACCGCCGCCGGCAGGCCGGGCGGCCTGACCGGAAAAGGCACGTAGACCCAGTTCATGCCCAAATGGTCAAAGGCGGCGTTGTGCATGGCCGGGGAAAAGGAGTGCCCCACCGGGTGACCGAAGATCCCGCACACCCGGGTTTTCCCGTTTATTTCTCCCATTCGGCCAGCCCTCCCGGGGTGAATTTCTTCTTTATCCTGTTCAGAACCAGCTTTTCCAGCCTCCGGTTGAACATTTCGGTGGCCCAGTATTCCTTTCCGGGCATGGGAACCACCAGGATGGTGTACAGGCCCAGCCTGTTGCCGCCCAGTATATCGGTGAATATCTGGTCCCCCACCACCGCCGTTTCCTCCGGGGCCGCCCCCAGCATCCTCATCGCCTTCCGGAAAGGATGCTTGCGGGGCTTTACCGCCCGGCAGACCGTGGGCAAGTCCTCCATCCCGGACACCCTGCGGAATCTTTCCGGACCGTTGTTGGAAACCACACAGGCCTTAATTCCCTTCTCCTTGAGCCTTCTAATCCAGTCGGCCACTTCCGGGGAAAGGTCCGTTTTATCTCTGGGCACCACCGTATTGTCAAGGTCCAGGAGAACACACCGGATCCCTCTGTCGTAGAGGTCGCCGGGGTCGATGTGGACCACCGAGGGCACATACATCTTCGGGTATAAAAGTTCCCACAGTTTGGGAACACACTGAACCGGCTGCATCGCGGACACTTCCCGTCTTTAGGACTCCCCGGCCGTATCATTCCCGGCCACCGTCTCAAGCAGCAGCCCGATGTCGTCCAGACAGCCGGCGCCGGGCGGATCATCCCTCTGGATTAAAACTACCGGAATCTTCAGGTCCAGGGCTGCCTTCACCTTGTTATAGGCGCCCCCGGACGGCCCTCCGTCCCGGGTGACCACGACCCCGGCCCGGTAAGCCTGGAATATGGCCTTGTTCAATTTTACAGAAAAAGGCCCCTGCATGGCAACTATATCCCGGGGGGAAATCCCCAGTTCCTGACATTTTTTTACCACCCTGTGGTCGGGCAGGACCCTCACCACTACTCTCCTGCCCCGCAAACCCCGGTACCGGGTAAAGACCTCCAGGTTGTAACTGCCGGTGGTCAGGAAAACCGTACCGCTGAACCCCGATGCTGTTTCGGCGGCCTTCTCCCACGATTGCACCCGGCAAATAAGGGGATCCTGGGGCAAGACGGTTTCTGCCCGGCCAAACCTGATGTATGGGATCTCCAGGTCTGAACAGACATCCCTGGCTGCGGCCGAAAGAGGATTGGCAAAGGGATGGGTGGCGTCAACCACCTGTTTTACCCCCAGGGTTCTGATCAGTTCAGACATATCCCCGTAACCGGAAGGGGCGGGCACCACGCGGTCGGCCCCGCTTGACCCGGCTGCCTGGCAGCCGTATTCAGTCCGGGCCACGGCGGCCACCCGGTATCCGCTTTCCTTGAGGGATTTAATCAGCTCCCGGGACTCCCCGACGCCGTATAAAACCATGATCAATCTCATTCACCGCTTTTTCAGGTATTAATCAACATACATTCTCCCCTCCGCCTGCAAACTCCTGCCCCCGGGGACAAGCACCAAAACCCCGGTTTTCCCATAGAATTATTGAAGCATCCCGGGGAGGGCCGCCGCTATGATCTGCAGTCTATGGTCTCTGGTAATCCTATCGGTAACCAACGGGATAACCGTCCTGACCTCCTACATCGCCAACAACACCTTCCCCCAGCCCCTTTCGGAAGATGAAGAAGCGGAGTATATCTCCCGCCTGAACAGCGGGGACGAGCAGGCCCGGCACATCCTGGCCGAACACAATCTCCGGCTGGTGGCCCACATCGTGAAAAAATTCGACGGCAGCGGCGAAGACAACGACGACCTGATCTCCATCGGCACCATCGGTCTGATCAAGGCCATCGACACGTACCGCCCGGACAAGGGGACCAGGCTCGCCACCTACGCCGCCCGCTGCATTGAGAATGACATTTCACTGACAATTATTTAGCGGTATTATATAGTTATATTACCTATTTATTTCCATTATTGAAAACTGGGCTTCTTTTTCGGCGTTTACAGGTTCCGGCAACCGCGCCACAATGGTTATACTGATTTTATCAAGTCCCCTCCCCCCCGGCCTGCCCCTGCCGGATACCAAAACACTGGCTACAAGAGCACGCACCAGTGCCTTTTTTTCATCGAATTCCAATTCGTCAATGCGATCAAGTATTTCATTAGCAAGAATTTTTAACTCATCGACCCTCGCCTCAGCGCCGGCCGTGCCATTCAGGAGAAAAAGCAATTCCTTCCGCCGCTGTTCCAGACGCTCTCTCCTGCGCTTGAGATCAGCCAGTTTGCCCTTTATTTTTGCATCAAGCTCGAACAAACCCGACGCCAAAGCGTCAAGAACAGATTCCCTTCCCTTCTCAACTTCAGCCAGAAGCTTTTCTATGCGGACAAGCTCTTTCCGGTATTCATCCATTTGAGGCATAGAGGAGTACGCTTCACTCAGTAACGCATCCGGGTCTTTCAGCCATTCCTTTACCTGGTTCCAGACGGCATCCTCAACATACTCCGCCAGAATCATCTTTCTGGGCAAGCAACCTGTCTGCTTAGCTCCCTGATAGCCTTTGTGACAAGAATACCGCCTGGCCCTTTTCCTCCACCACAAAGCGTATATTCCCGTCATTGTGCATCCGCAGTCCGCGCAAGTAATTATACCTGAAAGCAAATAGTCGTGTTTCCCCTTCCCGGCCCAGAGACGGCGAGCTTCCTTGATTTTGTCCTGAGCCCTCAGCCACGTTGCGTCATCTATAATTGAAGGCACAGTTATATGTATGTCCTTGTACTTCCAACTTCCCACATACACGGGATTAACAAGTATTTGTTTGACCACTTGTTTGTGCCATTTTTTTCCTTTTCTTGTGGGAACGGCCTTTTCGTTCAACCGCCTTGCCACGCCGTTTACGCCAATATCTTCGTTAATAAACCAGTTGAATATATTTCTGACCACTTCAGATTCATCTTCATTTAACTTAACCTGCTCTGTTTCGGGATTGTAGTTGTAACCGTAAACATAAAAACCAATGGGTATGCCGCCCAGCTTGGCTTTCTGGTTTTTACCCCTCACCATCCGGTCGCGGATTTTTTCCCGCTCATACTCTGCAATTGCTCCGCGAATGGAATAAAACAACCTGCCCTCAGGGGTGTCCTTCCAATCAAAATCCAGAAATTCAAGATTTATGCCGGCTTTTTCAAATTCTTCGGTCAATAAAAGCTGGTGAGAGAGCTTTCTGGACAACCTGTCAGGATCGCGGACCACAACCAGGTTTATCTGCCCGGCCCGTATCGCTTCCCTCAATTCCTGCAAGCCGGGCCTGTCCAAGGATGCGCCGGAAACCCCCTCGTCAGCAAATTCTAAAATTGTTGTTGCGCCCAGCTTTTGGGCCCTAAGCCGGCACGCTTCCTTCTGCTCGGCAAGAGAGTATCCGTGACGCGCCTGATCTTCCGTACTTACTCTGACATAGATTGCCGCACGCATCTTTTGTCCCTTTCCTCTAGCACCTTTTTCGCCAACAGGCGATAGGCTTCTTTTAAACCCTGTCCGTCAGGCATGTAAACAACCCTGACGATTGGCATTTCGCCCTTGTTCCCGGGTTTTTCCTTCTTGGGCATATTGAACGCTCCTTTCGGTATATTCTACGCAGCTTCCGGTTTGTCCTACAATTAAAAAACAAATCCCCGGCTTGTTCGCCGGGGCGCGGTATGCAACGATTACAATTTTTCCAATTTTTCCAGAACAGGATGCGCAACCAGGAATATAAGGACCAAGCACAGCATCGGGAAGACAACAAACTTTTCCAGGATACCCCCTGTCTTCACAATGGGAACCCTAGCGTCAAATTTTAAAGGAAACAACAGCGGGACTCCAGACAGAGTGAATAGGTCGCCCAGTAGGTGAGCCAGGTATCCGATCATAACCACCAACCCCACAGCTTTCCCCCCGATTATCAAAGCAATCACCCCAGCAACCAGGGCCGCCGCCAGCGAGTGGAACGGCCCCCGGTGCCCTACGGTCCACTTTATAATAGTTGGTAATACTGGTATTCTTTGCCCAATGTACGAACCGGGATGATCGATGTCGGGCAACAATGCAGCAACCCCGGAGATGGCGGCCATTTCTAGGCTGCCGCTGAGCAGATACCCGGCGCCAAGACCGGTCACGAAATGAGTGCGGTAAAGAATAAAACCTCGCCTCCTTTTTTTTTAAAAAAAGAGGCATATTCATCACAATTTCCTGCATATCTTTTTTGGTTTCCCGGTACTCCCGGGTAAGCCTTCTTCTTGGGTGTATTACTAGATATTTTAACTTGACGTTGCGAAAGAAGTCTGGTGAGAGAGAAGACTTTCTTTGGGAGATTGGAAGCGGGGCAAACTGGATGGGGCACCACATCGCAACGCTACTTGCATTGCATGATCACCTCGCAGGTCTTAATTGGAATGCTGTTCCACAGTTTTTGGTAATTGATCAACCAAGCCAGGTATACTTTCCGGATAAGCTTCAAAAACAATCAAAAGAAGATTATTTACCGGAGGATATCTTGAAAGTGCAAAAAATATTTACTTGTTTCAACAATCATCTTAGTTTAAGGGAGGGACAATCCAACTCAAATTATTCTTATTGAACATGCTGACGAGATTACATGGGCTTCACATAAGCATATTGTTCATGTTGTTAAGAGATGGAGAGATGATGATCCTTCAGAGGATAATGCTTTAATTCCTCAAGATTGGTTAATATAGAACCGCTATTTCAATAAGGGATTTCTTATCCCTGTCATGTAATATAATGGTAGAATATAAAAAGGGTTATTTAAAATAGGAGGACTGTTATGAATCGGCGCCACAGGATTTTAATTATTGAAGATGACCAGGATATTTCCCGGATTATCAAAGATTACATAGAGAAAAACGGTTATAACGTCTATATTGCTAATAATGGTAAAGAGGCTTGGCAATCCATAGAGTCGCTGAATCCTGATTTTATTATTCTCGATATTATGCTTCCCGATATTGATGGCATTGATATGTGCCGCCAGATTCGGGAAAAGAACAATGTCCCTATTCTTATTCTTAGTGCCCGCGGCAGCGATACGGATAAGGTGCTGGGTCTCGGGTTTGGGGCAGATGATTATATGACCAAACCGTTCTCACTCAGTGAACTGCTGGCAAGGGTGAAATCGAACTTGAGGAGAGTGGAAAGCATGATACACCCTCCGCAGTCAATGCTGTCTGAATTGGAGGATGTCCTGCGGTTCGGCAATGTTACGGTGGACCGAAAAGGATACAAGGTGTTGAAAGATGGAAAGGAGATATCGGTTCCCGTAAAGGAGCTTGAGCTGCTGTTCTATCTTTCCAAACACAAAAATCAGGTATTTTCGAAAAGCCAACTTTTGGATGCCGTCTGGGGATATACGGCTTATGGGGATGAGAGCACGATTACAGTGTATATCCGCAGATTACGAGAGAAGCTGGAGGATGATCCGTCCAATCCCGCATATATTAAGACCGTCTGGGGAATCGGTTATAAATTCAACTGCGATGATTCAGAAGAATAGGGGATTCCTATGTACTTGAATGTGTGGATAAGAAAATGGCTACATAAGGTCGTAATCTGTTTACTTCTTTTGTTTGCATGCACCACTTATTTCTTTTGGAATCGTGTGGATATAGAACGGGAAACTGAGTCCGAGGCGGTCATAAATCAAGTACGATTGCATGTCAATGAGATGCTGTTGTTCTTAGAAAAGCATTATGCTGTGATCATGAATGATGTTGAGCTTCAAGAGTCACTGTGTGCAATGGCAGAGGCCTCCGATGCAGGCGTCGACTATGCTGACCTCACCGGACAGATTCTGTTCAATTCCTCTGGGGTTGCCCGCTCACGGATCAATCCGGGCACGGATCTGCATTATGATCTGTATCAGGCCAGATTGTCGGATCAGCGTTACCGGATTGCATTTCCTGTAGTTGATGAGTTAACGCAAGCTCAAGTGGGCAATGCCATTTTTACAGTACCAGCATCTTTAGTGTTTGCCGGTGAAACGAATCTGCAAGTGATTGCACCATATCTCACGATCGCGTTATTGCTGGTGATTCTGGTATTGCTCGTGAACCAGATTCACAGAAAAATCACCAGAGACATGATGAGACCCATTCATCAATTGAAGGATTTCTCTGAGGCGATTCTAAAAGGGAATTTAGAACAAAAATCCACATATCAGAACATGGATGAAATCGGTGAGGTGTATGCGATGTTTGATCAGATGAGGCTGGAAATTATGCATCACAGCCTTCGGAGGGATGAACAGGAGCAAGCACAAAAGGAGTTGATATCGAACATTTCCCATGAATTGAAGACCCCTTTGACAACGTTAAAAGCGTATATTGAAGCGATCCGGGAAGGCAGCTGTTCCAATATGCAGGAGGTCATGGAATATGTGGAGGTGATGCATAACAGCGCCGAAAAAATGACCCGGTTAACAGAGGATTTGCTACTTCATGCCTTAAAAGAGCTTGGCCAGATTTCTGTGACGCTGACAGAGCAATATAGCAAAGAAGCATTTGATAAAATATTGCGGCCGATCGGTCACTATGTCCGCACCACCGGAGTTCATTTTATTGAACCCGAGGAAACTCCCAATGTGCTGATCCGTTTGGATGTGCAGCGGATGGAGCAGGTAATCGCCAATCTGATTTCAAACGCTCTGAAGCATACCTCTGCCGGCGATACGATACAGGTGAACATTGAACTGGAGCACGACCAGCTGAAGATCACGATTGCGGATACGGGAAATGGAATCCTCCCTCAGGATATGCCTTTTGTTTTTGACCGTTATTTCAAAGGAAAGTCCAACGAAGGAGCGCGGAGCAAGGGAACGGGCCTGGGGTTATCCATTTGCAAATACATAATTGAAGCCCATGAGGGTACCATTTCTTTCAAAAGCAGGCAAGGGAACGGGACGGTGTTTTATTGTTTGATTCCGATGGGCTAGCCTGAGAAATGAGCTTATTTCAGCCAGTAATGATTCATTAATAATTGAATAAGGATTTATCTATATGTGCCCCTTACAATAAGAACATGTTCTTAATTGGAGGTGGCACTTTTTGGTGAAACGACCGATCATTCAAGGGAAAAATCTGTGCAAAACCTATTCAACAGGCACTGAGCAATTTCATGCAATCCGAAATCTGGATATAGATGTGTATGAAGGAGATTTTACTGTAATCATGGGCAATTCGGGTTCAGGCAAATCTACTTTGCTCTACATGCTGAGCGGTCTGGATTCCGTTACCGTAGGTGAGGTGTATTTTCAAGGAAAGCGTATTGACAAATACTCCGAAAAGCAATTAGCCGAGTTCAGGGCCCGCCAGATCGGCTACATCTATCAGAGCATCAATCTTGTGTCGGATCTGACTTTGTTTGAGAATATCGCATTGCCCGGATATATCGCAGGTCAGCCC
>JAILZP010000035.1 GCA_023512435.1 Peptococcaceae bacterium | reverse complement strand
TGCGCACCGGGATGGATACCGTGAGGACCCGCTTGGGCTCCTTGAGGATTTTCAGGAGGCCCGGGTCCAGCCCAAGTCTTTGGGCGGCATGTTCCACCTGGCGATTGGTGGCTTCAAGCAACACGCTTCTTTTAATGTCCGCGCCCTCTGACATTTCATCGGCTCCTTTCCGTTCACATTGATGTGTTTTTTTATCCCAGGATGCACGGTCGGTAAAAAATATGTATCGCTATGTGAACAAATATATTGCAATGTGAAACTTGGTTAAATTATAATATATTTAACTGATACACGCAATCCTCTATTCAAACTTTCTTAACACCGTATTCGGCATCGCTGAGAAAAAAAGAGGAAAGATTCCGGCAGTCACCGTACTCTATACAAAATAGCCTTGTAATTATTGGCTTTAATAATTAAAATTTTTTTATGCAATACCGGAAGTTCACAATGCGAATTTATAAATAAAGGATTCAAATAACCGGGAGGTAAGCTAATGAGTAAAATCCCAAGTGTTCAGTCACTGGAAAGGGCCTTCAGCTTGCTTGAGGCCTTTATGCCGGCGAACAATGAACTGGGTATTTCCGAGTTGAGCCGGAAAGTCGATTTGCCGCGCCCCACCGTGAGCAGACTGGTGGCGACGCTGGAAAAATTGGGTTATATAAGACAAAACAAGGAAACCAAAAAGTACTTGCTGGGGCTCAAGCTGCTCCACCTGGGCGCAGCGGTGCAGGCCGGCCTGCAACTGAAGGAAATCGCCGGGCCGGTGCTGGCCAAACTGCGGGACCAATTAAGAGAGACCGTTTATATAGATGTGATGGACGGAGATGACAGGGTATGCATTGATTCCTTCCCGGGCCTGAACGCCGTCCGGACCATCGTGGAAGTGGGCCAGAGGTCTCCCCTGTACGCCGGCGCGGATTCCCGGATGCTGCTTTCTTCCCTGAGCGAAAAAGAATTGGAGGCTTACCTGAAAAGGACTGAACTGGTGCCGTATACTCCGGAAACAATCACCGACCCCGAAACGCTGAGAAGGGTGGTGTCGGAAATCAGGAAACAGGGATACTCGCGCAGCGTGAACGAGTTTAGCCCGGGCAGCGCCTGCATTTCGGCGCCTGTCAGGGACGCTGGCGGGAAAACTGTGGCGGCGGTTTCGGTTTCCTTTCCGGAGAGCAAAGCCGGAACCGAATACGAGGAAGTATGCAGGTCGGCGGTGATGGGCGCCGCCCTGGAGATTTCCCGCCTGTTGGGCTACAAACCTGAGAAAAAGTGACGCGCGGGGCCGGTTTCGTTGCGGGCCTGCTGTCCGGGCCGGGCGGATCGGGCCTGCCCGGCCCGGCGGCGGGTTGAGGCTGCGGGGTCTCATATTTTGTTGAAGGCTGCGTGACCGCCATATTCTGGACTTGTGCCCCGCAGTGCGGTTATAATGATCTGGCTATATAAAAATCCGCCACAACGGGCAGTGATGGGACAATGACGTGCAAAACCGGGGACACCGTGGTTTTGGCCAGGGGCCTGATAAAAAGGTTCGGTGATTTTGAAGCCGTCAGGGGGATAAACTTTGAGGTCCGGGGCGGGGAGTGCTTCGGCCTGCTGGGGCCCAACGGCGCGGGCAAAACATCAGTGGTCAGGATGATTTACGGTTTTTCACCGGTGACTTCCGGAAGGCTCGAGGTGTTCGGGGAGGACATCGGGGTCAAAGCGAGGTCCGTCAAGGCCAGGATAGGGGTGGTGTCCCAGGAGGACAACCTGGATCCCGAGCTGTCGGTTATGGAGAATCTGCTGGTGTACGCGGGATATTTCCGGATCAATAGGGACCTGGCCGGGGAGAGGTCAAGGGAGATATTGGAATTCATGGACCTGGCGGACAAGGCCGGCCACGTGGTGGAGAGCCTGTCGGGAGGGCAGAAGCGGAGGCTCACCATAGGCAGGGCGCTGATCAACCGGCCGGACCTGATGCTCCTGGACGAGCCCACCACCGGGCTCGACCCCTACGCCCGCCACCTGGTCTGGCAGCGCCTGCGAAAGCTGAAGGAATCGGGAACCACCATGATTCTGACCACCCACTACCTGGAGGAGGCCAGCCAGTTATGCGACAGGCTGGTGATCATGAACAGGGGGGAAGTCCTGGAAGAGGGATCGCCGGAAGAGCTGATCAGCCGGCACGTGGGCAGGGAGGCCCTGGAGCTGGGGTCCGGCGCCGGGCTGGACCAGTACCTGCTGGAGGGAATGGGAGAACTGGTCAAGGCCAGCCGGGTCCTGGGCGAGGACCTGGTAATTTTCACCGAACGGGGTCGCGAACTGGACAGGAGGATTTCCGAAAGGGCGGCCGAACTGGGCATCGAGATCCGCCGGCGGGGGATCAGGCCGGCGAACCTGGAAGACGTTTTTCTCAAACTGACCGGGGAAACCCTGAAGGGCGGACGGGAATTTACGGGGGGCGGGTCCTGTGATTAGGGGAAGACAACTGCCGGGCGGCTTGACGGCCGGGACAGACCTGTGCCTGCCCCTGGCGTTGAAGGTTTTTTACCGGAACCTGCTTGTTTTCAAAAAGACCTGGAAGGCCAACATCATGTTCAACTTCGTGGAGCCGGTGCTTTACCTCTGGGCCATGGGTTTCGGCCTGGGAGTTTACGTCAGCCGGATCAACGGCCTGCCCTACATCGATTTTCTGGCTCCGGCCCTGATTGCCTCCTCCTCCATGTTTTCCACCACTTACGAAATGACTTACGACAGTTTTACCAGGATGGCCTACAAAAAGACATTTCACGGCATGGTGGCCACCCCGGTGAGCCTGGATGACGTGGTGGCGGGGGAACTGCTTTACGGCACCTTCAAGGGGGTGCTATACGGGACGGTGTTCCTGGCGGTGGTGGCCATGTTCGGTCTGGTGAAGTCCCCATGGGCCCTGCTGGTTCCGCTGCCCCTTGCCCTGATGGCCATGGCCTTTTCCATCCTGTCCATGATCTGGACCAGTATCGCTCCCAACTATGATTCTTTCGGGTATTTTTTCACCCTGATCATCACGCCCATGTTTTTGTTCTCCGGAGTCTTCTTTCCGGTGGAAAACCTGCCGCCGGGGGTGAGGCTGATTCCCTGGTTCACTCCCCTTTACCACGCCGTGGAGGTCATCCGGTCCCTGGTTCTGGGGCAGGTGACCAGGTCCTTGCTGGCCGATCTGGCCTGGCTGGCTATTTTTATACTTTTGACCGTCCGCATTCCCATGGTCACGGTGAGAAAACGGCTGGTACAGTAAAATATGCTGTGTGTGATTACGTGTTTCACTCTGGCGATTTAAAGCGGTATATATCTTACCGGGCAATAATAGACGCGGGGAGGAGAATCTCCCCGCGCTTTTTTTGGAAGTAACAGGGATGTTGATTCAAAGGCCTCAGCACGGAAGGAACGTGAAGATCAGGGACCCCAGGATGAACCAGATGGCGGCGAAGATCAGGCCGTAGCCGAAGAATTTTCTGAAGTCTATCCGGGCGATGCCGGCCACCACCACGTACCAGAACGGGGAAATCAGGTTGCCCATCTGGTCTCCCACCATCAGCGAAAGCATGCCCCGCTGATAGGTTACTCCGACGGCTTCGGCCGCCTTGCAGGTGATAAAGCCCTGGATGACCCACTGGCCTCCGCTGGACGGGACAAAAACGGCGATGGCTGTTCCGGCGACGGCCATCAGCAGGGGGAAGGTGTACGGTGTTGAGATGGAGGCGAAGAAACCGGCGAATTTTTCTCCTATGTTTGTGTACTGGATGATTCCGGCCAGGGCGGCGTACAGGTGGTAAATAACGATAACCGACCAGGAGGACTTGACCCCTTCCTGCAGTGCCCTGGTAAAGTTGTACACGTTTTTGTGAAGGAGGAAGCAGAGCAGCAGGAAGATGGCGTTCAGGGAGTTCAGGTCAAGGCTTAACTTTTTCACCCCGAAGTGGTAATACAGCCAGCCGACCAGGGCGATGCAAAGTATAATCGAGATAAATGTATACCTTTCCAGCCGTTCGGAGTATGTCAGCCCCTTTGCCTCCCCCGCGCCGGTGCTGGTAACTACGTATTCGCCGACGATGTTGGCCTCGGTCAACTTCTGGGCGTCGGGATATTCCGAAATGGGCTTGGTGTTCTTGGGCATGAATAGCCAGGCGGCCAGGATCAGGATGATGGTGAAGGCGACTACCAGAACGATGGATGCCGGCGACCAGATGGTGGTGCTCAGGGGCATGATCCCCGTCACTTTTTCCAGGAAGTGGCCGGGGGTTACCATAAGCAGGGCCTCACTGGAGGAAAAGCCGTACTGCCAGATCGAGCTGGCCGCGTAAAAGGCCGCCATGGTAAAAAGAAAGTCTATTTTGATTCCCTTTTTCTCCGCCTCGTTGCAGAAATAAACGGCGATAATGGGAGATAAGGCGATGGCCAGCCCCCAGTAGAAGTAGGCCAGAACCGAGCAAAGCAACACTCCCAGCGCCTGGACCTGAAAGCGGTTTTGAGGAACCCGGGAGAGCGAGATGATCAGGCGCCTGAACAGGGGAGTTGATCCGAATACCGAGGCTAAAGTTATAATCAGGGTCATCTGCATGGTGAAAGCCAGCAGCATCCACAGTCCCCTGTAATAGGCGTCCATGGTCTTCTGAACAGTGTTTCCGAAGGCCAGTGAAAGCAGGAACAGGATGACCAGGAATATAATCGAGGCGGTTATGGCGTCCGGCACCACCCCCTCGGCGAACCGGGCAAAACGGTCAAGGAGGCTCCGCTGCTCTTTCATGCCTGGCTGAGGCTGAGGCATTGTCATAAATTTCACCCTTTCGTGTCAATACATAATAGTAGCGCAATTTAGTGCATTCAAACAAAATTTCATATCCCGGCCCGGCCCCACCAACCTCGCCGGTATTGTTTCCGCCTTTGATGGTTCCGGACCCCCCCCGCAATCACCTCCCGGGCGGCAATTGTTCAGCACATGGCGCTGCCTTCTCTGGCAAGGCTTTGGGCGCTTATCCCTCCTGGTTGTTCCAGTACAGGTTTTTCAGCCGCTGAATAAACTCCCGGTCCCTTTTTTTTACCACCTGGTCCCATCCGGCCTTGGAATAGTCGCTGTCGTAAGTGTAAAAGCCCTTTCCGGTTTTCAGCCCCAGTTCGCCCCTCTCCACCTTTTCTTTCACCGCCGGAGAGGGTTCGGTGGATCTGTCGATCACCTTCATCAGGTTTTGGCCCACCCGGTACCAGAGGTCCAGCCCGCCCAGGTCGCAGATCTGCAGGGGGCCCAGGCTGGCCAGGCGGAAGCCGAAGCTACCCCTGATGGCCAGGTCGATATCCTCCACGCTGGCCACCCCCTGCTCCCAGAGGGACCATACTTCCCGGATGGCCGCAGACTGCACCCGGTTGACCAGGAAGCCGGGGATTTCCTTTAAAACCCTGACCGGGAATTTCCCGGCCTTTTTCAACAGGGCGTATGTAATGTCAACCGTCTCGTCGGAGGTCTTCGGGCCCCTGACTATTTCCACCACGGGGACTATGTGGGGAGGGTTGAACCAGTGGGTGATCACCTGCCTGTCCTCCCTTTTGGTGCCGGATCCAAACTCGCTGATCAGCAGCGAGGAGGTGTTGCTGGCCAGGATGGTGCGCGGCGGGCACAGGGCGTCCAGGGTGTGGAAGAGCTTTTTCTTGGCCCCGGTGTCCTCCACGATGGCCTCGGTTACGAAATCCGCGTCCCGGACCGCCTTTTCCAGGTCGGTGGTGGTGGAGATGCGGGAAAGGGTTTCCCCGATTTGTTCCTTTTTAATCAGTTGGTTTTCGTGGAATGTTTCCAAATTGTGCCTGATGTGGTCCACCGCGTTGTCCAGGATGGCGTCGCTGACGTCGTTCAACGCCACGCTGTAGCCGGCCAGGGCATAGGTCAGGCCTATGCCGTGGCCCATCAGCCCGGATCCGATGACCGCGATTTTTTTAATGTCCTCCGGTGCCATTGCTGCCCGACCCCCTAATAGTTCACCTTGTCCAGGCCCTTCAAGCCCAGGATATTGCGGGCCTCGTCGGGAGTGGCCGGCTCCCGCCCCAGTTCCCTGGCGATGCGTACGATCTTGGCCACCTGTTCGGCGTTGCTCCTGGCCATAACACCCTTCTCCAGGTAAAGGTTATCCTCCAGCCCCACCCGGACGTTGCCGCCCATCAGCAGGGAGGCGGTGCACATGTTGATCTGGTGGCGGCCGGCGGCGCAGACCGACCAGGTGAAATCGCCGATGGCGTTCCTGGCGGCCTGGTGGAAGAACATGAGGTTTTCCAGGGTTGCCGGGGCCGCGCCCAGGATGCCCAGCACAAACTGGATGTAGACCGGCTTCTTCAGGTAGCCCCTTTCCAGCATGAAGGCCACGTTGTTGATCATGCCCAGGTCGTAAATCTCCAGCTCGGGCTTGGTGCCGTTTTCATTGAAGTACTGGCAGTATTCGCGCATGGTCTTGAAGGTGTTGGGGAAGATAAAGTCCTCGGTCATGCCGAGGTATTGTTTTTCCCACTCGTACCTGAATTGCAGGTTCTTGTTGTCAAGCACGTGGAACAGGGCGAAGTTTATGGATCCGAAGTTGAAGGAAGCCAGTTCGGGCTTGAAGGCGGGAACCACGGCCACCCTCTGGGCGGTGGTGGCCCCCAGGCTGCCCCCGGTGGTCAGGCAGAGGATGATGTTGCAGCGGCTTTTAACCTCGGTGACCACTTCCCTGAACAGTTCCAGGTCCGATACCGGCATGCCGTTTTCCGGGTTGCGGACGTGGATGTGGGCCACCGCCGCCCCTTCTTCGAAGGCCCTGACCGCCTCGTCGGCAATCTGTTTCGGTGTGACGGGCAGGTAGGGACTCATGGACGGGGTGTGGATGGCGCCTGTGATGGCTGCCGTAACGATAACCTTGCTGGACATTTTATATCTCCTCCCGGTTTGATTTTGTTTTTTTTCAGTCACCGCCTCCTTCCCGGATGATCAGGGACGGGGATCAGTCAAGATTGATCAGGCCTTCCAGATGAGGGCCGTACTCCCGGAAAACAATATCACGGAATCTCTCGATCACTATGTTGACGTAGATGTCGTGCCTGATGTAGTTGGTGATCATCCTGACTACTCCGGGGTTGCTGGTCCAGCAGCCTTCCCATTGGCCTCCGGGCATCAGGTTCATAAAGAAGCCGCATTCGCCGTCGGCCACCAGGATCATCTCGTTGCCGTGCCTCTGGTAGATGGTGTCCAGCATGACGTGCCGGTACACCTTGCCGATATCCAGTATGCCGGGTCCGAACTGCATGCTGGTGACTTTGACGCCCCGGGCCGCGGCCCCTGCCAGCGGCTCCCTGATGTCCCGGCCCTGTTCTTCCCAGAAGCTGACCAGGATCTCATTCCGGCTTTTGCTTATTATTTCGGCGGCCTTGGCCGTCAGTGCCCCGTAGTCGAGGATGCGCCAGATCATTTGCGGGCTTTCGGCCAGGGCCAGTCTGCCGAGGTTTTCTTCCAGGAACCGGATGTTGCTTTTCAGGTCGTTTTCCTTGTACTTGAGGAATTCGGCGTAGGGAAGGGGGACGTAAGTGACGGGTTCCGTTTCCAGTGGGGAGGCCAGGCCCTTGGCCGTCAGCCTGTCCAGGGTCTCGTATATCTTGGGCCCCGGCACCCCCGACAGCCGGCTCAGTTCATTGCCGTTGACCGGGTGGCGCTGCAGCAGGGCGAGGTAGGCCTTGGCCTCGTATGTGGTAAGTCCCAGCTGCGACAGGGATTTAACAAGTTCGTTGAACAGGGTGCTGGGCAATTCAACCCCTCCGGCCGGCGCAAGGTATTATACTACTAGAGTAGTATATTATTTAAATATTATTTTAATTCAAAAATTGAACAAGTCAACACATTTTTTCCGGGGGCTGGTACCGCCGGAAAACATGCTATAATAAAGTAGATTTGTTAAAGGGAGGTTGTTCGTGGTGGGTGCGGCAATGCCGGCTTCGGCCGATGAAGTGAAGATAACCGCCGTCATCGACAATTTTTACGACGGGCTGTTGGCGCCTGGAAAATACGCGCAGAGATACGGGTTTATAAGGCCCGGGGCCGGGGAGGCGGCGGAACTGCCGCCGCACCTGTCCGCCGAGCACGGCCTGGCATTTTACATAGAGGTCAGCGCCGCCGGGGAAAAAAGCGTCCTGCTGATGGATTTCGGCGTTTCCCGGGAGGGCGCGGCCCGCAACATGGAGGCCATGGGACTGGACCTGTCCGGGGTCAAGGCGGCGGTGCTGAGCCACGGGCATTTTGACCACTGGGGAGGGCTGGAGAAGGTTGCAGCCCGCATAATCCCGGGGGAAAGCGGGCCGATCCCGCTTTATGCGGGGAAAGAAGCCTTTTTGCGCAGGTATGTCGTTCTTCCCGGGAAGAGGGTGGATCTGGGCAGGCTGGACCCGGAAAAGGCCGGGGCGGCCGGATTTGAAGTAAGGGAAATCAGCCGGCCCGGGGAGATCCTGCCGGGAGTCCTGGTTATCGGCCCCATCCCCAGGGTCACGGAGTTTGAGCAGGGCTCCCCCGTCCTGATGGTGGAAAGGAACGGCGGTATTGAGCAGGATGACTTCCCGGGGGAATTGAGCCTCGCCTTCAATGTGGCTGGTAAGGGCTTGGTGGTCCTTACCGCGTGCGCCCACGCCGGCGTTGTGAACACCGTCAGGCGGGCGGTCGAACTGACCGGAGTGGAAAAGGTGCATGCGGTGCTGGGAGGATTTCACCTTTCCGGATCTCCGGACGATAAGATAAAGAAGACCGTGGCCGAACTGGCCCGGCTGGGGCCGGAACTGATTGCCCCCATGCACTGCACCGGGTTCCAGGCGTTAAAAATGATCTCGGAGGCCATGCCCCAAGCCTTTGTTTTATATTCGGCGGGGACGCAGTACAGCTTTTGCGGATATAATTAACGGCGGCGGCATTTTCGGGAGGGCGGCAGGCGCCGCTTGAGGTTGACATGGAGAGGGATATTTGCGCCGAGGTGCTGGTGGAGGTCGCCACCAGGAAAATTGAACAGGGTTTCCATTACGCGGTGCCCTCCGGGCTGGCCGGGAAGCTGAAGGTGGGCAGCAGGGTGCTGGTGCCCTTCGGCGGGAGGAAGGTGCCCGGGTATGTCACGGGCTTTGGCCCTCCCCCCGGATCTCTTCCGGAAGAACTGGAAATTAAAGCAATCGGGGAAGTGCTGGACGAAGGCCCCGTGTTCACCCCCGGCCAGATGGAACTGGCCGGGTGGATGGCGGACTATTACCTTTGCCCGGTTATCTCGGCCCTGAAGGCCATCATCTGGCCCAGGATTCAGGGCGTGGGGCCCAAAAGGGTGAAGGGTCTTTTCCCCTCGGCCGCCGGGGGCAGTCCCGTCTTTGGCCCGCGGGCGGCCAAAAGGGAACTGGTCTGGGCCACTGCCCTGGCCCATCCCGGCATGTCCCGGAAAGAACTGGCCGCGGCTGCAGGGGTTTCGCCGGCCCTGGTGGACAAACTGGTGTCCGAAGGCCTGCTGCGCTACGGGGAGATGGAGCTGCGGAGGGACCCGTATCCCGCGCAGGAACCGGCCGTCCGTGACGGTTTCAGGCTGACCCCGGATCAGGCGGCCGCCCTGGAGCAAATAAAGATGGCCGCCGATCGTTCGAAAAGGGAGGTTTTTTTGCTGTACGGGGTCACCGGCAGCGGAAAAACGGAGGTTTACCTGAGGGCCATCGCCCATGTCCTGTCCATGGGAAGGCAGGCGCTGGTGATGGTGCCGGAAATTTCCCTCACTCCCCAGATGGTGTCGGCCTTCAAAGGATGTTTCGGGGACCGGGTGGCCGTTCTGCACAGCAGGCTGTCCGACGGGGAGAGATACGATGAATGGAACCGCATTGCCTGCGGCGCGGCCCCGGTGGTTCTGGGCGCGCGGTCGGCGGCCTTCGCCCCCCTGGCAAAACCCGGCCTGATCATTCTGGACGAGGAGCACGAGCCGTCATACAAGCAGGAGGAGACTCCCCGCTACCACGCCCGGGACGTTGTCTTAAGGCTGGCCGGGCAGTTTGAGGCGGTGGCCGTCCTGGGCAGCGCCACCCCCTCGGTGGAATCCTTCTGCCGGGCACAGCCCGGGGGGCCGTACAGGCTGATCACCATCCCCGGGAGGGTGGAGATGAGGCCCATGCCGGAGGTCCGGGTGATCGACATGCGGGAGGAATTCAGGGACGGGAACCCCGGAGTCCTCAGCCGCCGGCTGGTTTCGGCCGTTCAGGACAGGCTGGCCCGCCGGGAGCAGGTGATCCTGTTCCTGAACAGGAGGGGCTACGCCACCCTGGTGGCCTGCAGGGAGTGCGGCCTGGTGATGAAGTGCCCGCACTGCGACATATCCCTCACCTATCATACCGGCGGGCGCCTTTGCTGCCACTACTGCAACTATACCACCGCCGCCCGGGGTTACTGCCCGGATTGCGGCAGCAGGTTCATGGAAAATTTCGGCACCGGCACCCAAAAGGTGGAGGAAGAGGTTAAAAAATTATTTCCCGCTGCCCGGATGCTGCGCATGGACAGCGACACCACCGCCAGGAAGGGGTCCCACGCAAAAATACTGCGGATTTTCAAGGAAGGCGGGGCTGACATACTGATCGGCACCCAGATGGTGGCCAAGGGACTGGACATTCCCCTGGTCACCCTGGTGGGTGTGATAAATGCGGACATATCGCTGCACATGCCGGATTTCCGGTCGGCCGAGAGAACTTTTCAGCTTGTTGCCCAGGTTGCCGGCCGCACCGGCAGGGGGGACCTGGGCGGGGAGGTGCTGGTGCAGACCATGTCCCCGGACCACTATTCCATTGTCCGGGCCTCCCGGCACGACTACGCCGGATTTTATGAACAGGAGATGAGGGTGCGCAGGGCACTGAGGTATCCTCCCTTTACCAGGCTGGCCAGGGTGCTGGTGTCCGGCAGGGACGAGGCGGAGGTGAAGGGGTTGGCGGAAAGGTGGGTGTCCGTCATGGAAGGCCTGGCCGGCGCGTCCGGGGGCCGGGAAGTTGTGGAGATACTGGGGCCCGCCCCGGCTCCCCTGACCAGGATCAGGGGACGGTACCGGTATCACGTTATCGTCAAGTCAAAAAGCGGCAAAATGATGCGCGGCCTCCTGCGGTCCGCCATGGACCGGATTGAAGCGAAAACCAAAAGCGGGGCCGTCGCGGCGGTGGACATCGATCCCCAGAATATGATGTAATGTATAACAGAACTCAGAATTCAGAACTCAGCACACAGAATTTGAAGAAGTTTTGTTTGTCCGTTTTGACGACGGGAAAAACTTACAATATACTTGATACTTGCTTTTTATTTCAAACTGCTGTATTCTGACTTCTGACTCATGACACTGGAAGGGTGAATGCGTTGGCAGTGTATAAAGTGGTTGAGGAAGGCGACGAAGTCCTGCGGGAAAAGGCCAGGAAAGTGCCGAAAATCACTCCCAGCATCATCAAGCTGCTGGACAACATGCGCGACACCATGTACGCATACAAGGGCGTGGGGCTGGCCGCGCCGCAGATAGGGGTCTCCAAGAGGGTTATCGTGGTGGATGTGGGCGAAGGCCTGGTTGAGATGATCAACCCGGTGATCACCGGGTCGGAAGGCGAGATCGTCGATGTGGAGGGGTGCCTGAGCATCCCGAGCCTGGTGGGGGACGTAAAGAGGGCGGCCGTGGTAAAGGTGAGGGGACTCAACCGGGCCGGCCAGGAGACCGAGATCAGGGCCGAAGGGTACGCGGCCAGGGCCTTTCAGCACGAAATAGACCACCTGGACGGTATTTTATTTATTGATAAAGCCGAAAATATTCGCAGGGCGAAAGCATGAAAAAGCTACTGGCTACTGGCAACTAGCTTCTAGCAGCTAGAAGCTTGCAGGATCGCGGAGAAGATGTTATGAATGTCGTTTTCATGGGCACTCCGGATTTCGCGGTGCCCAGTCTCGAGGCTCTGGCCGGGGCGGGCCTGGACATAAAAGCGGTGGTTACGCAGCCGGACCGGCCCCGGGGAAGGGGAAAAAAAGTCCTTCCCTCCCCGGTGAAGGAGAAGGCCCTGGAACTGGAGCTGCCTGTTTACCAGCCGGAACGGATAAGGGAAGAATCTTTTATCGCGCTTTTACGCGGCCTGGATCCTGATGTTGTGGCGGTGGTGGCCTTCGGGCAGATTTTGCCGGGGGAGATTATTGATCTTCCCCCCCTTGGCTGCATCAACGTGCACGCCTCGCTGCTGCCCAGGTACAGGGGCGCCGCCCCTATCCAGAGAGCCATTATGAACGGTGAAACCGAAACCGGCGTTACCACCATGAGAATGGACAGGGGACTGGACACCGGGGATATGCTGCTTCAGGCCAGGACCCCCATTGATCCCGATGAGAATTTCGGCTCCGTGCACAACCGGCTGTCAAGGATGGGGGCGGATCTCCTGGCCGAAACCCTGGAACTTCTGGCTGCGGGCAAACTGGCGGGGTTCCCCCAGGATCATGAAAAAGCCACCTATGCCCCGCCAATCAGGCGGGAAGACGAGATTATCGACTGGCGCAGGCCGGCCCGGGAGGTAAAAAACCAGGTCCGGGGGCTGGATCCCCTGCCTGGGGCGAGGACCTGGCTGGGTGAAAAGGTCTTGAAAATATGGAGGGTGAGCGGACCGGACAGAACTATTCCGGCCTTTGGGGCCGGCGGGCAGGCAGGGGGGTCCCTGCCCGGGGAAATTACCGTGATTTCCGGGGAGGGGCCGGTGGTTCAGTGCGGGGATTACCCGCTGGTGGTCCGGGAACTGCAACTGGAGGGCGGGAGGCGGATGGCCGCGGCTGAGTTTCTACGGGGAGTGAAAGTAGCTCCCGGGATCGTCCTGGGGCGGGTGTGAAGATAACTGCGGGGAGGTGCCGGAATGAAGGTTAGTGTATCGGACATACAGTCTTATGTGAGAAAAAGGCTGTTTTTGGGGCTGCTGGCCGGAAGCCTGCTGGCAGTGGGGCTGATTTCCTTCGCCCTGTGGTACCTGATCTTCAAGCCGGGCCAGTCCCTGATGAACCAGCTGCTGGTGCTGGTGCTGGCTTTTTTTCTGGGCATCTCCGTGCTGGTGGCCGGCCTGGGCATGGCCGGGATGCTGGTGGCCCTGCTTACCTCGAAGAGGCTGGCCTTCCTGCAGACCCCCATCAGGATCGCCATCAATGTTTTTTTCCCGGTTATCATCGCTCTGGGAAGACTGCTCAAGATTGACGTGGACAGGATAAAGAGGTCCTTCATTGAAGTGAACAACCAGATGGTCAGGGTCACCCGCTTCAGGCTTAGGCCGGAACAGGTTCTCCTGCTGGTGCCGCACTGCCTGCAGCGCACCCAGTGCCCGCACAAGATTACCGTGGAAATCAACAACTGCCACCGCTGCGGCGGCTGCTGCATCGGCGACATCCTGGAAGTAAGGGACCGCTACGGGATCAACGTCGGGGTGGCCACCGGGGGGACGCTGGCCAGGAAGTACGTCAAGGATTACCGTCCCAGGGCCGTGGTGGCCGTGGCCTGCGAGAGGGACCTGACCAGCGGCATCCAGGACTCGATCCCCCTGCCGGTGCTGGGGGTTACCAACGACAGACCTTTCGGCCCCTGCCACAATACCAGGATTGATCCGGCCAAGGTGGAGGAAGCGCTGAATTTCTTCATCGGAGGGAAGGGGGACAGTGGCCATAAGGACCACAAAATACAGCGCCAGGGATATAGCGCTTCTGGTCTTAAAGGATGTTGACGCCGGGGAGGCTTACGCCAACCTGGCCCTGGACAGGGTGCTGGAGGATTGCCGGCCCTCGGGACTGGACCGGGCCTTCGCCACCGAGCTGGTGTACGGCACCCTGAGATCTCTCAACACCCTGGACTGGATACTGCATCAGCACATGAAAAAGCCCATGGAGAAACAAACCCCCTGGATCAGAAACATCCTGCGCCTGGGGGTCTACCAGATAATGTACATGGACCGGGTGCCCGACCCGGCGGCCGTCAACGAGGCCGCCAGCCAGGCCAGGCGGTTCGGCAACCCGGGGGCCGTGAAATTCGTCAACGGGGTGCTCCGCAACATCCTCCGCCACAGGGAGGAGATCAACTTCCCCTCCCTGGAAAAAGACCCGGTGGGGCACATCTCCCTGAAGTACTCCCACCCGGCCTGGCTGGTGGAGAGATGGATTGCCGAACTGGGCCCGGAGGAGGCCATAAAACTTTGCCGGGCAAACAACCAGCCGGCTCCCAACACCGTCCGCACCAACACCCTGAAGATAACCAGGGACGATCTGATCGATCTGCTTGCCGGGGAGGGAGTGTCGGCGGACAAAACGAAATACGCCCCCGAAGGGCTGAAACTGGAAGGAACCGGCGGCCTGCGGGGGTTTTCGCCCTTTGAACAGGGTTTTTTCCAGGTCCAGGACGAGAGTTCCATGTTGGCGGGCCACGCGTTAAACCCCCGTCCGGGTTCCCTGGTCATAGACGGGGCCGCCGCCCCGGGGGGCAAGGCCACCCACCTGGCCCAGATCATGGGCGACCGCGGGTCCATCCTGGCCTTCGACATTCACCCCCACAAGATCAAGCTGATCGAAGAAAACTGCGCCAGGCTGGGAGTTACCTGCGTCAGGCCCGTGCTGGGCGACGCCGGGAACCTGCCGGAGGACCTGGCAGGCCGGGCGGACTTTGCACTTTTGGACGCTCCTTGCTCGGGAACCGGCGTCATCCGGAGGAGGCCGGACTCCCGCTGGAGGAAGGACCCGGGCAAACTGCCGGAGCTTCTGAAACTGCAGAGGAAGATACTGGAGAGCGTTTCCCGCTGCCTGAAACCCGGGGGTGTCCTGGTTTACAGCACCTGTTCGGTGCTTCCCGAGGAGAACCTGGAACAGGTGGATAATTTTCTCCGGGCGCACCCGGACTTCCGGGCCGAAGACCTCGGTCCTTACCTCCCCCCGGAACTGGTTGAAGGGGAGGCCGGGGGGTGCCTCCAGCTGTATCCCCACAGGCACGGCACAGACGGCTTTTTTATCGCCCGCTTGAGAAGAAGGGATTAATACCATGGCTGTAGAAACTAATGATAAAAGAACCGGGGACGGCCGGGTGAACTTGAAGGACCTTACCCTGCCGGAACTGGAAGAGTTCTTCCGGGGGATGGGCGAACCCGCCTACAGGGCGAGGCAGGTGGCGGACTGGGTTTTCAAAAAAGGGGTCACCGCCTTTTCGGACATGACCAACCTCCCGGCGGAGCTGCGGGAACGCCTGGCCCGGACGGCCGGCGCCGGAGGCGTGAAGATTCTAAAAAAACAGGTCTCTTCCCGGGGCGGCACGGCCAAGTACCTCATTGGCCTGGCCGACGGCCAGGCCGTGGAAACCGTGCTGATGATGTACTCCTACGGCCGTTCGGTGTGCGTTTCAACCCAGGCGGGCTGCCGCATGGGGTGCGGCTTTTGCGCCTCCACCCTGGGCGGGCTGGCCAGGAACCTCTCGGCGGGGGAGATGTACGATCAGGTCCTGGCGGTGCAGAAGGACTCCGGCCATAGGGTCAGCCACGTGGTGCTGATGGGTTCGGGGGAACCCCTGGACAATTACGTCCAGACCACCAGGTTTTTGATCAATATAAACGCGGCTTACGGTCTGAACATCGGATTCAGGCACATAACCCTTTCCACCTGCGGGGTGGAGCCCCGCATAAGACAGCTGGCGGACGAGGGTTTTCCCATCACCCTGGCGGTGTCGTTGCACGCGCCGGACGACGGGCTCAGGAACCGGATAATACCCCTGAACCGGAAGTACCCCCTGGCGGGGCTGATGGAGGCTTGCCGCTATTACAGCGGCCGGACCGGCCGGAGGATTACCTTCGAGTACGCCATGCTGGCGGGGGTCAATGACAGTCCGGGCCAGGCCGTAAAACTGGCCCGCCTGGTGGGGAGGATTCCCTGCCACGTCAACCTGATCCCTTACAACCCGGTAAGGGAGAGGGAGTTCAGGAGGTCGTCGCCGGATGCGGTGCGGAGGTTTAAGGAAATCCTGGAACAGGCCGGCGTGGAGGTAACGGTGAGGCGGGAACTGGGAGCCGACATCGATGCGGCCTGCGGCCAGTTGAGAAGAAGAACGACGTTTTTAGAGGCTGATTAATCGGGAATACTACCCGATAAAGCGGGCTGTCAAAATATTCCCCGGCCTGGGGGTGAGGTTGTGGGTTTTTTTTCCGGGATCGAAGGGGGCCTTGAAAAGTACATAGAAGGTTTTTTCAGGGACAAATTCAAGGGGCGTGTGCAGCCCCTGGATATTGCCAAAAGGCTGACCCGGGAAATGCGCGACCGCAAGAGGGTCAGCGTCAACCTGGTGTATGCCCCCAACGAGTACGAGGTGTTTTTGAGTCCGGACGACTGGGAGTCGATATCATATCTGGCCGGGTCCCTTTCGGCGGAACTGCAGGACTACCTGCGGCAGAAGGCCGAGGAAAAGGATTTTACCCTGGTGGCCCCTCCCCGGGTCGGGTTTTTCCGGGATGAAAACTTAAAGCCCGGCCAGATCAAGGTAAACGGGAAGTTTGGCGGCCAGTCGGGGGTCACGGCCGATCAGGAAGATCCGGAAGATCCGGAATTTGAAGACACCCTTAATTACCGGCCGGTCAGGGATACCGCGCCGGTGCCGGTGATCAATCCGGGACCCCGCTACGTGCTGGAAGTCAGAGAGGGTCCCCTGGCAGGAAAGAGTTTCAGGCTGGATGGCTACCCCGTGATCATCGGCAGGAGGGATTCATGCGATATAGTCCTGCCGGACGGGAGCGTATCCAGGAGGCACGCAAGGCTTGAGCCCCACAAGGAAGGCTGGGTGATCACCGACCTGGGCAGTTCCAACGGGACCTTTGTCAACGGGGTGCGGATCAGGTCAACCAGCCTCTCACCCGGCGACACCGTAAAACTGGGCGCCACCCTGTGCGCCTTCAAGGTGGATTAAAAATTGCTGGACCTGGTATTAACCGTTTTCCGCTTCCTGTTTCTGGCGTTGCTGTACTTTTTTATATTCCAGTTAATAAAAATGATTTTCCGGGACCTGCGGGCGGGGGAACAGCCGGGGGAACCCCGGGAGAAGCCGGTTTCCGCGGCTTTCCGGGAGGATCCGGCCCGGGAAGGGGCAGCCCCGCAGCCGGGGGCCGAGGCCGGCCTGGTGGTGCTTGCTTCGGGAGACCCGGGGCTGCCGCCGGGCAGCACATTTCACGTCAGGTCCTGGGAAGAGGCGATCCTGGGCCGGAGCAGCCGCAACACAGTTACTCTGGCAGATCCCTTCGCTTCCCTGGAACATGCCTCTGTTTACAAGAGCGGGGGACAGTACTGGCTTGCCGACAAGGGCAGCCGGAACGGCACCTTTCTTAACGAGGTCAGGATAAATAAACCTACGGTCCTGGCGAACGGGGACAGGATCAGGATCGGCGGCGTGACCCTGCAGTTTGTGAGGTGGGCGTATGAGGTGGAGTCAGGCAACGGAAACGGGTTTGGTCAGGAGGCAAAATGAGGACTGCCTCTGCGTTATTCCAGACCTGGCTCTTTTTGCGGTCGCCGACGGGATGGGGGGGCACCTGGCCGGGGAGGTGGCCAGCCGGATGGCCGTTGAATCGGTGGCCCGGCAGCTGCAGTCAGGAAACCGGGACGATACCGTCAAAAGCCTCCTGGAAGGTGTACGCCGGGCCAACAGCGATATTTACAAGGCCTCCCGGCGTGACGGTTCCTGCCGGGGGATGGGGACCACCCTTACCGTGGCGGTGATCAGCGGCGGGGATTTGGTCCTGGCCCACGTTGGCGACAGCAGGGCCTATATCATCAGGGGAGATAAAATACACCTGCTTACCGAGGACCATTCCCTGGTCCAGGAAATGATCAGGCATGGCGGGATAACCAGGGAGCAGGCCCGGGACCATCCGCACAGAAATGTGCTTACCAGGGCACTGGGCACGGAACCCCTGGTGGACGTGGACTTGATCAGCATCAAGCTGGAAAGGGGCGATATCCTGCTGCTATGCACCGACGGACTGTACGGCCTGGTGGGGGATGAAGAAATACTGGAACTGGTCCGGTCGGCGGCCAACCCGGACCAGGCGGTCAGGATGCTGGTGGACGAGGCCCTGAGGCGGGGCGGAAGCGACAACATCTCGGTGATAGTGGTTGAGGTGGATGACTAGGAGGGACGAAATCAGTCTGCTGCTGCTGGCGGGCCTGTTTCTGGCCGTGGGCGCTTTTACCGTTTATCTCTGGCGCGGGGGAGACGCCCGTGCGGTTTTTACCGGGGCGGCGGTTCCGGCCCTGGCCTTTCTCCTGTTGGGCATAATGTGGCAGGCTTTGGGGTTCAGGGCTGACCAGTATCTTTTACCGGTGGTGGCGGTGTTTTCCTACGCCAGCCTGGTTTTTCTTTACCGGCTGCAGCCCGAATACGCATACAGGCAGTTTGTCTGGCTTATGGCCGGCCTGTTTTTCCTGTTCCTGACCACCAGTTTGTTTCCCCGCTACCGTTGGCTCTCCGAGTACAAGTACGTCTACGGCCTGCTGGGGGTCCTGCTTTTGATCGTCCCGATTTTTTTCGGGGTGGAACAGGGGGGGGCCAGGAGCTGGTTGGACTTTGGCCTGTTTCACCTGCAGCCGTCCGAGTTTGTAAAGATTCTGGCGGTGCTGTTCCTGGCCTCCTTTATGTCGGAAAACAAAATGGTGCTGGCCAGGGGCACCCGGTCGGTCCTGGGCCTGGCCCTGCCGGGTCCCGGGGAGTGGGGCCCCCTGATGGGGATGTGGGGAGTTTCCCTGATCCTCCTGGCCTTCCAGAGGGACCTGGGCACGGCCCTGATTTATTTCGGCACCTTCCTGGCCATGGTTTACGTGGCTACGGCCAGGGTTCTTTATATAACCTTCGGCCTCGGCCTGTTTACCGCCGGCGGGGCCCTGAGCTGCCTTTTGTTTGACCATGTGAAGCAGAGGGTCGATATTTGGCTGCTTAACCCGTATAACTTTATTGAGCTGGGAGACAGGGAATACAACCAGGCCTACCAGATCATCCAGTCCCTCTTTGCCATCGGGGCCGGGGGGGTGACCGGTGCCGGGCTGGGCGCCGGATACCCCCGGTATATCCCGGCAGTGCACACGGACTTTATTTTCGCCGCCATCACCGAGGAGATGGGACTGGCGGGAGGGCTGGGGATAGTCCTGCTTTATCTTTTCTTTGTCTACCGGGGCCTTAAGGTGGCCCTGGAAGCCAGGGACGACTTTTCCAAGCTTTTGGCCTCGGGGCTTACCGCCCTGATGGGTTTGCAGGCCTTTATCATTATAGCCGGGGTAACCAAGCTGCTGCCCCTGACCGGGGTGACGCTGCCGTTTATAAGCTACGGCGGCAGTTCACTGGTGGCCAATTTCATCATCCTGGGGATGCTGCTTAGCATTTCCCACGAGGCGCGGTCCCATGAACGATAACATAAGAAAGCTGGGTTACTTTTTCATCGTCATATTCACGGTGCTGGCCCTGTACCTGGGCTATCTCAACGCGGTGGTGGGGCCGAAGCTGTCGGCAGACCCCCACAACAGGCGCCTGGCCGCCGCCGAGGAGGCCGTCGTCAGGGGCGTCATCTTCGATCGGCAAGGAGTGGTTCTGGCCGAGGACAGGATGGTGGACGGCGTCAAGAAAAGGGTTTACCCCCGCGGCCGGGAAACCGCCCACCTGATTGGATTTGTGTCCCAGAGGTACGGCCGCACCGGCGTTGAATCAACCTTCGACCGGTACCTGCTGGCCATGGATGAAGCCGGGAGGGTCCGGGCCCTGGTGGACCGGTTCCTGGGGCGGCAGAGATACGGCTACAATATCGTCCTTACCGTGGACAGCAGGCTGCAGAGGAAAGCCCTGAACCTGTTGGCCGGCAGGAAGGGGGCCGTGGTGGCCCTGGACCCCCGGACCGGGGCTGTGCTGGCCGTGGTCAGCTCGCCGTCATTCGACCCGGGATCGGTGGACACCGTGGTGCGTACCGAAAGCTCCGTACAGAACGGAGAAAAGGTGGAAATAAAAGTTACCGGCTATGACATACTTAAAATGCAAACCGGGGATGCCCCGCTGCTGAACCGGGCGACCAGAGGCGTCTACCCGCCGGGATCCGTGTTTAAAATAATAACCGGGGCCGGGGCCCTGGAGGCCAACCCGGACAATTCAGCAAGGGTTTACGAATGCAAGGGCAGCATTGCGGTGGAGGGCTTTGTCCTGAAGGATTTCGGAGTGCATGGCCGGGTCGGCCTGAACGAGGCCGCAGCCGTCTCCTGCAACACCTATTTTGCTTCGCTGGGCCTTGAACTGGGCGGGGAAGGCCTGAAGAGGGCAGCTGAAAACTTCGGTTTTAAGCTGGTGGAGTACGATAAATCAGGGAGGCTGGAGGGCGGCTACCCCGTGGCCGGCGACGAGATCCACTTCAACACGGGCACCCTGCCGGCCAACAAAATGCCCCTTCCGGAGGTGGCGTCGGCGGCCATCGGGCAGGGACGGGTGCTGGTCAGCCCGTTTCAAATGGCCCTGGTGGCCGCCGGTGTGGCCAACGGGGGAACGGTGATGAAGCCTGTTGTTCTTGAGCGGGTGGTGACCAGGAACGGCCTGGTCATTAAAAGGATGGTCCCGGAGGCCATGCACGCGGCGGTTTCTCCGCCGACGGCCCGGGTCCTGGCCCGGGCCATGGAAGAAGCGGCAAGGACCGGTACCGCATCCCGGGCCGTTCCGGCCGGGATCAGGGTGGCCGGAAAGACCGGGTCCGCCCAGAACCCTGGAGGTCAGACCCACGCCTGGTTTATGGGCTTCGCCCCGGCGGACGACCCCCGCATCGCGGTGGCGGTGGTGGTGGAAAACGGCGGTCCCGGGGCAACCGTGGCCGCCCCCATAGCCGGGGAGATTATGAGGGAGTATCTGGGGGAGGTGAGGGGCGAATGATCGGAAAGTTATTGGGCAACAGGTATCAAATCCTGGAACAGCTGGGCGGGGGCGGGATGGCCATTGTATACAAAGGCCGGGATAACATTCTCAACCGCCTGGTCACCATCAAACTGCTGCGGTCGGAATACACCTCTGATGAGGACTTCGTCCGGCGTTTCAGACGGGAGGCCCAGTCCGTGGCCAGCCTTTCGCATCCCAATATAGTCAGCATATACGATGTCGGCCGGGAAAATGACATGCATTACCTGGTCATGGAGTACGTGGAGGGCGAGGACCTGAGGAGCATAATAAAGAGGGAGGGTCCGCTGGACCCGGAAAGGGCGGTCAGGATAGCCCGGCAGGTCTGCGACGCTCTTGACCATGCTCACGAGAACAACATCGTGCACAGGGACGTGAAGCCCCACAACATACTGATTACCAGAACCGGGCGGGCCAAGTTGACGGACTTCGGCATCGCCAGGGAGGCCAGCGCGGCCACCGTGACCACCACCGACACCATCATCGGATCGGTTCACTACCTGTCACCTGAACAGGCCAGGGGTGAGCTGGCCGGACCCAAATCGGACATTTACTCACTGGGGGTGGTGCTTTACGAAATGCTGGCCGGCAGCGTGCCCTTCACCGGTGACAGCCCTATTTCAATTGCCATAAAGCACATTCAGAACAGCCCCGAACCGCTTGCCAGGAGAAGGCCGGGCATTCCCCCCGAACTGGAGCTGGTGGTGATGAGGGCGCTGCAAAAGGACCCGGACGGCAGGTTTGACAGCGCCCGGGAAATGTCTTACCAGCTGGAAGAGGCCATGGCCGGAGACGATGACGACACCACCCGGATCATTGCCGTTAACATGGAGGAAAGGCAGGCCCTGAAGGCAGCCGAACAGTATACCCGGATCGGCCGCAGACCATCCCGGAGACTCAGCCCGGCGGGCTGGGCGGTAATAGCCGTAGTGCTGGCACTGGTTATGGGGGGGGCTGTTTACGGCTTTAACCTGTTTGTCAACGTCGAGGAGGTCAAGGTTCCCGGTGTGGTGGGCAAGACGGCCCGGGAAGCCCAGGACATCCTGGCGGAAAAGGGGTTGAGGAGCAGGATCGTTGAACAGTACCACCAATCCGTACCGAAAGGGATTGTTTTTGAACAGGACTACGGGCCCGAGGATCCCCCGGTTAAGGTAAACCGGCTGATTACCCTTAAAGTCAGCCTGGGGGCGGACATAAGAACGGTTCCCAACCTGGTGAAGCTCAGTCTCACAGACGCCAGGGCCAAAATTGCCGAGGCCGGCTTCGACCTGGAGGAACCTCCCCAGGAGGTAACCAGTAACGAAATAGAAAAGGGATGCGTGGTCAGCCAGAAGCCGGCGGCCTATGAAAAAGCCCCAAAGGGTTCGAAGGTGACCCTGACCGTTTCCAAAGGTCCCGAACAGGCCGACAAAAAAGTGCCGGACCTGAGGGGTCTCACCACGGACCAGGCCGGGGCAAAACTCAGGGAACTGAAGCTGGAACTGGACGGCAACATTATCTACCAGACCAGCACTAAATACCTTAAGGGGCAAATCGTGTCCCAGTTTCCCGAGCCCAATGAAATGGTAACCGAGGGGAAAGCCGTCAGGGTTACGGTCAGCCAGGGCCCCGGACCGCCGGTAAGGGAGGCCGCGGTTATAATCGAAATACCCAATGACGGGAGGTCCCACGTAGCCAGAATTCAGGTCACCGACGTGCGGGGCGCCAACGATGTCTATGTCAGGAACCACAATGCCGGCGACAAGGTGAAGGAAACGGTGAGCTACTACGGCACGGCAGTGATCAGGGTTTTTATAGACGATAAGAAGGTAACGGAGCGAACAGTGGATTAGGTGAGGTTTCCGTGGTAAACGGGATAATCACAAAGGCATATGGAGGCTTTTACTTTGTGCGGGCCGGGCGGGATTCGTGGCAATGCACGTTGAAGGGTGTTTTCAGGCACCGCGGGGTGGGCGTCATGGTGGGGGACCGGGTGGACATAAGGCCCGGGCAGGGATTGCAGGGGGTGGTGGAGAAGGTATATCCCCGGCGGAATCTCCTGGCCAGGCCCCCGGTGGCCAACGTCGACCGGGCCGTGATTGTATTCGCGGCAAGGGACCCCGAGCCTTCCCTGATCTTGCTGGACCGCTTCCTGGTCCTGGCTGGGGCCGCAGGTATCCAGCCGGTGATCTGCCTTAACAAGGTCGACCTGGCCGCCGGGGAATCTCCAGATTTCCTGTGCTGTTATGCCGCCGCCGGATACCGGGTGCTGAGGACCAGCGCCAGGGACGGAACCGGGGTGAATACCCTGCGGGAGATTCTCAGGGAAGGAATTTCGGTCTTTGCCGGGCCTTCCGGGGTGGGCAAAAGCAGCCTGCTGAACGCGGTTCAGCCCGGCCTTTCCCTCAAGACGGGAGAGGTCGGACCAAAAATAAAGAGGGGCAGGCACACCACCAGGCACGTGGAACTGATCGCCCTGGAGGGAGGCGGCATGGTGGCCGACACACCCGGGTTTTCCAGTCTTTTTCTGCCGGATATAAAAAAAGAGGAATTGTTTTATTACTACCCGGAAATGGAGAGATACGCCGCTCAGTGCAGGTTCAGGAGCTGCCTGCACAGTTCCGAGCCCGGCTGTGCCGTCAAGGAAGCCGTGGCCCGGAGCGGGATCGACGGCGGACGGTACCGGCGGTACCTGGAGTTACTGGGTGAAATTATTGAACGGGAAAGGAGTTATTGATGATCAAACTGGCACCCTCAATTCTGTCAGCGGATTTTGCCAGGCTGGGGGATCAGGTGCGCCGGGTGGAGGAGGCCGGGGCGGAGTATCTGCACCTGGATATAATGGACGGGCACTTTGTCCCCAACATCACCATCGGCCCCCAGGTTGTGGCCGCGCTTAGAAAAGAGTCGGGGATGGTATTCGATGTCCACCTGATGATAGAGAACCCCGGCCTTTACATTGACGGCTTCATCGAGGCGGGGGCGAACCTGGTCACGGTGCACGCCGAGACGACGCCCCACCTTCACCGGATCCTCCAGATGATTAAAAAAAGAGGGGTGAAGGCCGGAGTCGCCATTAATCCCTCCACCCACCCTTCGGCCGTAGAATACGTTTTGGAAATGGTGGACCTGGTGCTGGTGATGACGGTTAACCCGGGATTCGGCGGGCAGGATTTTATCGCCGGGATGGTGCCCAAGATTAAGGCCGTCAGGCGAATGATCGACGCGGCGGGAACCGGGGCCGAGGTCCAGGTGGACGGGGGAATCTCTGCCGTGACCGCCCCCGTTGCAACCGGCGCGGGCGCCACGGTCCTGGTGGCCGGTTCGTCCGTTTTCGGGTCGCCGGACCCCGGGGCCGCGTTGAGGGAAATCAGGAAGGCGGCGGAGACGGGAATCGGAAATTGGGAATTGGGAATTGGGAATTAGATGCGTTCATGCACCAGGCGAAGTTTATTCCAGCCCGCAGGGAGGTGACAGTGGTGGCTGTTTACAAGTGCGTGGAGTGCGGAAACATCGTGGAGAGCAGGTGCAAACCGGGAAAGTGCAAGTCCTGCGGCGCCGTGAAGGACAAGCTGGTGAAGCAGGATCAGTCAAAAAAGTAAAAACCGCTTTTGCGGGCGGTGCCGCCGTGCCGGCGGCGGAACAAAGAACCAGGAATCAAGAATGACCGTACAAACCCTGCGGGGCCCGGAGGATTTTTCCGGCCCCCTTTTTTGCCTGGGAGTTGTTCCCGTCATCTTTCTCAAAGATTTTTTTCAAATTTGCCTTTGCAGGAAGGATTTTGCTGGAATATGTAAAATTTTCATATATGAATTCCATAGGTCTAAAGCAAGATTTTAGAAAGGGGGTTGACCCTGTGAATACCGAAGATCAACTGGTCATCTTTCAGCTCAACGACCAGCAGTATGCCCTGCCGATCCAGGAGACCCAGGAAATAATCAGGATGACCAACATTACCAAGGTTCCCAACACCAGGCATTACGTTGAGGGGATAATAAACCTGCGGGGCAGTATTGTGCCGGTGATCAACCTCAACAAGCGCCTCAATCTCCCGGTCAGCGAATACGGTGAAGACACCAGGATTATAGTGGTGGAGCATGAAGGGCAAAAGGTGGGTATGATCGTGGATATAGTGCTGGAGGTGGGCCGGTTCAGCGAGAACGAGATTGAGCCCCCTTCGGTGGCCGGAGACAATGTCAGCTACCTTAAGGGCGTTGTCAAGAAGGGAGATCAGCTGTGGCTCCTTTTGAACCTGGGGGAAGTGATTTAACAGAACTCAGAACACAGAATACAGAACTCAGAACTCAGAATGAAAATATTTAAAATTTTGTTTGGGGCCTGTCTGCTGGTCCCGATTTTTGTTAATCCTGGTAAGGACGGAAATGCTTCACAAGGCGTGTCAGGAATGCCTGTATCATTCTGAATTCTGATTTTTGACTTCTGGATTCCGCCCGGAGAGGCCCGGCGGGATAAGCATAAGAGGGGTGATCAGCGTGGAATCCTTGCGCCGGAACCTTCTTTCCCTGGACGGCAAGGGCTACGGGGCTTATAAATCCATCCGGGGGTCATATGGCGGAGACTGGTTCAGGCTGTTTATCGACCATGTCCAGGCCGACCCCTTCGCCCCGCCCAGCAGGGCCAGGCTCAGGGTTCCGCACCGCTTTTCCGGCTTCCCGCCGGATTTGTATAAAAGCAATGTCAGGAGAGTGGCCCTTCAGGATTTCGTGGCCCGCAGTTTTTACCGGCTGCTGAGGGCTGGATCCGGAGACCGGGCGGCGACCGGCGGGATCGGCCTGGTCACCGTTGACCGCTGCGGCCAGGAAGTTTTGGATCGTACCGCGGTGCTGGTTACTCCCGAGTTCATCGAGGTCCGCTTTGCGGTGGGGTTGCCCGCCAGGGGCAGGACGGTGCTGGGGCGGGAGGCGGCCGGACTGCTGACGGAATATGTGCCCCGGGTGGCGGAAAAGTCCATGCTATACAAAAATCTGTCCCGGGAAAAGCTGGTAAGGCATGTGGAAGTCGTCGAAGACCAGGAATACCTGCGCGGATCCCTGGGGGAAAGGGGGCTGGTGGCTTTTGTGGGCAACGGTTCGGTACTGCCCAGGGAAAGCGGGGTCAGCGACCTTCCCCTGGCCGGCCCGCAGGTAATCAAGTTCCAGTCGCCGCCGGGACTGCAGGTGGAATTCAACCTGCCGAACAGGGGCAGGGTGGCCGGAATGGGCATTCCGCGGGGAGTGACCCTCATCGTGGGGGGAGGCTACCACGGCAAATCAACACTGCTGCGGGCCCTGGAGCGGGGGGTGTACAACCACGTTCCCGGGGACGGCAGGGAGTTGGTGGTTACGGTGGCCGACGCGGTGAAAATCCGGTCGGAAGACGGCCGGAGGGTGGAGAAGGTTGACATCGGGGGATTTATCAGCAATCTACCCTTCGGTCAGGACACCCGGACCTTCAGCACTGAAAACGCCAGCGGCAGCACCTCCCAGGCGGCCAACATAATGGAGGCCCTGGAGAGCGGGGCGTCGCTGCTTCTCCTGGACGAGGACACCAGCGCCACCAACTTCATGATCAGGGACAGCCGCATGCAGAGGCTGGTGGCTAAGGAGAACGAGCCGATAACCCCCTTCATCGACCGGGTCAGGGATCTTCTGGACGGCCTGAATGTCTCCACCATCCTGGTGGTGGGGGGGTCCGGAGATTACCTCGGGGTGGCCGACCTGGTCATAATGATGCAGAATTACAGGGCCCTTGATGTTACGGAAACCGCCCGGAAGATAGTGGAGAGCACCCCCGGCGGAAGGATCGCGGAAGCCGCCGGAGGGCTGGACAGGCCGGCGCCCAGGGCGCCCCTGCCGGCCGGCGGCGGAGGGTCCGGCAGGATTAGGGTGAAGGCCAGGGGTGTTGAACAAATCAGCTTCGGCCGGGACGGGATCAACCTGGCCTGCGTGGACCAGCTGGTGGACCCCAGCCAGACCAGGGCGGTGGCCGAGATCATCCGCTACGCCTTTGAACGTTACGTGGACGGAACAAGGCCGCTTTCCGAGGTGGCGGACAAGGTGCTGGAGGACATTGACAGGGAGGGCCTGGACGTTATTTCGCCTTTTGAGAGGGGACAGCATCCCGGAGATTTTGCCAGGCCCAGGAAACAGGAAATCATGGCGGCCTTCAACCGCCTGCGGGGCGTCAGAATGAGATCGGGCGAACACCGCGGCATCATTTAATAAATCATTGCACGCCGGGGGCTAATCCTTTAAAATTGAAAAAAACGATTTACCGAGGGAGGACGGGCAAATGTTTGTCAAGGACTGCATGACCAAAAACCCTATTGTTATTCCACCGAGCACTCCAGTTCTGGAAGCTGTCAATATCCTGAAAAAAAATAAAATAAGACAGCTTCCGGTGGTCGAAAAAGATAAGCTGATAGGCCTGGTGACCAGGCACGAGCTGCTGACGGTATCACCCTCGCCGGCATCCACATTAAGCGTCTATGAAATGAATTACCTCCTGTCGAAGATGGAAGTCAAGGAGTGCATGATAAAAAAACCACTCACGGTCGAACCGTCCACCACCGTGGAGGAGGCCGCCCTGGTCATGCGGGACAACAAGATGGACGCTCTCCTGGTGACCGAAAAGGACAAGCTGGTGGGAATCATTACCGAATCGGACATCTTTGACCAGCTGATCAAAATTTTCGGCTTGCGCAAGGCCGGGTCCAGGATAGTGGTGGAAACCGAGGACCGGGTTGGCGTCCTGGCCGATATCGTGAGCGAGGTCAAAAACCTGAACATTAACCTGGTGGGGGTGGCCATAGCCGAAAAATCGGACCAGAGGGTCCAGATCATGTTAAGGGTAAGCACGGCCGACCCCTCCGAACTGGTGAAGAGAATAAAGGAAAAAGGATACGCAGTAACCAGTGTCAACTGACAGGGTGACGAAGGGGTAGTTATGGAAGAGAATCAAGGCTCCCACTTAATGGCCCGTTATGTAAATATAGCCATAGACATATCAGCCAGGATAGTCAGGGGGGAGTACAGGGAGGGGCAGAAGATTTTCGGGCGTTCCTCCCTGGCCGGGAAGTACAACGTTTCCCCGGAGACAATCCGCCGGGCCCTGATGCTTCTTCAGGACACCGGGGTGGTTAACGTCACTCCCGGGGTCGGGGTGGCGGTGAGATCCAAAAGGGCGGCCGAGGCCTTTCTGTCCCAGAGCGGACAGAGGCAGGTTCTGAGGGACTTGCAGGAGAGGCTTCACAGTCTGCTCAGGGAAAGGGACAGGCTTAACGCCGAGATCGAGAAATTGATGAACGATCTGCTGGACTATACATTTAAAATGGCCGGGAGGTTCCAGAAGATCGAGGAAGTCAAGGTCACGCCCTGCTCGCCGCTGGTGGGCAAATCCCTGGTGGAGGCGGAATTCAGGGGAAAAACCGGAGCCACGGTGCTGGCCATATACCGCGACGGGGAAGAGATTGTATCCCCCAGCGCCGACACCGTCATCCAGGCCGGAGACGTGTTGATCATGGTGGTGCATCCGGACATGAAAGATGAGCTGCACCGCCTGGTGGACCCTGAATAGGTATATTCAGACCGGATATTGGGCATAATTCTTTTAAAATCCGCCTAACAGGGGGGAACCGGTGTGGGTTTCAAGGACTTTGAAAACCGGGTCAGGGACGTGAAGGGCAAATTGGAGGAAAACCACAAGAAAGCCGTGGAGCAAAGCGTAACCCCGATCCCTGAAGAAAACGGCACCGTTTGTGACTCCAGGCAGCAGGCATAAAAAACGGCCCCTCCACGGACGGGGGCCTGACTACAGAAAACCCGGAGTTTTTTGCTCCGGGTTTTCTGCTTAATGATGCCGGGTTCCCGTGTTCCATGCCATTACGGTGTTTATTTCATTTTCTTGATGGCTTCCCTGATTTCGGACACCGAGGCCTCTTCCTCGATGGTGGACAGGTCGCCCAGTTCCTTGTCCAGCCAGAGGGTCTTCATCACCCGGCGCATGATTTTGCCGCTCCGGGTCTTGGGCAGGGTGTTCACGAACTGGATGTCCCTCATCACCACTATGGCCCCCATGGTTTTCCGGACGTGTTCAATGAGTTCCTTCTTGAGATCA
>JAILZP010000007.1 GCA_023512435.1 Peptococcaceae bacterium | reverse complement strand
CCTGGCAGGTAAGAGCCATCTATAGCTTAACCGATTTTTCCGGGAATACCCATTTACACAAAATAATTTACACTCCCTGAGAGACAGTCCTTACACTAGTTTTCATACTGTTTTAAGTCTGAGAAGAGCAGTCTACTACTCACCTCACCGTGCTTTGTAGTGTGTCTTCTCCTCAGACTGATTGTAGCTCAATCCAGGATGAGTGCGCATCCCTTTTTCATTACTATTTGTGTCGCCCGCACTGGCGGCGCGAGATGGAGGTTTTCATGCACTGAGACGGCCAGTTCTTCCATCATGTCCTTATCTTTTCCACGCCCCTGCCCGTTGAAAAATTGCGTCAGGCTTAACGTCCAGGCCACGTTGTTCACCCCCTGTTTGTCACTACCGAAAGTCCCCTCTTTTGTTTCACATCATACGCCGGAAGCCGTTATTAATAAATATTTTGCCCTTTAATTGTCTTTTCAGACCGCTTCCTGCCCATCAGAACAGTCGAATTTTTCACATAAGCGGAGCCTTCATTTCAGGTCGGCGAAAGTTTCACATTGCCGGAAAGCTGCATGCGGCCGAAGGCCGCCAGCGACCTGGCCAGGGATGATGAAAACCTGGTCCTCAGGACCGGTTCGAGGCGCACTTCCCTGCTTACTTCAAGCTGCACGCCCATTACCCCGTCGCCCGAGGCATAGTGCCTGATTATAAAACCGCCCCGGTAGGGACCGCCGGTGTCGTGGCTGACCCGCCACCCTTCCCCGGCAATCAGGTCCGTCAGCAACCGGACCGCGGACGGGGACATGGCGGCACACTTACCGGTGCCCAGGAACACGTGGGGTGCGCCGGGCCCCGCCCCCCGGCAGCCGTGTATATCCAGCAGCAGGCATGCTCCGTGCTTTTCAAGGCACTCTCCCACCGATTCCTCCAGGGCGCGGTGAAAAATCAGGTAATGACGGGCCGCTTCAGGGTCTTCGTAAGCCTCCTCCGGGGGCCGGTTGTAATCGATAATGCTCCGCCGGATCAGCCCGGCCACCAGGTAGGGGCGGCCCCAGGCCGTCTCAAGGGAACCGGCCAGCCCGGCGGCCAGATCCAGGGTGAGCATGTCCGCCCGCCGGTTGCCCGAACCGCGAAAGAATAAATTTTCCGGTTCCTCCATCCCCCCGTGAGGGACCGATATGACCAGCGGGATCTTCCCCCGCTTCCGCAGCAAGGATTCCATAACGCCCCTCCCGCAAAAAACCCGCCTTCCGCGCAGGTCGCGGCAGGCGGGACTGTTATTGCCTTCATTCTGAGATCTTTTTCAGAGTTTGGCCGCCGGTACGCCGGCGGCGCCGCGCGAGGGCGGCAGCCGGCTACTTCACCACTATATTGACCAGCTTGCCGGGTACCGGGATCACCTTGACCACCTGCCGGCCCTCGATCATCTTCTGCACCCCGGGCCGGGAGATCACCAGTTCCTTCATCCCTTCCGGCGAAATACCGGCCGGGACCAGGATCCTGTCCCTGATCTTGCCGTTAACCTGGACCACTATTTCCACCTCGTCCTCGGCCACGGCCTCCGGACGGTATTTCGGCCAGGGCTGCAGGTGGATGCTTCCGCTGTGCCCGGTGCCGTGCCAGAGTTCCTCGGTGATGTGCGGGGCAAAGGGCGCCAGGAGCAGGAGCAGCGATTCCACGGCCTCTTTCAGGACGGCCGGGTCCCGGTCGGTTTCGGGCACATCCCGGTACTGGTACAGTCCGTTCACCAGCTCCATGATGGCGCTGACGGCGGTGTTGAAGTTAAACCTGTTGCCCACGTCCTCGGTCACCCTCTTAATGGTGACGTGGGTCAGGCGGTGCATTTCGCGGTTCACCCCCACCAGCCTGCCGGTTTCAGGCGGGGCGCCGCCGTCCAGCTTCCCCGCCAGGGGGGCCACCAGCCGCCACACCCGGTTCAGGAACCGGGAGCAGCCCTCGACGCCCTGGTCGCTCCACTCCAGGTCGCGCTCCGGCGGAGCGGCGAAAAGTATGAAAAGCCTGGCCGTATCCGCGCCGTACCTGGCCACGATGTCCTCGGGGCTGACCACATTCCCCTTGGACTTTGACATCTTGGCCCCGTCCTTCAGGACCATGCCCTGGGTCAGGAGGTTGGTGAAGGGCTCCTCACAGGGCACCAGCTTGATGTCGTAAAGAAACTTGGTAAAGAACCTGGAGTAGAGCAGGTGCAGGATGGCGTGCTCCACTCCGCCGATGTACTGGTCCACGGGCAGCCAGTAGTTGATTTCGCGTTCTCCCCAGACCCGGTCCTCGTTCCGGGGACTGGTGTACCGGAAGTAGTAAAAGGACGAGCACATGAAGGTGTCCATGGTGTCGGTTTCCCGGCGGGCCGCCCCGCCGCACTGCGGGCAGGCGGTGTTGACAAACTCCGGGCACTCGGCCAGGGGCGACCGGCCGGTGGGCTTGAACTCCACGTTCATGGGCAGTTCCACCGGGAGGTCCTCCTCGGGAACCGGAACGATGCCGCACCGGTCGCAGTAAATCATGGGAATGGGGGCGCCCCAGTAGCGCTGGCGGGAAATGAGCCAATCCCTGAGCCTGAAGTTGACCACGCCCTTGCCGATGCCTCTCTCCTCGCAGTATGCGGTTACCGCCTTGATTCCCTCACGGTTTGGCAGCCCGTTGAATTTTCCCGAGTTGACCATGACGCCCTCGCCGGTGTAAGCCTCGGTCATGGTGTCCGGGTCCAGGGGCGGCCCCCCGGGCTGAATCACCACCCTGACGGGCAGGCCGTACTTCCGGGCAAACTCGAAGTCCCGCTGGTCGTGGGCCGGAACCCCCATGACGCAGCCGGTGCCGTACTCCAGCAGCACGTAGTTGGCCACCAGGATCGGCACCCTCTCCCCGTTCAGCGGGTTGACGCAGTATGCCCCGGTAAAGTGCCCAATCTTCTCGGCCTCGGTGGAGGTACGCTCAATCTCGCTCAAGTTTCTTACCTTCCTGACGAACCGCCTGATTTCTTCGGCCTGGGACTTGTCCCGGATCAGCTTCTCCACCAGCGGGTGCTCCGGGGCCAGCACCATGTATGTGACCCCGAAAATGGTATCCGGCCTGGTGGTGAACACCGTGATGGCATCATCGCTCCCCTCCACGGGAAAGCTGATTTCGGCCCCCTCGCTGCGCCCGATCCAGTTCTCCTGCATGATCCTGACCTTTTCGGGCCATCCCCGGAGCAGCTTCAAATCCTCCAGAAGCCTGTCCGCGTACGCGGTTATCCTGAAAAACCACTGGTCCAGCTCCCTTTTCTCAACGCCGGTCTTGCAGCGTTCGCAGGTCCCTTCCTTGACCTGCTCGTTGGCCAGCACCGTGGCGCATGAGGGGCACCAGTTGACGGCGGCCTTTTTCTTGTAAGCCAGGCCGTGCTTGTATAGCTGGAGGAAGAGCCACTGGGTCCAGCGGTAATAGCCCGGGTGGCAGGTGGCCAGTTCCCGGCTCCAGTCGTAGCTGATGCCCAGCTGCTTGAGCTGTGACCGCATGGTGTTTATGTTGTCGTAGGTCCACACCGCCGGGTGGATGTTTCCGTGCTTGATGGCGGCGTTTTCGGCCGGAAGGCCGAAGGCGTCCCAGCCCATGGGGTGCAGTACGTTGTAGCCGTTCATGGTCAGGTATCTGGCCACCACGTCGCCTATGGAATAATTCCGGACGTGGCCCATGTGCAGCTTGCCCGAGGGATACGGAAACATCTCCAGGCAGTAATACTTGGGCCGCCCGCTTTCGTCCGGCACCCGGTAGATGTCTTCCTCGGCCCAGCGGGACTGCCACTTCCGCTCGATTTTCGCAAAGTCGTAGCGTTCTTCCAGTTTCATCAAGCCTTATCCTCCTGACGCAGCAACGCATATGCCTTATAATTGCCCGATTTCCGGCAAAACTCAGGTTATTATTCTACTACATTTGCCCTGCTGTTACAAGATTAAAAAAAATGGGGTGGAGAACCGTACCTGTTCAGCCACCCCGGGGCAACAGACGATTTCATGGCCTCCGGCTGCCGCGAACACCGATGGTTTCGGGCAACCGGTAAAAATAAAACCCGCCCCCTTAGGGACGGGTTTTTGCCCGCGTTACCACCCTGGTTGGTAAAGTGTTGGTGGAGCTGGCGGGAATCGAACCCGCGGCCTCTTCCATGCCAAGGAAGCGCGCTCCCTCTGCGCCACAGCCCCATGTGACTTACCCTCTCGAAACTGATAACGGTGGCTGACCGTGCCGGGATACTTCCGCAACTTTCCCCCGGCAGACTCCGGGGCGAGTTCGGCAACACCGCCCTGCCGCCTTGCACCTCGCGGCGGCTCTCTGAAAAGGCACGGGCTGCTTACTGCTCCCCTTCAACGTCTTTCATCTCTTCAAGATACAAAACTTATTATAAGACATCCCCCTGAAGATGTCAACAAATAAAAGCTGCATAATTTAGCCAGGTGTTTGCTAGCTTCTAGAGGCTAGCGGCCAGAAGCAAAATTCACAGGCTGGCTGATACAGCCACCACGGGAGCGTCCCCCCACAGGCGTTCCAGGTTGTAAAACCGCCTCTCCTCTTCCTGAAATACGTGGATCACCACATCTCCGTAATCAAGGAGCACCCATCGTCCCTCCCGGTACCCCTCGACGCGCGGGGTCAGACCTCCGAATTCCTCCCTGACCCGGTCCACAATTTCCCCGGCGATGGCCTGAACGTTGACTGACGAACTGCCGCTGCAAATCACGAAAAAGTCGGCTATTATCGATATTTTGCTGATATCCAGGACCGTAATATCCCGCGCCTTTTTCTTCCCGGCAACCCGCCTGACCAGTTCGGCCAGTGCCCGTGGACTGATGGTCAATCAGCACTCCCCCTTGTTATTTAATGGCTTTAAATATTATATATTACTTATATTCTACTCTTCGGCTGAAGTTCCTGCTTTGTTTAGTTTTCCCGGGCGCACCAAAAAAGAAAACCTCCCGGGCGGGAGGTCCGGCACTGGGGGATCAGTTTGGCTTTTCATCCCTGGCCTTGGCCTCATTGACGGTTAATATGCGGCCGCCTATTTCGGCCCCGTTGAGCGCCGCGATGATATTGTCGGCATCCTTGTCCGCCACCTCTACAAAACCAAACCCGCGGGACCGCCCCGTCTCACGGTCGGTAATCACCCGGGTGCTAATCACCTCTCCGTATTGGGAAAAGACTTCCTCAAGGTCCTCGGCTTTAGTGGCCCAGGGCAAATTGCCCACGTAAAGGGTCCGCACCACTAGATTCACCTCTTTCGAATTCTCTAAGCTTTATTTGTAAAAATATTATTAGCCAAATCCAAAAGGCTGATGCAGCCTGAACCGACAAATATTTTTCCATTTTTCCCTTTAAAGATCGGCGCCGCCGGACGGAAAAAAGCCCCGTCCTGAAACGGGGCTTTCGTTTCACTCCCTGTACAGCCCTTTTTCGTATATATAGTTCTCCACCTCTTCGGGAAGCAGGTACTTCACGGGCATCCCCCTTCTCACCCGTTCCCTGATGTCGGTGGAGGATATGGCCAGGGCCGGGACCTCCATCACCGAAATTTTTTCAATGCTGCCGGGTGGCAGCCCCTTGAGGGTTTCGGCCAGGTTTTCCAGGCGGTAGCCCGGCCTGGTGGCGGCGATGAAGGAGCACAGGTCCAGCAGTTCCTGCACCCTGTGCCAGGTGAGGATCTCCAGCACGGCATCGGCCCCGGTGATAAAATAGAGATCCGACCCGGGCCGGGAATGGTGGAAATAGTACAATGTGTCGATGGTGTATGAAGGGCCCCGGCGCTTTATCTCAATGTCCGACACCTCAAAATTGGGATTGCTGCCGGTGGCCAGCACAGCCATGTTCAGCCTGTGGACGGGGCCGGTGATGACCCTCGCTCCCTTGTGCGGGGGCCTGGCGGCGGGAACAAAAACAACCTTTTCCAGATTAAAATGATGGCGGGCACCCTCCGCCGCCACCAGGTGGCCGTAATGGATGGGGTCGAACGTCCCGCCCATGATCCCTATTCTGCTTTTTTTTTCTTCTTTTTTCATGCTTTAACCTCAGGTTAATTGTAAAGTCTGGATGGACAAAAATCAATAACGGGGGTCCTTTTTCCGAAGATTCATCTTATTTGCAGGAAAACAACCAGGAACAGAGAATTACCTGATAATGCCCAACAACTGTCCCGTTACATTTTATATAATATTAAACAAAGGGTGCGGGTTATTTAAGGAGGAGTGGAATGATGTACAGCATAACCGTGAAAAAAACGGATGCCCCAAAGAAGAAGCCCCTGGACAGCGAACTTGCCTTCGGCACCATTTTCACCGACCACATGTTTACCATGGACTATGCGGCCCCCGACGGCTGGAAGAACCCCCGCATCGAGCCGTACCAGCCGCTGGCCCTGGAACCTTCCACCATGGTGCTGCATTACGGCCAGGCCATATTTGAGGGCATGAAGGCCTACCGGAGAAGCAACGGGAAAATAGGCATTTTCCGCCCGAGGGCCTACATATCCAGGCTCAACCGGTCGGCCGAGAGGCTGTGCATCCCCAGGGTGGATGAGGATCTTTTCTACGAAGCCCTGATCAAGCTGGTTGAAATGGAAAAGGACTGGGTGCCCGGTTCCAAGGAGACATCCCTGTACATCAGGCCCTTCGTCATCGCCACCGACCCCTACCTGGGGGTCAGGCCGTCCAGCACATACAAGTTCATGATTATCCTCTCCCCGGTGGGGGCTTACTACCCGGAAGGGTTCAAGCCGGTAAAAATATACGTCACCGACAAGTACGTCAGGGCGGTCAGGGGCGGCCTGGGCTACGTGAAGACCCCGGCCAACTACGCGGCCAGCCTGCTGGCGGCCGAAGAGGCCAAAAAGGCCGGGTACACCCAGGTCCTCTGGCTTGACGGCTGCCAGTTCAAGTACATCGAAGAAGTGGGCACCATGAACATTTTCTTCGTCATCAACGACGAGGTGATCACCCCTCCCCTGGAAGGCAGCATCCTGGGCGGCATCACCAGGGACTCGGTGCTTCAGGCCGCCAGGAACTGGGGCCTCAAGGTGAAGGAAGAACCAATCGCCATCGACGAGGTCTACGAGGCCTACAAAAAAGGAACCCTGCAGGAGATCTTCGGCACCGGAACGGCCGCCGTCATCTCGCCGGTCAGCGAACTGAAGTGGAACGACAAGGTGATCATCCCGGGGGACGGCAGCGTGGGCAAGGTATCCCAGAAACTTTACGACTACATCACCGGAGTCCAGTACGGCCTGCTGCCCGACGACTTCGGCTGGGTGACCGAGCTGTGAATCTTTACCCAGATTAAATGCAAAAGAACACAGCACAAGATCAGGGAGCTTCGGACGAAGCTCCCTTTTTCATGGACGGCCAGGAAAACGAACCTAACCTGCCCCTACCTGACCTTCGCCAGGGCCCGGTTACCTCTCCGGAACCCCGCCGACATACCCGTACATATAATCTGCGAAAACACCGATAATCAAACAAGGGGACGGTTCAATTGTTTGGACTTGTTTGATATCAATTATGCTTTATAGATTGTGTGTACGGTCAGGCCAGTAATCCGAGAGATTTGTCTCAAACTCAATCCTTCGATCTGTTTAAGCTGTTTTAAGATTGTTTTTCGCTCATCCGGTGGTATTTGCTGCAGCACTCCTATTGGCCGTCCGTTCAGTTTTTCCGTAATCGCTTGCCGGGCTGTCTCCCGACTCAAACGTTTTTGCCTGAAATCGTCCAGGCATTGGTCATCGTTGTCTTCGGCCTCAAAAAAACGCATTCTTTCTACTGCCTTTTCTTTCTGCTCATCAAAAAGCCCTAAGATTAATTGTGTCTGCGTCAAACCGGGAGGGTTTTCTCCCACTCCATAATATATTCGGCAACTACTCCAATAGTAGTCGTCCGGTTTTAGCACAAGTTTGGCCTTTACGGGATTTCGGTGGATATATCTAATGACTGTTATAAGGTACGTGTCGTTTTCCACGCATTCGCTTTTGAATCTGTCCTGAAACACATGCCCCGTGTGTTCATGTTTCCAGTTGTACCAGTACGCGTAACTGGTGCCTAGTCTCTTCATGACATGAGATATACCGCTACCGCCTTCTTTTATCAACAGGTGAACGTGATTGCTCATCAGGCAATAGCCAAGCACTTCTGCATTACTTTCTACAGAAACACGACAAAGCGTTTCCAAAAATCTTATACGGTCTTCATCGTCATGGAAAATGTCCTGGCGATTTATTCCTCGCATTATTATGTGATAAATCCCAGTCTTGCTTTTCTGTCTCGCTTTCCTAGGCACTCTGCTTCTCTCTTTCGTTTTTTCTATTCTATCATCCCTTTTATTTTCAAACAAGTGAACCGTCCCCGTGTTTGCTCTGCGTGGAGCTGCCCCGGTTATTTATTGTAAAATGAATTGGCATATTACCGGGTTGTGATCACTGTTGGCAAAGCCTAAGTCCTGGCCAAATACCTTCGTTACTTTAATGTTGTTGGAGACTAAAAAACCGTCAATTACTGCAGTAAAATTCATCCCTTTTCTATAAGGCGATGCCACCGTACGGACAGATGGGATGCTAGGATCAACAGCCCAGTTAAAACCATTGGGAGTAAAATCATCTGGCAGATCCTGCAGCCAAAAGGGCCGTTTTTCAGTGGTTTCAAACTTGTCCGGACCGGTACCGGGAAGAACGTGATTCCAGTCTCCGCCTACGATTATGTAGTTTCCCCTGCCGAACTCATTGACAATATATTCTTTGAGAAACTTGAGCTGCTCCTTTCGTATTCGACCACCTTCATCAAACGCGGATAGATGAGAATTAATCAAAATAAGCTCATGGCCGTCCTCAACAGGCAATCTGGTTTCAATAAAGCAACGGTCCAATTCAAACAGTTGTTTTGGCCACTTCTCATGTCCGGGATACTGATAGCGGGTTCCGGAAGTTATCTTTTTCCTGGAAAAAGTGGCTAAACCCGAAGTTACGGAACCCATGGGGCGGGTTAGCGGAACCGGCACCCAGGCGACTTTATAATTCAAGCCAAATGTCGAACCATAGTCAGGCAATTTTTCCTCCAGGGCCGCAAATTGATTTATGTTATAACTCCTTGAGGAATTCACATCCACCTCTTGCAACAGAATAAATGAAGAGTTTTGCCGGGCTATGAAGGAAGCGATTTTCTGCAGGTTGATCCGGGTTTGTTCTTTGCTCCTGGAGCGGGACATGCTTCCCCCATCAACAAAGAAATCCTGGTTTTCATCAAGCCCGCAATACCCGATATTAAAGGTCAGCGCCGATAAAGGTTCTCCCTTTTTTATCGGGATGTTTTGATTGTTGCTTACAGCTAATGCCGTGACAGCGGCCGGTCTATAATCGGTGAGCATGACATAGCCGAGGAATAGAAAAGGAAGGCTTAAAAGAAATCCTATAAATAACAATATTCTTTTCATTAAGACCCCCTCGTGTTTGGCAGATATTATTTTTTTTGTCATAAACAACTATCACCTTTTTATTTATCATATACTTCTTCAACACTTAAATGTTATTTCCTGCCAGCCAATTATTGCATGAACTTGCCACAACCATCAAGGCCTTTGGCACCGGCCTGCTGCCCGACAACTTCGGCTGGGTGACCGGGCTGTAAAAGCCCGCTTTAAATAAAAAGCCATAAAAAGTAGCAATATAAGACCGGGGAGCTTCGGATCATTCCGAAGCTCATTCTTTTCTTAAATCTTTCTTAAAATATAAATGCTACTTGACAGCAGGTAAATAATGAGTAATAATTATCTCATAATAATGATTATCCTCATGGTGAAAACATGGCTGATATCAAAGAATTGTTTAAAAAAAAGGGCCTCCGGACCACACCGCAGAGAGAGCTGATTTACCGGCTGCTGTCCGGGAGCAAGGCCCACCCCACGGCGGAGCACGTTTACCGGGAGGTGCGAAAGACCTTCCCGGCCATCAGCTTCAACACCGTCTACAAAACCGTGCGGTCCCTTGAAGAAATGGGCTTCATCCAGCGCTTCAACACCGGTGAAAACATATACCGGTATGACGCCAACGTGTCTCCCCACCCCCACTTTATCTGCCTGTCCTGCGGGAGGGTTGACGACGTGGACGATTTCCCGGACGATATCGGAAATTATGTTCACATGGCGGCCTTCGCAACGCACTGCGAGATCAAATTCGTGAACCTGCATTTTTACGGCTATTGCCCCGAATGCAGGGGCAGCAGACCGAAAACAAATACGGAGGAGGAAAAGAGAAATGGCGGACCTGATTAATGAGGTCAAGATTGGAATCACCAAAGGAACTGAAGTCGAAGAAGCCGTGGCCAAGGAATTCAAGGGCGAGACCTGGGAGGTGGGCGTATACCTGGCCATGGCCCGTCAAGCCCAGCGGGAGGGTTATCCCGAAGTGGCCCTGGTGCTTGAGTCCATCGCCATGGACGAGGCCTGGCACGCAGCCCAATTTGCCGAGCTCAACGGGGTAATCTCCGAAAGCACGAAGGAAAACATCAAGAAGATGCTGGAAGGGGAAAAAATGGCCAACCGGATTAAAAGAGAGGCTGCGGTCAAGGCCAAGGAACTGGGAAACGACCACGCCCACGACGCCCTGGACGTGTCGTCCCGGGACGAGGCCAGGCACGCCCGGGCCCTGGAGGGCTTGTTGAACAGGTACTTCAAATAAGGTCGCCCTTCGGGCTAAAAGCGCCTCTGAATTGCCAGAGGCACTTTTTTTAGGACAAACAACAAACAAGGGGACGGTTCACTTGTTTGCGCTTGTTTAATATCGACGGTCAAGCCAGTAATCCGTAACTGGTGCCTAGTCTCTTCATAACATCAGATATAGACGCTACCGTCTTCTTTTATCAACAGGTGAACGTAATTGCTCATCAGGCAATAGCCAAGCACTTCTGAATTACTTTATACGGAAACACGACAAAGCGTTTCCAAAAATCTTATACGGTCTTCATCGTCATGGGAAATATCCTGGCAATTTATTCCTCGCATTATTACGTGATAAATCCCAGTTTTGCTTTTCTGTCTCGCTTTCCTAGGCACTCCGCTTCTCTCTTTCGTTTTTTGTATTCTATCATCCCTTTTATTTTCAAACAAGTGAACCGTCCCCGTGTTTTACCCAAACACGTGTTTTACCCAAACAAGTGAACCGTCCCCGTGTTTTATGCCTGACCGAAAACGGGCAATCCTTGATAAATAAGGGCTTTTTGCTGGGTTAAACGACAAATTTGTCGGTCGCTTCCAGGATTTCAGCGGCCATCTTGCCCAGCATTTCCGCCGACGCCGCAACCTCCTGGCTGGCCGCGCTCTGCTCCTGGGTGGCCGCCGCAATGTCCTGCAAGGCTTCATCGACCTTCCCCACCCGGTCCACGGTCCCGTGCACGTTAACCGCGAGCTCCTCCACGGCGCCGATGATCTCCTCGAAGATTTTCCCGGCTTCCAGCACCGCTTTCGTACCCTGGCCGATTTCCTCCTCCCCTGAGCTGACGGCCTGGACGACTTTCTCGGTCCCTATCTCAATCAACTGGGTCACGGCCATGATATCCTTCGCCGCACCGGAAGACTGCTCGGCCAGTTTCCTGACCTCGTCGGCGACCACGGCAAACCCCTTTCCGGCCTCGCCCGCCCGGGCAGCCTCGATGGCGGCGTTCAGGGCCAGGAGGTTGGTCTGGTCGGCAATCTGGGTAATCAGGCTCGTCATCCGGGATATGTTTTTCGCCTTGCCGGCCAGCTCGTCAACGTCACCGGCAATCGACCTCGAGATCTCCGCTATACGGCCGATCCTGCCCTCCATGTCAACCAGTTTCTTTTTCCCTTCCCCTGCCATTTCCTGGGCGGCCGCCGTCTGTTCCATCACTTTTTTCATGTGGGCGGACACCTCGTTTCCCGCCGAGGCAATCTCGCTGATGGTGGCCGCCGTGGCCACGGCGGACGAGGAGGACTGCTCGGCCGTGGCCGTCAGCTGCTGGGCGGCGGAACTCAGCTTGAGGCTTTTTTCTTTGAAGCTGCCCACCAGTCCCCGCAGGTTTTCCCGCATCCTGTTGAAATCCACGGCCAGCCGGCCTATCTCGTCCCTGCCCCTGTACGTGAATTCACCGCCCCGGAGGTCGCCCCGGGCCATTATCGCCGCCTCAGCGGAAATGGCCTTCAAAGGCCTGGCGACCATCCTGAACACCGCCACCGAGAGCAAGACCAGCACCGCGGAATAGGCCAGGCTGAGGGCCAGCACCCTGTACCTGGCGGCGGCTATCTGCCGGTAAGTCCTGTCCATGGAGTAGCCAATCCTGAAGGACCCCCACTGCTTTCCGCCGACGGTGATTGGCGCCGACACGTCCCACATTATTTCACCGGTGTCCCGCCTGTACTCCTGCATTAAAAAAGTGTCGCTGTTCCGGGCCGCTTTTATGCCCACGGGATCGTCGAATATCCTCTTGGTGCGGTTGGCGGGATCGTTGAAGGCGCCCTTGCTGTATTTAAGGTTGTGGGTCGGCAGGTAGCCGTTTCTGTCCACCGGCGCCGCGAAGACCACCGTTTCGTCCTTCAGGAAGGACTCCGTAACCTGCCTGATGTTTTTGTCAGCCCAGTCGTCATAGGCGGTTTTGAACCGCTTGGGGTTGGATCCTGGAATTTCTACGTAATTGGTGTCAAAAACCTGATCCATGGTCAGCTGCCCGGAGGCCACGGCGTCTTCGAACATCTTCCCTATGGCCGCGGCCCCCGTTATGGCCAGTATGCGCGCCCGCTCCAGGTGCATGTTCTTTATGTTCCGGGATTCCTGGTACTGGTTGTAGAGGGTGACTCCCAAAAACACAGGCAGCATTACCAGAAGCAAGATGACTCCCACTTTTACTCCCAAAGAACGCACCTTCAACCCACCTCCATTTTGTTGCATCCGCATTCAGTCATCTCTTTTCCTGTTTCAGACATTAATTTTAGACTTTCATGCATTATTTTGTCAATTTATTTAAATATTAGCAAAATTATGTCATTTTATCAAGAATTTTTTTTTGAACGGGAACACAAAATCTAAAGCCGGGACATGCGCGGGGCTTTCCTGAGAAATTAAAGAGGGGGCCGTCCCCAAAAACATGCTTTTGGGGCAGCCCCTCCACGACGCCGGGCCGGTCCGGTCCGTCTTACCTTTTCAGCAGCTTCACCAGGAAGGAGGCGGCCTGGGCCCGGGTGACCCCTCCCCCGGGATTGAAGTTTCCGTTTTCCAGGGGCAGGAGGTCCATGCCCACCGCCGCCGCCGCGTATCCCAGCCAATCCGGCGGAACCGAGCCGGCATCGGCGGCGTCAAGCCGGAAGATCCGGGAAATCCCGGCCAGTTTCCCCCAGCCGCCGGCGTTGATGCCCAGGCGGGCCAGTTGCAGCCTGTTCAGGGCGATCTCCGGGTTGACGGTGAAGTCTTTATCCAGGATGCCCATGGCCAGGGCGCTTTCCACCACCTGCTTGTACCAGGGTTCGTCCTCGCCCTTGGCCGCGGGGTAGTATGGTCCCCGGTTGCCGCAGGCCTTGACCAGCATGGCCAGGACCTCGGCCGCGGTGGCCGGGTCGTCGGGGCGGAATTTGCCTCCGTCACCGGTGACGATGCCCTCCGCCGCCAGCAGCTTGATGTCCTCCTCCGCCGGGTGGCCGGCGATGTCGGTGAAAGGCTGCTTGCCCTTCTTGGGCACCGGTTTCCCCCGGTAGTCGATCTCCTGGCCGGTGAAGGCGTCCAGCATCGCCCCGTACCCGCCGGAGGGCCTGTAAATCAGGTAGTAGGCCGGCGGGTCCTTTTCCGGTTGCCAGCGTTTGTAGCCCCTGCTGTACTCCAGGGTGAGGGGGTGATCGGCCAGGTATTTGTCATTGGCCGCGGCCGTGCCGATTACCCCGCCGGTCTTGGGGAACTCAGCGTCCCACCAGGTCATGTGGTAGGAAAGGACCTCCCCGGTGGTGGAGCTGACCCTTACCCTGAACCCGTTTTCGGGATAAACGACGCCGGCGACCATCCGGGCGAAATTAAACGTGTACGCCCGGGGCACCGGACTGCCCGTCTTGATCCAGGGGCCCATCTCCGCTTCCGACTCCCTCAGGGACACCTGGCCGGACCTGGCGGGCTGCAGCTTTTTGATCAGGTCCAGGGCGGCCTTCCGGGCCCCTTCTTCGCTTACCTTCACTTCGGGCTCCTTGTAATAGTCCCCGGGATCCATGGCGGCTTCCCGGCTGAAGGAGATCAGCCCGCCGGTCCTGGCGTCCAGCCCGACCCAGATGTGGTTTTTCTTATCAGGGTCGGAAAACTGGATGTTCCAGATTCTGCCGCCCGGAACCCCGTAGTTCCGTTCAAGGTTCCTGCTTACGGCGGTGTAGCCCCTGGGTATTTCAACCAGCCCGGCGGCCAGTTCCTGGGCCCGGCCGGCGCCGATCAAATCCCTGGTTTCCTGCACCGCCCTGTTTTCGGCCGGGGTCAGGGACATTTGCATTTTCCCGGCCTCGCCGGCGTACATGGGGCCGCCGCCCCCGCCGCCCATCTCGTCGAGGTAAAAATCAATTTTATTGGTATCCGCCACTTCGCCGGTCAGGGCGTCCAGGACGAAGCGCCCAGGGGGCTTGAGCCGGTAGACAAGCCTCAGTTCCCCCGGCGAATCCGGGTCTTCCCGCTGGGTCATAAAGTAGGTCAGCTCGAGGCCGGCCTTCTCCATGAAGATTTTTTTGGCCTCGCCGGGGCTGACCCGCCCTTCCGGGGACGGCAGCTTCGCCTCCGGGTCCCAGTTGCAGTCGAACCTCATCAGTTCCCCGGTCTCGGCGTTGATTCCGATGTTGATTCCCTGGTCGGCCACCGGGATGCCGCCTGAAGTCCTCTTGAAATAGAAGTCGTAAACCACCGGGTAGTCCCGCTCGCCGGCCAACAGCGGCGGGTGCCATTGCTCCCGGGACGACAGAACGGTGCTGGAGAACTTTTCCGGCAGGAGCCTCTTCCCTTCCTTCCGGGCGATCTCCAGGCACTGTTCCCGGCTGTAGGCCGGAAGCCCGCTGTAACGGGCGCCGGGCTGCACTCCCTTGTAAAAATTCAGGTTTTCCACTTCACCGGTTACCGCATTGACCGTAACGTGCATGCTGGATGCCGGCGGCTTGCCGCTGTACCAGCGCAGCATCCACCGGCCTTTTCCGCCGTACTCCGAGTAGTCCGAACTGAACTTGTCCAGGTCCGCCGGCACCGGCACCTTTTCCCTGGCGGCGGCGATGGCCTTTTCCAGCGGCATTGAAGGGTTGACGGGCTGCGCGGAGGCGCTTTTTTCCGCTGCCTTTTCCACGCCCGGGGCCGGGGGCCCGGCCGCCCACGAGGGCAGCGGCGCGCCCGCCACGGATGCCGCCAGAAGGCAGGCGGCCAGCTTTACCGCGGCTGACTTTCTCATCTGGTGAACATAACCTCCTTTTTTTTGATTCACCTATTACCACATGACGAAAAGCGGCCCAAAAAGTTCCTCCGGATTTAAAATTTGCCCGTAAAAAAAGCGCCCTTATGGCGCTGTATTTTACGGATCCGGCCGAAACCGGGCGGTTAAGCTTTTTCGGATTCGATATACCTGATTATATACCTGCAGTAAGCTTCTAAATCACCCAGACCTTCTTTCAGAATCCGATACATTTCCCGCGGTGTGACCTCCGCATAACCGTGCACCAGGCGGTTGCGATATCCCGCCATTCCTTTTATTTTATTTGAGAACTCCCAGGGTATTACCCCTTCCCGGCCCAGGACGGATATTACCGACCGGTAGTCCGCCGGATGGCCCAGGCCCTTTTTGGCCATAATGTGCCGGCCTATATCAAAAACGCATTCAAGGCTCCGCCTTACATGATGCTCCGCAATGGCAAAGTTGTCCGGTTCAGCCGTAAACCTGTCTTCGCCGAGTTCGGCCATAGCCTTAAGGCGGGTCAGCGAACGGTTAATCAGGTCTATCTTCCCATAGATTCTATCCCTGTCCAGCACTACCTGCCATCTTCCTTCCCCAAAATAAAACTTTCGGCCATCTCTCTGTAGTAGGCATCCAGAAAAGGTTTAAAGTCAAGGTAATCCCTTACTATGGCCTCCTCCAGGTCAGTCCTGAAATTTTCATCGGAACTGAACAGTACTACCCCGTTTATTATTTTAAACTTTAAAATAATAGGTGCCCGCTGAATCAACAAAAGGTCCACCTGGTAAGGCCGCAACGCATCTTCAAATTCTTGCTGCATACTTATTTCCGAGGAAAGGCCGTACTTTTTACCGTCGTAATCCTTGAAGGCCACGGCCAGGTCTATATCGCTGCCGGAACAAGCGGTCCCATCCGCCCGGGAACCGAAAAGGTAGCAGACATCAATTCCTAGATTTTGACAAAGCTGGACAATTCTCTGTTTAATATGATTTTCCACGGCGAACACCCTTTGCGGCCTTATCATACCTTTTATAAATATTACTAAAAACACATAAAAATGGCAACATAATTTTAACAAACTGTAATTATAGCACCACTATAAATATTCTATTAAAATATTCCATAACAACCTTGAATTGGCTGATTAATGTATTTCAATCAGGGGTATTCAGGCTTATTCTTTATAATTGGCCGTTCAAATGGTAACAATTACTGCTCAAAATTCATAATATATTGTGAACCGCCATAATTTGCCGGAGAAAAAAGACTTTTTACTCAAACCGGTAAAAATTTTCTTCCACCCATTATTGAAGGAGGGAATAAAAGTGAGCGTCAGTACAGGTGAAAGGAATTTCCCTTTATACACTAAAAGCGGCTACAGGGAAATTATCACCAAGGCCGTCTGCGGGTCGGCAAAGAAATTTTTCCGCTACAGCCAGCAGTTTGCCACCCTTGACGGAAGCCCGGCCACTCAGATCCTGGGTACGTCCATCACCCAGATGCGCCTGAAGGACCCGGAAATAGAAGCGGACGGGGATAAAATCGGGGTCCGGGTAAACGGCATTTTCGAGGCACACATATGGTATGCCTACAACGGAGGCAAATCAACCGATCTCCTGCGCCAGGCCATCCATTTCGAGGAGGTTGTTCCCATCACCGAATACGACGGGCAGGTCCTCTCCATCACCGATGCCAAGGGGATCCTAATCAAGCCGCCCCAGACCCAGGAGGCCTCGGTTACCGGGGAGGGCAAGATCAAGATTGATTTTGAACTGGGCGTATACGTCGAGGTGGTGGGTGAAACCAAGATCCTGGTCAAGGTGGTTTCCCCGGAAGACATCCACTAATGCGGTTCCATACCGCCGGACCATACCGGGCCGCACTGACACATTGAAGCTGAAGGGGTCTTTCAGGACTCCTTTTTTATTGGGAACCGGGAATTGGGAACCGGGAAGCGGGGGAAATATATGTGAGGGTAAATTAATACCAATTCCCAATTCCTGTTTTTAAGGGGTGATTATTTGCCAGGGAAGAAAAAAGCCACGGAAAAAGAACTGCTGGTTGAAAGGCTGAAGCTTGAAATAGCGGAGGAATTGGGGTTGCTGGATAAAATCATGCGGGGCGGCTGGGGGCAGCTCAGCTCGGTGGAAGCCGGAAAAATCGGGGGAATGTTGTCCGGCAGGATGCAAAAGCGGGAAGATCGAGACCGGAGGCGGGATTAAAAAAGCCGCCCTTCGGGCGGCAGAACTCAGTTCATTATATTGATATTGATCGGACAACTTCCACGCACCTCGGGCACAGGGCGGGATGTTCACCGTCCCGGCCCACCGCTTCGTGGTAGTTCCAGCAGCGTTCGCACTTGGCCCCCGGGGCCCGGCGCACCATCACCGCGAAACCGGGTATTTCTTCATCCGCCACCGCCTCCCCCTGAGCGGGCTCCCGGCTGACGGCCACCCCCGAGACGATGAACAGGGTGGCCAGGTCGTCCTTCACGGGCAGCAGGAAATCATGCACCTCACCCGAGACGTACAGCTCAACCAGGGCCTCCAGGGAATTGCCGATCACCTTGTCCTGCCTCGCCTTTTCCAGCGCCCTGGTGACCACCGCCCGCAGGTCCAGCAGGCGGTCCCATTTCTTTTCCAGGGCCGGATCGAGGTAGTCCTCGTTGACCCCGGGCATGTCGCAGAGCTGGACGCTTACCGGCATATCGCCGTTCTTAGGGACGTAGCGCCAGATCTCCTCGCTGGTGAAGGCCAGCACCGGCGCCAGCAGGCGCACCAGGGCGTACAGCACCTCGTACAGCACGGTCTGGGCCGACCGCCTGGCCGGAGATGCCGGGGGCGAGGTGTAAAGGCGGTCCTTGATGATGTCCAGGTAAAGGGCGCTCATGTCCACCGTGCAGAAATTGTGGACGGCGTGATAGACCACGTGGTACTCGTACTCCCTGTACGCCGCCAGGACCCGGTCCACCAGCCTTTGCAGCCTGATCAGCGCCCAGCGGTCGATTTCGGGCAGGTCACGGTAGTCCACCCGGTGCGCCGCCGGGTCAAAATCGTACAGGTTCCCCACCAGGAACCGGCAGGTATTCCGGATCTTGCGGTAGGATTCGGTCATCTGCTTCAGGATGGACTGGGAAAGGGCCATGTCGCCCCGGTAGTCGGCGCTGCTGACCCACAGCCGGAGGATGTCGGCCCCCATCTGGGCGATCACCTTCAGGGGATCCACCACGTTGCCCAGGGATTTGCTCATCTTCCGGCCCTGCTCATCCACCACGAAGCCGTGGGTGAGCACGGCCCTGTAGGGGGCCTCCCCGGTCACCGCCACCGAGGTGGAAATGGAGCTGTTGAACCACCCCCGGTGCTGGTCGCTTCCCTCCAGGTAAAGGTCCGCCGGCCACCTGAGTTCGGGCCATATTTCGGGCTGCCTTAAGACCCCCAGGTGGCTGGTCCCGCTGTCGAACCAGACGTCCATGATGTCGGTCTCCTTGGTGAAAGCGCCGGAACCGCAGTCCGGGCACTTCAGTCCCGGGGGCGCCAGTTCCCCGGCTTCCCGGGCGAACCAGACGTCGGACCCGAATTCCCGGAACAGCCCCTGCAGGTGAGAGATGGTCCCGTCGTTTATTATCTCTTTGCCGCAGCCGGCGCAGTAGAATATCGGGATGGGCACGCCCCAGGTGCGCTGCCTTGAAATGCACCAGTCGCCCCGGTTGGCCACCATGTTGTGGATGCGGTCCTCACCCCAAGCGGGAATCCACCTCACCTTCCTGATGGCGTCCAGGGCGGCCTGGCGGAACCCGTCGATGGAGGCGAACCACTGCTCGGTGGCCCTGAAAAAGACCGGCTTTTTGCAGCGCCAGCAGTGCGGGTACTGGTGCAGGACGGCGCCCCCGGCCAGCAGGTCCCCGTTTTCGGCCAGCTTTTTCACGATCCCCTGGTTGGCTTCATTGTAGTTTTGCCCCGCGAACTCCCCCGCCTCGCCGGTGAAGACGCCCTTGCCGTCCAGCGGTGAAAGCACCGGCAGGCCGTACTGCCGGCCCACGATGAAGTCCTCGTGGCCGTGGCCCGGGGCGGTGTGCACGCAGCCGGTCCCGGCCTCCAGGGTGACGTGGTCTCCCAGGATGACCAGGGACCGGCGGTCAATGAAGGGATGCCGGCAGATTACACCTTCCAGTTCTTTTCCCTTAAATTCTTTTTCTATCTCCGGGCCGGCCAGGCCGGCGGCCTCCATGAACTGTCCCAGCAGTTCCCGGGCCGCCAGGTAGCGGACTTTTCCGAACCTCGCCAGGACATAGTCAAAATCGGGATGCAGGCAGATGGCCACGTTGGCGATGAGGGTCCAGGGGGTGGTGGTCCAGATCACCACGTAGGTTTCTTCTTCCGGCAGCACCCCTTTGCCCTGGATGACCGGAAAGCGCACGTGGATGGAGGGGGACTGCTTTTCGCCGTACTCCACCTCGGCCTCGGCCAGGGCGGTCTCGCAGGTGGCGCACCAGTACACCGGCTTGAGGCCCTTGTAGATGTAGCCGCGCTTGGCCATTTCGCCGAAGGCGCCGATCTGGGCGGCCTCGAAGTGGGGCATCAGGGTGAGGTACGGGTGGTCCCAGTCGCCCCTCACTCCGAGGCGTTTGAATTCCTCCTTCTGAATCTCCACGAACTTGAGGGCGTATTCCTTGCACTTCCCGCGGAATTCCAGCGGGTGAACGGCATGCCTGTTGATTCCCATGGCCTTGATGGCCTGCTGCTCGATGGGCAGCCCGTGGGTGTCCCAGCCCGGTACATAGGGCGAGTCGTAGCCGGCCATGGAGTGGTACTTGACCACGATATCCTTCAGCACCTTGTTCAGGGCCGTGCCCAGGTGAATGTGGCCGTTGGCGTAGGGCGGGCCGTCGTGCAGGATGAATTTGGGCTTCCCGGCGTTCTTTTCGGCCACCAGCCGGTAAATGTTTATTTCATCCCAGAATTTCAGTATTTCCGGCTCCTTTTCGGGCAGGTTGGCCCGCATGGGAAAATCGGTTTTGGGCAGGTTCAGTGTTTTGCTGTAGTCCATTGATAAGAACCTCCAGTGCCTGATAAAAATTTAAAAACCCGCCCCGGCAAAGGGACGGGTTATAATTCCCGTGGTACCACCCTATTTAACGGTCCGGGCTGTGGGGCTGTGATGAACCTCGCGCCACAGCCCTGCCTGGTCCGTCGTCTCTTGCGCCCTTAACGCGGGCGGGGCCGGTCCCGCTTACTGGCAGGCATGGTGCGTTCGGCGGACGCCTCCCGGGTGATTTTGGGAAAGTACCCCTGCCCGGATCGCACCGGCCCGGGCTCTCTTGAAAGGGCTGGTTTTCCTACTCCTCCCGTTCAACGGCTTTTTGTATACATTTTTCAGCATAATATGTATTATATTAAAAACGTTCCCGGCCGTCAACACTCCGGAAACCGCCCCAGCAGATCCAAAACGTCCCTGGCGGTCAATCCCCGGACCCGCACAATCTTATTCCGGCCGGTATGCCCGGAGACCAGCGACACCGACCTGGCGGGCACCCCGAAAAGCCCGGCCAGGAATTTAAGGCAGGCCTCGTTGGCCTCCCCGTCCACCGGCGGGGCGGTGAGGCGCACCTTCAGGGCGCCGTCCGCGATGCCGGCCGCCTGGTTGCGGGAGGCCCTGGGCTGCACCCTGACCCTGAAACTGACCCCGTCCCTGTCCTCTTTTATATCCAGCATTTTACCAATCCCTGACCCCTGATCCCCAATCCCGGCCTTTAGTAATACCTCTTGAGCGATACAAAAATCCTCCCGGAGCGGGATGTTCCCTTCACCTCGGCCACCTCCACCCTTCCCCGGCCCTTGATGGAGATGACGTCCCCCGCCTTGACGGGCTGGGAGGGGGAGTTTCTGACCTGCCAGTTTAGGTGGACCCGTTCCGAGGCTATGAAGCCGGCCATTTTGGTCCTGGACACCCCGAACCCGGCGGCGGCCACGGAATCCAGCCTGAGGGAGGAAACGGAGGCATTCAACGTCCTGACTTTCTCCCCGGGGACATTGAGGTCGCCGGCCCCGATTTCCTCCACGGACACCTCCCACCTGCCGACCCGGGACAGGTGGCCCCTGATGAAAGGCATAACCTCGGCGGCAACCACCGCCTGGGCCCCTTCCTCATTAACCAGTATATCCCCCAGTTTTTCCCTTTTCAAACCCAAACCCAGCAGGGATCCCAGGAAATCCCTGTGGCCGGGGCGGGATCCGTGAAAACTCCCGGAAATGGACAAAAAGCCCAGCCCGCTGTCTGCGTCGCCGGGGTCCATGTAACCGGGGCAGATCACCACCCTTTGCCGCTCCGCCCCCGGGTAACCGCCGTCGCACCTGAAGGCGAGGCCGGCCGCGGTTTTGAGGGCTGAAACAACCAGACCCGCATGATACGGGTCGTAAAAATCGGTAACAGAGGGCTGGCCGCGGTGCAGCACCGTCTCGGCCATGTCCGCGGCCCGCGCCAGCAGGTTTTTGTCCTCTCCCCTGGATCCGGCCAGGAAACGGTCCCTGAACAGTGGGCCCTTCACCTCAAATCATAAGAATTATCCTGATGATCAGGCTTTTCAGCAATTCCAGGACTAGAAAGGCCGCTATGGGGGATATGTCAATCATGCCGATGGGAGGGATGATCCTCCTGAATATTCCCAGCACCGGTTCCGTTATTTCATAGATGAACCGGATAACCGGCTGGTACGGATTGTGCCTTACCCAGGAAAGCAGGATTCTGGCCAACATCAGGGCCATGTACACCTCGAAGGCTATATCCACCAGGTTTGCCAAGCCCATACCGACCACGCTCCTATTTCAAGCCGCCCGATAATTCCCGGGACCTCGCGGCGGCGGCCTCCACCGCTTCCATCAACGCCCCCCGGAGGCCCCTTCTTTCAAGGGTGTAAAGCCCCTCGATGGTGGTGCCGCCCGGAGTGGTGACCATGTCCTTGAGCTGCCCCGGGTGCCGGCCCGTCTCCAGCAGCATTTTGGCCGCCCCCAGCATGGTCTGGGCGGCCAGGAGGACCGCCACGTTCCTGGGCAGTCCCATCCTCAGCCCCGCGTCCGCCAGCGCCTCCAGGATAACGAACATGTAGGCCGGGCCGCTGCCGCTCAGGCCTGTGACGGCATCCATCATCGACTCGGGAACCTCCACCGCCCTGCCCACGGCGTTGAAAACAGCCAGAGCCCTTTCAACGTCCCTGCTTCCCGCCCTGGTGCCCGGACAGACGGCGCTGGCCCCCTCCCCCACCAGGGCCGGGGTGTTGGGCATCACCCGGACCACGGCAGCCTCGCCGCCCGCCGCGGATTCCAGCGAGCCCAACGGCACCCCGGCGGCGATGGAAATGACGGTCTGGCCCGGTTTAAGTTCGCCGGCCGCTTCCCGCAGGACGGACAGAACAATGCCCGGCTTCACGGCCAGGATGATTATGTCCGCCAGCCGGACCACTTCCCTGTTGTCGTACAATATATTAATATTTAATGAGGCCTTTAACAGTTCCAGCCTTTCCCTGCTGACATCCGACACGTACAGGTCCCGGGCGGCCACCGCGCCGCTGCCGGTAAGCCCGGCAAGCAGGGCTCCGGCCATGGCGCCGCCGCCCAGAAAACCCAGTTTTAAACCGGTCAGGGGCATCAAATCCATCTCCGATCAGGGCAAAATTTTTTTACCGGGTTCTAGCGCATCCAGGAAAAAAGCCCCCGCTCCTTGAGCTGGTCCCCGAGTTCGCTGGAAATGTCCATGTTGCTGGGCACGAAGAGGAAAATCCCGCTGCCCACCTTCTGCAGGCTTCCGTTAAGGGCATAAGTGGCGCCGCTGATGAAATCCACCACTCTCCGGGCCAGTTCCGGATCCGCCTTTTCCAGGTTGACAATCACCGGCCGGCGGTTTTTCAGGTTGTCCGCCAGGTTCTGAACGTCTTCGAAAACCTTGGGCTCGGACACCACCACCTTTAGCTGGCGCTGGGCATGCAGGTTCAATACCTGGCCTTTGCGCCTGCTTGCCTGCACAACTTCCTCTTCATCCCGGAAAACGCTTTCACGGGACCTTTCTTCGTCTTCCACCGTCTCTTCCTCAAAACCCATTATCCCGAGAAACCTGTCCATCAGTTTTTTCGGCAAACAACATTCCTCCTTTCCAGGCGCGCGTCTTACCGGGCGCCAAAAATGGCGGCGCCCACCCGCAAGATATTTGATCCCTCTTCCACAGCCACCCGGTAGTCGTTGGTCATGCCCATGGACAGGTAGGCCATGGGAACAGACGGCACGGCCTCCCGGATAGAATCAAACAGCCTCTTCAATTCTCTGAATACCGGTCTTGCCTCTTCGGGATCCTCCACCAGCGGGGCCACGGTCATCAGCCCCCTGACGGAGATCCCCGGAAGTTCCAGCGCCGACTTGATAAAATCCTGAACTTCGGCCGGGGCCAGGCCGTGCTTGGTATCCTCCCCGGAAACGTTGACCTGGACCAGGACCTCCGAGACAACCCCGGCTTCCCTGGACCGGCGGTCGATTTCACAGGCCAGGCGCCACGAATCCAGGGAGTGAATAAGGCGCACCCTGCCCACCACGGACTTTACCTTGTTTGTCTGCAGGTGCCCGATCAGGTGCCAGCGGACCTCCGGGCCGAACCGGGGCTGCTTGGCCAGCAGCTCCTGGACCCTGTTTTCCCCCAGGTCCGTTATTCCTTCCCGGACGGCTTCCAGCATCCGACCAACCGGAACACCCTTGGTAACCGCTATTATTTTTATATCGGCGGGGTCGCGGCCCGCCTTAACGGCGGCGGCAAGAACTTCTCCCCGCAGCCTGGACAGATTTTCACCAATACCGGACCCCATCATCACTCACCCGAACCCAAGCTAAAAAACCTGCGGGGGTTGACCACGTAGCGGGCGCCGGGAATCACCCCCGCCCCGTTGACCGCGGCCAGGCCGTTGACTACCCCCTCCACCCTGACCGGAACCCACCTGGTCCGGTTCTTGTCCATTATGTACAGGCCGTCCTGCCCTTCCTTCCTCACCAGTGAGTTGGCGGACACCAGGCACCCCGATACCGTTTCGCCCTCAAGCCCCAGGACCGCCTTTCTCTCCCGGAGAAACTCCCCGGGGCAGTCGAGGGTCTGGATAAGAAGCTGCGGTCTTCCTCGGTATTCCCTGACATCGGTGATGATGCCCCTGAACCGGTCGTTCTCCCAGGTCATGAATACGGCGCCGCCCTTTTTTACCAAGTCCGGCGGGAAGCCCTCGGGAGCCTGGAGGCAGATCACCGTGGGAGAAAGGTTGTCGACTATTTTCATAACCGGCTGGCCCTTGTCGCACTTTCCGTTTTTAAGGTCAACGGATGCGCTTTCACCGGCCTTCAGTTTCGCTCCCGCAATTTCCAGGATATCCACCTGACCGGGGTTCAATACGCCCTCCAGTCCGTCGGTCCGGCAGATCACCACTCCCGGCCCGGGAGCCCTGATCGGGTCCGTCCCGGCGGATGAGCCGGAATCCCCCGGCAGCGTCTTCACCTCGGCCACGATCTGACCGGCCCGGACTCTTTCTCCTTCCTGCACCAGCATGTTCAGCCGGCCGCTGGATGGAGAAGCGATGACGGTTTCCTTCCTGAGAAGGACCCCTTCCGCCGGGTAGATCTTTTTAAGCTCCCCCGCGGTCAGGGCGGCGGTTTGTCTGGGGCCGGCCACCTTCACCGCCATGAACAGGATGAATATTCCACAGATAAAAGCCGTTGTTTTTAAGGCAGGAGATTTCAGCCCGCCTTCTTCAGGCGCCCGGGGGCCTGTCCCCGCTCTTCCGGCACCCCCGCCCATAATAGGACCACTCCCGGATAGTCGCAGTCATTTTTTGGTATTCGACGGTTAAAATTAATTTCCTGCGAGAAAAACCCTAAAATCAAAGTGATGCATAAAAAAATTTTTTAATTAACAAAAATATTTGTTACTTAATTCGCAGTTATCACCGCATCCGGGGAATCCAGAATCCAGGAGCCAGAATCCAGAATATATACTTCAAAATGAAATTTGTTTTTATTATGACTTCTGAATCCTGAATTCTGCATTCCGGCCATTATTCACTGCCCCCCCGGGGTGACTAGCCGAACCTTCCGGTGATACCGGACGGCCCGATGAGAACGGTTACGCGGTTTTGTACCGGCGCTTTGGATTCCGCCGGGATTGTTCAACCCGGAACCTTGAATCTGTATCCCACTCCCCGGACTGTTTCAATAAACTGGGGACAGCCGGGCAGCTGTTCAAATTTTTGCCGTATATGGCGGATGTGAACGTCAACCGTCCTGGAATCACCGGCAAAATCGTAACCCCATATTTTTTCCAGCAGGTACTCCCGGGAAAACACCTTCCCGGGCTCCGCGGCCAGGAACCGCAGCAGTTCGAACTCCTTGGGGGTCAGGTCCTGGCGCACTCCGTCCACCTCTACCAGGAATTTGCTCTGGTCGATGAGAAACGGCCCGCGGACGATAACCCCGCCGTCCTCTTTCACCGAAGCCTCGCCTTCCTCCCCCCGCCTGCGCAGCCTGGCCTTGATCCTGGCCAAAAGCTCCCTGGTGCTGAAGGGCTTGGTCACATAGTCGTCGGCCCCCATCTCCAGGCCCAGGACCTTGTCCAGCTCGTCTCCCCGGGCACTGATCATGATTATTGGTATTTTGCGGGTGGCCTCGTTCTGCCGGATCACCCTGCAGGCGGAAATCCCGTCCAGGCTGGGCAGCATTACATCCAGCAGGATCAGGTCGGGCTTTTCCCTTCCGGCGATCTCCACGGCGCTTTCCCCGTCGGTGGCCGTCATCACCCCGTACCCTTCCTTCTCAAGGTTGTACCTGATCAATTCCAGTATATTTTGCTCGTCGTCCACCACCAGGATCCTGTACAAGTCCACACCTCCATCAAAAAGGACGCCGTCAACCGCCGGGTTGTCCAAACGGTCCGGGCCCGGACCGCCCCGTCCTGGTCCGGGGGCCCGGCATGCCGCAGCCGGCGCTCATTTCAGAGCGATCAGGGAGGCCATCCTGCCGCACCTCCCGGACTGTCCCCGGTAGGAAAAAAACAGTTCGGGGCTGCACGAGGTGCAAAGCCGGGCCACCGACACGGACTCCTCTTTCACCCCCGCGCCGGTCAATATTTCCCTGTTGAGTCCCGGCAGGTCCAGCTTCCAGCGGTCCGGTCCGGCGGGGTAAACATGCCGGGCGGGATCGAATCCCCGCTCAGCCATAGCGGCCAAAACGGGTTGATCGACTTCGTAACAGCAGGGGCCGATGGCCGGGGCTATGGCCGCCAGGCAGTCCTCCGGGCGGGTGCCGAAAGCCCGGCCCATGGCTTCCAGGGCCGCCCCGGCTATCCCCGCCGCCGTGCCCTTCCAGCCGGCATGAACCAGCCCGGCGGCCCTCCTGACCGGGTCCAGGATCAATATGGGCACGCAGTCGGCATAGAAGCTGGCGAGAAGAAGGCCCGGCCGGCAGGTGACCAGGGCGTCGGTTTCCGGAATGGCGCTGCCGTGGTCACACGCCCCCCGGCCCCGGTCCGCTTCCTTGACTACGTGGACGCGGTCGCCGTGCACCTGCTGCCCGCAGACCATGTCTTCCAGCCCGGCGGCCAGGACCCGGCAGGCCCTCCTCCGGTTTTCCAGCACGGCCTCCGGGCTGTCCCCCACATGAAAGGCCAGGTTCAGGGACCGGTAAGGGCCCCGGCTCACTCCTCCCTGGCGCGTGGTGAAGGCGTGAACCACCATGCCGGTGCCGGCAAGGAGATCAAAGACGATATATTTCAAACCTTCGTTTTCAATGATGCTGTATCCGGGCAACAGCCAGCTTCCTCCCTTAGCTTCCAGCCGCTAGTTGCTAGTCGCTAGTAGCTAGCTAGTAGCTGGTTAATCCCCAACTCCCGTTTTCACCCTGCTTCCTTTTGACTAAGTTTTTCCAGCAGGCCGTTCAAATCATTCAGCTGCCTCATTATGGCCGCGTAGTTTCCTTCTCCCCGGCCTCCCTCCAGGAGGCGCTGCAGCTTGGCGGCCACCGTGGCGTGAGTCCGGAGAACCTGTTCCTGGCTGAAAACAACTCCCGGCGTAATATCGTAAGCGTCGTGCCACTGCGGAATAACCGCCTCCACCCCGTACTTCTCCCTGATCAGCCCGGCCAGGACGCCGGCGGCGTCAGGCTCACCATGAACCAGGAATATTTTCCTGGGAAAGGTTGAAAACCTGCCCAGCCAGCCCAGGAGGTCCTTCTGGTCGGCGTGGGAGGAATACCCTTCGATGCGCCGGATATCGGCCCTTACCCTGATCTCCTCGCCGTGAATGCGAATGAATTCGGCCCCCTCCAGCAGTCGGCTGCCCTTGGTCCCGGGCGCCTGGTAGCCCACAAAAAGAATGGTGCTTTCGGGCCGCCACAGGTTGTGCCTGAGATGGTGCTTGATCCTCCCGGCGTCACACATGCCGCTGGCCGAAAGGATCACCGCCCCCTTCTTCAAGTTGTTCAGGGCCACGGACTCCTCGGTGGTCCTGGCGTATTTCAGGTTCGGCATGTCGAAGGGGTTTTCGTCCCGGCACATGATCATCCTGGCCTCGTCATCGAAACAATCCTGGTGCAGCTTGAAAATTTCGGTGGCCGCGATGGCCATGGGGCTGTCGATGTAAACATCCATGGGCGGAAACCGCCCTTCCCTGACCAGCATGTTTATGTCGTAGAGCAGGTCCTGGGTGCGTTCCACGGCAAAGGCGGGTATGATCAGGTTGCCGCCCTTTCTGTATGTTTCCCATGCTATGTCGTGAAGCAGATCCAGCCGGTTGCCGCCTGTGTGCAGGCGCGATCCGTAAGTGGACTCCATGACCAGGTAATCGGCCTCGGACACCCGGGAGGGATCCTCCACGAAAGGCTTCCCGTCCGTTCCCAGGTCGCCGGTGAAGACCAGTTTGGTCTGCTCGGCGCCCTCCCGGACCCAGATTTCAATTATGGCCGAACCAAGTATATGCCCGGCGTTGAGAAACCGGACCTTGATTTCGGGGGTAAGGTCCAGGGTTTCGCCATAGGGTACCCGGTGGAACCTGCGCAGGGATTCCCCGGCTTCATCCGCGGTGTAGACGGGTTCCACCAGGGGCCTGCCGGCCCTCCGGTTCTTCCGGTTCAGTCTTTCAACCTCCATTTCCTGGATGTACCCGCTGTCGGGGAGCATCACCGCGCAGAGGTCCGCCGTGGCCGGGGTGGCATAGACCTTTCCGTTATATCCGTGCCTGATGAATTTCGGAACCAGGCCGCAGTGGTCAATATGGGCGTGGGTCAGCAGGAGGTGGTCCACCGAGGCCGGATCCACCGGAAACTTCTGATAGTTTCGCTCCCTGACGGCCCGCGGCCCCTGGAACATGCCGCAGTCCACCATCACCCTGGCAAAACCTGTTTCAATCAGGAAACACGACCCGGTTACCGTTCCGGCCGCTCCTAAAAACCTTAATTTCATCTTTTTTTTCTCCTTTTCGCATCTGAATAGTTACATATTCCTCCCCCGCATTTCGAAATCCTTCTTTGGGGTTTTGTTGACATTGACGGGGTAAACGCTTAAGCTTAATGGTGTGGAAGGGGGGATCTGAAATGCCCATATATGAATTCAAGTGCCTGTCCTGCGGCCGCAGGTTCGAAAAGTTATGCAGCCTGGGAGAAACCGGTGAAAACCTGGCCTGCCCCCAGTGCGGATCAGCCGGCCCCCGCCGGGTGATGAGCGGTTTCGCGCCCAGGAGCGCCGGGAAGGACGGTTTCGGCGGGTCCGGCAGCATGGGCGGGTCAGGGTGCGGAGGATGCACTTCAACCAACTGCGGTTCCTGCGGACACTGAAGAAGTAATCGGACGTCAGACGTCGGTCGTCAGAAGAGAAGACACTGGACTGGAATCCAGTGTCTTTTTATTAGCAATTTTTTTCATGTGCCGGGTCCAAACCCCCCGGCTCTTAGCAGGAATGCTTCATCATTTAATCATTACCGGTTTATGGGGAATCCCGCCAGTTCCTGACGACTGACGCCCGACGACTTACGACTATCTAACGCACTCCAGGAACACGTCATCCACGGCCACGGCGTTGTTGTTGCCGCTTTCCGGAATGAAGTTGAAACGAACCTCCAGCCTGGCCGTTCCCGGCGGCGTTGTGCCGGTGGTGAGGCTGAACTGGATGAAGCTTTCGGGAATGACGTCTTCATTGTATTCCGGGTCGGCGGTGCTGATCAGCTGCCCGGCGGCATTGAAGAAAAACACCCTGGTCCGGAAGCTGAAATTGCTTCCGGCCGGCACCTGGGGTATCTCCCGCAGCCAGAAGGCCAGCCGGTAAATCCTGCCGGCCGCGGCGGGAATACTCTGGGTAAGCCTGGCCTGCCGCCGCGGGTTGGTTCCCAGCCGGGCCGAGAACCTGCCCGTATGCCTGATCAGTTCCTGGCGCGAAACGTTCTCACCCTGCCAGCCGGAAGGAGGATTATTGGGATTGGGCCAGACCTCGAAGCCGGGGTTCTCCAGCAGGTTCACCCCCGGCCGGCATACCGCCGGAGGCGGAGTGGTGGGAGTAGGTGTGGGCACGGCGGCCCGGGTAATCGCAATATTGGTTGAAACAAATCGGTTTCTAAGGCCCTGGGCCCAGTTGAACCCCCGGATGGTGATGGTCTGCGGGGCCACCAGGCTGCCCTGCAGGTTGCGCTGGTCCCAGCTGGCCCTGAACACCTGGCTCCGTCCGGGCTGCAGGGTTATGGAGGCGGTTTCCTGGGTAAACACCCTGCCGGCCGACCATCTCCACACCACGGTGCCGTCGGCCCGCACGGCCTCGAACTCAAACCTCTGGCCGGTGGTGTAGGTAAGTGTCCTCGGCCTTGAGGTGGTATTTATTTTGAAAAGGGTTATATTCACCGTCTCGCCCCGCCTGTACCTGTTCCTGTCGGTGGCGATGACATATAAAAGGCCGTCTATCACCCTGCTGTTCACGCTCTGGCGTTCGCCCGGGGTCCCCAGTCCCTCGATGCCGGCCAGAAGGACCTGCCCCGGGAAAATCATGTCGGGGTCGGTGATCTGGTTCAGATCCGCCAGGCTCTCCACCGTGGTGCCCAACTGCCGGGCAATGGCGGAAAGGGTGTCTCCGGGCTTTACCGTATAAAACTGCGGCACTTATAAACCTCCTCTCATTTGGGCAATGGAGTTACTCCATAATATGAAGCCCTAGTGAAAAGGGTTCGACAATAAAAAAGCCGCCCTCCGGGCGGCGCCTTCACCGACAGAATAAGTCCTTCAGAAATGAGGTGTTTTCACTCCCACTCCACCAGAACAGGGACCTTTGCCTCCAGGGAAGCCCTGACGTCGATCACCCGCTGGTTGGCCGACCCCCGGAAAACGAGGTTCAGGTCCCGCTGATCATGTATGTACGGGCCGTCAACCAGTATGTCGGTCTGGAGGATCAGGGACTTCACCCCTTCGTCCCTCTCCGCCATTTCCAGGATCTGTTCCCAGGTGTAACCGGTATAGGTGATTACATCCTTCCCCATTTCCTTCACCCCGCGGGCCAGTTCCGCCAGGGGTACGGCCTGCATGAAGGGATCCCCCCCGCTGAGGGTGACACCCCGCAGCAGAGGGTTTGAACGTATCTGGTCAAGAAGTTCCCCGACGGTCACCTCCCGGCCTCCGGCCGGGTCCCAGGTTTCGGGGTTGTGGCAGCCCCGGCAGCGGTGGGGGCACCCCTGGGCAAAAACGACAAAGCGGAGGCCGGGGCCGTCCACGACACTTTCACCGGAAACCCCGGCAATACGGATCACGCCCATAACAAAACCCCACTCTTCATAGTCAGCGGACCGGAGTCCCGGATCCGGCCGGAATAAAGCGGAGACTTGCGGCCGACGGCCGAAAAGCGGTGTTAAAGGCCCTCCGGACCCTCTACCGCGGGCCTCACCCTCCGCCGCAGGCGTCGGCCCGGATCCCGGTCATGCCCTCCTGGATCTTGGCGTTGACCTTGTCCACTATTTCATGGAACTGAAGCCTGGCCTGGTAGTATTCCCTGACCAGGGCGTGGGCCATGGCCCTTTCCTCGGCCTCCTTCAGCCTGTTCAGGTGGTCTTCGGTCAAATCCTGCCCCTGCATGCGCATCCGGTAGTAGGACTGCTGCAAATCCTGAAACTCCTGTACCGCCTTGCAGGCCTCGGGGTCGGCCAGGATGGCCCGTTCCGCCTTTTGCATACTGCCGTATTCTCCCGTCCGGGCGATTTCCCTGCCCAGCTCCAGGGCCTGATCAAAAATTGACAATACAAACACCTCCGCTGTTTTAATTCTCCGGAAGACAAGTTAATCCTTCCCTTTTTCACGACACAGCCCCCAATATATTTTGCCTCCGTCTTATACGGAAAACGCCCCCGTCGGAAGAAAGTCCCCGCCGCCGGGGCGTCCTGACGGAACCTAACGCGCACTTTTGCCATCCCGGCCCTTTCCTCCCTTGCCCCTCACCGCGGCCACCACCAGCAGCAGGGTGGGGAAAAAATATTCCATGGTGAAGGAAAATGGAGGCCATCCCTTGACGATATACTCCACTATTTCCAGAGAGCTTTCTCCAGCCTGGATGGACAGGGCGGCCAGGATCACCCCCGCCGGCAGCACCAGGGGCCGGTGGTCCCTTAAGTTCGCCAGTTGGGCAGCCCCCAGGACGGCCCCGTAATAGAACAGGGCGATCTTGCCGAACATGCCCATGACCCAGATGGCCACCAGCACCGCGTCGATGCGCTCCAGGAAATTGGCTATGCTGACCTGCCTGACCAGGGAAAAAGTGGGAAAGGTCATGCGGGCCACCGCGGGGCCGAATACGGCCGTGTTGGCCGCGGCGTCGGCAGCCAGCAGCAGCCCGATAAAAACCACGGCCAGGACGGCGCAGCGCCCCCCCGCCTCGGGCTTGGCCAGGTAGGGGAGGAACATGGCCAGGAGAATTATTTCACCCCGCCAGCCAATGGGGGGGAAGGATGCCTTGATAACGGGCTTGAGGCCGTTTTCCAGCACCGGCAGCAGGTTTTCGAACTGCATGTCCCTGGCCGTCAGGATCACGGCGGCCAAAAAAAGAAATATAATCACCGGAAAAGTGATCTCCATGGTCCTGGCCAGCACCTCCAGCCCTCCCCGGACGGCCCAGGCGCAGATCAGGATCATCACCAAATGTACAACCACCAGGGGCGTCCGGGGCATCACCACGCTCACCAGCAGCTCGCCGAATTCCCGGACGATCACGCTATTGGTATGGACAAAAAAGAAAAAGTACAAGAAGCCCGCTATTCTTCCCGGCCAGGTCCCCAGGACGGCCTGCAGGTACTGGATCAGGGTCTGGCCGGGAAACCTTTTCCCCAGGGCCGCTATCACCAAGGCCAGGTAGATGCCCGGCAGGGTGGCCAGCAGCGGGGCCAGCCAGGCGTCCCGGCCGGCGGCCTGGGCGGTTACGCCCGGCAGGAAAATCACCGCCGTGGCCGTCACCAGGACCACCAGCAAATAGACCGTCTGGGCGCACGATATTTTACCCCGTTCCAGCATGGCCGCGGCCCCCCTTCCACCTGTTATGATTCCCCTTGTCTGCTTTTATATGCCGGTTCCGGAACCGTCAAGCGGGCGGATGGATTCTCCGGGCGCTATTGAATAAAAATGCCGCCCCTGCAAGATATTAAAAAAAGTAGCTGTTTCTGGAGGTATGGCCGTGTCCCCGCTGTTCAACAGATTGTTCAGGAGGAGGCCGCCGGGAAAGCCGGCCGCCCAGGCGAAAAACGGGAACCGGCGGCAGGATGCCGCCCGGCCGGTGCACAGTTTCGACGAACTGAAGCAGATTAAACTGTCCTCCTCCCTCAATGCCAACCTCGATGTCCTGGAATCAATCCTGGGCCAAAACGACGACCTGGTGGTCCGGCGGTTCCGGCTGGGCGTGGCGGGTCAGGCCGGAGCCGCCGTGGTTTATATAAACGGCATGGTTCAAACGGACACCATCAACAGCGCCATATTGAAGCCCCTGATGCTGGAATCCCGCATGGCCGGGTTCGCCTCCGCCGGGGGAGACCTCCTGGAACTGGTCAGAGACTGCGCCCTTTGCGTGTCCGGATCCAGCGACGCCCCCGACATGGGAAAGGTGGTGGACGGCGTTCTATACGGGAACGTGGCGCTGATGGTGGACGGAGAGGACACCGCCCTGATCATGGACATGAAGGGCTGGGAAACCCGGGGAATCAGCGAACCGCCATCCGAAGTGCTGGTCCGGGGGCCCCGGGAGGGGTTCACCGAAGCCCTGCGCACCAACACCAGCATGATTCGCCGGCGGCTCAGGAGCCCAAACCTTGTGCTGGAAAGCCTCAATGTGGGCCGGGTGAGCCATACGGAGGTGGTGATCGCCTACATCAATGGGACTGCGGATCCGGACTTGGTGTCCGAGGTAAAGAGACGCCTGCGGCGAATCGATATCGACGGGGTGCTGGAAAGCGGCTACCTGGAAGAGTTTATCGAGGACTCCCCATACTCTCCCTTCCCCCAGGTGCTCCACACCGAGCGGCCGGACAGGGTGGCCGCCGCCCTGCTGGAGGGGCGGGTGGCCATCTTCACGGACGGCACCCCCTTCGTCATGATCGTTCCGGCCACGATAATCAGCTTTCTGCAATCCCCGGAAGATTATTTCGAGCGCTATTTTCTGGGCACCGCCATCCGGCTGCTGAGGTACATCGCCCTGGCCTCGTCGCTTTTACTGCCGTCCCTGTACATAGCCGTGACCACCTTTCACCAGGAAATGATTCCCACCCGGCTGCTGATCAGCCTGGCCGCCGCCCGGGAGGGGGTTCCCTTCCCGGCCCTGGTGGAGGCTTTTCTGATGGAGTTCACCTTCGAGGCCCTGCGGGAGGCCGGCATCCGCCTTCCCCGGGCGGTGGGCCAGGCGGTCAGCATAGTGGGGGCGCTGGTCATCGGCCAGGCCGCCGTCCAGGCCGGGGTGGTGTCCCCGCTGATGGTCATCGTGGTGGCAATCACCGGCATCTCCTCCTTTGCCAGCCCGGTCTTCAACCTGGCCATCACCATGCGCCTGCTGCGCTTTCCCATGATGCTGCTGGCGGGCACCCTGGGCCTGTTCGGGGTGATGGCCGGCATCCTGATCATCCTCATCCACATGGCCGGGCTGCGGTCCTTCGGAGCGCCCTACCTGGCCCCCCTGGCCCCATTTCACCCCGGGGACATGAAAGATGTGGCCGTGCGGGCACCCTGGTGGGCCATGCGCCGCCGGCCCGCGGAAACGGGCAAGCTCAACCCGCACCGCCAGCCGCCCGGGCAGAAACCTTCCCCCCCGGGGCGGGAGGGACGGGGAGGCGGCCAATGGTGAACCGGCGGGTTAAAATCACTTTAACGGCATTTGTCTTACTGACCTTGGCGGTCTCCCAGCCGGGCTGCTGGGACTACCGGGAGGTGGAACGGCTGGGGATTGTTCTGGCCACCGGCGTGGACACGGCCCCCGGGGGGAAAGTAAAGGTAGTGGTGCAGACCATTGTCCCCTCCGCCCTGGTGCGGGGCGCCGGCGGTATGGGCATGGGAGCCCCGGGATTTTCCGGGGTCAAGGCCTACCGCAACCGGGTCGTCGAGGGGCACACAATATCCGAGGCGCTCCGGGATCTTTCCCGGCAGACTCCCCGCCAGCTTTTCTTCGCCCACGACCAGGTGGTGATCCTTTCCGAGAGCCTGGCCCGGCAGGGGGTCAAAGAAGTGATGGACTACTTCGAGCGCAGCATCCAGGTCCGCCGCACCCCCTGGCTCCTGGTGGCCAGGGCGGACCCGGTCACCCTGCTGGACCTGCCCGGCCGGGTCGAAGTCACTCCGGCTTCGCGAATTTTCAATATCCTCAATGAGCGGAACTCCGTTTCCCGGTACGCGGTGCAAAGGCTGGGGGATTTCATGGAAATGATGGAAAGCGGGAGCACCCATCCCTTTACCGCCGTCATCGATATGGTGCCGAACCCGGCCTCTCCGGAGGAGCACACGAAAAAAATGCCCGAAGGACACGTTGCCGAGCCGCGGGAGAACATGAGAATCAACGGCACCGCCGTCTTCCGCCGGGACAGGCTGGCGGGCTGGCTGGATTCAAGGGAAAGCCGGGGCCTCCTGTGGGTGAGGAGCCAGGTCAGGGGAGGCGTTATTGAGGTCCCCCTTCCCGAAGAAAAAGATAAAAAAGCCGCCCTGGAAATACTCCGCTCAAAAACCAGGCTTCAGCCCGAAATACGGGAAGGCCGGGTCCTGATGACGGCAAAAATAAAGACGGAAGCCAACCTTGCGGAAACCACGGGGCCCCTGGACCTCACCAGGCCGGAAACCGTCGCCGGGCTGGAAAGGCTGCTGGCCGAAGCCGTCCGGGGCGAGGTGGAGGCGGCCCTGGCCAAGGCCCAGCAGGAATACAGGGTGGACGTGTTCGGGTTCGGCGAGGCGGTGCACCGCAAGTACCCCCGGCAGTGGAAGACAATGAAAAAAGAATGGGAGGACATGTTCCCCGCCGTTCAGGTGCGGGTCCAGGTGGAAAGCAAAATCCGGCGATCCGGAATGATCACAAATCCTGTGGAACCCGGGCAGCGGTGAGGATTGGGAGTTGGAAATCGGGGAATCCCATACATTATCGTAGTGCTGGCAGTTGAAAACCATTCGTTACTTTTTCATTCTGGATTCTCACTTCTGAATTCCTATGAATTCCTACTTTGCAATTGTTACGGGTCAAGATGCGGAGGGTTAAACAATGGTTTTTCTAATCATTATATTTATAGCCATAATCGCCATTGAGGCCCCCGGCCTGATCAGGAAAAAAATGTGGCGGGAACTGGCTGCCTTCGGCGTGCTGCTGATCATAGGCATGATCTACAGCTTCGGGCAGGTGCTGGACCTGCCCCTGCCCAACCCCACCGAGGGAATCATGGCCGTTTTCGAACCGGTCAGCCGGTACCTGGAAAAACTGCTGTCCTGACCGCCGATTCCACCGGAGGATACGTCATGCTGGCCTGGCAAAGGGAGTTAGGACAGCCTCCGGAACACCCGATCGGCCTTAAAATCCTCCCCCTACGTGCATGTCAGCATCGCAAAACTATTCTGTGGATTCTGGCCGCTAAGGGCTGACAGCTTTTTGAAATCCTAATTTTTGGTGAATGGCGGAAGGGAAACCGCTTTTAAATTTGGGTCAACACTCTCAATTAACTGATAGCGCCTGTCGTGATGAATCAAGATACTCTCATTTACGATGGCCCAGGAAGCAATCAATGCATCCATCATGGGGACGCTGATCCCCTTGCGCCGCAGGGTAAAACTCAACTTTGCGGCATATTCCCACACTTCACCGTCCCGGCCCAACATGGGAACTGCACTCAGGTCATTTTTCAACTCTTCAAACTGTTTTTTGGTTGCAGCCCCTGAAAGTATCTCGGCTTTGACCGGAGGCGCAATTAAGACTTTTTCTTCGAGCAAGGCCATTTTAAGCCACCTCCGCACCTCAGGGCAGCCGTCCCGCCTGATGGCATTTATCCAAATGGAGGTATCGGCCAGAAACTTTTCATTCGTCACGCCGCATTTCCTCCAGGTCGCTTAATGTCAGGGCAAAATCCTCCCGGCCCAATTTATCCGCCAGCCTCTCAAGCCGTCGCCTGCGAATAAAATCGTTTAGGGCCAGATTGACCACCTCAGTTATCTTTTGGGTTCCTGCCAAAGCCATAGCCTCTTCCAGAAGTTCCCGACTAACATATAAAGTTGTCTTCATTTGACATCACCTCTTGACATATATAATATATAATATTTAACATACCTGCAAGTCTGATTGGTATCCATGAACTATAAATAAAAAAGCCAAACACTTCTTGATGCGATTGGCTTTCACTATTCCGCACTGATTGCCCTGCCGGTGTTGCCCAGGTTCTTTTCGAAGTCCAGCCGCACCCTCCGCTCCCCCTTTCCGGGCGAAAGATCCCTAATCCCTAGAAAATATTTTTCACCGATACGGCTTCCTTTTCCGGGATGTGTTTGATCATCAGCCTCAGCTCCGCCAGCTCTCCCCGGGAAAGGGCGGCGTTCCGGGCGGCGATATATTCCCTGACCCTGGACAAGGCGAATTCGATATTGTCCATTTCCTGGTGGTCCAACAGGGCGGGCCACCAACCGGCCTTTTTGTTCCAGGCCTTTTCCAGCCCGGACGTTTTGGCCAGGGCGTCCTCCCAGTTTTCTTTTTTCACATCGGCCGATATTTTGTCGATGTGTTCCAGCAAATCGGCGGTGGACGCCTGCAGGAGGCGGTTCGTCCAGAAGCCCAGCGCCACAACGGCCAGGAAAACAACGAGTAATGCCACCAACAAACGCATTTCAGCCCCCCCAATCCCTAATCCCCAATCACCAATCCCCAATCCCCACTTCTACCCTGCTTTCGACTTCACCTGGAAAAACAGCTTCCCTTCCGTGTCCAGGCTGGCAAAAAGCACGTCCTTCGGGCTGCGGATGTTGAACTTCCGCAGCTCCGACTCCAGCCATTCCTCGCTGAGGCTGATCCTGGCCAGGTTTTTGTGGAACACATAGCCGTCGATAACCAGAGTTACGGGCAGGCCCTCGTACTTGGTGGGAAGGTTCAAATCCTCCGGGATCACCGGCCTCTTCTGGGATTTCGGAATAACGCTCAGCTGCCCGCCGGTCTCCAGGATGGCGAATTCCACGTCGGCGATATTCGGGACGTTCTTGGCCCTCAGCTGCTCCAGCAGGTCATTGATGTTGTAGCGCAGCCGGGCCAGCTCCTGCTCAACAATTTTTCCATTCTCGATCAGCACGCTGGGGGTGCCGCAGATTATCCCCCGGGCCCGCTCACTTTTCAGGCTTGCATAGGATAAAGCCACATGCACCATGATCAGGGTCAAAATGGGCACCAGCCCTCCGGCCAGGGGCACCCCGGTGTTTTCCATGGGGATGGCCGCCAAGGCCGACAGCATGATCACAATGACCAGCTCGTAGGGCTGAAGCTGGCCCACCTGCCTCTTGCCCATCAGCCGCAGGCCCACCACCACCACGGCAAAAAGAATCAGGGTGCGGATAATTCCGAGAATCATGTTGTCCAACACCGCCCAAAGCTTTTTTTTTATCTTCACCAGCCGCGAAAATTTTATGTGATCCCCGGCAACCCGGATCGGGCTGGAATAAATTTTCAGCACACTTTACGCCGCTTTTAGCGAACCAAAAAAGTCTCCCTCCGTATATAAATCCGCCCGGGTATGCAAAATATGTAAAGCCGGAGGTGATCGAATGACTGTCGCCGCGCAGGTCAAGCAAACCCTGGCCGGCCTCAAAGGAGCCCAGGCCGCCCTGGAAGCCTTTGCCTCCATCGAGGAGAACCCGGAGGCCAAATTCGTCCTGTCACGGAATGCGGATCGCCTAAAACAGGTGATCGGGGATCTCCACCGGAGAGTCGGCGTTCTGGAGTACGAAGAGCCGCAATACAAGGGTTTTTAACAGCGAATGACAAGGGGTAAAGCCGATGCCTGAATGGCTGAACATTTTGATCCGTTCCGCGGGCGCATTCGCCCTGACCCTTTTTCTCGTCCGCCTGATGGGAAAAAGACAGACCTCCAGGTTAACCTTTTTCGACCTGGTGACCGTGATTGTCATCGGCGTGACGGCCGCCGCCTTTTCCCTGAACCTGGTGAAAAACCCGGCCGGCGGACTGATCGCCCTGGCGGTCTGGACCCTTTTTCCGGCGTTGATCTATGTCCTGGCCATAAAATACAAAGCGGTGAGAGACATTGTCCAGGGCAGGGAAACGGTCCTGATCAACCACGGCAAGGTCCTGGAGGACAAACTGATGGAGGCCCGCATGACCCCCGAGGACCTGTTAAGCCAGTTGAGGAAGAAAAATGTGTTTAACTTCGCCGACGTGGAATTCGCCGTGCTGGAACCCACCGGGGAGGTGAGCGTGCTGCTCAGGAAAGAAAAACAGCCGGTCACCGCCAAAACCCTAAACATGGACGTGGGACGGGAGAGCGCGCCCCAAACGGTGATCCTGGACGGAATTATCATGGACGAACCCCTGGCGGCCATGGGGCTGAACAGGAAGTGGCTGCACACCGAACTGGAAAAGGCCGGGGTGGCCCCCGAAAACGTCTTCATCGCCCAGGTGGACTCCACGGGGCAGATCTACCTCGATCTATTCGACGACGCCATCCAGGTGCCCAGGCCCAAAACGAAGGATCTTGTCCTCGCCACCCTGAAAAAATGCCAGGCCGACTGCGAACTGTACGCCCTGGGCACGCAGCGGCCGGAAGCCGGGGAAGTGTACGGGAGGTGCGCCGGAACGCTGTCGGAAGTGATTGACGAAATCGGGCCCCTGCTTAAAAGCTGAAGAAAGGCGGTCAATCCATGTCGAACAAGAAAAAGAAAAAATTAACCCCGGCGCAGCAGGAGTACCATTCCTTCGCCAGGGCCAGGGAGCCCCGGCGCCCGGTTTTGCGCAACTGTGTATTGGCCTTTTTGGTGGGCGGGGCAATTTGTCTTTTCGGCCAGTTTATCTCGGATTTTTTCCTGTGGAATTTTGATTTCACCGAAAAAACGGTGGGCAATCCCACCATCGCGGTATTGATCATTATTTCAGTTGTTTTGACCGCCCTGGGCGTATACGACCATATCGCCCAGTGGGCCGGCGCCGGAACGGCGGTGCCCGTGACCGGCTTCGCCAACTCCATCGCCTCGGCGGCCATGGAGCACAGAACAGAGGGGTTCGTGCTGGGGGTCGGGGGCAAAATGTTCAAGCTGGCCGGTTCGGTAATCGTTTTCGGCGTGTTTTCCGCCTTCGTGGTGGTGCTGATCAGGACAGTCATAACCATGCTGGGGGGATCCTAGGATGCTGCAGGGACACCAGACCTGGGTGTTCTCAAGCCGGCCGGTGATCATTTCCACGGCGGCCGTCGGCGGGCCCTTTGAGGCCAGGGGCCCCCTGGCGGAGGATTTCGACCTCCTGCACGGGGATTTGTGGCTGGGGCAGGACAGCTACGAGAAAGCGGAAAAAAAGATGCTGGAAGAGGCCTGTGAAATAGCAATCAAAAAGGCGGGCCTGAAAAAACAGGACATCCAGTTCTTCCTGTGCGGGGACCTTCTCAATCAAATCATATCCAGCGGCTTTGCCGCCAGGACTCTGGGAGCGCCCTTCCTGGGCCTGTACGGGGCGTGCTCCACTTCCATGGAGAGCCTTGCCCTCGGATCCCTGATCGTGGACAGCCGGTCCGGGAACAACGTTGTTTGCGGCACCGTCAGCCACAACGCCGCGGCTGAAAAACAATACCGGTATCCCACCGAGTACGGTGCCCAAAAGCCGCCCACGGCGCAGTGGACGGTGACCGGGGCAGGCGTGGCCCTTCTGTCTTCCGGCGGGGAAGGCCCCAGGGTGGTTGCCGCCACCATAGGCAGGGTGGTGGACATGGGGGTGTCCGATCCCTTCAACATGGGGGGCGCCATGGCTCCGGCGGCGGCGGACACCATCACGGCCCACTTCAGGGACCTTGGCGTCTCTCCCGGGGAGTACGATTTAATAGCCACCGGCGACCTGGGCCGGGTGGGATTTGAAATTGCCGCGGACCTGCTCAAAAAACACGGAATTGAAATCCCCGGAGGCAGGTTTACGGACTGCGGCCTGATCATATACGGCGAAAATCAACGGCAGGAAGCGCTGGCGGGGGGGAGCGGCTGCGGCTGCTCGGCCGTGGTGACCTACGGCCACATCCTGAACAGGATGAAAAAGGGCGAACTCAAAAAGGTGCTGATCGTGGCCACCGGGGCACTCCTGTCCCCCCTTTCGTACCAGCAAAAGGAAAGCATTCCCTGCATCGCCCACGCCGTTTCCATAGAATACGGGCCATGAGGAGTGGTGGACATGGAAACATACATCTGGTCCTTTGTGGTGGGCGGGCTGATTTGCGTCATCGGCCAGCTGCTGATGGACGTGGGCAGGTTTACCCCGGCCCACACCATGAGCATCCTGGTGGTCTCGGGGGCCGTCCTGGACGGCTTCGGCCTCTACGAGCCGCTGATCGACTTCGCGGGGGCCGGCGCCACCGTCCCCATCACCAGCTTCGGCAACGCCCTGGTCCACGGAGCCCTGGCCGAGGCTGAAAGGACGGGGATCATCGGAATCCTCACCGGCATTTTTGAAGTTACCAGCGCCGGGGTGTCCGCCGCCATAATATTCGGCTTCCTGGCCGCGCTGCTGTTCAAGCCGAAAGGATAAAAAACCGGGCTCCGCCCGGCGCCGCTTAAGCGGCGGGAATCAAGGGTGATGGCTTTAATGAGAGCTTTTCTTGCGGCTGTAATTATATCGTTGCTGGTGCTGACCGCCGGCTGCGGCGCCGGGAGCTTTCCTTCCAAAAAACCCCAGCCCGGGGCCGGCTTGACCGACAGCGAAGTCCGGATCGACCAGGAACTGGCCGAAAAGGTCAAGGAAACGGCCAAAACGGTCAGGGGTGTGGAGGACTGCGCCGCCGTGGTCATCAACGGCGAAATATCGGCGGCCGTTAAGGTGAAAGGTTTCAACCGGCTCCGCCTGAAGTCCATCAGGGAAGAGGCGTACCAAAAGATAACGGAATCAAACAAAGGCTATAAGGTGCACGTCACCTCGGACAAAAAACTCTTCGCCCAGCTGCGGCAGATGGAAAGGCAAATAAAGGAGGGAAAGGTGCAGTCCAAGTCCGGACTGCACAAGAGGGTCCAAAAAATCATAGAAGACATGCAGGGCTGAAACAAAACGGCCCTGGACCGGGTGTTGCCGGCGGCAACCGAACCCGGTCCAGGGCCCATTCTGAGTTCTGTGTTCTTTAAAAACCGTGCGGGGTGCGGTCCTTCAGCTCGGCCACCTTGCTGTCGTTGAAGCGGTCCACGGTGCTCAGGTAGCCGGTGATGCGCCTGACCCTGCGGATTTTAGAGGACCCGCAGGAGGGGCAGGCATCCTCGTTGATCACGCCCAGATGGTTGCAGCCGGTGCAGTAGTCCACCGGGTAGTTGATGGCCGCATAGCCCATGTCGCTGGCGGCCATGTGCCTGATGATGGACTCCACCGCCTGCTGGTTGTGCAGGGGCGGGGCCGACATCTCCACGTAGCTGATGTGGCCGGCATTGCAGTACTTGTGGAAGGGCCCCTCGATGCTGATCTTGTCGAAGCTGCTGATGGAAAAGTCCACCGGCACGTGGAAAGAGTTGGTGTAGTACTCCTTGTTGGTAACCCCCGGGATGATCCCGAATTCCCTGCGGTCCAGCTTGACGAACCGGCCGCTCAGGCCCTCGGCGGGCGTGGCCAGCAGGGTGTAGTTGAGGTCGTACTCCTCGCAGGCCTCGTCTATCTTCCTGCGCATAAAGGACACGATCTGGCGGCCCAGTTCCCTGGACTCCTCGCTCTGCCCGTGATGCTCGCCGGTCAGAGCCACCAGGGCCTCGGCCAGCCCGATAAATCCCACCGAAAGGGTGCCGTTGACGATCACCGGCTCAATGGGGTCTTCCGGCTTCAGGTCCTTCGACCCGATGTAGAGACCCTGCCCCATCACGAAGGGCATATCCTTCACCTTGAGCCTGGCCTGAACGGTAAAGCGGTGGTAGAGCTGGCGCGCGGCCAGGTCCATGATCTCGGACAGGTACCGGTAGAACGTTTCCAGGTTTCTCTCGGCCCTGATGGCCACCCGGGGCAGGTTTATGGTGGTGAAGGAAAGGTTCCCCCGCCCGTCGGTCACCACCGGCCCCCGCCGGTTGGCCATCACCCTGGTGCGGCAGCCCATGTAGCTCACCTGGTCGCCGTACTCCCGGTTGAAGGAGGAGTCCATGAAGCTGAAGGTCGGGTTCAGCCGCTTGGAGGCCACCTTCACGGCCAGTTTGAAAAGGTCGTGGTTGGGGTCCCCGGGGTTCAGGTTAACCCCTTCCTTGACCCTGAAAATGATGTTGGGGAAAATGGGGTTCTCGCCGTTCCCCAGCCCGGCCTCGTAGGCCAGCAGCAGGTTGCGCACAACCCGGCGGCCGGCTTCAGAAGTCTCCGTCCCCACGTTAATGGAAGAAAATGGAACTTGGGCCCCCGCCCTGCTATGCATGCTGTTAAGGTTGTATATCAGCGCCTCCATGGCCTGGTAGGTCTCGAAGTCGTCCGCGTTTTCCACGAAGGGCGCCATGTCCCGGTCGAAAAAGGCGAAGGACTGCCCTCCGTGCATGTCGTTCTGGGAACTCTGGAGGATGATGGCCGCCAGGGCCGTGGCCGAGGTGGGCCGCTTGGGCGGCCTGATGTAGCCGTGCCCGGTGTTGAACCCCTCGGCCAGCAGCCGGCCCAGGGGGATCTGAATGCAGTTGTGCACCACGTAGTCATTCACGGTAAACCAGTGCTCCGTGGTTTCAAGGTCAAACACGAAGCGGTCGTATCCCGCCACCTCGTCCACGGCCATGACGTCCCGGGGATTCAGGTTCCTGCCCGGCACAGTATAGGCGTAATCCCTGATCCTTTGCCGATCCTTGGCGCTTTCCACCACTGCCAGAAATCTCTTAATGTTTTCCGCGTCGAGAATGTTCACCACGTGGGTGTCGTAATTGCGCCTGGTTACCTCCACCCCGTTGACCACCACAGGCGTGCCCAGGGATCCGATTCTCTGGCAGGAAGCGGAAATGCCCATTCCCTGCAGCATCAGGATCAATTTCCCGGCGAAATTCCCGGAGACTGTCCCGTAGCTGATTCTCCCGTCGCCGTAATGGCCGTCGCCGTCAAACAAACCCTGCAGAAAGTGCGCTTTTAATTCAACCGAAGCGTTGTTGACCACATCCGGAATGTCCATTTCTGCGGCGCCGAATTTTAATCCCAAAACGTTCTGCAGGAAAGCCGTGTAAACCGACCCGTTAAGCATGCGCCCTTTTTGCCTTAGTTTGCTGCCATCCGTGTAAATCACCGTTGTCCGGTCATTAAACACCGCCTCAACACAGCGGTCAATGTCCTGCTGAATCCGCTCATCAGCGTTGATAATGGCTATCGACCTGCCGGAAGAGGAAACATTAACATGCCCTTCCGCCAGGATATAACCCAACAGCCTGAACAACTCCGGCGAAACCGGCAGGTAGGCGGGTAAAGTCTTGCTTCCCTTGGTGGTGGTCACTGTAAGATGTTTTTTGACTTCGTACGGTATGCTGTACTTTTCGGCGATCTTTGCGTATTCCTCTCCGCTGAGCATCCAGCCGCCCCTAACGCTCTGTTTGGCCCCCACGGTCAGTTTAAAGTTAAAATCGTCATAATTGTATTTAAGCCAGTAAATTAATTTTTGCGCGTTTCTAATGGTAATTCCGCAGGGTATCCTGTCCCGTCCGGCCACGAACAGATCCAGCACCGGTATTTCATAATCAGGGTCGAATTCCTGCCCGGCCAGCAGCAGGCGGTCCCCTTTTTTAACTTCTTTCACGGGCAAAAGCACTTCCCGGCTGTCCCGCATGACCGGAACCTTGTGTTCACCCGTCAAATGCAAAGGCAGCCCCTTGCGCAGCTTGATGCGGTACAGGTTCTCCCCGGGCGCCAGCTTCCGGCGCATGACTTTTTCAATTTTGGTCCAGCCCGTGCGGCCTAAAATTTGATAACCCGACACCGGCAGGAGTTCATAACCCTCCAGTTTTCTTACCTGTGTTTGATTAAGAGACATCAGTTTATTGAAAAAATCAAAGCTTACCCTGCGCACATCGCCCTGGCTGTCCCTGATGAGGGTATACTCAAAATCGGGCACACAGGTGAGCGTTTTGCCGTAAAAGTCGAGGTCGTGTATGTGAATGTCGCCCCTGACGTGGGCCTGGGACATCTCTTCCGGGATCAGCCTGGTCAGGTAGAACTTCTTGCTGGCCGCGCTGGCTATCTGGAGCATCTTGGCCGAGGGCGAATTGCTGATGTTGGCGTTTTCCCGGTTTGTTTCCTCCAGGATCTCCTCCACCGCGTCCATCAGGTCCCCCTTGGCCTCCCTGATGCGGGTCCGCTTGTCCCGGTAAAGGATGTAGGCCTTGGCGGTGCGGGCGTGGCCGGCCTCGATGAGCACCTTCTCCACCACGTCCTGCACGTCCTCCACGCCGAAAACGCTCCCGTTGTACTTTTTCTTCAGCATCTTCAGCACTTCGATGGTCAGCTCCATGGCTGTCTGGCGGTCCTCCCCGCCCACCGCCCTGGCCGCCTTGAAAATGGCGTCGGTGATTTTTGTTTCGTCGAAGGGAACTTCCCGCCCGTCCCGCTTCTTGATTACCTTGAACATCGCCCGCCTCCTTATGCATAAAGCTATTGGCTATTGATCCCGGTTGTTGGCCCTCATCAGCTTTTCTATCTCTCCCAGGAAGCTGCTGACATCGTGGAATTCCCGGTACACCGAGGCAAACCGGACGTAGGCCACCTCGTCCAGCTGCCTCAGGTGATCCATCACCTTTTCCCCGATATCCCGGCTGCTGATCTCGGTTTCCGCGGTGTTGCGGAGTTCACGCTCTATGGCGTTGACGGTGGCATCCAGCTTTTCCATGGAGATGGGCCTTTTCTGGCAGGCCTTGGCCAGCCCGTAAAGCAGTTTTTTATGGTCGAAGGGCTCCCGCCGGCCGTCCTTTTTCACCACCATCAGGGGAATTTCGTCCACCCTTTCATAGGTGGTGAAGCGGCGTCCGCAACCTCCGCACTCCCTCCGCCGCCGGATTGAATTTCCATCTTCAGCCGGCCTTGAATCAAGCACCCTGCTGTCTGAAAACCCGCAGTACAGACATCTCAATGCGCACACCCCCGGCTGGGTTTTAACGCTGAACACCAGGCCAACACTATATTGTATAGGCGGCAAGGTCATTATACTATATATTGTTCCATCCGGCAAAAACGGAAAAAGGTGCCATTAATTAAAAAGGGAGAGAATAAACTTCCCTCCCATTGCTAATTTAAATTTTTGCAATTTTTCGGATTTGCCGCCTGTCAGCCGCCGGCCCGGATTAAGGCGCCCGAAATACGGAGCGGGCTTCGGGATCACCACTTTTCGCGGCTGTAATAATAACCCGACCGGGCTTCCTGGGGGACAACCAGTTCCACCAGGATAACGTCCACACCTATCCTCACTATCTTGTCCCAGGGTATGACGATCTCGCTGTCCCTGCCGAAAAAGCCCATAATCCTGCCGCCGTATGCCGGGAGGATTATGGCGCTGATCCGGCCTTCTTCGAGGTCAATGTCAATATCCTTGATGGGTCCAAGGCGCCTGCCGTCGGTAACATTGATGACTTCCCTCAACCTGAGTTCTGAAATCTTTACCATTTTTTGGGGCACCTCCCGTACTACATTATTTATATGAGGAGGATGCCTGGTTTAGAAGCGGGCCCTAATTCCCGATTCCCAGTTCCCAATTCCTGATTTTTTTATACCAGTCAACCAACTTGAACCTGTATTGGACGGCCGCCCCGCATTCCGCCATTTCAGGCCTTTCCGGGGCATACCGGAAGGCCGGCGCCTCAACCGGGACCCCGTCCTTCCGGTCCGGGTCCCCTGCGGGAAGGTTTTCTTCGGCGGGGCCGACGAAACAGAGCGGAGGAAACAGCACGCACCACCAGTTGGCGCCCCTTCCGCTCCCGATGACCACCCTCACGGCCTCGTAACGGCCGGCCGGAAGGGTGAGGTCCCGGGCCTCCCCTTCATTCCCGATCCTCACGCGGTAGGTTTTCTCCGGAAAATCGTAGTTCCCCCGCATTACTTCCACCGGGTAACCGTACCCGTTTTCCGCCACGGCCCTTTCGGCCGCCGCCTTAATCAGCCCGAGGCTGGCGTCCACCCTGGTCCTGGCTTCCCCTGCATCGTCAACCCCGGCCAGGACGGGGGTCATCTCCCGGATAACGGCATCCCTGACTTTCAGCTTGAGGGCCTGGTCGGCGGGGGAGTCGCTGTTGGCAATCACGTGAAACCGGATCAGGGAGGAATCCCCAACCGCCGGCGCCCAGCCGGCGCCCTCGGCCCGCAGTCCCGCGGCTGCGGCGGCAATGGCCGCCGCCACTGCGCAAATGTACAAAAACCGTCTCAACTGACCACTTCTCCCGGCAATCTGCTTTATCTACCAGTGTGGTCAATGTTTCATCAAATTAAACCGGTATTCGTACAAAATCAAAGGTATTTCTTCATGTGGTTCAGGGCGGCCTTTTCCAGGCGCGAAACCTGGGCCTGGGAAATCCCTATCTCCTCGGCCACCTCCATCTGGGTTTTGCCTTCATAAAAGCGGAGGGTCAGGATGTGCTTCTCCCGGTCGCTCAATTTACGCAGGGCGTCCCTGATGGCGATGCCCTCCAGCCAGTTCTGGTCCTGGTTCTTGTCGTCGCTGATCTGGTCCATCACAAAAATGGGATCCCCGCCGTCGTGATAGATGGGCTCGAAGAGGGATATGGGCTCCTGGATGGCGTCCAGGGCGAAAACCACCTCTTCCCTGGGAATCTTCAGCTCACCGGCTATTTCGTTGACGGAGGGTTCCCGGGAATACCTGTTCACCAGGGTGTCCCTGACCTGCAGGGCCTTGTAGGCCACGTCCCGCAGGGAACGGCTGACCCGGATGGGGTTGTTGTCCCGGAGATACCTCCTTATTTCTCCTATGATCATGGGAACCGCGTAGGTGGAAAACTTGACGTTCTGGGACAGGTCGAAATTGTCGATGGCCTTCATCAGCCCGATGCAGCCAACCTGGAAAAGGTCGTCAACGTACTCACCGCGGTTGGTAAACCTCTGAATAACGCTTAATACCAGGCGCAGGTTGCCGTTGATCAACTGGGTCCTGGCACTGGCATCTCCTTTGTGCATGGCCTCAAACAGGGAGCGCATCTGGGATCCGGTCAGTACGGGGAGTTTAGAAGTGTTTACACCGCAAATTTCCACCTTGTTGACAAGCATCGGCGGCTCCCACCCTTATCCAGCTTTATGCGTTTGCTTCAATCTCATTATTGCCCCCGCACTATGCGTTTATACATAATTCGACATGCCGCCCTCCTATACAAAAAACAAGCCACCCTTGCGGGCGGCGAAATCCGAAAGCCAAAATCCATACCGACAACCGGCGGCCTGCGTCCGGCGGCTGAATTCTACTCCATGCGGTGAATTTCCTTTTTCAGCCTCTTGATGATCCTCTTTTCCAGCCTTGATATGTAGGACTGGGATATGCCCAGCATGTCGGCAACCTCTTTTTGTGTTTTTTCGGACCCGTTGTTGAGGCCGAAGCGCAGCTCCATGATCCTTTTTTCCCTTCCCGTCAGCCTTTCCAGGGCCAGATGCAGGAGTTTTTTGTCCACCTCCTCCTCGATGTACTTGTAGATTACATCGTTGTCGGTGCCGAGCACGTCCGACAGGAGAAGCTCGTTGCCGTCCCAGTCGATGTTCAGCGGCTCGTCGAAGGAAACCTCGGTCCTTGTCTTGCTGTTCCGGCGGAGATACATCAGAATCTCGTTTTCAATGCAGCGGGAAGCGTAGGTGGCCAGCTTGATTTTTTTGGCCGGGTCAAAGGTGTTCACCGCTTTGATCAGTCCGATGGTGCCTATGGAAACCAGGTCCTCGATACCTATCCCGGTGCTTTCAAATTTCCTGGCGATATAAACCACCAGGCGGAGGTTCCGCTCGATCAGCACGCTGCGCACCGCGCCGTCTCCGGCCTCCAGCTTATTGATTAAAAAAAGCTCTTCGTCGTTGGAAAGCGGGGGCGGAAGGGCCTCACTGCTGCCCACATAGTATACCTCGGGCCATTCTCCAAGCCACCGGAGAAGCCTTACCAGGGTCAGGCGGAGTGTCAGCCTGATCTTCCACAATTTAAACACTTCTCATTCCTCCCCCAGTCGTTCTTCTGCCCGCATCAGCGATGGACCCGGTTTGCGCGGCAGGGGCCAGTTATGCCGTTTTCCGGCCGGCGTCCCGTTACGCGGGAATGGCCCGGTCCAGCAGGGAGGGGTTGATGATGGCGTTATAGTCACGGCCCGGGTCAAGCCTCCTGCCGTGTATTCCGATCACCACTTTATCCACTTTCCGGGCCCGGCCGTCACTGGAAAATTCAATCCTGTCCGGCTTTATTCCCAGCATGATCCCGCGGTGGCTTCCCAGGGACCGAAAGGGTATCAGCCTGAGCCTGACGGACCAGGGAGTGTCCATCATCCTTTCAATCACGCCGACGGCGTCCCCGGCGCAGACTGCCGGATCCTTCATCGGGCCCGGCAGCACGTCCCTGACGGCGCCGTGCTCCACCACCACCACCGGATCCCCGGAAACCGGATCGCACAGGCTGTTGCCGGTGTCCACCAACCCCCGTACCGTAACCCTCTTTCCCTCAAGATATATGGTAATGGGCAGCTTAACCGCCTCTTTCCTGTTCCTTCCCCTGAAGTACCTGGGCAGCACGGCCGAACCGGCCCATAACACAACCAGCGCCAGCAACAGGCCCGGCCACAGGTGCCTGTGGGCCACGGCCGCAATACTTCCGGACTGCCCAAACCCCCCGGCATGGCCGGCCAGGTAGGATAAGCCGATCACCATGCCTCCGGCGGCAAAGGACACCAGGTAGAAAAAGGACAGGCAAAGGGCGAATTTCCTGGGCGGCAGGGGCGCAAAGGCCGCGGCCACCATGGCCAGGGAAACCATGACCTTGGCTAAAAAAGAAAAAAACTGTTCCGCCCCGGGCAGGAAGAAGACCAGGGAATAAAGGCTGCCCAGGCCGGCGCCAATCAATACCCGGTAATGCTTTACCCTCACCTGGCTCAGCCTGCCGGCGGCCCAGAGAATTACCCCGTTGACCAGAAGGTTGCCTAAAAAGACCTTATCCAGGTACACCACCGTGGTGTACATTAAGGGCACCTCCGGAAAGTAAGGGCTCTCCCACCAGTATATGGCCCCGGTTCCTTATATATGACAAGCAGTTTATCTGAACCTGGGCATAGATTTCTTTCCAGTAACTTATACAAGCCCAACAAAGCAGCCCTGGCATTAATTATATACGCCAGGACTGGAAATATCTGTCACTATTTGTTCCGCCATATTTTTTTCTGCCGGCAATTTCCGGCTATAGCCCGGTAATTAACCCACAATACACGCTATTTGCCGGAGGGTCCCCGTTCCGGGTCTTCAACGCACATGCAATAAAAAAGCCGCCCATAACAAGCGGCTGTATGGCGCATTACCATTCTGTCTTCTGACTTCTGTCTTCTGTATTCCGACCCGTACCTTTCAAGACAAGCTATTTTTACCTTCTTCTCAAAAACGCCGGAATGTCCAGTTCATCACTTCCGCTGAAGGACTTCAGCTCAATCTCCGGCCTGGTCTTGTCCTTTCTGGCCGCTTTCTGTTCAAAACCGGTGGCGATGACGGTCACCCTGACCTCGTCCTCCAGCCTCTCGTCAATGACCGCGCCGAAAATTATGTTGGCTTCGGGATCGGCCGCCTGGGCGATGATCTCCGCGGCCTCGTTCACTTCAAAAAGCCCCAGGGTGGATCCGCCGGTTATATTCAGCAAAACCCCCCTGGCCCCCTCGATGGATGTCTCCAGCAAGGGGCTGGATATGGCCATCTTTGCGGCCTCGGCGGCCCTGTTTTCGCCGGCGGCCACCCCGATCCCCATCAGGGCGGAACCGGTATCCCTCATAATGGTTTTCACGTCGGCAAAATCCAGGTTGATCAGTCCCGGCACCGCAATCAGGTCCGAAATGCCCTGCACTCCCTGGCGCAGCACGTCGTCCGCAATGCGAAAGGCCTCCATGATGGAGGTATGTTTGTCAATGACCTGCAGCAGACGGTCGTTGGGAATGGTAATCAGCGTATCCACCTTTGCCTTCAGGTTCTGGATTCCCATTTCGGCCTGGGCCATCCTCTTCCGGCCTTCAAAGGTGAAGGGCTTGGTCACCACCCCGACGGTGAGGGCGCCCATTTCCTTGGCCACCTCCGCCACCAGGGGCGCGGCCCCGGTACCGGTCCCCCCGCCCATGCCGGCGGTGACAAAAACCATATCGGCGCCCTTGAGGCCCTTGATTATCTCGTCCCTGCTCTCCTCGGCGGCCTTCTGCCCGATTTCGGGGTTGGCCCCGGCTCCCAGACCCTTGGTCAGTTTCGCCCCGATCTGGATCTTGATGTCCGACTGGGAAAGCTGCAGGGCCTGGGCGTCAGTGTTCACGGCTATAAATTCGACCCCTTTCAGACCGGCGGTGATCATCCTGTTGACGGCGTTGTTGCCCCCGCCGCCCACTCCAATCACCTTTATAGTGGCGAACTGCTCAAGTTCGATCTCAAAATCCAGCATTCAGCTTATCCTCCCTTTACCGACTTTTTTTATTCCGAGTATTCAACGGGAGACCTTGAAAATAGCCCTGACCCTGCTCAGCAAATCGGCCGGCGGCAGTTGTTCCGCCTCAGCCGGGTAAAAAAATTTCTTCACCTGTCTCAGTAATCCAACCGCCCCCGCCGTGTTCGCGGCGATGCGGGAGTTTTCGTCCTCAATTCCCGGGGCTCCCTGACGGACCTTGACACCCAGGTATTCAGCCGCAAAGAGGTCAAGGCCCTTCAGCCTGCCCCCTCCTCCGGCCAAAACCATTCCGCCGGGCAAACCGAGGCCTCCGGTCAGCCTGCTGACTGACGATCCGGCCAACTCCAGTATCTCGCATATTCTGGCCTCAATTACGCTGACGGCTTTTTTCAGCGGAACCCGGTTAAACCCGGATCCGCTCAGGCGGGGAATGGTGACCACGCCCGGTCCGCCCTGCCTGCCGTCTTCGCCTTCGGCCCTTTTGGGGCCCAGTCCGACGTTTATCTTAACCTCCTCGGCCCCCTCCAGGGTTGTTCTCAGGCAAATGGCCAGGTCGCTGGTAATGTGTCCGCCGCCCACCTGAATAACGTCAAACGCCACGGGGTACCCGTGGTTATAAATCAGAATGCCGGTACAGGAAACCCCTATATCGACAAGGACCGCCCCCAGCCTCTGCTGCGCCTGGTCGAGAAGGACCCCGCCGGCGGCCAGGGTGGACGGAACAACATCAACCACCTTCACCCCCGTCCCGTGAACGGTCTCCACCAGCTGGTCAACCAGGATGCTGTCGGCGGCAATGATCACGAACTCCGCTTCCAGCCTGGAACAGTACATCCCCAGGGGTATCCCGTCCGCCGGGACACCGTCCGCCGCATATTCCACCGGGATCGCCTGGATTATTCTCCGTCCCGGCGGAAGGTCGGAAACCATGGCCAGGCGGCTGATCCTTTCTATATCCTGCTGGTTGATCCGCCTTTTCCCGATCAGGCTGCTGTACTTTTTCCGGTAAAACTCAACGGTGTGTCCGGGCAGCCCGAGACAAACCGTGCCCACCTTTGCCCCGGCGGCGGTTTCGGCCCGGGACAGGGCATCCCTGATGGAGGCGGACAGGGCGGCCGGATCACTGACCCGCCCCCTGCGCAGGCCCAGAGTGCCCGAAAACTCCACCTTATAATCCTTCGCCGCCCCGGCCGCCAATGAAGACCTGGCGTCCCCGGACTCCCTGGTGTTTTTCCATTCCCTTGCAGCAGGGCTTGGCGGGACAGCCACCGCGACAACAACATGGGAAGAACCGATGTCCAGGCCGGCTACAGTATCCATGAACCTGCTTTTTTACCTTCCCTCCTGCTATTTCAGCCCCCCGCCGGGGGTCCGTCACGACACTCCACCAAGCTTTGCTTAAACTGTAAAATTCAACATTAGTGGCAGTTTCCCTTTTTTACCGGTGAAATTTATTTTTTAAGCAAGTGTCTGCGGATAATGGCCAGGTTTTGGAACAGCCTCACCCCGAAGGCAACCACCGCCGCCAGGTACAGGTCTATGCCCAGCCGCTCCCCGATAAAGGCCAGGCCGGCGGCCAGCAGGGCATTGCTGAAAAAGCCGGTGATAAATATCTTGTTGTCGTAATGGTCCTCCATGGCGGCCCTGATTCCCCCGAAAACCGAGTCCAGGGCGGCCAGGGCGGCCACCGACATGTACTTGGCGTACGCCTGGGGAATGGTGAAGGGCAAATTCAATCCCAAGGCGATTCCCAGCGCCAGGCCTATAACCGCCAGCCATACTCCCATCCACAATTTGAATCATCCTTTCCAAACGGCCTTGGCATAGTTGAACTGCAGGCTCTTGCTATATGCCGGCACGGTTAAACTGCTGTGAGACTGGATTTTGACCACTATTCCCAGGTCCTTGAAGTAATCCGCCAGCCCCCCGCTTATTTCCAGGGCGCTTTTAAGCTTCTCCGGGCTGCCGATGGCCAGGATTTGAAACGGAGGCTCGATCCGCTCCAGGTTTATGTTGATAAAGGACCCGGCCTGCCTGATCTCGGAGGTGGAAATCATTCTCTGGCCGTTGATGGAAACGGCCTCGGCCCCGGCCCCCCACAGCTCGTTCACCACCCTCAGCAGATCGACGTCCCGGATGATGAATATGCTGTTCCTCCTGGACTGGCTGGGGGGGTTGTCCATAACCACCTCGATGCCGGGACCCGATACAGTAACCAGCCCGGCATTGATCCTGGCCTTTTTCAGCTCGTCCTGGATGGCTTCCCGGGCCTGCATCTGTCCTTTTTTGGCCTGTTCCAGCTTGTAGGTAAGGTCCTCGATCTCCCGGTCAAACTTCCGGATGTCCTTTTCCAGCTTGCTGTACTCCACCTGAAGCTCCTGGGCCCGGTCCGCCGGCACACTCTGCTCTATAAACCTGTTGGTGCGAAACTGGACGGCCAGCATGACGCCCAGAATCATGGTGATCACACCGATGGAAAGGTACATCGACTTGTTCACTGGTTATTCCGCACCTCCGCCTCCGGTTTGGCATAATCAAAGCTGATTACGCCCGAAAAAGCGGGAATGTTCAGATTGGATACCTTCTTGACGCTTGCCTGGATGCCGAAGACTTGCAGGTATTCAATCACCCCTCCCCTCATTTTGAGGGAGTTGGCCAGATTGTCCTGGTTGCCTACGGCGCTGATCACGAAGGGAGGAGTCAGGCGCTGGTTTCTGTTGATCAGGATGGTGGGCCCGGTGCAGCGCACCTCGCTGGTGGCCAGCACCCGCTGGCCGTTAATGGCAAGGGCCTCGGCCCCCGCCGCCCTGAGCTCGTTCAGCACCCTCAGGATATCCTCGTCATGCAGCACGTACAGGTTCGGGTTTTCCCCGGGCTTGGCGGCCATATTGCTGTCATTCAGGGTGACCTCGATGCCCGGGCCGGTAACCCCGGCCAGACCGGCCTCAATGCGGGCGGCCGTCAAATCAACCCTTAAGGGGCCAAGCTCGGCTCCGGCGGCTATCTTGTCCAGGTCGGCCCGCATTTTGTTCACCTGCTCCTGTTTCCGGTCACGTTCAGACCTGGCTTCATTGACCTTGGCCGCCATGGCCTGCACCCGGGAAACCTGGGGAGTCTTCATGGTCTCCGTGGTCAGCCTGAACTGTACCGACAGCAAAATTCCCAGGACCAGACCCACCAGGGCCAGGGCAAGGTGAAAAGGCTTCGGTCGCACCGGGACACCCCCTTTGATTACTCTCATGAAATTCTTTTTTGCCGGAATCCAGAATCCAGAAGTCAGAATCCAGAATGGTCAAGGCATTCCCGGTACGCCTCCACCGGGGCTGAAATTGGCTGATTGCTTGAAGCATTGTCCTGACCCAGTGATCCGGCTATATGGCTCACTCCGCATACTTCACCACCGGAGAGCCCGTGTAAGAAAGGTCTATGTATTCAATCCGTTTCCCCTTCACCTTGAGTTCGTTCAAAACCTTCATCAGGACCTCCCCTTTTTGCCCGATGTCGCCGGGCATACCCAGGCGGCACTGGATACCGTCAAGGGTATAAGCCACAAACTGGTCCCCGCTGACGTTGACTTCCGACAACATCGGCAGCAGCCCCGCGGGCAGCTCCATAACAACAGCCAGGGCCCTGTCCAGGGCTTCCGACTTAATCTGTCCTCCCGGGGCCGGAGCTGAAAAATTAACCCCGGTCACCACCGGCAGCTGGCTTCCCGCAAGATCACCCTTTTGCAGGCAAACCCCATCCTCGTCCACCTGAATGAAGCCGTCCCCAACCGGCAGCAGCGCCCGGGGCTTCCTCTCCTCCACCTTGATTTCCACCGTCGACGGGAGTCTTCTGGCCATCTCCACGCTTTTTACCAGGGGTATACTCTTCAGCTTCCCGGCGCTGGATTTGAGGTCCAGCTTGAAAATGTTCTCTCCCTGGTTGATTCCCGAGGCCGAAATTATTGTTTCCGGAGTCAAGGAGCTGTTCCCCGCCACCCTTATCTCCCGCACCTCAAAAACCGGCGAACGGGCCAGAACGTAGGCGGCGGTCAAAATCAGGACAATAAAGAAAACGCTCTGCAGAAAATTATACCTGGAAGGCCTTCCTGACAATATACCACTTCCTGCCGCTCTTATAGCCTTTCCATCTTGCTCCGTCCCAATTCGGGATTAAACCGGCGGATTCCGACCGAATAAAGCTTTCAGAATGAGTGTTTTTAAGGTGGTACAGCTTATATTATTATATCAACCCGTAAGAACTTGTCCATTATAAAACCAAAAAAGAGGGCATCAACTGTGCACTCTGATTATTCTTGCCCCCAGTGATCCGAATTTGTTTTCCAGGCGGTCGTAGCCCCGGTCGATGTGATCTATGTTTTCAACCACGGTTCCGTTCTCGGCCACCAGGGCCGCCAGGATCAGGGCCGCCCCGGCCCTCAGGTCGGACGCCTCCACCACCGCCCCGCTGAGCTTGGAAACTCCCTTGATGATGGTGGTCTGGCCCTCCACCTTTATGTCGGCCCCCATCCGCCGGAGCTCGCTGACGTGCTTGAACCTGTTTTCAAATATGGTCTCGGTGATTATGCTGGTTCCCCGGGCCACCGACATCATGGCCATGAACTGGGGCTGCATGTCGGTGGGAAAACCGGGATAGGGCAGGGTCCTGACATCCACCGACCTGTAGGGCGGATTTCCCCTTACCCTGACCTGGCCGTCCCCCACCGTGATTTCCACCCCGGCCTCCCTCAGCTTAGCCGTCACCGCCTCGAAATGCTCGGGAATGACATTTGTGATCACCACATCACCGCCGGTCATGGCCGCGGCCACCATGAAAGTCCCGGCCTCAATCCGGTCCGGAATAACCGTGTGTTCCGCGGTGCCCAGGGATTCCACTCCTCTGATCTTGATTACGTCCGTACCGGCCCCTTTTATGTCGGCTCCCAAGCGGTTGAGAAAATTCTGCAAATCCACTATCTCGGGCTCCTTGGCGGCGTTTTTAATCATGGTGGTCCCCCTGGCCAGCACCGCCGCCATCATCAAATTTTCCGTGGCCCCCACGCTGGGCATATCCAGGTAAATCTCGGCCCCGGTCAGCACCCGGCTCTCCGCCGTGATGTAGCCGTATCTTTCCGAAATGACGGCCCCCATGCGCTGGAGCCCTTTCAGGTGCAGGTCCATGGGCCTGGTCCCGATGTTGCATCCCCCGGGGTAGTTCACCTCATTGGCCGCCACGGATCTTTTCCTTATATATTCCAGTATACGTCGATTATCCCGCCGTCAATCCTGATTTCTTTTATAAAAATCTCTACGTCCTTCCGGGCCAGCGGCCTGTTAATAAATCTCAGCAGTTTTCCGTCCAGGTCTTCCGGCGCTTCCCGCCGGTCCGCGGAAGCGTCACGGGCGGCCGTTGCCGACTCCAGCTGCCGCCTTAGACTGTCTATCTCCGAGGACGTCCGGCTGATAAGCTGTTCCAGCAGGTATTCGGGGAACCCGGTTCTGGCCTCAAGTCTGTCCAGGTATATTTTTTTAAGCGTGTTTTCCCTTTTTTCTATTTCCTTTCTTATCCTGGCGATGACCATGTCTGTCTTTCCGTAGTGCGGCCGCCTGCCGGCCCTGCTTTTAAGTTCCGGCAACACTTCCCTGTTCTCATCCGTCTTTTCTCTCAATTGTTCCCGGATCAATCCGGCAAGCCTGTTCTCGGGGATGGTGATGTTCTTGCAGTATTCCGGGCCGTACTTGTAGCGCGTTCCGCAAATATAATATCCGGGGCCGCCTTTTCTCCTGGATTTGAACAGGTATGTCTTTTTGCACTTCTCACAAACTATCTTTCCCGAGAAAAGGCGGGGAGCAGTGATCTTTGCACCCCTGAACGACCTTTTTTTTCTGTCCTTGAGGGTCTCCTGGACCAGGTCGAAAACCTCCCTGTCAATAATGGCTTCATGGTGGCCGGGAAATTTCAGCACCCGGTCGGGGGGGGTGCGGAAAGACCTGCCTTTTATTTCTTTCTTATAAGTTTTCCCCTGCAGCAGGACGCCGGTGTAAAACTCATTGGTCAAAATATTTTTCACCGCCTGAAAGCTCCACGCCGGCAGTGCGCCGGACCGGTTTTTATACGCCGAGGGCGTCAGTATTCCCTCCGCATTCATGATTGAGGCGATCTTTTTATACCCGTACCCGGCCAGGTAAAGACTAAATATCCTTTTTACCGTCTCCGCCGCGAATTCGTCGACGCTGACCGATTTCCCCCGTTTTACATAGCCGTACGGGACCGTAATGATCAAATCCCCTTTTTTCTGCCTGGACCTGAAATTCTCCAGGATTTTTTCCGATATGTCCTCCACGTACTGTTCGTTGAGCCAGGCGTAAAGGCCAAGGGTCTTCCTGGTGTGCCTGTCCAGGGAGTCCTGGTTTTGCGAGGCGGCAATCAGTCTCACACCGCACTTGAGGACAAACTCCTTCCAGTACTTCTGGGTATCCGCGCTGTCCCGGCCGAATCTGGACAGGTCTTTGAAAACCACGATATCCAGGTTGTTGTTCAGGGCTTCCCTTCTCATCCTTTGAAAGTCCGGCCGGTCAAAATTCATCCCGCTGCAGTTGTCGTCAACGAAGAAGACTATTTCCCCCGTGTAATGCAGCACGTTCCTGTAATAATGTGCAATTACCGTCTTTTGGCCTTCTATGCTTTCACTTTGCCCGTCCTCATCCCGGGAGAGCCTCACGTATCCCGCTTTTATCCCCATCGGCTGGGAACCCCCCGTCTTTTTCAAGATCGGTTTTTCCGGCTTTCAGGCCGCCCGGTTCCGGATCCCGGCCTTCCTCCGACAGCAGCCAGTGGTCAAATATCTGTTCAAGCGCCTTTTTAAATTTTTCGGCTGAGAATCTTCCATTCTTCCAGTGATGCCTGACAATAAATTCCTTTTTTTTGCCGCCCTGCTTCATCCCCGGTCATCCTTTGTTTTTTGTAAATATATGTAGAGGATGATTGTCCGATGAAAAATAAAACCCCGGTATCATTCCCCGGAGTAAAGGCCGGCAAAGTCATAAACCGGGATTTTGTGATAAATGATCACTTTAATTTATATAATTATACAGGTAGAAAAGGCCGGCTGAAAAAGGACCCCGGCCGGGGAGGCGGGAACGGTGCATGACACACCCCGCGGATCAAGGCTGCACATCGCCATCTTCGGGCGGCGCAACGCCGGCAAGTCCAGCCTGATCAACGCCCTCACCGGGCAGGAGGTGGCCATTGTTTCGCCGGTGGCCGGCACCACCACCGACCCGGTGTACAAGTCCATGGAAATCCTGCCCATCGGCCCGGTGGTCCTGATCGACACGGCGGGCCTGGACGACACCGGGGAACTGGGGAGCCTGAGGGTGGCCAAAAGTTTGGCGGTGCTGGACAAAACCGACCTGGCGCTGCTGGTGGCGGACCACCGGACCGGCCCCGGCGAAGTGGAAAGGGGTATCATTGACGCGGCCGGGGAGAGGAATATACCGGTAATCGGGGTATTGAACAAAACCGACCTGCCGCCGGACCGCCAAGATTCCGGTTCCTCCCTCCCCCCAATACCCTGGGTGAGGGTCAGCGCCCTGACCCGCCGTGGCATTGCCGACCTGAAGCAGGCCATGATCAGGGTCGCCCCCAAGGATTGGACCGCCCCCACCATTGCCGGCGACCTGGTGCCCCCCGGAGAACTTGCGCTGCTGGTGGTGCCCATCGACCTGGCCGCCCCCCGGGGCAGGCTGATCCTGCCCCAGGTGCAGACCATCCGGGACCTGCTGGACCACGACTGCCTGGCCATGGTGGTCAAGGAGCGGGAACTGAAGGCCGCCCTCGGCCTGCTGCAAAAACCCCCGGCCCTGGTCATCACGGACTCCCAGGCTTTCCCGAAGGTGGACGCGGACACACCCCCCGGGGTGCTTCTGACCTCTTTTTCCATCCTTTTTGCCCGCTACAAGGGCGACCTGGCCACGCTGGTCAGGGGGGCCCTGGCGGTGGAAGACCTTCAGCCCGGCGACGAGGTGCTGATTGCCGAGGCCTGTACCCACCACCGGGTGGCCGACGACATCGGAACGGTGAAAATCCCCCGCTGGCTGCGGCAGGCGGTGGGAGGAGACCTGCGCTTCGGGTGGTCCAGCGGCATCGAACTGCCCCGGGACCTGGCCCGGTACCGCTTAATCATACACTGCGGCGCCTGCATGATTAACCGCCGGGAGATGATCAGCCGGATCATGGCCGCCCAGGCCGCCGGAGTGCCCATAGTCAACTACGGAGTGCTCATCGCCCGCCTGCACGGCATTTTGCGGCGCGCCCTGGGGCCCTTCCCGGATATGCTGGCGCTGCTGGACGAAAACGGGGCTGGATAGTCATGGACCGTTTTTCCGCCGCCCTGAAAGTAGTACTGGATGGGAAAAAACCGGGCAGGCAGGATATTGTCACCCTTCTTTCGGCCCGGGGCAGCCAGGCTGCCGCCCTTTTCCGGGCCGCCGGCCGGGTCCGCCGGGCCAAGGTGGGCGATGCCGTCCACCTGCGGGCGATCATCGAGTTCTCCAGCCACTGCCGCAACAACTGCCTGTATTGCGGCCTGCGCCGGGACAACCGGCGGCTTCCCCGCTACCGCCTGGACGAAGGGGAAATAATGTCCGCGGTGGATAAGGCGGCGGCCATGGGATTCCGCACCGTGGTCCTGCAGTCCGGGGAGGACCCGCTGTACAGCGGCCCGTACATTGCCGGGCTGGTTGAAAAAATCAAGCGCAGGCGGGGCGTGGCGGTAACCCTCTCCCTGGGCCAGCGCAGCCGTGAAGATTACAGGATCTGGCGGGAGGCCGGGGCCGACCGCTACCTGCTGAAGCACGAAACATCAGATGAAGAGCTTTTTCGATGCCTCAAGCCGGGCAGCAGCCTGCAGGCCCGCCTGGAGTGCCTGCACTGGCTGAAAGAACTGGGCTACCAGGCCGGGTCCGGAAACATGGTGGGCCTGCCGGGCCAAAGCCTGGACAGCCTGGCCGGGGACATACTGCTGATGCGCGAACTGGAAACGGACATGGCCGGCATCGGCCCCTTTTTGCCCCACCCGGACACTCCCCTGAAGGAAGCCGCAGCCGGAAGCCTTGAACTGACCCTGAAGACCCTGGCCGTGGCCAGGCTGTGCCTGCCCCGGGCGCACCTCCCGGCCACCACCGCCCTGGGCACCCTGGCGCCCGGGGGGCGAAAGGCGGCCCTAACCTGCGGCGCCAATGTGATTATGGTCAATTTCACACCGCCGGAGGTGCGGGACAGGTACCTCATCTACCCCCAAAAGGCGGATATCACGGATGAACCCCGCCGGGCCCTGGAGAACGTCAAGGCGCTGCTGGCCGGGCTGGCCCGGCCGGTTGCCCGGGATTACGGCCATGCCATTAAATTTTCAGGAGGTGATTGCACATGAAAACCATGCGGGCGGACTTTATCGATGAGGGGCGGATTCAAGGGTGGCTGGAGGAGGCCCGCACTGCAGGCAGGGAACAGGCCCGGCGGATTATCGACCGGGCCCGCCTGGCCGGGGGTCTGACCCTCCGGGAGTGCGCCGTCCTGCTGCACCTGGAGGACGGGGAACTGCTGGCCGGAATGTACCGGGCGGCCCGGGAGGTTAAAGAAAAGATATACGGCCGGCGGCTGGTCCTGTTTGCCCCGCTGTATGTCAGCAATTACTGCGTGAACAATTGCGTGTACTGCGGCTACCGCCGGGACAACGAATTTCCCCGGCGGAGGCTGACCATGGACGAACTGAGGGAAGAGGTGAAGGTGCTGGAGTCCCTGGGGCACAAACGGCTGGCCCTGGAGGCCGGGGAAGATCCCCGGAACTGCCCGATGGAATACATCCTGGAGGCCATCGAAACCATTTATGATGTAAAGGAAGCAAACGGCAGCATCCGGCGCGTCAATGTCAACATCGCCGCCACCACGGCGGAAAACTACCGCCGCTTAAAGGAAGCGGGCATCGGCACCTATATACTTTTCCAGGAAACATACCACCGGGAGACCTACGCGGCCATGCACCCCGCCGGGCCAAAGCGGGATTACGACTACCACGCCACGGCCATGGACCGGGCCATGGAGGGCGGCATAGACGATGTGGGCCTGGGGGTGCTGTTCGGCCTGTACGACTTTAAATTCGAGGTGCTGGCCATTCTGGCGCACGCCCTGCACCTGGAAGAGGAGTTCGGCGTCGGGCCGCACACCGTCTCGGTGCCCCGGCTGCGCCCGGCGCAGGGCGTGGACTGCGACAGCTTCCCATGCCTGGTGGGGGATGCCGATTTCAAAAAGATTATCGCCGTTTTGCGCCTGGCCGTTCCCTACACCGGCATTATCCTGTCCACCCGGGAGCGGCCGGAGTTCAGGGAGGAACTGATGGCCGTGGGGGTATCCCAGATCAGCGCGGGGTCGTGCACCGGGGTGGGGGGCTACAGGCTGGAACAGGAGAGGAAGTCCTCCTGCGCCGGCCCCGCCGGGGAGGCCCCCCAGTTCCAGGTGGAGGACCACCGCAGTCCCGACGAGGTGCTGCGCAGCGTCTGCCTTTCGGGCCACATCCCCAGCTTCTGCACGGCCTGCTACCGCAGGGGCCGCACCGGCGACCGTTTCATGGCCCTGGCCAAAAGCGGGCAAATTCAGAACGTCTGCCAGCCCAACGCCATCCTCACCTTTAAGGAGTTCCTGGAGGACTACGCCTCCCCGGCCACCCGGGAAGCGGGCGAGAAAGCCATCGCCGAACACCTGGACGCCATCTCCAGCCCGGAGGTCCGCCGGCTGACCCTGGACCGTCTCAAAATGATTGAACAGGGCCGGAGGGACCTGTATTTCTAGCCCGGCGGACCGGACATAAACCTTCAAGAATCATGACAAGAGCACAAAACCCGCCTCACGCCGGTTTCTCCCCCCAGGGGGCGGGCCTGCAATGTTCGCAGGGGCTGGAATCCTCCGGGCTCTCCGGAATGATGCAATGAGGTAAACTGCCCGCCCGGATGGCTGATGGTCACCTTCTTAAACCTGGCCAGCAAGGGCCCGAGAACCAGGTTGGAAGCCCTCATTTTTCTCATCAGTTCTTCGCTTACTTCCAGGTTATCAATTTTTTTCGCGTCTACGCACACCGTGTTGCCTTCTCTTCTAATCCCGGCGCCCAGGCACTGCAGCACTTCCATCATTACTGAAACATCTTTCAGGTTCGGCACGTCGTGGATGACACTTTCCCCGGACCCCAGCAGGGAGGCCGCCAGTATGGGCAGGGAGGCATTTTTGCTGCCGCTCGCCCTAACTTTTCCCTGCAGCCGGTTGCCGCCGACAATCATATACTTTTGCATTCCAATACCTCCGCCTCAGTCACGCCCCAGAACCTTTACCTCCATTTCCAGACTTACGCCGAATTTTTCCAGCACCCTCTCCTGAACCGCCGCAATCAGGCCCAGTACGTCGGAGGCCGTGGCCCGCCCCAGATTGACGATAAAATTGGCGTGCTTGGTGGACACCTGGGCGTCCCCCACCCGCATCCCCGGGCAGCCGGACTCCTGGATCAGCCTGCCGGCGTAATTCCCCGGCGGGTTTTTAAAGACGCTGCCGGCGCTGGGATACTCCAGAGGCTGCCTGGCCTTCCGGCTGCCAAGTATTTTTTCCATGTCCGCGGCAATCAGGTCCCTGTCCCGGGGAAATCCCCCGAAAACAGCCTCCACCACGATTAAGTCACTGCCCTGCAGGACGCTTTTCCTGTACCCCCATTCCATCTGCCCGCCGTCCAGGCGTCGCAGGTTCCCCTCAAGGTCGAGGCAGGTCACCTCCCGGACCCGGTCGCCCACGGAAAAACCGTAGGCCCCGGCATTCATGACCACCGCCCCGCCTACCGACCCGGGGATGCCGGCGATAAACTCAAGGCCGCCCAGACCGGCTTCCCTTGCCGCCTTTGCCAGGCGGTGAAGCTTAGCCCCCCCGCCGGCGGTGACGGTAACCCGGTCCACCCTGATATCCGCAAAACCGCCCGCAATCTTCACCACGATGCCGCTGATTCCGCCGTCCCTGACCAGCAGGTTTGTTCCGGCCCCGATGATCGTCAGGGGCAGGCCCTTATTACGGGCGTAAGCAATTACCGCCTTTAAATCTTCAATTCCCAGGGGTTCCACAAATATATCCGCCGGTCCGCCAATTCGCCAACTGGTGTGCAAATGCATGGGTTCCCCGAACATCACGGGGCTGTCAATCAGCCTGCGGAGTTCACCGCAATGTTCAGGAACCGGCATGGAGACCCCTCCCGGCGGACTGCCGCAGCCTTTCCACCAGGCGCTCCCCGGCAACCCAGATGTTGCCCGCCCCCATGGTCAGCACGAGGTCCCCGGGCCGGACAAAATCCTCCAGGTAATCGACTATTTTTTCCCGGGAACCCAGGTAGATCACATTTTCCTGCCCGTTCCTCTCCATGGCCTCGATGATCAACCTCGAGCTTACGCCCTCGATGGGCTTTTCACCGGCGGAGTATATATCGTCCACGATAACCACGTCGGAATCCAGAAAGGCGGTTCCGAACTCCTCCCTGAGGAGAGAGGTCCTGGTGTACCGGTGGGGCTGGAAAACCGTGATTACCCTTTTTGCGCCCACCTGCCTGGCGGCCTTCAGGGTGGCCTTGATCTCACTGGGATGGTGGGCGTAGTCATCCACCACCCTGATTCCGGACCACTCCCCGGTCAGCTGGAAGCGGCGCCCGGCGCCCTTAAACTTAACCAGGACGCCGGCAACGGCGCCGAAATCCATGCCCAGGTGCAGGCTCACCGCCACCACGGCCATGGCGTTCAGCAGGTTGTGCTGGCCCGGAATGCTCAGTTCCAGGGTGCCCAGGCGCCTGCCCCGGTAATAGACCTGCCCTCTGGAGAACATCCCGTTCAGAAAAATGTCTTTAAGCACGTAGTCGGCTTCACCGGCCTGAATTCCGTATGTGACCAGGGGGCCGGCGTATCCCCCCAGCACCTCGCGCAGTCCCGGGTCGTCAAGGCAGACCGCGGCCAGGCCGTCGCCGGGAACCCTGGCCAGGAAGGAAGAAAAGGCTTCCTTTATCTTTTCGACCGACCCGTAGTAGTCCAGGTGGTCGTTCTCCACATTGGTCACCACGACAATTTGGGGAGAAAGCTTTAAAAAGGAACCGTCGCTTTCGTCGGCCTCCGCCACCAGGAATTGACCCCGCCCCAACTTGGCGTTTCCGCCGATGTCGTTCAATTCACCTCCGATAACTATGGTGGGGTCAAAGCCGTTCTTCTCCAGAACCATGGCCAGCATGGAAGTGGTGGTGGTCTTGCCGTGGGCGCCGGCCACCGCAATCCCCGACTGCCTTTTCATCAGCAGGGCCAACAATTCCCCGCGGTGTATGACCGGTATATTTTTCTCGACGGCCCTTACCAGTTCAGGGTTATCCGGCCTGATGGCGGAGGAAACCACCACCAGCTCCGCACCTTCCACATTTTGGGCGACATGTCCGGTATTGCATTTTGCCCCCATGGATTCAAGCCTGTGGGTGATATGGGTTTGACTCAGGTCCGATCCGCTTACCTTGTGCCCAAGTTCGATCAATATCCTGGCCAGCCCGCTCATCCCCGCCCCGCCTATGCCTATAAAGTGAATCCTTTCGGGAATATGCTGCAAATCAATACCACTCCCTTCTGTCGGAAATTATGCCCAAGATCAGGTTTGCCCAAGGATAAATTATAGTATGCTTACTGTCTTTGAGGTGTTACCGGGCCCCTGCCGGGGAGGGTTGTCCACCTTCAAGCCGCAAGCCGCAAGCTGTAAGCTGCCGGCAGTCAACCGCCGGGGATGAATGTCTTTGACCATATCCACATCTATCGCCTTTGATCCCGGCATAATGCCTGCTATTGTTGTCGTGAACAAAAATGTTAAACCAGGCCCCGTAAAGCCCGGTAAAAATCTACCAAAAATATGTGCGCCTTTTTCGCACGAACCCCTTCCAAGGCGGACTTTTTGGTGCGGCCTCCCCTGCTCACTTTGGATTATTATCCAATATATCCTGAACACAGTCAAGGATATCGCCCAGCGCCCCTGGTTTGCCCAGTTCCCTGCTGGCCCGGGCCATTTCCTCCAGCAGTTCCGGCTGCCCGGTAATCCTCTCCAGTTCCGCGGCCAGCAGGACTCCGGTGAGGTCCCGGTCCCTGATCACCACCGCCGCCTTTCGTCTCTCCAGTGCCCGGGCATTGTGCTCCTGATGGTTTTCAGCGGCATGCGGATAAGGGACGAGTATTGCCGGCAGCCCCACGGCGGTGATTTCGGCCAGCGTCGCGGCCCCGGCCCTGGAGATGACCAGGTCTGCCGCGGCAAGGGCGCTGGGCATGTCGTGCATATAGGAATTAATGGTAATATTCCCACTTTCAGGCACATTCATACCCCTGCCGATTTCCTCCATGAACCGGCCGTAATTGGCGGGGCCCGTCACGTGCAGGAAATGAATCCCCCTCCGGCCGGCAAACCGTTTCAGCACGTGGATCATGGCGTTATTTATGCTCCTGGCCCCCTGGCTGCCGCCAAAAGACAGGACCAGCAAACCGTCCGGGGGCAGGCCGAGTCTCTGCCTGCCTTCCTCCCGCTCCCTGGTAAGCATTTCCTTTCTTATGGGAAGCCCGGTTATTTTAACCCTGGCCCCGGCCGGAAGGAACTTCCGGGCCTCCCCGAAAGTCAGGGCCACGCAGCGGACGAACCTGGACAGGATCCGGTTGGTTATGCCCGGATAGGCGTTCTGCTCGTGGATCATGGTGGGTATCCCCGACAGCGCCGCCGCCAGCACCACCGGGCCGCAAACGTAGCCGCCGGTGCCGATTACGGCGGCCGGGCGGATTTCCTTAATCAGGCGGCGCGCCTTGTTCACCCCCGTGGCGGCCTTCCAGGCGGCCGCCAGGTTGGAAGGCGACAGGCCGCGCCTGAACCCCGCCAGGGGGATGGCCCGAAAAGGGAGGCCCTCCCTGGGAACTATCCCGGACTCCAGCCCCCGGGTTCCCCCTATGTAAAAAACTTCTGCCCCGAACCTTTCCTTCAAGCCCCCGGCGATGGCCAGGGCCGGATAAATGTGTCCCCCGGTGCCGCCACCGGTGACTATAAACCTCAACCGACCAACACCCCCGTGGCTGTTAGCTGGCAGCCGCCAGCTTCTAGCTTCTAGCTGCTAGTCGCTAGCTGCCAGCTGCCAGCCGCTACTTCGGCGTTATATATCGTGATATGTTGAGCAGCACCCCGACCCCCATAAGGGTGAAGACCAGCGACGTTCCGCCGAAGCTGACGAAGGGCAGGGTGATGCCCGTGATGGGCAGTGAGCTGGTGACCACACCGATGTTGATAATGGCCTGCAGGGCCACGCCGGAAACAATCCCGGCCGCCAGAAGGCTGGCGAAGGGGTCCGGCGAAGTAATGGCGATCTTGAAGCCCCTCCATATAAACAGTATAAACAAAAGGATCACCAGGCAACCGCCGATGAATCCCAGTTCCTCCCCGATAACGGCGAAAATAAAGTCGGTCTGCCTTTCCGGCAGGTACAGGAACTTGGAATGGCGGCCCTGTCCCAGCCCGGTGCCCAGAAGTCCTCCGGAACCGAGGGACATCAGGGAATTGAGAATGTGCCATCCCGCCCCGGTGGGGTCCTCTTCCGGGTTTAGAAAGGCCAGAAACCTGTCTCTCCTGTAATCCTCAGTAAAAATGGCGGCAATTACAGCCCCCGCGCCCAATATCCCAATGGCGGCAAGAGTGGACAGCCTCACCCCGGCGCAGAAGAGCATGATAAATACGGTACCCACCAGGGTTATGGCAGTTCCAAGGTCTGGCTCAGCCAGGATCAGGCCGGCAAAAACGGCTGCTAAAACCAGGAAGGGCAGCACCCCTTCCCTGAAGTTCCGCACCTTGATCCCCTTTTGGGAAAGGCTGGCGGCCGTAAATATGACCACGCACAGCTTGGCAAGCTCCGAAGGCTGAAAGCTGAAAAATCCCAGGTTGATCCAGCGCTGGGCCCCCAGCCTGGAGGTCCCCAGCGGCGTCAGCACCAGAACCAGCAGCACTGCGGCGGCCGCCAGCATTACAGGAGCCCACCGTTTCAACTTCCAGTAGTCGTACTTCATCATTATAATCATGACTGAAATGCCCAACAACGCGTTAATCAACTGTCTGATCAAAAACCAGAACGGGTTGTTGAAAGGCGGAAACATGGCGTAATAGCTGCTGGAGCTGAAGACCATGACGACGCCTATGCTGATCAGCATCATAACCGTTATAAACAGGATAAAATCGGGAGACTTCTTCTTCACGGGCACATCAGGCCACCCCCGGATCAGCTGTCAGCTTCTAGCTGCTAGCCGCTAGCCGCTAGCTAACAGCTAACTGCCTTCACTTGCCATTTCCCTCACTATCTGCTTAAACAGGTCTCCTCTTTCCTCAAAGTTTTTGAACATGTCCCAGCTGGCGCAGGCGGGGGAAAGCAGGACCACGTCGCCGGGCCGGGCCGCAGACCTGGCCAGCAGTACGGCCTCCCGGAAATTGCCGGCCCACAGTATGTTTTTTATCCCGGCCTCCGCCGCCGACCTGGCCATCTCCCCGGCGCACTCCCCCACCACCACCATGGCCCTGGTTTTACCGGCCGCCCGGCGGGTGAACCCGGTAAAATCGTTGCCCTTGTTTCTCCCCCCGGCAATCAGCACCAGGGGCCCCGGGAAGGCCTCCACCGCCTTGATGCTGGCATCCGGGTTGGTTCCCTTGGAATCGTTTATATATCTTACGCCGTCTATTTCAGCCACGAATTCCAGCCGGTGGGCCACCCCTGTGAACCTGCGGAGCGTTCCGGCAATGCTCTCTTCCGGTATTCCCATTACCCGGCAGGCCGCCGTGGCCGCCAGGGCGTTTTCAAGGTTGTGCGCCCCGGGTATCCGCAGTTCTCCAACGTTCAGAACGGCCTTCACCGTGCCGTCCAGGGAAACCGTGACGGCGTTTTGCCGGACAAACACTCCCCTTTCTAAAATATGCCGGCGGCTGAAAAATATAACATCCCCCTCGCCCCGGCCCGCCATCTCCCTGGTCAGGCTGTCGTCATAATTCAAAACCAGGTAATCCCCCCGGCGCTGGTTCATGGAAATCCTGCTTTTGGCGGCGGCATACCCGGCCATGTCCCCGTGCCTGTCCAGGTGATCCGGAGTAAGGTTTAAAACAACGCCCACCCTGGGGCGGAAATGAACCACGGTTTCCAGCTGAAAGCTGGATACTTCGGCCACAATGACATCCCCGGGGCCGTAGGACTCCACCTGTTCCACCAGCGGCAGCCCGATGTTCCCGGCCACCAGCACCCGGTGCCCGGCGTCCTTGAATATCTCTCCCACCAGCGTGGTGGTGGTGGTCTTGCCGTTGGTGCCGGTAATGGCGATAATCGGCGCCCTGGCAAACCTGCCGGCCAGTTCCAGTTCCCCGATCACCGGAATTCCCGCTTCCCCGGCCTCCACCACCGGGGGTATGTTCAAGGGGACCCCGGGGCTGATCACCAGCAGGTCGAAATTGCCCCTCACCGGGGGATAACCGCCCAGGGCCGTGGCGACCCCCATGTGCCTCAGATCGCCCAGTTGACCGTCGAATTGATCTTCTTCCCTTGAATCGGTGAGAACAACCCGGGATCCCTTCCCGGTCAGAAACCTGGCCACGGCCATGCCGCTTTTCCCGGCCCCCACCACCAGCACTCTTTTATCCTTCAGTTCCACAGACCCAACTCCCTAAACTAATCCCCAATCCCCTCATCTTGCAAGTCCGGCTACGCCGATCACAGAAAAAAGCACAGTGGCGCCGACGAAGGTTACAACAATGCGGTTTTCACTCCAGTTGCCCAGCTCGAAATGGTGGTGCAGGGGGCTCATCCTGAGCACCCTGCGGCCGAAGACCTGGAAGGAGAAAACCTGCACCATCACCGACAGGGTCTCCAGGACATACACGCCGCCGATGATTAACAGAAAGAGTTCACTCCTGGTCAGCACCGCCGCCGCCCCCAGGGCCCCGCCCAGGGCCAGGGAACCCGTGTCCCCCATGAACACCCGGGCCGGGTGACGGTTGAACAGCAAAAAACCAAGGCACCCCCCGGCCACGGCCGCCATTATCAGCGCGACTCCGGCCCTGTTTAGAACCAGGGCGACGACCACAAAAGCCAGGGATACAACCGCCGTTACACCGGCCGCGAGGCCGTCAAGCCCGTCCGTCAGGTTCACGGCATTGGCGGCGGCCACCACGGTCACCATGGCGAAAACCATGTAGGCAGACATTCCCAGCTCAACGGTTTTCAGGCTGAAGGGGATGACCACATCGGTCCCCCGGCCCAGGGTGGACACCGCCAGAAAAGCCAGCAGCGCCGCGATCAAAAACTGACCCGCCAGTTTTTCCCTGGCCCTGAGGCCCAGGGGCCGGCGCAGCGCAATCTTGAGGAAATCGTCAATGAATCCGATCAGGCCGAACCCCAGCAATGTGGCCAGCAACAGCACCCCTTCCGGGAACCTGGCCGCCATAAACACCCCCGCCACAGCTATGCCGGCCAGAAAAAATATCCCGCCCATGGTGGGGGTGCCGGCCTTGGAAAGATGGCTGGCGGGTCCGTCATCCCGCACATGCTGCCCGAATTTCAGCCTTCTCAGCGCCGGTATGGCAATGGGGCCCAGAAGGGCCGTAATTATGAACGACAACAAAAGCGATTTGCCTGCGGCAAGCACTATACCTTCCATCTTTTCCTTCCGGCCCCGGACCGGCACCTCCTGTCGCTTAAAATACCTATCAATAAGCATATGCAAATAGTGGAAAATGTTGACCGGGTCAAGACCCTGAATGATTAGCGTCTTCCTCCTGCCGTCCACTGAGGGCGAAAACAAATTCCTCCATTTTCATGCCCCTTGACCCTTTAACCAGAACCACGTCCCCCGGACGGAGAAATTTTTTCAATTCCCCGGCGGCTTCCCGGGCCGTCCGGTAATAGTGAATCCGGCCGGGGGAAAGGCCTGCCTCCCGGGCGCCCAGGCCGATGTGCCTGGCCCGGTCCCCCACTGCCGCCAGGAGGTCCACACCGGCGTTGCAAACCGCCCTGCCCACCTCCCGGTGGGCGGATTCGGACTTGTCCCCCAACTCCAGCATATCTCCCAGTACCGCTATTTTCCTGGACTCACCGGCCATCTCGGCCAGCACCTGCACGGCCGCCCTGGTTGAGGCCGGGTTGGCGTTGTACGAATCGTTGATTATTTTGACCCCGTTCCACTGGGATAATTCCAGGCGCATGGCGGAAAGGTTGGCCGCGGACAGGCCGTCCCGGATTTCCGGGAACTCCAGCCCCAGTTCCCTTCCCACGGCAATGGCGGCCAGGCTGTTGATCACGTTGTGCCGCCCCGGCAAGGGCACAAAAAACTCTTCGGCCCGGCCCCGGAAGACTGCCACGAACCGGTTGCCCCCGGCCCCGGGGGTGATGTCCCGGGCATACAGGTCCAATCCCGGGTCCTCGCCGTAAAATATCACCCTGCCCCGGCAGCGCGCGGCCTCCCTCCGGATGTAGGGACTGCCGCCGTGCAGCACGGCGAAACCCCGGTCCGGTACGTGGTCCAGTATTTCGCCCTTGGCCCGGGCGATGTTGTCCACCGACCCCAGCAGTTCGAAGTGGGCTTCCCCGATGTTGGTAATCACAGCCCCGTCGGGCAGGGCGATGCGGGCCAGGAGGTCGATCTCGCCCATGCCCCGCATGGCCATTTCCACCACCGCCGCCTGGTGGCCCTCGTCCAGCCTCAGCAGGGTCAGGGGCACCCCCACCTCGTTGTTAAGGTTTCCTTCTGTCTTCAGGGTCCGGTACCTGGCTGAAAGCACGCTGTACACAAGGTCCTTGGTGCTGGTCTTGCCGGAGCTGCCCGTCACCCCCACCACCGGCGCCCCGGACCGCTGCCGGTTGTACCTGGCCAGGTCCTGCAGGGCCCCCAGGGTATCCCTGACCAAAAAAACAGGAATGCCGGGCGGCAGGCCTTCCACCGGACGGTCCGCCACCACGCCCCGGGCGCCGGACTGTACCGCCCGCGCGGCAAACTCGTGCCCGTCAAAGCGTTCCCCGCGCAGGGCAACAAACAGGTCCCCCTCTTTTACCGCCCGGGAGTCCGTGCAGACCGACCTGAACACAATGTCCCCGCCGTGACCGGTCACGGAGGCGGAAATGGCCCCGGCGATTTGCGATACGTTTAATGAAAACACCGGATTCCTCCCGAAAAAATTCTTTTTATTCACCCGGAGATTTTTTGTTCAAAATGGAATCAAGAACCTTACCTGCCTCCTCCCGGTCGTCGAAGTGCAGCTTCCGGCCGCCTACGATCTGGTAACCCTCGTGTCCCTTGCCCGCTATGATCACCAGGTCACCCTTCCGGGCCTCCATGATGGCGGTCCTGATGGCCTCCCGCCGGTCGGGTATGACCCTGTACCGCCCGGGATCAAGCACCCCTTTGATGCCCTCCTCCACGTCGTCTATAATCCGGAGGGGATTTTCGGTCCTGGGGTTATCCGACGTGATGATGGGCAGGTCGCTGTACAGGCCTGCTATTCTGCCCATGATCGGGCGCTTTGTGCGGTCCCGGTCACCGCCGCAGCCGAAAACGGCTATGATCCGGCCGGAAGCAACCTCCCGGGCCGCCTTCAGTATGTTTTCAAGGCCGTCCGGGGTGTGGGCGTAATCCACCACCACCATAAAGTCCTGGCCGCGGTCCACCAGTTCAAATCTCCCCGGAACACCATCCACCGCCTCCAGGGATTTTGCCACCAGTTCCTGGCCGAAGCCGCTGCCCAGCCCCACCGCAAAGGCCGCCAGGGTGTTGTAAACGTTGAAAAGGCCGGCCAGCTTTATATTCAGCCCGACGCTCCCCTGGCCGCTGACCACCGTGAAGGAACTTCCCCGGCCTGAAACCCGTATGTCCACGGCTCTCACATCGGCGTCCCCGGACAGGCCGTAGGTAATCACCGGCACCCCGGCCTGGGAAATGATCCTGCCCGCATAGGCGTCGTCCAGGTTGACCACCGCAAACTTGGGCCATTTTTTAACTCCGCCGCCCAAACTTTTAAACAGTTTGGCCTTGGCCTGCAGGTAATCCTCCATATCCCGGTGGAAGTCCAGGTGGTCCTGGGTAAGGTTGGTGAACACCCCCACGTCGAACTCGCAGCCGTTTACCCTGTCCAGGGCTAGGGCGTGGGAACTGACCTCGATCACCGCCGCCTCCACCCCTTCATCCGCCATGTCCCGCAGCAGCTTCTGCAATTCGTGGGCCTCGGGCGTGGTATGATTGACTTCCAGCTTCCTGTCCCCGACGTAATTGGCGATGGTGCCGACAAGGCCCACCTTCATGCCGGCGGAACGGTAAATGGAGGCGATCAGGTAGGTGGTGGTGGTCTTGCCGTTGGTTCCGGTAACTCCCACCACCCTGGTCCTTTCCGAGGGCCTGCCGTAAAAATCAGCCGCCAGCCGGGCCAGTGAGGCCCGGGTATTCTTCACCAGCACCCGGGTTACCCCGGGCGGAACCTCCACTTCTTTTTCCACCAGCACCGCCCGGGAACCGGCCTGCACGGCGTCGCCCACGTACAGGTGCCCGTCGGTCTTGAATCCCTTAACGGCGACAAACAGGTAACCCTGCCCGATGGTCCTGGAGTCATGGGAGACGCCCTTTATCTCCACCTGGTCGCTGCCGTCAAGCTTCAGAACTTCTATATTTTTAATCAACTCACCCAGTTGCACAGACCCGTCTCCTTTCTAACAGGTATTATTTCCCAACGGGCTGTTTTTTTAAGCCTGCCGCCCCGGAGGGCGCGAAAGGCTTAGAACGGCAACTATTGGGTCTTGGGCTGCAAGCGGCGGCTTGCGGCCTTCCGGAAAGCTTATATTCCCCGCCACTGCCGGACCGCCGGCCCGAGGAAATCAGGCCCGTCTCAGTCCATGATCATAATACCGCCGTAAGCCATGCCGGGCACAGCCTCCGGGTCGTCCGGGCGGCCGGTCCCCGGGGGCCTGAACTCAACCCTGACCGCGGTTCCCCTCTTCACCTTGCTCCCGGGCGGAGGGTTCTGGGTCCATGCCAGGCCGGTCCCCACCGGGTCCAGAACCAGCCCCATATCTTCCAGCAGGCTCCTTACCTCTTTCTCGGTAAGGCCGCCGAGATTGGGAACGGTTACCCCCTGTTCCCCTTCCACCCCGGGCGGGTTCAAATCCAGAAGAACCGTGACATCACTCATGGCCTCGGCGCCGCCCTGGGGCACCTGGCTGTATACAATGGATCCCCCGCCCCTGGTCTGGAAGGAAAGGCCCTGGGCCCTCAGCATCCTCACGGCTTCATGCACCGGGTAGTTGACCACGTTGGGCACCTTGACCTTAACCCGGGGAGCCTGGTACCATGCTTGCGGGTCCGGCGGCTTCACCAGGCCCGGATCCTCGGGCACCCCCAGGTAATGCAGGGTATCCTGCATTATGGCCTGAAAAACCGGGGCGGCCACCACCCCGCCGTAGTATATTCCCCCCTGGGGCTCGGCAATCATTACCGTTACGGCCACCCTGGGGTTTTCCACCGGGGCGAAGCCGGTGAAGGATGCCACGTACCGGCCGGCCACGTAACCGCCGCTTTCCCCCACCACCTGGGCGGTGCCGGTTTTGCCGGCCACCCGGTAGCCTTCCACAAAGGCGTTTCTGCCGGTGCCCCTGGCCACCACGTTCTCCAGCAGGGCCTTTACCCGGTCCGCCGAATCTTTGTCCATAACCCTGCGGATGGGTTCCGGCCTGCAAGTTTTAACGGTTTTCCCCGTGCTGTCCCTGATCTCCTTTACCAGCATGGGTTTCATCAGGGTCCCGCCGTTGGCCACGGCGCATGTGGCCGACACCAGCTGGATGGGGGTAACCGCAATGGACTGGCCTATGGCCATGGTGGCTATGTTCAGGTTGCTGGCGTTCTTTTCATTGATGACAATTCCGGCGGCCTCCCCGTCCAGCTCAATGCCTGTTTTTTCACCAAAGCCGAAGGCCTTGACGTATTTATAAAATTTCTCCTTGCCCAACCTCAGTGCCACGTCTATAAACCCCGGGTTGCAGGAATGCATGACCACCTCTTCAAAACTCAGGCTTCCGTGCCCCCCGGCCCTCCAGCACCTGATGGTCCGGTCGGCCACCTTGACGTACCCCGGATCGAAAAAACGGTCGGCGGGATTTACGGCCTTCTCGCTTATGGCGGCTGAGGCGGTGACAATCTTGAAGGTGGACCCGGGCTCGTAGTTGTACCAGATGGCGGGGTTGCGGTCCCAGACCTGCCTGGGCGCTTCGCTCCAGTTGTTGGAATTGAAGGTGGGCCTGTTCCCCAGGGCCAGAACCTCACCGGTCTGCGGGTCCATTACAATGGCCACGGCCAGCTTGGGCCGGTACCTGGCCACAACCTTGTCCAGTTCCCGCTCAACAAAATACTGGATGTTTTCATCCAGGGCAAGCACCAGGCTGTTGCCCTGTTCGGGGGCATAGTACCGGTGGATGGGGTCTGGCACACTGCGTCCCGCCGCGTCGTGCTCCACCAGGATTCGGCCGGGCTTGCCCTTGAGGACCTGGTCGTATGACTTTTCAATACCCATCAGGCCCTGGTTATCCACACCGGTGAAACCAAGCAGGTGGGGGGCCAGGGTCTCGTGCCGGTAAAACCGCCGGCTTTCTTCAACCAGGTGAATGCCTTCGGGCTTTAATTCCTTTATCTTCGCCGAAACTTCCGGCTTTACCTTTCTCTTTATCCACTCGTAACATGACTTCCGGGTCAGGATCCGGTACAGGCGGTCGGCGTCCATTTCCAGCACCGGGGCCAGGAGATCCGCCACCTGGCGGGGATTCTTAACCTGGTACGGAATGGCGTAAACCGAGTCGGAGCTTACGCTGGTCACCAGCTCGTTGCCGTTCCGGTCGTATATGGTCCCCCGCTTGGCTTCCACCGGTACGTCCCGCATCCTGACCTCCAGGGCCTTTTCCTGGAGGTAGTCGCCCTGGACAAACTGGATCCAGGCCAGCCTGAATATGAGTGCCGCGAAGGCCGCCCAGTAAAGCAAAAAAAGCCAGGTGAGCCTTCTGCGAATTAGTATGCCGGTAGTGCGCATACAATTCTCCCTCCGACCAGCCCACCCGGTGGCTTGACCCTTTTAACTCCCCTTTATTCCTATTAAATTGGCAAAGGCCTGTACCACCTTGTTTCTGCCGGCGGCGTCCTGCCGCCCCCGGGCCTGTTGTCCGCTCTGGACGCTGCCCGGTTCCGCCTTTGACCCGGCAGGGTTTCCACGGCTGTTCTCCGCAATCAGATTGGCCTTTACCACTACCACGTCCCTGCTGCCGGGCTTGACCATCTTCAACCTGGTGGTGGCCAAGTGCTCTATCCTGCCCAGGGAGTTAAGCCTGTCAACCTCCTCGGCGAGCGAGACGGTCTCCTGGCGGAGGGACGTCAGCTTATTGTTCAGGCTGTATATTTTATAACCTGAAATGATCACCTGGGAGTAATAAAAGGCAATCAGCATGCCGGTGCAGAAAGTGAGCAACACCAGCAGGGTCAGGGCGTACCTTCCTTTGCCAGGGAGCAAGTTTCTTTTGGGGCGCCGGGTCACCCGGCTTTCCTCTTCGGGCAGACTGTAATGATCGTACCGCTCTTGCGCTACTACCACAGCTTATTCACCCTCCAGCCTGTTTAGAACAGCAACCATCAAGAACCCCACATAATGAAAATTCGGGGCCGGAAGCGGATTAAAGCCTCGCTGCTTAGTCCTCCGGCTGAACCGGCCCTATGCTCGTCCCTTGCGGTCTGCCGCCAAGAGCCGGATATCACTGTCCTGAAAAGAAGATTTGTTACGGGAGACGTTCGGCCGCCCGCAGCCGGGCACTTCTGGCCCTCGGGTTTTCCTCTATTTCCGCGGCCGACGGGGTTATCCCCCCCGGCTTAACAACCTTCAACAGGGGGCTCTTTCCGCACACGCAGGCCGGAAAATCCCTCGGACACACGCATTTCAGCGTCATCTCCCGGAAGAAATCCTTCACCATGCGGTCCTCCAGGGAGTGATAGGCAATCACGCAGACCCTTCCGCCCGGCTTCAGGCGGTCCACCGTCCCCCGCAGGGCGTCCCCCAGGGCTTCCAGTTCCCTGTTGACCGCTATGCGCAGGGCCTGAAAGGTCCTCCTGGCGGGGTGGGGACCTTCCCGCCTGTTCTTTGCCGGGATGGCCCGCTTGACAATGTCCGCCAGCCGGCCGGTGGTGGTAATGGGATCCTTTTCCCTTTCCCTGACGATAAAGGAAGCGATCCTCCCGGCGAATTGTTCCTCGCCGTACTGCCGGATAATCTGCCTGAGATCCTCCGCGGGCAGCTTATTAACCAGGTCGGCGGCGGTCACCCCGCCCTCCCTGTCCATGCGCATGTCCAGGGGGGCATCCTTCTGGTAGCTGAAGCCCCGGTGCGGGTTGTCCAGCTGGTAGGAACTCACACCCAGGTCAAAAAGAATCCCGTCCACCTGTATGACACCCAGTCTGTCCAGAATTCCCGGCAAATCCCTGAAATTGCCGCGCACCAGGACGGCCCTGTCCCCAAATTCAGCCAGCCTGCGGGCCGCGGCCTTTATGGCGTCGGCATCCCGGTCCAGGCCGATAACCCTTCCCCCGGGCGAGGACGCCCTCAATATCTCGTAGCTGTGGCCGGCCCCGCCCAGGGTGCAGTCCACGTATATTCCCTTGTCATCGGGCTTTAGGCAGTCCAGAACCTCCCGGACCAGCACCGGCCGGTGTTCGTACCTGTACTCACCTTCAGTCCCCCTGTCTATATTCAGTCCTCCTATCCCTGTACGGGCCTGCTAAAAAGGCCCCGGGGCGGCGACCCTGCTGAAAATCCTGTCTCCTGCGCGGAGCCTTCGCCTTTCCCGGGGTCTCCTTATATGCCCAGGTCAAAGTCCACAATTTTTTCGGCAATCTCATCGGCGGAGGCCGATGCGGTCATGCTGTATTCCTCCCAGCGCTGCCGGGCCCAAATTTCCACCCGGGAGGACACCCCTATGATCATGGTTTCCTTTTCCAGCCCGGCATATTCCCGCAGGTTTGAAGGAATCAGAATCCTTCCCTGCCTGTCCACCTCGCATTCAGTGGCCCCCGAGAAAAAAAACCGCATAAAGGCCCGGGCATCCGCCCTGGTAAAGGGAAGGGAACGCATTTTTTGCTCAAGAGCCGTCCAGTCCTTGGGGGGGTACACGAACAGGCATCCGTCCAATCCCTTGGTCAGGATGAACTTGTCTCCCAGGCCTTCGCGAAATTTGGCCGGAATAAAAAGTCTACCCTTGGCGTCGATGGTATGCTGGTATTCACCTATAAACATGGTCCTTCACCCCACCTGCAACCATCGTTACACCACTTAGATCCACTTTTAATCACTTTTCCCCACTTATATTCTATACTTATATACCAAATCCTTCTTTTTTTCAATAGTTTGAAAAAAATTTTTTGAATTAGACCCCGGAGATAAATATTAATTTTTACAAGTCGTTATTCAATGTCAACATGTTGGTTCTATCTGAACATCAGTCATCAATATATTGTAAAAAGCAACAAAAATACCGCACATGATGTGCGGCAATAGAGAATTGACTATTTATTCTCACGAGCGCGGGGAATCAAGAGTCCGCAAGCGACGGGCATGGAGCCGGTTCAGCCGGAGGTGGTGCCTTTTGGCGGCGTGTGGGTCTGGATTCTGGATTCCGACAGAATGAGGCCTTCAGAATGAGGTATTTTCAAAGTATCTTCACCATCCGCCTCCGCCTGCCCCTGAACAGGGCCACCTCGGTATAGCCGGCCGCCAGCAGGAGTTCCCTGGCCTGGTCAAAAGCCCATCCCACCTGTTCCGGGAGGTGAGCGTCGGAACCGGCAACCGCCGGAACGCCCTCCATCCGGCATATTTTTAGAAACTCCAGGGAGGGATATATTTCCCCGGCCGGCCACCTCAGTCCGGCGGTATTGACCTCCACGCACACCCCCGCCTCGGCGAAGGACCTGGCCGCCTGCCGGTAAAAGCCGGCCAGGTCCCCTTCAGGCCTGAATCCGAATTTTTTCACCAGGTCCGGGTGGGCGATGATGTCGAAAAGGCCTGACCCGGCCGCCCGGCTGACAAGGTTGAAATAATCCCGGTAGACCTCCCCTATGTCCCGCCGGCCGTACTCCTCCAGGTATTTCGGACTGTCGAAAGCCCACCCGCCTATGTAATGAACCGATCCAATCACGTAATCGAAGGGATGGCCCGAAAGGGCGGCAGCGGCTTCCTCCTCAAATCCCGGGATGTAGTCCACTTCCACTCCCAGGCGGATTCCGATGTCGGAGTGTTTTTCGGACATCTCCAGGACCTCTCTTACATAACCCGGAAAATGGGCCCCGTCCATGGCCAGGCCGGGATCTCTCCGGTCCGGGGGGAGCCAGTACATGGGCACATGGTCGGAAATGCCGATTTCCAAAAGCCCCATTCTCCGCGCCCGGTCTATGTATTCCTGAATCTCTCCCCGGGCGTGGCCGCACCGGGAGGTGTGAATGTGGTAGTCGTGGATCATGCGCCGATACTCTCCCTTACCGCCCCGGACACCTCCCGGGCCAGCCGGTATATGCGGGCGGCCAGCCCGGGGTCCAGGAGGCCGGTGCCGCAGGCCGGCGTGATCATGGTCTGTTCAATCAGCCGCCGGCCCGGCACTCCCCTTGACCGCAGTTGATCCCATATGCCTTCCAGCCTGCCGATCAGGCTTTCCGCGGTCTCGGCAAAGGCCTCGCCGCTGGTGGGCACTATCCCCTGGGCCAGTATGCCTCCCCTTAAAATAAACTCCTTTAATCCGGCTGAGAAGGGTATCAGGGAGTCCCCGAAATTATAGGCGTCCAGATTGACGATCTCCAGGTCGCACTGGTAAAGGATGGACCAGTCGATGGCGTCGCAGGAGTGCACCCCGGCCAGGGCCCCGGCGGCGTGAATCTGGCCGAAAATTTCGTTCAGGTCCTTTTTGATCATCTCCCTTGTGACCGTTATGTAACTGGACTTTCCATAAACGCTGATACCCGGCTCGTCAACAAAAATGATGGCCGGCCGGCCCAGGGCGGCCAGTTTCACGGCCTGCCAGCGGCCGTGCAGGGCCAGGGTTTTTACCAGCAGGTCCCGCAGCTGGTCCTGATAATAGGCCAGCCTCCCCCCGGCGTCCTTGAGGTTGAACCCCACTGTCAGCGGGCCGGCCAGGTGTCCCTTGAAATAGACGGCGTCCCCGGGTCCTTTTTCCCTGATGTGGTCCGAAAATGCGTAAAACCCCGCGGCCGCCTCCTCCGGCAGGGAAAAGGCCTCCAGGGCTTCGGGGTCCCCCTCGGCCGCCGCCAGGTAGGCGGCATAGAACTCGGTCATACCCTCCCCCCACCGGTCGCTTTCGGTGTCGAAATAGGCCCTGCCGCCTTCAATCCTGATCAGGCCCGCCCTCACCAGGGGGGTTAAAAACTGGAAGACAAACCCTTCCCCAGGCCCCCTTAAGGGCATTTGGGGCCAGTGGGGTATTTCGGGCATATTGCTGAAGATCAGGGAAAGGGCTTCAGCTGGATCGGTATAGGGCACGCTGCCGATGCCGGTAAGCAGCCCCGCAGGCTTAAAAGACAATTAAGAACACTCTCCTTTTTGGCGGATCACTATAAAAAGCGGGGATGGGGAATCGATATCCTTACCCGGTTATTATATTCCATGGTCTCAGTGCAGTTCAACAGGGGAAATGGTAAACCTGCTCCCCGGTTTCACCCTCCGGGGCCTTTCCCGATACTCCCCAATTCCTGATTCCCAATTCCTATATACTATGCGGTCTCCCTCCCCCGATCCCTCCTCAACACCTCGATGTACACCCTGACCGTTTCAAAGGCGATCTGGTTCCAGTCGTAGCGGCTGACCACCTTCCTGTAGGCCTTCCGGCCAAATCTCCGGGCCAGGTCCGGCCGGTCCAGCAGTTCAACCACATAGCGGGCCAGCAGGTCGGGCCTCCCCGGCGGAACTTTCAGCCCGTCGATCCCGTGGCTGATTATTTCCGCGAGGCCCCCGGTGTCCGAAACCAGCACCGGGGTTCCGGCCGCCATGGCCTCCAGGGCCACAATGCCAAAGGGCTCGTATATGCTGGGAAAGACCGCCACCGAAGCTTCGGCCAGCAGGCGGTTCCGGCCGGCGTCGTCAACGAAGCCGATGAATTTCACGTTTTCGGCCACACCATGTTTTTCGGCCAGCTTCCTCAGATCATTCTCGTAAGGGCCCCTCCCGGCCACCACCAGCACCGCCCGGGGGTGGCTGTTCCTGATCATTGGCAGCGCCTCGATGATCACCTGAACTCCTTTCTCCGGGACCAGCCTGCCCAGGAAGGCGATGACCGGGCCCCCGGAGAACGGTTCAAACTCACCGTGACGGGAGGTGCCCGCCGCCAGGCTTCCGGCATCAACCCCGTTGGGAATGACCTTGATTCCTCCCCGCCCGCCTCCGAACAGCCTTCCCACTTCCCTGGCCATGTAGCTGCTGCAGCAGATGACCCGGCTGGACCCGGCCACCAGGTCCCTCTCGATTTCGTGAATCTGCCTCTGCAGACCGGTAAATATTCCCCTGTTCCGTCCGTGCTCGGTGGCGTGTATGGTCACCACCAGCGGCAGGCCGTATTTCCCGGATATTTCCCTGGCCGCATCCCTGACCAGCCAGTCGTGGGCATGGACCAGGTGAAAATAACCCCGGCACAGGCCGCTTTCCTCAACCCCCCTGACCATCGCGCCATTGAGCCTGGACAGCCACTCCAGAAAGTCCCCGGTATCCAGTTCCTCCCGGCTTACCCGGTGAACGTGCACCCCCGCCCCGTCCACCTCATAGGGGGGCTTATCACGGGCCGGGCAGGTGAAGACGTGGACCTCCACTCCCAACCCCGCCAGGGCCCTGGAAAGGCCGTGCACGTGCCTGCCCAGTCCGCCCACGGTCCGGGGCGGGTATTCCCAGGAAAGCATGATCACTTTAAGACCCTCGCCCTTAAAAATCCCGGGACTCACCTTCCTGGTCCCGAACACGCCGAAATCCAGGCCGGGAAAAATATTGTCGCGGGCTTCCAGCCCGGACAACATTACTTCATCTATGGTCCCGGACTCAACCTGGGAGGCCAGGGCCAGGAAATTTCTCAGGTGATCGACAACCCTGCGGGTGGCATAGCCCACGGTGGTTTCCTCTTTCAGGATAAAAGCCCAGTCACTGCTCTGGGCCAGGAGAAGCTCCCGGCCCGCCTGGTTCAGGGCCCGCCGGACCAACCCCCCGGCCTGCCGGTGCCTGTCCGCCAGTTCCGCCATTTTGGCCTCGGCAACGTGCTGGTGCCTGTATATCCAGTCATTCTTCGGGTTCAGCCAGACGTAGCTGTACCCCCCCTCGCCCCAGCTGCTCATGTGCAGGTCAACCACCTGGTTTTCAGGGAAAAGGTCCAGGTAGTCCCCGGGAGTAACCGTTTGGATCTTCTCCTCCCCGGCGGCCAGGCGCAGGACTTTTTCCAGCCACAGGGGTCCTTCATACCACCAGTGTCCGAACAGCTCGGCGTCATAGGGGGCAAGCACCAGGGGAATCCTGTCCATCCGGGCCAGGGCCCCCTCAAGCTGCAGGACCCTGGCCGCGACAAAATGCCGGGCGTCAATTTCCGCCCTTTTCCCGGCCGCGTCCGGCAGATAAACCTCTTTGCGGTCTCCCCGGCCGGTGATCCGGTAATATTTAAAGCCCGTGTCCGCCCTCACCGGCCCGTCCGGCAGGTAGGGCCCCAGGTAGTCCAGGTCAAGGTCGTAGGCTATGTCGCGGTAAAACTCTCTGTAATCCGGGTGCCCCGGATAACCGGCCCTTCTTTCCCACACCTGCCTGGAACTTTCCGGGTCCCGGCCGAAAACGGCCACCCCCGAACGGCACTGAACCGGGGCGTACACGCCGCGGGCGGGTTCCGGTGCGGCGCTGAGAAGGCCGTGGGTATCCACCACGAAGTACTTGATTCCGAATTCTTGCAGCAGCGTGTCCACTCCCCGGTCATAGGCGCATTCGGGAAGCCAGAACCCCGGCGGCATTTTCCCGAACAGACCGGCGAACAGGTCAAGACCCGCCTGGATCTGGGCCCTCCGGGCCTCGTCGCTGTGGATCAGCGGCAAATAGCCGTGGGTGGCGCAGGTGGTGATCAGCTCCAGCTTTCCCCCGGACCAGAGGTTCCCGAACCTGGAGGGCAAATCTCCCCCGCAGCTGTTAAAATACCTCCGCACATTTTCAAGGTGACGGAGGTACATCAGCGACAGCCTGTTTAATTCGGCATCCCGGGCGGTCCTTTCACACTCGGCCATTCCAAGCCCGACCATGCGGTGGAGGTAATCCAGGAATTTTTCTTTCAGCAGGTCGTCCGTCATCATGGAAAGGAGGGTTGGAGACAGGGATACTGTCAGGCGGAAATCAACCCCCTCCTCCGCCAGCCTTTCAAAGGTTTCCAGCAGGGGTATGTAACACTCGGTGCACGACTCAAAAAACCAGTTTTCTTCCAGTGAACGCCTGTGACCGGGATGCCGCACGAAGGGCAGGTGGGCGTGCAGCAAAATGGAAATAAGGCCTCGGACCATGATCTTCACCCCATTCTCTAATCATCCGGTCAGTTGAGTGTCGTAGCCCATATAAAACGCCATTGATTCCATAACTTCCCTAAGATCCAGGTTCACTCCCGTGATTTCCGCCTTCCCGGCGTCCGGCCGGACTTGGGGAACACCGGGCGGGAGATTCCACTGGGCCTCCCGTTCCCCGGGCGGGGCATTGAACCTCGGAACCGGGGGCGTGGCGGTTTTTTCAGACCTGACCAGCGAAAAAAAGCTCCCGTCCGGAAGCCTGCAGCCAATTTCAAAACAGTACTCCGAATCCGGATCCAGCCCGTCAAAATACCAGTTGTTCGTACCTGGAGGCAGGTCCACCTCACTGACCGGGATGTACTCGTAATCAAAGCCTTCGCCTTCAATAACCCTGCACAGCCTGATCAGGACGGCGCCTCCCAGGGAGGAGGCAATCTCCCACTGGATGCCCGACAACTCCCAGTAAACAAAAACAACTCCGGGGCCCTGGGGAAAAAAGCCGGCAATGTTGTCGTCGTAGAATCCGGGGAGCGATTCGATAACACCTTTATACATGGGCAGCACCCCCTTTACCGGACATGGTAAATATTACCACATGGCCCCGGCTGTTTCAATATGTTGTTCATAATATCACATATATCGATGCTTTTCGACTTAACCTGCGGCCACATTCACAGCCCTAACTTTAACCGGAGGCCAAACAAAGCATCCATATTATGGCAATATATGTTTCTGCTACTAATATTTTATCATAACTTCGTCAGCATAACCAGTATTTACCTTGAAATATTGTTATAGTTTTCACATATATTAAAAAAATTTTTTATGCCCTGCAGTTTTTGCAGTAGCCGAAAATCTTCAACTGGTGGTTCACCACCTCGAAGTCAAGATCGCGGCTGACCCTTAACTCCAGGTCCTCCAGCAGGTCCTCGGCCACCTCGAAAATTTTGCCGCATTTAAGGCAAATGACGTGATGGTGGTGATGGCCGGTGGCCTCGCTGTCCCCGTACTCGTAGCGCTTGCGTCCGTCCCCGAAATCCATGCTGTGAATAATGTCAAAGTCCGAAAAAAGCTCCAGGGTGCGGTAGACCGTGGCCAGGCCCACGTCCGGCGCCTTTTCCTTGACCAGGTTGTACACCTCTTCGGCGCTGAGATGCTTGTCCTTGTTCTCCAGCAATACCCTCAGAATGGACTCCCTGCGGGGGGTCAGTTTGTATTCCCTGGCCTTCAGTTTCTCCCCGACGTCAGTAATAACATCTTTCACCGGCTTCACCCCCGGGGCTGTTAAAGCCGCCTCCAGTTTTAGTATATTAAAGCCCGCTTGCAACTGTCAAATTTATTGATCCGGGCCCGGCCCAGCGGCCGGATTCCTTCTAGTAATAATACTTTCTTTTCCTGTACAGAAAGTAGCGGCGGCGCCGGGCCCTGGCCCGGGCACGGATAAACAGGCCCAGGAGACCCATAATCACCGCCCCGTACCACCAGCGGAAAAACGGCTCCCGGCCCACATCCCGGTCAGCCACCAGGTCAACGCTGCCGATTTCCCTGCCGCCCATTACAAAGATCATGGCGCCCAATTTTTTCCCTTTTTTTACCGGGGCCTCCACGGTTCCGTCAAGGCTAATTTTCTTCTCCACGGGGGTACTCCCGTTCACGGGCACGTTGTAATAAAAGCTCCCGGCGGCAACCGCCCCCACTTCCTTCTCCAGCCCGTTTTTGACTATTGCCCTGCCGGCCTGGGCGCCCTCCTCCACCAGCAAGACCTGCTTGAAATTATGGAACCCGTAATCCAAAAGGGCGATGGAGTCTTTATAAATCCCGTCGTTTTCAGTTTTCATGACCACCGCCAGAAGTTCCCGGCCGCCCCTTTCGGCGCTGGACACCAGGCAGCGTCTGGCTTCGTCCGTATACCCGGTCTTGACCCCCGTTGCCCCCCTGTATTCAAAAGCCGACCCGGGCCACAGGAGCCTGTTGAGGTTGACAAAATCCTCCTGGGGAATCCCGTTCACCGGCCTGGGAAGATTTCTTTCAAAATGGTAGGAGTAAGTCCCGGCGTATTTTCTGAAAATGTTGTTTTTCATGGCTTCCCGGGCGATCAGGGCCAGGTCGGCGGCCGTGGTGTAGTGGTTCGGGTCATGCAGGCCGTGGGGATTTGCAAAATGGCTGTTCACCGCCCCTAAGGCCCGGGCCTCGCTGTTCATAAGCTCCACGAAACCCTTAACCGATCCCCCTATGTGTTCGGCCACCGCCTCGGCGGCGTCGTTGGCCGAAGAAAGCATCATGGCGTACAGGAGATTCTCCAGTTTTACGTATTCGCCCTCCTGCAGGCCCACCGAGGACCCGTCGGTGGCGGCGGCCTCATGGGTCACCTGCACCATGTCGCTGAGATTGCCCCTCTTTATGGCGATCAGGGCGGTAAGTATCTTGGTGGTGCTGGCCGGGTACATTCTCCTGTCCGCATTCTTCTGGTAAAGCACCTGGCCGTTTTTCATATCCATCAAAACGGCCGCCTCGGCCGAAACCTCGGGCTGCGCCGGCGCCTCAACAGGCGCCAGAACAATAAAAAGAAGGGCCGCTATGAATATAACCGCTGTCTTCCTCATGCCTTCCCCCGGTATTGACATCATCTTCAATTTTACATTCTATATCCAGTATGTCATATCCTTTTTCCTAAATTTGACACAGCCAAAACCCCGGCCAGCGCCAGGGCCACCACCCCCGTCATAAGCAGCGGGGCGGCGGAGCCTCCGATGCCGGAAAGCGCGCCCAAAAGCCTCGCCGCCAATCCCCCGACGAGGAAGGCCAGCACCAGAACGGAAATCCAGATCAACACTCCCTCTTTCCAGCCCCGCTCCTTGAAAATTACCATCACCGAGGCTATGCAGGGCACAAAGAGGGTCAGGGTGAGCATGAGCACGAAAGTCTGCCCTTCGGTCATGGGAAAGTTTATCATTCCCGCCGGGCCGAACTCCCTGCGGATAAAACCCATGATAAAAGCGGCGGCGGACTCCCGGGGCAGGTTCAGCCAGCCCACGGTGACGGGTTCCAGGCAGGACTGGATCGAATCCAGGGCGCCGGTCACCTTCAGCAGGCTGAGGAACAGGGCGCCTCCCACGAAAAGGGGAAAGGCCTCTTTTAGAAAATGCCAGGATCGCATCCGGGTTTTGACCAGAACATTGTCCAGCCTCGGAAGGCGCAGCGGGGGCAGGTCCATCAGAAGCGGCGCGGGCTCGCCGGGCAGGATCCTCGACAGCGCAACTCCCGCCGCCGTCATCACGGTAAGGATAATCAGGCCGTAGAGTAAAAAGTAGGCTGATCCCTGCCTGGCCATAATGGCGGTAACCAGGGCCAGCTGGGCGGAACAGGGAACGGCCAGGGAAAGCAGGAAGACGGCAATGCGCCTCTCCCTGTCGCTGGGCAGCAGCCGGGTGGTGATGACGGCGGCGGTTATGCAGCCGAATCCCAGCACCAGGGGAATCACCGACAGACCGTTAAGGCCGATGACAGCCAGGAGCCTGTCCGTCAGAATGGCCACCCGGGGCAGGTAACCGCAGTCCTCCAGCACCGAAAGCACCAGGAAGAATCCCACCACCAGGGGGGTTAGCAATCCCAAAACATAAGTGACGGCCATGGTCAACAGGCCGAACCGGCCGGCCAGGATTTCCCCCGCCGGAGAGTCGAGGTCCACGTAGGCGGCCAGGGCCGACCTCACCAGGGGCTCATAGAATCCCTCCATCAGCCAGCCCTCGGTAAAGTCAACCACCACCTGGGCGAAAAAAACCCCCACCAACAAATACACCAGGGCCATGGCCAGGACCATGATCGGAAAGCCGGTCAGCGGCCTGATCATAATGTGTCCCAGATTATCCAGAAAGCCGCCCGTTGATTCGCTGCCGCCGCTGACCAGCCTGACAATCTCATTTACCCTTTCCCGCCTCTTCCTATAAAGCGGCATCCTTTCAGTGCCGGGGGGGAGATCCAGCACCCCGGCCGTTGTGGCATCCCCCTCCAGGAGAAGGAGGGCCATGGCCTCCGACGTACCCAGCTCCCGGGCCATTTCAGCCAGCCTGCGGGCAAGCGCCGGGTCCCTGACCCCCCTGCGGGCCTCGGGCAGCCTTTCCGCCAGGCCGCCCAGCCCCCGCTTATCCACCGCCACCGTGGGCACCACCGGTACACCCAGGACATCCTCCAGGAGGCAGATGTCTATTTTAAGCCCGTACCTGGCCGTTTCATCCGCCATGTTCAGGGCCACCACCACCGGAATCCCCAGGTCAATGAGATGCAGGGTGAGAAAAAGGTCCCTCTCCAGGCGGGCGGCGTCCACCACATTTATGACCACGTCGGCTGAAAGAACGAGATCCCGGACCAGTTTTTCCTCGCCGGTGAAAGACGAAATGCCGTACGCCCCGGGCGTGTCGATAATTATATCCCTGCCGATGCGGCCGTAACAGGTATCCACCGTGGTGCCCGGAAAATTGCTGACATCCCCGTATGCGCCGGTAAGCCCGTTAAAAATTGCTGTTTTCCCCACATTGGGGTTTCCCGCCAGCACAATGTACTTCGTATCCTTTCCCGCTCCGGCCTTTTTCCCAAAATCCCGGCAGTCCAAGTCTTTCTCCCCTTTTTTAGCACCCGGCTCAAATTAAAAACCCGCTTCACACTGCAAAGCGGGTGGCAGGCCCGGCCTTAACTTCCCTTCAGGCCCCGGGCGGCGCATTTCCGCTCTCCGGCGGCCACCGGTTCCACTGCTATCCTCCGGGCCAGGTTCCTGCCGATGGCAATTTCCTGCCTGTTTTTTACTATCACTATAGGCCCGGAGGGAACCGCCTCCCGGCAGGTGACCACGGTCCCCTCGGAAATGCCGAACCGTATGGCCTGGGCCCTGGTATACTCATCGGGTAAAGAGACTATTTTTACCTTCTGCCCTCTCCGGGCCATGTCCAGCGTCACCGGCAAAACCCTCCAGCAGGACTGCGGATAATTTTAATGAAAAAGAGAACCGTTATCACTAATTAATTATATTTCAGGTCCGGGGCAAAAATCAACAAAAAATACTTCTAATAAGGATGCCGCCGGGGAAAAATAAACAAACCGGAAAAGAAATACAAGGAGCGGAGGGAGGGACGGAAGGTGGCCGGTATAGACACCAAAGGCATGGAAGTGGCCCCGCTTGATGAAGGTCAGTTTGAAATTCTCCGGGAAGCCGAAAAAAGGATGAACAGGGATGCCAAATCGGGAGAAATCTATCTCCTGGCCGTCACCAGAAAGGCCTGAAAACGGAAACGGAATCGGGAGTTGGGAATTGGAGAACGGTGGCGGGCTCCAATCCCCAATCCCCAACCTTCAATTCTTTCCAATAAGCCTTTTCTCCACGGTATCCCAGAAGGAAGCGTCCTCAAAACCCAGCCTCCACATGGCTATGCCGCCCAGGCCGTAATTCTCCACAAGGTTCAGCTTTATGGCCAGGCTGTAGCGGTTCTCGAACCATACCTGGTGCCTGACTCCGTTCACGGTGTATGTAAGGCAAGGGACGCTGTATATGTTGTTCCATCCGGCGGGACCGTATTTGGCGGCCAGATTCGGGACATCCTTCCACTTTACCGGTGTCCCTTTCTTCCCGTCCGGCCAGTCGTAGCCGTAGCAGCCTATTCCCATCAGGATCTTGTTTGGCGGGATCACCCCGGCCGAATACTCGATCACCCGGGTTACCCAGGGAAGCGAGGCCACCGGCCCGGGAGTCCCGTTCATCCAGTGTTCGTCGTAGGTCATGATTGCCACATAGTCAGCCAGCCGGCCTATTGTTTTGTAGTCGTAGGCTTGCGTCCAGCTGTTGCCCTGGTCGCCGGTCTTGGCCGGAACAGCCAGGGTGATCAGTTTCGATTTCGGCTTCAGGGTACCGCTCAGCTGTTCCAGAAAGGCGTTGAAATGATCCCTGCCGTAAGGGGGGATTCCCTCTATATCTATGTTTACACCGTCATACCCGTTTTTTTCAATCTCACTGACTATATTGTCAACCAGTCTGTCGCGGTTGGATTTTACGGATATGGCGCTGTAAGCGGACTGGCTGTCGAAGGACCCGGCCTTGACATTATGCACCACCATCAGGGTTTTGGCCCCTCTTTTCCGGGCCAGATCAATCCCCCCGGCGGAGGGTCCGCCCTTCAGATTTCCATTCCCGTCCACGAAAAAGTCAAACATCGCTACCTGGTTGACCAGCCAGCCGTAATTCAAAAGCGAATTGTAAGACAGCCTGTCCCCCGGGTAATCCACCGTATAGTAGCCCATAACCGCCTTGGGCATCTTGAGCCGGTACAGTATGTTCCACTCATCGGCCCCCACCCTGCCGTTTACCGGCAAACCGTATTTTTTCTCCAGGTCCGTCACGGCCCTGTAGGTAATCCAGCCGAAGTATCCGGTTGCCTTTTGGCTCGCAGGAAAAAAGCCGGCCTTCTGGAGCAAAAGCTGGAGTTCGGCCACCCGGTCACCCCTGCTGCCCACCTGCAGTGTGTCCCCGGCCCCGCCTGCCGCCAGTGACGGAAAAACCGGAGCCAGGATCAAAACCAGGGTTAAAATGCACAGAAATAACCTGCCGTTCCTTCTCATTCTAACCTCCCATTTTTTTATAATAATTGACACCATTCGACATCTAATATAATACCAGGAAAAATCCTTTCGCGGTATGATTGATTATTGCCAGCCCGCCCAGGAAATACCACGGCATTTGTACATCACGGGCCTTTGCGGGCATAATAAGCCAAAGCGGATCCCATTTTACCGGGGGGCTTGAGGCACAGTGGAAGACTTGATCCGGTATATCACCATCACAGCCATTGTCTACGCCGTCGGGCCCACCGTTCTGGCCCGCCTCTGCAGCCTGGGGGTGATCAGCCGGCTGCCCTTAAGCAGCAGGGTAATCATCACCTTTGACGACGGGCCGGACCCCCGCTACACCCCCCGGGTGCTGGACGTGTTAAGGGCGGCCGGAGTCAGGGCCTGCTTCTTCGTGGTGGGCGAAAAGGCCCGCAGGCACCCGGATATTATCAGGAGGATAGTAACCGACGGGCATGAAATAGGCAGCCACGGGTTCAGGCACCGCCTTCCCTGGTTGCTGGGGCCCGTTGGGACGGTCAGGGAAATGATGGAATCTTACCGGGCCATCGAGGAGATCACCGGGTCCCCGCCGGCGGCCTTCAGGCCTCCCTGGGGCCTCTTCAATCTGTTTTCCTACATAAGCCGCCTCCTGATCAGGCAAAGAGTGGTTTTATGGTCATTCATGAGCTGGGACTGGACCAGGGGGGCCACCACCGAAAACATTGAGAAAAAGGTCAGAAAAAGGCTCAACGGCGGATCCATCCTGGTTTTTCACGACAGCGACACCGAGCCGGGCGCGTCCCCCGGCTCCCCCGACAAAATGATCTCCGCGCTGCCGGGGATTATTAATGAACTCAAAGAACGCGGGTATCAAATAACCCTTTTCGGCGACCTTTTCCCCGGCCGCCAGACCTGCCCCGGCAAACGGCGGCTGAAACTCTGGCGGGCGTGGGACGCTTTTTTCAGGCTGGCCCTGCGCATCCGCGACGTTCCCGGGGAAGACGGCGGACCCACCCTTTTCCGTACTTCGGCAAGGCGGTATTGCGGTCCCGGGGTGCGGCTGCCAGGCGGGGAGACCCTCCTCCCCGGCGAAAAGGTCTGCGAAGTCCACATCAACAACGATTACCTGGCCGCCCTCCTTGAAGGTGAAACAAGCCCCGTAAGGATAGGCGTCCGGGTCGCCGGGGAACTTCGCCGCTCGCTTCCCGCGCTGGCCGTCCACATCTCAAGGGACCCCGTCCTGAAAGAGACGAATTTCCTGGCGGGCGTGACCACCCTGCACAGGGGGGCGGCCGCCGCGGGCTTCACCCCGGTGGACATACCCTCCCCCCTGGTCAAAAAGGTTTTCTCCTTCTACCAGGGGCTTGTCCTGAGCATTTACCACCCGTCGGGAAGGGGCCGTTTACACGGAAAAGGGGACATGATCCCCAAAATAATAGTCATGAGCAAATCCGCCCTTTATTCAAAATACCTCCAAAGTAAATAAGCCGCCCTGCGGGCGGCCTCCTGTGGTATAATGAATGATAAATATTCAGTTGACAAGTATTGCCGCCGGGTTACGGCAAAAAAGCGTTTTGGGGGATCTGAATGGACAGCGCCGCTTTGTTAAAAGCCATGAAAAAAATTGTGGACCCGGACAGGATTCTGCACAACGAACTGGAAAGGAGGCTCTACTCTTACGACAGCTCCTTTCTATCCGTCCGCGGCCGCTACTGTCCGGATATCGTGGTGCTTCCCCGGTCCACCGCCGAGGTTTCCGGGATCATGGCCTTTGCCTGTAAGAACGGGATTCCGGTCACCCCCCGGGGGGCCGGCAGCGGGGAAACATGCGGCTGCGTTCCGGCCAGGGGCGGCATCGTCATGGACCTGTCCGGCTGGGACACCGTCGAGGAAGTGGACGTGCCCAATATGCAGGCCCTGGTCCGGCCCGGGGTGGTGCACTCCCGGCTCAACGAACACCTGGCCCGGTTCGGGCTCTTTTTCCCCCCGGACCCGGGCAGCACCCGCATGTGCACCCTGGGCGGCATGGTGGCCAACAATTCCAGCGGCATGAGGGCGGTCAAATACGGCACCACAGAACAGTACATCCTGGGCCTGGAGGTGGTCCTGCCCGACGGAGAGGTCATCGTCACCGGGGGACAGAACTGCCGCTCCCTGAAAAACGCCAGCGGGATCAACCTGACCAAAATTTTCGTGGGATCCGAGGGAACCCTGGGGGTGATCACCCTGATCCGGCTCCGGGTATGGCCCCGGCCCCGGGCCAGGGGCATCGCCATGGCCTGCTTTGACAGGCTGGAACAGGCGCCGGAAGCGGTGCTGGACGTATACCGGGCGGGGATACTGCCCTCGGGCATAGAAATTCTGGATCAGTCGGCCATAGCGGCGGTCAACCTGTACCGGCCGGAGACAAACCTTCCCCCGGTGGAAGCCATACTGCTTTTCGAGGTGGATGGAAACCCCGCCTCGGTGGAGTGGGAAGGGCGGGAAATCGAGGAAATCATGAAAAAAAACGGTGCCGCGGTGGAATGGAGCACAGACCCGCAGCGCATGGCGGCCCTGTGGCAGGGAAGAAGCGTGGTGGCGGCCGCCGCAGCAAGGCTCCGGCCGGACGGCACCAGGGTCTTCGCCGGCGAGGACGTCTGCGTTCCCCTGGGCAGGGTGGCCGAAGCCCTGAGGAAAATCAAGGATCTGGGGCGGCAATACGACATTGTGGTGGTGGCATACGGCCACATAGGCGATGGAAACATCCACACCGCCCTGGTGATCGACCCGGACAACCCCGACGAGGTGGCCCGGCTGGACAGGCTTGTGGACGAGATTCACAGGCTGGCCATAGATCTCGGCGGGACCACCACCGGTGAACACGGAGTGGGCATGGTCAGGTCGGCCTATTCCCCCCTGGAACACGGCAACGCCCTGGAAACCATGCGCCGGATCAAGGAAGCCCTGGACCCCCGGGGAGTGATGAACCCCGGCAAAATCTACCATCCGTGGTGACAAAATGTCAGCTTCGATAAAACTGGATGCAAAAGAAGAATACCTCAAAAAATGCGTCCGCTGCGGCCAGTGCCGCTACGTCTGCCCGGTCCTGGCCGAAGCCGGAAGAGAACCGGCCTCCCCAAGGGGAAAGGTCTACCTGGCCGGCCTGCTGCAGAAGGGTGAAATCAGTCCGGGACGGCAGGCCGAACGCATCCTGTCCCTCTGCCTGACCTGCGGCGCCTGCGCCGCGGAATGCCCCTCGGGACTCCCGGTGGACCGGATCATCAAGGCCGCCAGGGCCCTGACGGCGGAGGCCAGGCCCTACAGCCCCCACAGGCTGATCTTCAGGCAAATTTTCGCCAGGCAGCACCTCCTGGGAAGTTTTCCGGCTTTTGCCGCCGCTTTGAAGAAGCTGGCGGATCCCTGGCTGGGCCTTGCCCCCGGGAAGCCGGCCCGGTCCCGCATCCCCGTCATATCCGTCCCGGAAAACAGAAAGCCCCGGCTGAAGGTGGGCTATTTCCTGGGATGCGCCACCAATCACCTCCTGCCCGAAGTGGCCCTTAGCACGGTGCGTGTGCTCAGGCACCTGGGCTGCGAAGTGATCACGCCTCCATCGCACTGCTGCGGCCTCCCCCTGGAGACCGCCGGGGAGCGCGACCTGGCCCGGCGGCTTCTGGACGAAAACCGCCGGATCTTCGGCAGCTTCGGGCTGGACGCCGTGGTCACCGACTGCTCGTCATGCAGCCACCACCTGACAGAAAACGGATTCGGCCTGCACTCGCAGCCGGTCTATGAATTCAGCGAATTCCTGGCCGGGGTGTTGAACCCGCCCAGGCCGTCCCGGGAACTGGAGGGCGGCGCCGTTGCCTGCCACGACCCGTGCCACCTGAGGTACGGGCGGAAACTGGGGGGCCGGATACTGCAGGTGTTGGACCTCATCCCGGGAATTGCACCGGTTGAGATACCGGGGGGCAGCGCCTGCTGCGGAGGCGGCGGCACCTTCTCCCTCAAACACCGCGCCCTGAGCGCCGGAATTCTCGGGCGCTACGCCGCCCGGATCAAATCCAGCGGCGCCCAAAGGGTGGCCACCGCCTGCCCCTCCTGCACCATCCAACTGGACAGGGGCCTGAAAGCAAGCGGCATATCAGTCTGCCACCCGGCCCAGCTTTTTTACGCCTCCTACGGCCTATCGGGCTAGGATGAAAACCAGCACGATCAGGCTGGAAAGCATGAAGAACACAAAGACCGTCAAAAAGACCGGGTCCACGGCCAGCCTTCCCAGCCTTATTTTCCCCGGCCTGTTCTTTCCCTGCCGGCCTTCCATTGCCACACTCCTTTCGCACCTAAAAAGAAGGATTTTCACCGCTAAAAGAGAAATAAACAGGTGGTGCCAGGTTGCGGTCATCACCTACTTCACGCCGGTTGGCGCACAAGGAGGTACCAACATGAATCTCCCCCTGAAGCTGGCCGAACAAAGCAGACTCAACCCCGAAAAAGAGGCCATCGTCTACCATGACCAGCGGATTACCTATAGACAGCTCAACACCATGATTGACAAACTCGCCAACGGGCTCATGCAACTGGGCATTCTGCCGGGGGACAGGGTGCTCCTGGTTATGGAGAACTGCCCCGAATTCATCATTTCCTATTATGCCATAATTAAAATAAGGGGCATAGTGGTGCCGGCGAATCCCAATTACACCATGAACGAGTTGGGCATAATCATGCTGGATGCCCTCCCCGCCGCCGTGATCACCAGCCGGCAGCTGGTTCCCCTTTTTCTGAAGCTGTCCGGAGAAATAAAGATCAGCCGCGGGATTATCGCCACCGGCTATAAAGGAGAGGAAAAAGGCGTCCAGTCTTATGAAAAAGTGATCGATTCCGGCGAAGACACCTTCCAGCCCGACAAGATCCCCAGCAGGCACGATGTCATAGAACTGATGTACACCTCGGGCACTTCCGGCACCCCCAAGGGGGCCATGCTTACCCACCATAACCTGTACAGAAACGCCCTTACCTTTGCCCAGTGCTGCAACATAACGTCCTCGGACCGCTCCCTGCTGATCGCCCCGGCCCACCACGCCGCGGCCCAGACCTGCGTTATGAACGTCTCCCTGCTGGTGGGCGCAAGCCTGGTTGTGCACGACGGCTGGAGAGGTCCCAGACCTCTGCTGGAAGCTATACAGAAAGAAAAGATAACCTTTTATTTCGGCCCCCCCACCATGTACGCCCTGCTGGTCAAGTTCCCGGACACAGACAGGTACGACCTCTCCTCCTGGCGGCTGGCCTTTACCGGCGCGGCGCCGACCCCGCCGGACGTGTTCAGGGCCTTCGAGGAAAAATTCGGCCTGAAACTGATCGAGGGTTACGGCCTTACCGAAACCTCCCCGGTGGTCACCGTTATGCCGCTGGACGGACCTTACAAGGCCGGTTCCATAGGCCTGCCGATACCGGGGGTGGAAGTGAAAATTGTGGACTACGAGGACCGTGAAGTGCCCGCCGGCCAGATCGGTGAAATCGTGGTCAGGGGCCACAATGTCATGAAGGGATATTACAACCGGCCCGAAGAAACGAACTGGGTCATGAGGAACGGCTGGTTCCACACCGGCGATCTCGGGTACATGGACAGCGACGGCTACTTTTACATCGTGGACAGGAAAAAGGACCTGATTATAAGGGGCGGCCTGAATATTCATCCCAGGGAGATAGAGGAAGTCCTGTACTCCCACCCGGTGATTTTCGATGCCGCGGTGATAGGCGTCCCGGATCCCATCATGGGCGAAGAGGTCATGGCCTTCGTTCTCCTGAGAGAAGGAAGCCGGGTCACCCCCGAAGAAATACAGGAGTTTTGCGCCGAAAAGCTGGCCAGGTACAAGATACCAAAGCACATCAGGTTCGTGGAAAACCTGCCCAAGACCACCTCGGGAAAACTTTTAAGGGGAGAGCTCCGGAAAATGATATAAAAAACCTCCGGCCCACAACAGGGGCCGCTTTTTTATCCGCCCCGAGGCCGGCAGCCACTCACGCAAAAATTTTACCCGGATTAATGTGATTTATTGCACTTTTTCTCTTGCCGGTATATAATATGATCAAGTAGTGTTACAGAAGATTTTTAAAATTGCAACATAAATGTGAATTATTGCACATCTACTGATTATCATATATACTAGGGTTAACTAAAAATAGTGCTAAAAGAAAGGCCCCAATTGCGTAAGGACAGGAGGTTCCACACACCGGGACAGGGTCAAAAACCAGCCTCAAAAACAAAACAAGTTTAATGAAACAATCTGGATGATGCTTCCTCTGAAAAACGCCGAATACGTAATGACAACAAAAATCCAAGGAAGCATATTATTTGGCCGCTGAATGTGCAATCTATCACAATCGTGTAGTGACCAAACCCATTCTGCGGCGGCGGAAAACCGCCCCTCTATCAAGAAATGCCGAAAGTTGGTGTAGTGATGTTTTTCCGCAAGGTAGTAAGCAAAAGCAACGGAAAAGAATACACCTATGTAAAGCTGATCGAAAACTACCGGGAAGGCAGCAAGGTTAAGCAGCGCGTTATTGCCAACCTGGGCAACATAGAGGATCTGACGCCCGAAAAAGTCCAGGGGCTGATCACCGGCCTGGCCAGAATATGCGGGCTGGAAACTGAAGACACCTCCTTCGAAACCAAAAAGGTGCTTCACTTTGGCGATGTCCTGGCCCTGCACAAAGTCTGGTCCAGGCTGGGCATCAACAAAATCATCCGGGATCTGACGGGTCCGGAAAAGCCGGCGATCCTCCCCCACCTGGCGGAGATCATGGTGATGAACCAGGTTCTCAAGCCCAAAAACAGCAAGACCCTTAGCGACTGGTACCGCAGTCTTTACCTGCCCCAGCTGGAAGGAAGGAACCTTACCCCCGAACATTTTTCCAGGGCCCTGGACGCCCTCACGGCCATCAAGGAGCCCCTGGAAAAGGAAATTTTCCAGGCTGTCCAGAACCTCTTCCCGGCGGAGTCGGGAACGGTGTTCTGCCACCTGACCAGGGGGTTTTTTGAAAGGGCCGCCGGCGAAACCAGCGGCCAGCGCGGCACAAGGTCCTTTATCGGCCGGCCGCCGGACAGAAAGCAGGTTGATCTGAGCATCCTGGTCAACGAAAAAGGCATCCCCCTGGGCCACAGAGTGTTCATGGGCAGCTTCGCGGACGGCGATACGGTGCCCAGGCGGGTTTCCCAGATCATGGACCAGTACGCTGTTGAAAAATGCATATTTGTAGGCGACCAGAAAATTATCACCGAGGAGAACGTCAGGCTTTTGGTGGCTTACGGATACGAGTACATAATGGGCCTTGAGCTCAGTTACAACCGGGAACTGGGCCCCCTGGAAAGCCACCTGGAAGCGCCCTCCGAAAAATTTGAAACTATCGGCGACGACCTTCTCTACCGTGAAATCGAGGCCGCCGGAAACCGCTACCTGCTTTGCTGCAACCCGGAGAAGGCGGCCGAAAACCTGTTCATACTGGAAAACAGGCTGAACAGCATCGAAAAAGAGCTGGCGGAAATACAAAAATGGGTGGAAAGCAAGTGCAGCTTCAACGCCAAGGCAAATTTCTACAAGGCGAAGAACCTTCTCAAAGACACCTTTTGCCGGCGCTATTTTGAATACACGTACGATGACAAAAACAACAAATTTGCCTACCGCCGGAGGCAGGACGTCATCGACCGGGAAATCGCCCGCAGCGGCAAGTTTGTAATCAAGACCAACGCCAGGGATCTCTCCCCGGTGGAGATCATAAACGCATACACCCACTACGCCGAGGCCAGGGATGAATTCCGGCTGATTAAAAACATCGACACCGGCCCCGGTGATTATACCGAATCCAGGATCAGAGGATACGTATTTATCTCGGTAATGGCCTATCTTGTGGAAAAGGCCCTGGAAAACATCCTGCAGCAGCACAACATTGAAATAAGCGCCAGAAACGCCCTGGAAATCCTGGAGGATATCAAACTCACCGTCAACCAAATGAACCACAAAGAAATAAGATTTGTAACCCCGGCCCACGGAATCCAGAAAGAGATTCTCGCGGCCCTCGGGGTGTCCGAAGTCCCAAGAACGTTGATAAAGGGGGCGGTCTTATAGAAGGCAACTGCAGTTATTAAGAACCAAGGTTTTTGACCAGCGCGCATGTGCATTATTATACATGCAGGCTTGCAAAAACTTTCCGGGTCTTCCTGGAAAAAACAACCTTCACCGGCCCTTCCGGGCACAAGCCGGCGGCCGGCACAAATCAAGATAAAAACAAAATAATTGGCACTTCCAATATAGCACAACGGGTCTTTTAAATCAAGTTATTTATTGCACATATTGGCACCACAAAAGAAATTTTTTGGGCCCGCGGGATTTGCCGCCTTAAAAAAGCCCCCGGAGGTGCTGAAAAGCGGAAAAATCGTTGTGTAGTGACAATAATTCCGGCTTCCAGACTCTAAAGCAAGACAAAAAACACGGGAGGGAAAAAAATGATAGAAATGTTCAATGAGTACGTAAAAACCCTTTATGCCGCTGACAAAAACATGTACGGGCTGATCACCCTGGGCATCATGGCGGGTATGGGAATTTCCCTGGGGCTGATCACCGAGCTGGTGCTCCGCCTGCTGGGTGTAAAGGGAGGCGCCCACTGATCAAAATTTATATTCCTGAAGGGAACAAAAAGAGATAAAGGAAAGGCGCAGATAAGCCAAATAAAGAGATAAAGATTAAGGAGGTAAGGGGAATGTATCTTCCAATTGCTGACACCGTTGTCAATCCGTACGCGCTGCTCTTGATCGGTTTTTGCGTGGGTGTGCTGGGGGGCTTCTTCGGCGTGGGAGGCGCCTTTATGGTCACCCCGGCCCTGAACATATTCGGTTTTCCCATGGCTTTTGCCATCGGCACCGACATCGCCCACATCTTCGGCAAATCAATCGTGGCCACCTTCAAACACGCCCTGCTGAAGCACGTGGACTGGAAACTGGGGATTATCGTCGGCCTGACCGGCATGTACGGAGTCCAGCTCGGAAAACAGACCATCATGTACCTTGAGAAGATCGGCCAGGTGGGGCCAATCGTACGGATAGTCTACATCGCCCTTCTGTTCGGCGTGGGCGCCTTCATGCTGGCCGAGTACGTCAAGTTCCAAAAGCGGCAGGAGATCAACGAGGACGGCAGCCTTAAGGCCGAGGCCGATATTTCGCCAATAGCCAGGAAGCTGCAAAACCTCAGGATCCCCCCGATGATCTCCCTCCCCACATCGGGCATCAAGGCGTACTCTCTGTGGCTGATCATCGCCCTGGGAATATTCACCGGCTTCGTTTCCGGCTTCCTGGGAGTGGGCGGTGGATTCGTAAGGGTGCCGATGTTCATCTACCTGATGGGCCTGCCCACCACCGTGGCGGTGGGGACCGACCTGCTGGGCATACTTATTTCCAACCTCTGGGGTTCATACACCTACGCCATAGCCGGCCGGGTTGAGGTGATCGGGGCCATGGTGATGCTGCTGGGAGCCGGTGTGGGCGCCCAGATAGGGTCGGTGGCCACCGCCTATGTCAAGGGAATGCGCATCCGCCTGTACTTTGCCGTGACCGTGCTGCTGGCCGGCGTGGCGGTTATCTTCAAGCAGCTCCAGTGGTCCACCGCCGCCGGCGTGCTGATGCTGGGATCGGCCTGCACCTTAAGCGCCATCGTTATCATCCTCCTGATCAAGGGCGTGGCCGAGGCCAAGCAGGCTCAACTGGAACTGCACAGCCGGACGACGGTTCAGGACGCAAGATAGTCATTGGGCAATTAAAAAAATTTTATAAGAGGAGGCTGAGACTATGTTCAAAGAGAAAAAAATCGGTGATATCATGCTATCCCTGCAAGACTACCTGGCCGTGCCCGCCGAGGCCGGATTCAGGGAAATCGTCACCACCCTGAAAAAGGCCCTGGTTCCCGGTGGCGGAAATCCCGTGAAGGTGGACGACACGGTCCTGGTCTACGACAACGGCCTGGTGGCCGGATTCATCGGCCTGGAAGAAGTGCTGGGCGCCATAGAGCCCCAGTTCTTAAAGGGCGGGACCTACCGCGGGTGGACAGTCAACAGGGAATGGGCCATACCGGTGTTCTGGGAAGGGCTGTTCACCGACCGTTGCATTGAGGCCACGGACAAAAAAGCCAGGGACATAATGAAGCCGGCGGAGTTTCACGTTGAAGCCGAGGACCCCCTGATCAAGGCCGTATACGGAATGACCAAACACTCCACCAGCCACGTGCCCGTGGTCAGGGACGGACTGGCGGTGGGAGTGGTCCGGAGCAGGGAACTCTTCCTTGAGGTAAGCGCCCTGGTCAGCACCGCCGGCGCACCCGTATACACCCTGGAAAAAGCTCCCGCAGCCGGAAAAACGGCTGCCAGCGCGAGATAAAACTAGCCGGAGAAACTGCGGCCGCCCTGCCGGGGGCGGCCGCAGTTCTTTCCGGCAGCCTGCTGACAAAAACGGGTTCACTGTCTTTGCCATTTTGAGATTGTGTACAATATCACATTCACATTGTTTACTAAGTCTCCTTTTGAAGCTTGTCACCATGTGCAGGATGTTTTTGTAGGGCAAACTGACACCTTCTGAAAATCACCGGGCGCGGCATTTATCAGGGTCCGGAATGTTACTTTTTTCTCAATTATTATTGACAAAGCTCACCGGCTTTGTTATGATTTCAGTAACCAAATATACACCGAATCGAACAACGATAGGCCGGATGCCTCTTCAACTCCCGCAAAGCGGGATAACGCGGGATGGTGAAGGGATGCCCGGCCTTTGTTCATAAGCAGTAGGGTTTAAATTAAGTGCGGGGCGTGGAGGTGTCAGATGCCGGGGTTATTCAGGCAGGGCTTCAGGGTGCAGATGATAATAGTGGTTTCCTTGCTCCTGCTGATACCCGTGATCGTTTTATTCTATGACATATTCTTCCTGGAGAAGTCCGAGGATGTTCTACTGACCAACCTGGAAAAAAAGCTGTCCGGCATCACGGACAACCTGGCCAGCCAGATATGTAATAAAATGGAGGCAGGCGGCCGGGACCGCGATTTAAACCAGGTCATGAAGCAGGCCTTCGACGAAGTGGCCGTCCCCATGTCCCAAAGCTACAATGGCGTCCGGCTGTGCATGTACGTGGTGGAGACGGACAAAATATACATCCACGGCTTTATCCACGAATACAAAAAAAGGCCCCCGGAAGAACAGGCCGCCCGGGAGGCGCGCATTCGCAACGAAGCGGCGGCGGGAATCAGCGCCGTGGTCTCCGGCGGCGTACCCATAACCAGGGTGGGCAAGACCTGGGACGACAACTTCCTGGAGTGCCTGGCCCCGATCTTTGTGGATTCCAAAATCGCCGCCGTGGTCTGGGCCGAGGAGCGCATCCACCCGGCCTTCGCCAGGAGCCGGCAAGCCCGCATCGTAATCATGTACATCATCCTGGTCCTTATTATCGCCGGCCTTGTGGGCACCCAGGTGGCCACCAACCAGGTGAACGCCAGGGTCGATCAGATTTTGCGGGGCCTGCGGGAAATCGAAAAGGATTTCAGCAAGAGCATCCCTCCCATGCCGGGGGACCTCGGGCAGATAGCGGCGGCTATAAATAAGATGGCCCGGGGGCTGGCCGAGAAGAAGCAGCTGGAAGAACAGCTGAAAAGATCCGAAGGGCTGGCCACCCTGGGGCGGCTGGCGGCGGACATCGCCCATGAAATCCGCAATCCCATGTGCATAATTCAGGCCACCGCCGAGTTGATTGCCGAAGAGGTCAGAAAAAACAAGATCCCCAACATGGATGATCATTTTAATATGATCACCAGCCAGATTGATCGCCACAACAAGCTGACGGCGGAACTGCTGGACTTCGGGCGAAGCGAGGGCTACCGGGTGGAAAGCCTGGACCTGAACGGGATAGTTAAAGAGGTGGTCCAATACATCGCTCCCCTGGCCCAAAAAAGCGGCATCCGGGTTAATTTCGAACAGGAAGACGGTATAAAAGCATTTCAGGGGAACAGGGAAAAACTGCACCAGGTCTTTATCAATATCATCATGAACGCCATTCAGGCCATGCCGGGAGGGGGGCAGCTGGACATAAAAACGTTCCAGCCCCGGGAAGACAAAATATGCGTGACCATAAGGGATTACGGCGTGGGTATCGAGAGGGAAAACATCCCGCAAATCTTTGAGCCGTTCTACACCGGGAAAAAAGAGGGAACCGGCCTGGGCCTGGCCATCAGCCAGGAAATCATAAAGATACACCGGGGATCCATTGAAATAGAGAGTGAACCCGGAAAAGGAACCACCTTTATAATCTGTTTTCCGGTTTGAGACAGCCGAAGGAGGAAACCTCAAAATGGCGGGAGCCACTGTGTTAGTCATCGATGACGAAAAGGGGATGCGCTGGGCGATCGAAAAAGCCCTGCAGAGCGAAGGATACGAAGTGATTACTGTTGACAACGGTTACGACGGCATTTCGGTGCTGGGCAAATCAAAGGTCTCCCTGGTCCTGCTCGATTATAAAATGCCTGATATAGACGGCCTGGAGACATTGCTGAAGATTAAACAGAACCACCCAGACATACCGGTTATTTTCATGACTGCCTTCAGCAGCATGCCCACCGCCCTGGAGGCCATAAAGCGGGGCGCCGTGGGCTATATTACCAAGCCCTTCCAGCTGGTGGACCTTAAGAGCGCGGTAAAAAGGGCCATTGACCAGTCAGTGTTTGTAAATTGATATTTGCGCCGGAATTGACAATCGGATCACGCCGAATCGAAAAACGATAGGCCGCATAATCAGCCTGGGCTGGTTCAGCGGCCTGTTTTTTCAAGTACCATTAACGCCAGGGAGGGATGTCTCATGTTGACGGCAAATAAGGCAGGGGTATTCCCGCACCGGACGGTCACGGCCCGGCTACTGCCGCTGGCCCTGGCTCTGGCGGTTTTCCTGTGTCCCAGCGTTTCTCGCGCCAATACCCTGATTGTTCACGATCCCCAGGCCAGTTTCTCTTTCCTTTCCCAAGAAGCCAACCTGACCTTTTCGGGCAGTGTGGACGAGGGCTGCGACGTAATCGTAAAAATTACGGGGTCCGGGAAAAAGGTCATCCTGGGCAAAAACGGGCTGATCCCGTCCGACTACGTGATCGTGGACAATCTTCCCGGCCTGTACAAGGTGATCGGTTCGGGCAGCATCAATCAGGAGATCCTAAGCGAATACGGCAGCCTTAAAAAAATGGCGACGGCCTATTCATGGTCCGAAGAAAAGAGGGTGACGCTGGCCGGCCCGGAAAGTGACAAGCAAATTCAGAAGGCCATTAACCACAATGAACAAAAAGGCAGCTACAGATTCATCGACCGGGGCATCACAATCCAGGACGGCAAGTTCAAAGGGTCCCTCCACATCGGGCGGCAGGAATACAGCCCCCAGGTGCAGGTAGAGATAATGGCGGTCAGGGACAACGTCATCGTGGCCCGGGAAAGCAGGACCCTGGACCTGAAGGGCAGCCTGACCGGCGGCCCCCTGGACATTGAAAAGGATCCGCTGCTGTTCGTCTGCATATTCTCCTGCCTGACCATAATCACAGCCGTAGCCGTGGAAGAAATGCTGGGCCGGAGCAGAAAAACGGCCTACCGTTAAGTTTCGGGCAGTCACATTTTTTCGTCACATGGTTTACAAGCAGCTAATTTTTTGATAATATAGTTGTGAATAAATGTACATATAGCTGGGTGCTTTGAAAGGGAGAAAAAAATTGGCTGACGAAACCAATCCTTCAAGGGTTCTGAGCAACCGGGAGAAACAGCTGATAAAATTTATCAGGGAACTGGGATGGGGCGAAGTAAGGATCCGGGTTGAAAACGGCCAGCCCGTGCTGATTTACGAGGCCATAAAAACCGTAAAGCTTGACGACCAGGGACCAAGTGTGCCCCGCAAGCCGCCGGCAAGCCGCAAGGCGAACACAGGCACCATTTTTTGACCGGTTACAAACGGGAAGGGAAGTGAGGCCATGCTGATGAAGCATGGCTATTTTTAATAGATCAGGTATTTTAATCACCCAACAGGGAGGATTTTTTGATTAAACCGGAGAAAACTAAGGTCGGGAGGTGTGAATGGTGTCTTTGGTGGAAGAGATCATGGAAAAATGTATCGAACTGGGCAGGATGGTCGCCCGGACAGAAGAATACAAAAATATGAAAAAGGCTGAATACGACCTGATGCACGACCCCGAGGCCCGCGGGCTGGTGGAGGAATTGCAGCAGCTGCAGCACGAACAGCTTAAGAAGCAGATGGCCGGCATCGATCTGAGCCCCGAAGAGAAAAGAAAACTGTCGGAATCAGAAAAGACGGCCGTGCAGCACCCGGTGGTAAGGGCCTCCCATATGGCCAACGCCGGTTTCCAGGACCTGATGAAGGAAATAAGCAAAAAGATCCGTGAAGGCATCAAGCTCAGCGAAGAATAAAAAATCAGGATTTAAATCCTGATTTTTTATTCTTTCCAGACCCTCTCCTCTTCCCTCTCCCCGCTTTTGTCCGGTCTACGGCTTGATTCCGAAGCGCTCCAGAGCCGCAAAGGGGGATACTATATTATACTTAAACGCCCAGGCGGCGGGCGGCAGGTCAAAGGCGACGGCCATCAACTGAGTGATGAAAAGAACCGGCATGGAGGCTTCCAGTTTGTGGTGCTGCCTTACCTTGCCCTGATAGGCATCAAGGTTCATCTGGCACATGGGACACGGGGTGACCATGATCTGGGCCCGGTCTTCCAGGGCGCAGGTGATAATGCTGTATCCCGAACCGGTGGTGATTTCCGGCCTGGTAATGGAGTGGGAACTGCCGCAGCACCGGGCTTTCATCGGAAATTTTACAGGAGTTGCGCCCAGCGCCTCAATGATCCGGTCCAGATATACGGGCTGCTCCGGGTCGTCGAATTCCCAGGGGAAAACCCGCGGCGTCTGGCACCCCACGTAGCCGGCCACCCGCAGGCCCGTGAGGGGCTTTTTCACCTTGGTCCTGATCCTGTCTAAACCCACGTCCTTCACCAATACCTCGATGATCTGCCGCACTTTCAGCGTGCCGTTGTACCTCAGGCCGGCGGCCCCCAGGGCATCATTGGCCATAGCCCGGAAGTGGTCGTCCTCCAAAAATTTTCTATTGACCAGAGCCAGGTTCATATAGCAGGAACTGCACGGAACAAGCACGTCCAGCCCTTTGGGCTCGGCCAGGGCCAGGTTGCGGGCGGCAAGGACCTGGGCGGGATAATCCCCCACCACCCCCGAGGCCACGGTGGCCCCGCAGCAGTTCCAGTCGGGGATTTCTTCGATGCCCATACCCAGCGCCCCGGCAACGGCCTCCAAGGATTTCAGGTACGGAACGGCTGCTCCCTCCATGGAACAGCCCGGATAAAAGCTGTATCTCATCCCCCAACCTCCTTACGCATCTGGGCCCTGGCCTTTTCCACTACAGCCTGCATGCCCTTGATTCCTTTTATGGTCCTGGGAGGCTTCAGGGATATCCGGCTGTGCTTGACCATGTCCATTCCCAGGTCTCTCATCTCAAAGCCCTTCCTGATCTCGCTCCATCCCCGCTTCAGGTAGTACCTGGCCATCAGGCCGCCCTCGAACACCTTGCCGCGGCCCATCACTTCCTGCCAGAAGGCCTGGTAGAAGGTGGCCTGGGGCGAATCGGCATAGCCCAGGCCGATGGCGTGGCTCTTGAGGTCGTGCATCACGTCCACCAGGGGAACTCCCCTGGGGCAGCGAACCTTGCACATCAGGCAGGTGCTGCACATCCATATGGTATTGGCCTTAAAAAACTCCTCTCTCTTCCCTGCCCTCATCAGAAGGAACAGCTCCCTGGGCGAGAAATCCATTTCTCTCCTGGTGGCGCACGAAACGTCACACATACCGCACTGCATGCACTTTTTGATGTAATGGCCGTTTTCAAGAGCATAAATTTCCTTGGCAAAACCGGCATCGTACTTTAACCGCTCAGTCATATTCCTATGCTCCTTTAGCCAAAATTGTCTGGCAAATCCCCTCAATAACTATAATTATTTATTATTTATTATGCAGCTCGGAAATGAACAGTCATTCATTGCTTTTTAAAGGAGTCAGGACGGCCAAAAGGCCGTCCTTCCTTTTTCTGGTTCCATGGTATGATCCGGATACCCGGGCCTAGAAACCCTTCATCGGGTTGGGCCCCAGTTTATCCAGCTTCTCGGCAAAGTCGCCGATAATCTTGGGTATCTTGTCGTAGTCCATGATGCTCACTTCGGTCATGGTCACCCGCTCGGACTCCAGGCCCAGGCGGTCCAGGGTCTCGGAGACCTTCGACAGCCTGATGCCGGCCAGTTCGCTGCCCTTCATGAAGTGGCACTGGTAGTCGTCCCCGTGCTTGCATCCCATCAGCAGGACGCCGTCGATGCCCCTTGACATGGCGTCGTTGACCCAGATCAGGTTCAGTGATCCGAGGCACCTGACCGGGATAATCCGCACCCACTTGCTGTACTTGAGGCGGTTGATTCCGGCCATGTCCAGGGCCGCAATGGCGTCGTTCTCGCAGGCGAAGATGAGGATTCTCGGCTTCTCCTCGTCCTCCTCCGGAACCTCGATGGCCTTGAGCATGTTGCCGATCATGGGCACCGAGTAGTTCTTGAAAGAAATAATCCGCTCCGGGCAGGCCCCCATGCAGGTGCCGCACCTTCTGCACCGGGTTGGGTTGGGCAGGGGGTTGGCCTTTGCGTCCTCGTTGATGGCCCCGAAGGGGCACTCCTCGGTGCAGCGCTTGCACTGGGTGCAGCGGCTCATCTGGAAGTCCGGGTATGAAAGGTCGCCGGACCGCGGGTGCACGGCCATTCCCCGGGCGGTCATCTCCAC
>JAILZP010000034.1 GCA_023512435.1 Peptococcaceae bacterium | reverse complement strand
CGGACGGAGCCCGGAGGGCGGGTCCGCTGATGTTGTTGTCTGAGCGTAGCGAAGACAACAACATCTCTTTTTCTTCCATGGGTATTTCTTCTCTGGGTATTGTTATATGGGTATTGTTAGGGTCAACCTCGTTTACCACGTTGTCAACGTCGTTTACCAGGTTGTCAACCTGCTTTACCACCTGGTCAACGTCATTTACCACCCCTTCCTTGCTAGCGGTTTCGATTTTTACCGGTGGTAAATCTCCTTTACCACCCCCCTCGCCAGATGAAGAGGACGGCTTAGGAGGGTCGTTAAGCGTGTATATTGTCGTTGTGTATTCCAGGCTGGCCCGTCTTTGAATCTTTTTGGTTATCCACCCTTTCTCTTCTAGTTCTTTCAGCGCTTTAATCACGGTGGGCTTGCTTATGCCGCAACTCCGGGCGATTGTATTCAACGACGGCCATGCCTGGCGTTCCCCATTGGCGCACCTGGCGAGGTAGAGCCTTACAACTATTGCATTTACAGACAAGCCAGAGTTAAATACTTCGTTTGAGTCCCAAAACCAGTTTTTGTGCCGCTTATCGGCTAGGATGTCTTCAGGCACGCTATATGTGTGCATTTTCCCCCTCCCTGTCAATGGTTTTAAAAATAGGACGGGCCGGTTTAAAACCAGCCCGTGGGACTTATCTTTTGGAATTGCCTGCGCCGCATACTTCTGGTTCAAATATGTCCCCTGTGGCTATAGCCTAAGGGCTACCGCGCTGGGAAAAGTAGTGTATAATATAACCAGCGAAAGGGTGTATTCTATTGAGAGCCGCAATATACTGCCGGGTTTCAACACGCGAGCAAGCCGAATCTGGTTACTCAATTCCTGTTCAGCTTCGAGGTTGCATTGAAAAGGCAAAAGAGCTTGGGGCAACGGTTATTGAAGAATTTATAGACAACGAATCCGGCGCTTTTCTTGAAAGGCCCGGTCTGGAAGCTCTTCGACGGAAAGTTAAGCAAAAGTATTTTAATATTGTTATTACTAAAAGCCCGGACCGGCTATCCAGGAACATTACACATCAGCTAATACTAAGAGATGAAATAATTAAATCAGGGGCGCAACTTGTCTTCCTGTCCTTTGAGTGGCAGAATACGCCGGACGGCAGGCTTTTAATGAACGTGCAAGGCGTCATTTCCGACTATGAACGCGAGGTCATTCGTGAACGCACTATGATGGGACGCCGCACAAAGGTCTTGTCCGGCAAGGTTCCTCTCAACAGCCATATTTACGGTTACTTTTACGATAAAAAACAAGGTACATATTACATTAACGAAGAAGAAGCAGAAGTTGTAAGAAACATATTCAATTGGTTAAATAATGGAGATGGTATAAACGGACCTATGGGCGGCATTGCCATTGCCAAAAAACTGGCTGATTTAAAAATTAAACCTCCGAGACGAGCCGGAGATTCATGGGCTAAAGCGACTGTTTACAAGATCCTGAAAAACAGGGCCTATACGGGAACTGCGTATTTTTATCGTGAGAAGAAAAGAAAAATAGGTCCTAACGCTTTTGAAGTTACTAAAAGGCCTGAATCAGAATGGATTGCAGTATCTATTCCAAGCATAATCAGCAGCGATACGTTCGAAATGGCACAAAAAAAACTTCGGGAGAATGGCCGTAAAAGCATACGCAATACAAAACACAAGTATCTTTTACAAGGATTAGTATATTGTGAACTATGCGGGCGGCATATGGCTATCAACCCTGAACGCCAGCGGAACAATAAAATTGTTCCTGCATATTATGCCTGCCCAACTAATAGACCGAATGACCGCAGGTTTTACGTGGAAGGAGAAGACAAATCCACTAAATGTGCAGCTAGAACCGTGCCGGTTGGTTTGGTGGAAAATGAAGTTTGGTCATATATAATTAATCTATATAACAGCGATGAAAATATAGTCCAAGAGGAAATTAAAAATTCTTACAAAAATGCAATACCTGATCAAGTAGATATAAAAGTAGCTATTGAAGAGTTGAATAAAAAAGAGGAGAGACTTTTAAACAAAAGAAAAAAAATTACAAGATGGTTTCGTGAAGAATTGTTGGCTGAATATGAGGCCGAAAAAGAATTAAAAGAGATAAGGGTTCAGTTGTTAGATATTGAAGAACAGAAGCGTAATTTTCAGTTGCAGCTAGAAAATCTTAAGAAAGAAGAAGATGGCATATCTTTTGTAATTCAACGAATTAAATCTATTTCCAGTCCTGAAATCATGTCCTATGAAGAAAAAAGGAAATTTTTATCAAGCATTCTTAATGGAATATATATAAAAAGAACAGACAACGCATGGGGTTATGGAGCATCTAAAAAAATTACGCTTGATATACGGCTTGATTTTAAGATCTAGTAAGTGTAGTATTATTCCTATTTGGTTCTACGCCACTGAAGTGGCCGTCCTTCAGGACAGGCTTGATGGTTTTCTTTACCACGCCAGGAATATAGGCTTCACCTGCATCGAGGTCTCGGACGGAACGATCACGCTTTACCCGGAGGTGAGGGAGAGGGCCATCTACAGGGCCGCCGAGATGGGCTTCAAGGTTCTTACCGAGGTGGGCAAAAAGCACGAGGAAGATCGCGCCCCGGTCAGGGAAATGGCCGCCTTAATCAAGTCCGACCTGGAAAACGGCGCCTTCCGGGTAATTGTGGAGGGCCGGGAGTCGGGGGCCGGCGTGGGCCTGTACGACAGGCACGGAAATTTAATCAGGGAAGACTTCGAAATGCTGCTGGAAGAAATAAACGACCCCGGGCAAATAATATGGGAAGCTCCGCAAAAGGACCAGCAACTGGAGCTGATCGGCCGGTTCGGCCCAAACGTCAACCTGGGCAACATCCCCACCGGCGAGGTGCTGGCCCTGGAGGCCCTGCGGGTGGGCCTGCGGTCGGACTCGCTCAAGATTACCCTTTAACTTTCACGGCCCGCAACCTGTTCGGGGGAGGCGCCCAATGCCGGCGCCTCCCCCGTTCCGCACGTCTGGTAATACTATCCAGCCCCCGGACATATATTATCCCCAGAACAGATTAAGGCAGGTGATGCCTTATGCCGGGGTAACCATGCTGGTGGTGCTGCTGCTGGTGGGCATAATGGCCCGGTCCAATCTCATCTCCATTGCCGCCTGTATCCTGCTCATCCTGAGGTTTTCCAACCTGAACTTTATTTTCCCCCTCCTGGAGAGGCGCGGCCTGGAGGTGGGGCTGCTTTTCCTGCTCCTTTCCATCCTGGTGCCCATAGCCCAGGGAATGGTCACCGGATGGGACCTGGTTTACAACCTGACCTCCCTTCCCGGAATAATGGCCGTCATCGGCGGGATTACGGCCACCCACATGAACAGCGAAGGCCTGAAGCTGCTCGGCCTGAAGCCGGAAGTCATCTTCGGCCTTGTCATCGGGTCCATTTTCGGCATCGTGTTTTTCCGCGGCGTCCCGGTGGGGCCGCTGATGGCTGCCGGCATAGCCGCCCTGTATCTGGAGATAATCCACCGGAACAGGTAAACTCTATTTCTCCGTGAACATCCTGCTGGCCAGGTCTTTCAGCGCATCGGCCACGCCTTCAATATCCTGGATGGAGTTCATGACACTCATTGATGTTGCAGCCTGCTCTTCCGTCACCGCCGCTATCTCGGAAATCTGGACGGCCAGGGCCTCAATGTGGCTTTTTATCACGGCGATTATCTCCTTTATATCCTTGACGGAAGTGTTTGTGCGGCTGGCCAGCTTGCGGATTTCTTCGGCCACAACGTTGAAGCCCCTTCCCTGGTCTCCCGCCCTGGCCGCCTCGATTGCCGCGTTGAGGCCCAGCAAATGTGTTTGGGAAGACACGTCGTTAATCAGCTGCAGTATACCGTCCGTATTGTTGACATCCTTCAGCATTTGCTGGGTGTTCGAATTGATGTTCTGCACGGTGGAAGCGAGCTCTTCCGCCGCCGCCGAGAGGTTCGTGGCGTAATTCATGATCTGGCCGATGGAGGAGGCCATCTTTTCCGCCATGGAATTCAATTTTTCTATATTGGTGGTGGGCAGGGAAAGCCCCAAAGTGCCGACAATATTATTTGACTCATCCCTTACGCACGTGATGGTGCCTATGTAGGGGACCCCGTAAAGCTTGCTGTCGGCCGTGGTAACGAGGCGCCTGCCCGCCTCCAGGCAGCGGTGGGTCATCGACCCCGGTTTTATCGGGTCACCCGGCTTAATGTTGTGGTTTAATTCTGTTCCCGGACTGTAGTAAATGAATTTTTCGGTATCTGACACGGTGATCACGTATTCATCCCCGATTACCTCCCTCAGCAGCGGAGCCAGATTAACTATTTCCTGCAAGATCGAACAGCCTTGCAATTCAGCACCCTCCCTCGATAAGGTTCTTAATATTCAAAACATTCGACACCAATAGCAAATATCCTCTAAATTATTTCGATATTAAACAGTCTCCTTCGCTATATTCAAAACCCGCCGCAGTTCTTCGGGCAGGGGGGCCTCGAAGGTCATCCTCTCGCCGCTGCGGGGATGGTTGAATCCCAGCAGGCCGGCGTGCAAAAACTGCCCCTCCAGCCCGAACCGGTTTTTGGCCGGGCCGTACTTGGGATCGCCCACCACGGGGTGCCCCAGCCAGGCCATGTGGACCCTGATCTGGTGGGTCCGCCCGGTCTCCAGCCGCAGTTCCAGGAGGGTCAGGTCCCGGTGGCGATCCAGAACCCGGTAGTGGGTGACGGCGGGCTTCCCCTTCCCGGGCGTCACCGCCATTTTTTTTCTGTCCCGGGGATGGCGCCCGACGGGGGCATCCACCGTGCCCCGGTCATTTTTAAGAACACCGTGGACCAGGGCCAGGTAGCGCCTGTCCACCTTTCTCTCACTGAGCTGGCGGGCCAGTTCCAGGTGGGCGAAGTCGTTTTTTGCCGCCATCAGGAGCCCCGAGGTGTCCTTGTCCAGCCTGTGCACTATCCCTGGCCGGACGACCCCGTTAATGCCGGAAAGGTCCCGGCAGTGGTAAAGCAAAGCATTGACCAGGGTGCCGGTGAAATTGCCTTCGGCCGGGTGGACCACCATGCCCCTGGGCTTGTTGACCACGATCACGTCGGCGTCCTCAAAATAAATATCCAGGGGAATGGGCTCGGGCTTAACCACCAGGTCTTCGGGCGGGGGAATCCTCATCAGAACCCGGTCGCCGCCCTTTACCCGGTAGCTGGCCCTGGCCGGCACGCCGTTTACCTCCACCAGTCCCCCGGCCACAAGTTTTTGTATGTGCGACCTGCTGAGTTCCGGACTCTCGCCGGCCAGGAATACATCCAGGCGCTGCCCCGAATCTTCTTCAGCGGCGTCAAAGCAATGGATGCGGTACACTCCCCCGGCCACCCCCTTCAGGAGTTGCTCTCCGTCCTCCACAGGACCATTATCAACAGGCCGGCCCCGATCACGATGGCGCTGTCGGCCAGGTTGAACACCGGCCAGATCCTGAAATCTATAAAATCCACCACTTCCCCGAAGCGCACCCTGTCTACAAGGTTGCCCAGGGAGCCTCCCGCAATCAGGCCCAGGGCCACGGGCCATACCCCGTCCCTTGCTCCCCGCTTCCAGTAAAATATTACAACCCCGGCCACCACCAGGAGACCCACCGCGATAAAAAAAGAGGTCCGGTCGGCCAGCAGCCCGAAGGCCGCTCCCGGGTTGTGGATGTAAGTGATGTGAAAAATGTTGTCAATCACCGGGATGGACTGGCCCAGGCTCATTTTGGCCGTGATCAAGTATTTGCTGGCCTGGTCCAGCAGAAAAACAGCCAGGGTTATAAACATTAACAACAGACCCTACCTCCGCACTACCATTATTCCTTGTCTCCGGGAGCTTGAAACCACCCGGTCCGGTCCCCACGATATTAATAATAACACTTGGGAAACTTATCAACAATCTTCAATCAAAATAAACAAATCCTTCCGGGATTTTGCCCGGAATTGGCTTCGGAAAACCTTTGTTATACTTATCCAAAAGCAAGCCGGACAGCCGGTGCAAATTTTGTAATTTCCGGCCATGGTATATTTCGATTGGTTATTTATAATTTTGAATAATAATTTAATTAAAAATTATTTGAAAGGAGGGGTGATCCGATGCGTGAGATGACGAAACACGGGTCCGGCAAGGCTTTTTTGGTTATCCTGGCACTGGCGGTGATATTCATGGCTTTCGTGGTGCCGTGGCTGGCTTTTTCCAAAACATTGTTTTTTGGCTTCATGCCGGCCGTCTGGTTCTGGCAGGTGCTGGTATTAATCGTATCGGCAACGGCCTTTTTCATTTACTTGTACAACTACTGGCAATATCGCCATATGTAATTGAAGGGGGGCAACCCGGTTATGTCGGGAACAGTGCTGGCAATTATACTTTTCGGCATCGTGGTGGTTCTGATCGGTGTTTATGGCGCCCGGTTTTCACGGAAAACCGCGGTGGACTACATGCTTGCCGGCCGCCAAATCGGATCGGTGGTGATGTTCTTTTATGTAGCCTTCGTGATATACAGCGCCTGGACCTTTTACGGCTACCCCGGCTTCACATACTTAAGCGGCGCGCCGTATGCCATATTCGTGATGACTGCGCACCTTTCCTTTGCCGCGTTCTTCGTCCTGGTGGGCCCGCGCCTGTGGGCCATGAGCCGCCTGCACGGGTATATTTCTCCCGTCGAATTTATCGGCAGGCGTTATGAATCTCCCTTTCTCCAGCAGCTTACGGCCGTTGTGCTGCTGGTCTTCATCGTGCCCTATGTGGGGGTCCAGGTGGTGGGCGCCGGCGCCGGCTTTCAGGCACTGACCGGCCTGCCCTACATGGTGGGGGCAACCTACCTGGGCGTTTTACTGGTGGCCGTGGTACTGATGGGAGGTATGCGCACCGTGGCCTGGGTCAACGTATTCCTGGGAAGCCTTTTTATTGCCGGATTTGCCGGATCGCTGATCTGGGTCATGGCTGTGGCCCTGCCAGGTGGCCTGGTAGGGGCGGCCCAGAAGCTTCAGGCGACAAACCCGGCTATTTTTAGCGCTCCGGGTCCAATGGGCATATGGACATACAAGGCCATGATCGGGCTGTCGGTTACCGGCTTGACCGCCTGCGCCTGGCCCCACGTGGTGGTCACTACCATGACCGCGCGCACCGTGGGGGTTCTTCGTTCCTTCGCCCTGGCCTTTATCGTGCTGGGAGGGATTTTGTTCTACGCTATTCCCAACCTTTGGGGCATGATCGTGGGGCCGGCCCTGATGCCCGGGCTGAAAGGCAAGGCCGCCGACGCCGTGGTGCAGATGATCATCACCCAGTTTCTGCCCACCTGGTTCGGGGTGCTGGTGTTGATGGCCGTGGTTGCCGCCGCTCTTTCCACGGTAGGCACGCAGCTTATGGTCTCGGGTATTTTTATCTCCCGAGACCTTCTCATCCGCTGGATCGGGCGGCAGATCAACGACGCCGAAATGATTACCTACACCCGGATAGGGCTGTTTGTGGTGATTGTCCTGAGTTTCATCATGGCCTGGAAGAGGCCCACCGAGATGGGTCTGTATTTGAGCGCCATCGCATCCCCGGGGTTCTCCCAGTGGCTGCCGCTGCTGGTGGGCGGGCTGTTCTGGAAAAGGGGCAACAAATACGGGGCCGTCGCCGGGCTGGCCGGCGGGGTTCTGGTTCTGGTGCTGGCCATGAAATACAAGGCCGTCACCCTGGGCTTTCAGCCGGTCCTGGTGGCCTTTGTGGTCAACGTGGTCCTCTACGTGGTTGTCAGCCTCTGCACCAGGCCGGCGGACAAATCAACCCTTTCCATGTTTTTTGAACAGCTGGACGATTACCTGGAAGGGAAAAAAGAAATAGAATCGAAATAAAAATCTGACAAAGACAGGAGATGATGAATTTGATTCATCCACCCGTCACCGAAGAGGAAAGGCGGATGTACAACCGGATCGACAAGGAGTCGGTGGGGTTCCTGCACCGGAAATACAACAGCATCGGGCGCTGGGTGATTGCCGACATGATCAGGCGCAGCGCCTACCGGTACCCCGACAAGCCGGCGCTTATATTCAAAAATCACGTATACACATACAGGGACCTCGACCGGAAGGTCACCCAGGTGGCCAATGCACTGCTGTCCCTGGGCCTTCAAAAATATGACCGCGTGGCAATCCTGGCCCACAACACGGCCCACCACGTGCTGACCTGGCTGGGCGCGGCCAGGGCCGGGGGTATTTACCTGGCCATCAACTATCTGCTGACCGGAAAGGATATCGCGTATTGCATAAACCATTCCGAGAGCATGATATTCATCGTCGAGGACGCCCTTTGGCCCCAGGTGAAAGATGTGGCGGCCGATATGCCCGGGGTAAGGACTTTTATCTGGTCGGACCAGGGCCTGGGAGATCCCGCTCCGGAGGGCTGGCTGTCCTTTGACGACTGGGTCCGGGATGCTGACACAACCGAGCCGCTCATTGAACTGGACATACACGATCCCGTGCAGATGGTCTACACCAGCGGCACCGAGTCCCTGCCCAAGGCGGTGGTGCTTACCAACCAGTCGCTGATCTCCCAGTACGTGAGCTGTGTCATAGACGGGAATTACACGCCGGAAGACATCTGTGTCAACGCGCTACCCATCTTTCACTGCGCCCAGCGTGACGTTTTTCTGACGCCCTGCTTCATGGCGGGGGCCACCAACGTTCTTCTTTTCCAGGCCGATCCGGGGGGAATGCTGGACGCCGTGGAAAAGCACCGCGCCACCATGCTCTTTTGCCCCCCGACGGTGTGGATCGCCTTGCTCCGGCACCCGGGATCGGAAAAATATGACCTTTCTTCACTGGGCAAATGTTATTACGGGGCTTCCATCATGCCGGTGGAGGTTCTCAAGGAGCTGCTCGGGCGCATACCCGGAGCCCGCTTCTACAATTACTACGGGCAGACCGAGCTGTCCCCCTACCACACCATGCTCAGGCCGGAGGAACACCAGGCCAGGATAGGAGCTGCCGGCAAGGGGGGGCTGAACATGGAAACACGGCTGGAGGACGACGACCGCCGCCCCGTGGGGCCCGGAGTCCCCGGAGAAATTTGCGGACGGGGCCCCCACGTTATGCTCATGTATTTCAAAGACCCGGAAAAGACCGCCGAGGCCTTTGCCGGCGGATGGTTCCACAGCGGCGACATGGGGCTGGCCGACGAAGAAAACTATATCACGGTTGTAGACCGTAAGAAGGACATGGTAAAAACCGGAGGGGAAAACGTATCCAGCCGGGAAGTGGAAGAGGTGGTGTACTGCGATCCCCGGGTGGCCGAGGTGGCCGTGGTAGGCTTGCCGCACGAAAAATGGATCGAGGCGGTAACCGCCTTCGTGGTGCCCAAACCGGGGAGCCAGGTGAACGAAGCCGAAATAATGGCTCTCTGCCGTGAGCGCCTGGCGGGCTTCAAGGCGCCCAAGGGCGTGGTGGTGGTCAACCAGCTGCCCAAAACGCCCACAGGCAAAATACTCAAGCGTGATTTGCGCCAGTGTTATAGCGACTACTACCGTGGCCGCTGACGTATACCCGTGATTTGCCCTGATACGGAACCGGCTTGGTCACCATAATCACGGTGCCCGCCGGGGGGAAGATTCCACCGGTCTGCAACCCGTCAACCGGCCGCAAAGGAGGGAACTGCCAATGTGGTCCGAAGGCCCTGATCTCGGAAAGAATCTGCTTCCCGGCAACGCCGTTAAGCCTCCGGTGGAAGACGCCCTGCAGAATGTTCTGGAGTTGGCCAAGGAAATGATGGGGGCCGGGCAGGGAGGCATCATGTTTTACGATCCCGACTCCAGTTTGCTGTCGCTGCAATACCCGGCCTTTGACGTCCGGCGGGAAATGGTGGAGGAATACCGGGTCTCGGCAAATGGCGTCGGGGCGGCGGTAAAAGCTTTCCGGACCCGCCAGCCGTATATTTCCAACCGGTGCTCCGAGGACCCCAACGTCATCCAAAAGTACGTGGAAATGTACCGGGTCGAAAAACTCATGACAGTCCCCCTGGAGTGCGGTTCCGAAGTGATCGGCGTCTGGCACCTGAGCAACAAAATGGACGGCGTCTGGGATGAGGTGGACGTCAATCGCTTTAGCGCCATAGCCAGGCGGCTCAGCGGTCTGATTGAACAGACCAGGCAGTGTCAGATAAAAGAGCGGAGGTACCAGATCTGGCTGTCCATGATGCAGAAGATGGCAGGCAGCGGAGATGTTCAGTCGGTGGCCGAGGTGCTGGCCCATGTTTTGAATTTTCCGGTGGTGGTGGTGGACCGCTGGGGGCTTTGCCGGGCCAAGGCAAACTTTTCAGCCGGAATTTCTCCTTCGGACGAAGAGAGCCTGAAACACATGGCCTGGATTAACCCAAGCTCCGGCCTGGTACAGATTTCACCCGTGGCTAAAAACAAGCTTTCCTGCCCGACCCTGGCGGTAACTCTCAGAATAGCCCGCAAGACTTTGGGGTACCTTTTGGTAATGGTAACAGAAAGCCGGCCCGTTGACGAGATATTATTGAACCAGGCGGGCATGGTGCTGGCAGTGGCGCTGAACACAGAAGACCGCCTCACCGATGTGATTGAACGGCTGAACAGCGACTTTCTGGACCGCCTGGTGGGGGGAATGCTGAATCAGGATGAGGCGTGTATGCGTGCGGGCCGGATGGGCCTGGATTTGCACCGCCGGTGGGTAACCGTGCTGGCAGTGCCCGACACAGCGCCCAGGACCGACGACGAGGCGCAAAACATGTGGCACCGGCTGCATGCCGCCCGGGACAGCCTGCAGCGGGAGCTGAAGAACTGGGCGGCGGAATGCTGGGTAGGCCTGCTGGGAGACTGCACCTTGGTCATCTGGGTGGAGCAGTCCCCTAATTCGCCAGGACCCGGAGTCAACGAAAAACTGACCCGGGCGGTGCAGCAGGTGCTAGGGCGGTACGTCGCCGGCACCACCTTCTCCATTGGCGTGGGCGAAAGGGTTTGCAGCAGGGCCAGTCATTTTGCGGAAGCCTTCCGGGAAGCAAAACAGACCGTGGAAATCGGCCGCAAGCTCAACGGCCCCGGGCGGGTCACCTTCAGCAGCAGCCTGGGAACAAATATTATACTGTACGAGGCCGGACAGTCCAATACCTGGAGGGCTTTCAGCGAACGGCTGATTAACCGGCTTGAGGAATACGACCGGAAACATGACTCTCAGCTGGTTGAGACCCTGGAGGCCTACCTGGAAACAGGGGGAAATATTGCGGCGGCTGCGCGCCGGCTCCATACCCATATCAACACGGTGCGCTACCGGCTGGGCCGGGTGGAGGAACTAACCGGGCGAAGCCTCAAGAGTACCAGCAACCGCTTCGATTTTCAGCTCACCTTGCAGATAAAAAAGCTGAGGGAGTGACTTTGTTCCCGCCGGGCAAGCGGCGGACGGACGGCAATACCAGCATATTAAATCATCTTTTCCGCCATAAGAAGGGTCCCATACCTGATGGCTTGGGACCCTTCGGCAGCTTTAGCGGGATGGCCGGCAGCAGGTTTCACCAATAAGCAGAAATCCGGTGCGGGATGGGAAACCACAAACCAAAAATGAATTGATACTCATTTTTTTGTATTTTTTTGAAGGACTTATGTCAAAAAGCATAGAATTCTTATTCAGAAATTTTAAACATCACCGGAAAAAAAGCTAATTTACAAAAAGTGGAGAGAGGGAGTGTAGATATGGATGACATTGTCGTGGCGGCGGCAGCCAGAACCGCCATTGGTGATTTCGGCGGGATGTTCAAAGACCTTCTCTGCAACCAGATGCTGGTCCCGGTGATAAAAGAGGTAATGGCCAGGGCCGGCATTGAAGGCTCCCAGGTTGACGACGTAATTGTGGGGTGCTGCGCCCAGCACACAGCAGAACCCAACCTGGGCCGCACCGCCGCCCTCCTGGCCGGCCTGCCCAAGGAAGTGACGGGAATGACCATTCAGCGCCAGTGCTCATCAGGGATGCAGGCCATGGTCAGCGGCTACCAGCAGATAGCCACCGGCGACTCTGAGATCGTTATCGCCGGAGGGGCCGAGTCCATGAGCAACGTTCCCTATACTTTGAAGGGGGCCCGCTGGGGACAGCGGCTCCAGCACGGGCAGATGACCGACTCCCTGTGGGAACTGCTCACCGACCCCATCCACCAGATCCTGATGGGCGAAACGGCCGAGAGGCTTGCCGACAAGTACGGCATCACCCGGGAGGAGCAGGACATAGTGGCCCTGCGCAGCCATCAAAATGCCATCAGGGCCATAGACCAGGGCAAATTCAAGGAAGAAATAGTCCCGGTCCAGGTGCCCCGGCGGAAGGGAGACCCGGTCACGGCCGACACCGACGAGCACCCCAGGCGGGACATTTCACTGGAAAAGCTGGCCAAGCTGCCCCCCACCTTCCGGAAAAACGGCACCGTCACGGCCGGCAACGCTTCCGGCCTGAACGACGGAGCGGCGGCGGTGGTGCTGATGACCGCCTCCAGGGCCCGGCAGTTGGGGATTAAGCCCCTGGCGCGCATCGCCAGCTTCGCCAGGGCCGGGGTTGAGCCCGACCTGATGGGCTACGGCCCGGTGCCGGCCATAAAAAAGGCCCTGGAGAGGGCGGGCAAAACCCTGGCCGACATAGAGCTGATCGAGCTGAACGAGGCCTTTGCGGCCCAGTACCTGGCCTGTGAAAAGCTCCTCGACTTGAACCGGGAGATTACCAACGTAAACGGCAGCGGCATAGGCCTGGGCCACCCGGTGGGCTGCACCGGGGCCAGGATATCCACCACCCTCCTCTACGAGATGAAGCGCCGCAACCTGCGCTGGGGGCTGGCTTCCATGTGCGTGGGCGGGGGTATGGGCATGGCCATGATCTTTGAACGGGAAAAGGACTGATGGGTCAGGAGACAGAAGACAGGAGACAGGAATAATTAATTGTTATATGAAAATGGCACGTTTATTTGAATAAGGCAATAGACTCAATGATTCTATGTCTTATAGATTATCGCTTAAAGTAGGCTTATTACCGATACTATAACTAATAACCAAAGAATAATGCCTAATAGCTGACAGCTGATAGCTGTAAGTTGACAGCTATAAAAGGAGGGCTGCAAATGGAAATCAAAACCGTCGGCGTAATCGGCGCCGGCATCATGGGATCGGGCATCGCCCAGGTGGCCGCCAGGGCGGGGTTCGGCGTGGTCATGCGGGACATTGAAGATGCCTTCGTGTCCAGGGGACTGAACACCATCCGCAAAAACATCGACCGCGAAGTGCAGAAAAACCGCCTCACCCGTGAAGAGGCAGACGCGGTCCTGGGCAGGATCAGGGGAACCACGGACATGGGCGGCCTGTCCGGCTGCGACCTGGTCATCGAGGCCGCCGTGGAGAAGATGGAGCTGAAAAAGAACATATACCGCGAACTGGACAGGATCTGCCGCCCGGGGGTAATCTTCGCCTCCAACACGTCCGGGCTGTCCATCACCGAAATGGCGGCGGTCACCGGAAGGCCGGCCAAGTTCATCGGCATGCACTTTTTCAACCCGGTCCCGGTGATGAGGCTGGTGGAGCTGATCAGGGGCGCGGAAACAGACGACGAAACCCTGGAAACGGCCAGGGACCTGGTGAAAAAGCTGGGCAAGGAATCCATCATGGTAAACGAGGCGCCGCTCTTTGCCGTCAACCGGATCCTGGTTCCCATGCTGAACGAGGCCATGTTCGTGCTCATGGAGGGCGTGGCCTCGGCCGAGGACATCGACCGGGGCATGATGCTCGGCGCCAACCATCCCATCGGGCCGCTGGCCCTTTCCGACATGATCGGCCTCGACACTCTTTTAATGGTTATGGAAACGCTGTATAATGAAACCGGAGACTCAAAATACAGGCCCTGCCCCCTGCTGCGCAAGAAGGTGCGCGCAGGCCATCTCGGCCGGAAAACCGGCAGGGGGTTTTATGACTATAGTGATGGAAAATAGGGATTGGGGATTGGAGTTGCAAGTTGCAAATTATAAGTCTCCACTTATTGCCACTTACGACTTATAACTTGCTGCTTAATAAATACGCTTATGGCACAAGTCTGTATTGCTAACTTCGGAGGTGGGAACATCATGGTTGAAAGGGAAAGTTCTCTGGGCTATATACCTGACGAGGCCACAGGGTCGGGCCAGTTTCTCATCCGCAAGGTGGAGGAAGCCATCTACCGGCATCCGGGGGTGGCCGAGGTGGCCGCCGTCTTCATGCCCGGCCTGGACGGAAAATTCGACCTGGCAGCCTTCATTGTTCCGGCGGATACCAGCTTAACCCCGCAGATAGTAAAACATTTCGTGGAAAGCTCGGGTTACCTTTCGGCCGGCGAGTTCCCGCACCGCTATCACTTTGTGCCGGAAATACCGAAAACACCCAGCGGCAAGTGCCAGAAGCATAAACTGGTCCAGTCCCTCATTGGAGACGACTGATTATTTTTAACGGAGGTGCCTCCATGTACAAACTGACTGAAGAACAGGAGCTGTTGAGGCAGACCGTCCGCCGGCTGGCCGAAACCAAGGTTGCGCCGCGGGCCGCTGAAATAGACGAAACCGATGAATACCCCTGGGACCTGAAGGAGCTTTTCGCCGAACAGGGCCTGATGGGCGCGGGGGTTCCCGAGGAGTACGGCGGAACCGGGGCCGGAATACTCTCGGTGTGCCTGATTACCGAAGAGATCTCCAGGGTTTCCGGGTCGGCCGCCCTGGTGGTGGCCGCCCAGGAACTGGGCCTGATGCCCATCCTGGTGGGAGCCAGCGAGGAACAAAAGCAGAAATACCTCCCCGGCCTGGCGGCCGGAGAAAAAATATCGGCTTTTGCCCTCACCGAGCCGGACGCCGGATCCGACGCCGGCGGCATGAAGACCACCGCCCGCCGGGCGGGAGACAAGTACATACTGAACGGCACCAAGTGCTTCATCACCAACGGCGGTATCGCCGACGTTTATACGGTTTTCGCCAAAACCCGGCCTGAAGCGGGCATCAGGGGCATATCCTGCTTCATCGTGGAAAAGGACGCACCGGGATTCCACATCGGCAAAAAGGAGCACAAGATGGGGATCCGGGGGTCCCAGACCACCCAGCTGATTTTTGAAGACTGCGAGGTCCCGGCGGAAAACCTGGTGGGCAGTGAAGGCAGCGGATTCAAGTACGCCATGATGACCCTGGACCGCACCCGGCCGGTGGTGGGCGCCCAGGGCCTGGGGATCGCCCAGGGGGCCTTCGACTACGCCCTCAACTACGCCAAGGAAAGGGTGCAGTTCGGAAAGCCCATCATCACCTTCCAGGGCCTGCAGTGGATGCTGGCCGACATGCGCACCCGCATCGAGGCGGCCAGGCAGCTTATTTACAAGGCGGCCAGCATGATTGACGACGCCAAGTCGGGCAATGTGCCGCCCAACGAACTGAGCATGTTTTCGGCCATGTCCAAGACCTTCGCCACCGACACGGCCATGTGGGTCACCACCGAGGCCCTGCAGATCCTGGGGGGCTACGGCTACATGAAGGAATACCCCATGGAGCGGATGATGCGGGACGCCAAGATAACCCAGATTTACGAGGGCACCAACCAGATCCAGCGGGTGGTCATCTCCCGCTGCCTGATGGAAAGCTAGCAAACTGTTTATTTGATAAAAAGCACCCGAAAAAGGGTGCTTTTTGTTTTTTATATTAAACGTTGTTCGATATAATACAAAGTTTTTTAACTACATGTTTTTCCATTGATTTTCAGAGATGCCTGCCTGTCTTAATATTTCTTTGAGTAGCGACACACCTATATCACCTTCATGTGGGTTGGGAACACGAAGTTTCAATTGCCCACGGCGCATGAATGAATGACGACCGCCTGAAAAAGGGCCTTCAAATCCGAATTCCCTCAGTCGCCTGATCAGTTCACGTCTGCTTACTGGTTTCACGCTTCTGCCACCACAGTATTCAGGTCTACCCCGCCAATGGGAGGAAGCGGATCCCGATCACGAAGCTTGAGTATCAGCCATTCCTCAAGGACTTCGCGAAGCATATCACGGCACTTTTCCAGTGTTTCTTCATTAGCCCATACACCGGGACAGGACGGAATTTCACCCCAATAAGTATTATCTTCAAGCATCTTATATTTTGCTTCACGCATGGCCGCTTCAGTGAAGGCTGTTAGTACAGGCACGATAATCACCACCCCTGGAAGTATTATACCCTGAATACTACCCGTATTCCACCATAAAAAGGCAGCTTCCCTTATCCCTAATTCCGTGCTGCTTTTTCAGACGTCTGACAACTGACGTCCGACGTCCTTTTTGCCATCAGCGCCGCCCCCAGGGCGCCGGCGATCTGGGCCTTTTCCGGGACCTCCAGCCTTTGCCCCAGCCTTTCCTCCAGGGCCCTGACCAGGCCGATATTCTTGGACACGCCCCCGGTTAAAACAACCTTGGGCCTTATTTCCACCCGGGCGGCCATGCTGGCGATCCTGGAGGCCATGGCGTCGTGGATGCCGGCGATGATCTCCTCCCTGGCGGCCCCCGAGGCAATCCTGGAAATGACCTCGGATTCGGCGAACACGGTGCACATATTGCTTATTTCCGCCCGGCCGGCCGCCTTCAGCGACATGGCCCCGAAATCGTCGAGGTCCACCTCCAGGGCGTGGGCCATGACTTCCAGGAATCGACCGGTCCCGGCGGCGCACTTGTCATTCATCACAAAATTGAGCACCTTGCCCGCCGGATCCACAGAAATGGCCTTGCTGTCCTGCCCCCCCACGTCGATCACCGTGGCCGCTCCGGGAACCAGGCAACTGGCCCCCAGGGCGTGGCACGATATTTCGGTGAACTGCCGGTGGGCCTCCCGGACCGCCGCCCGGCCGTAGCCCGTGGAAACTATGCTGACCAGACTGTCCTTTTCTATCCCAGCCAGCCCCAGGGCCTCATTCAGAACCGCGGTGGCCGCTTCGGCGCTGTTGTATCCCCTTAAGGCCACCACTGAAGCCGCCATTTCTTCATCCCTCAATATCACGCACTTGGCCGTGATGGAACCGATATCGATGCCGCAGTAATACACCTGTCCGCCCCCCATACAACAACTAAAAAGATTTTATTAGTCCGACCCTCCCCACGTCAACACCCAAGTTTGTTGGCGGAAGTGTGCGTTAAAACCTGTCCGCCCAGGCCACCAGGGGCAGCTCGAACCTATGAAGCAATTCCGGGTTTCCGGGCCTGACCCGGACGGTGTAGCCGAAGGTTCCCTGGGGCAGGATGACCTGGCCGGTAAAGTTGAAAAGCCCCTCCTCCCCGGCCCCGTCATACTGCATGGGAGCGGTGCTCAAATTGTAGAGGCCCTTTTCGGAAACACTGCCGTACACTATTTCCAGGTCCACGTCATCCGGGCTGATCGGGCCCAGGCGGACGGAGGCCTTCAACATCAGGGCGTCGCCCACATTCATTTCCCTGTTCACATTGGTTTCCACCCGGACAATTTCCACCCGGCCCCAGTTTTCGGTCAAAAACTGCTTGTACTCTGTTATTTGTCCGGCCAGGGCGCAATTGTCCGCGGCAAAGCGGCGGCCCCTCTTGATCAGCGGAACGTAAAACCTGTCGGTGTATTCCCGCACCATTCTCTCGGTGCTGAAAACGGGGGTGATGGTCTGCATGGAATTTTTCATCATCTGCACCCATTCCCGGGGGAAACCCGTCTCCTGCCTGTAATAAGCCGGAATAACCTTTTCTTCCAGCAGGGCGTAGAGGGAGTAACAGTCATCCCTGTCCTGGGCCTCGGCATCGCTGTACCTGCGCTTTTCGCCGACGGCAAAACCGTTCTGGCCGTTGTAGGCCTCGGGCCACCACCCGTCCAGCACGCTGACGTTGATCACCCCGTTGGCGGCCGCCTTCTGGCCGCTGGTGCCGCTGGCCTCCAGGGGGCGCCGGGGGGTGTTCAGCCAGACATCCACACCCTGCAGAAGGTAGCGGGCCATGTCTATCCCGTAGTTCTCCAGGAAGACGATCTTGCCTTTGAACTCCTCCCGGTTTGACACCTCGTAAACCAGCCTGATCAGTTCCTGGCCCTCGGTGTCGGCCGGGTGGGCCTTGCCGGCGAAAATGAACTGCACCGGCCTCTCCGGGTGGTTAACCAGCCTGGACAGGCGCTCCGGGTCCCTGAACAGCAGTCCAGCCCTCTTGTAAGCCGCGAAGCGGCGGGCAAAACCAATGGTGAGCACACCCGGGCGCAGGTAGTTTTCCACCTCCCGGATGCGCTCGTACGGTTCCTGGTTCCTGATCCTCTGCCTTTTCAGGACGTTCCTGGCATACCCGATCATTTTTTCCTTCAGGGACTGGTGCACCACCCAAAGGAGGTTGTCCGGCAGGTCAAAGTGGTCCTTCCACATGTGCCTGTCGGTAACCCTCTCCTGCCAGTCCGAACCCAGGTAGATGGTATAAAGGTCCTTGATCTCCTGGGCCAGCCAGGTGAAGGTGTGAATTCCGTTGGTCACGTGGGTGATGGGAATTTCCTCCACCGGGATCCCGGGATAAATGGAGGAGAACAACTCCCTGGACACTTCCCCGTGCAGCCGGCTCACGCCGTTGCAGTACCCGGACAGGCGCATGGCCAGCAGGGTCATGTTGAACATCCCGCGCTCCCGGTCCCAGCCCAGGCTTAAGAATTCCTCCCTGCTCATCCCCAGCGTGCCGTAAAGATGCCCTAAATAGCGGTCCACCATCTCGGCCGGAAAAAGGTCGTGCCCGGCCGCCACCGGCGTATGGGTGGTGAAAATGGTGCTGCTCCTCAACACCTCCATGGCGGTGCCGGGCGCAACCCCCTTTTCCGCCGCCAGTTCCCGCAGCCGCTCAATCTGCATGAAGGCCGCGTGGCCCTCATTGATGTGCCAGGCCGACGGGTTGATGCCCAGTTTTCTCAGCGCCCTGACACCGCCGATGCCCAAAAGCATCTCCTGGGAAATCCTGACATCGCGGTCGCCCCCGTAAAGCTGCCCGGTGATGCCCCGGTCCTCGATGCCGTTCAAAGAAATATTGGCATCCAGGAGAACCAGGTCCACCCGTCCCACCCTGGATTTCCACACCCTGGCAAAAACGTCCCGGCCGGGGAACTCAACCTTTACGATGACTTCCTCCCCCCTGCCGTCAAAAGCCGGCTGGATCGGCTGGTCGTAAAAATTGTGGTAGGGGTAGTGGGCCTCCTGCCTTCCCTCGCGGTTGACAATCTGGTTGAAATACCCGTGCTTGTACAGGAGACCCACGCCAACAAAGGGCAGGCCCAGGTCGCTGGCCGATTTCAGGTGATCCCCCGCCAGCAGCCCCAAGCCCCCCGAATATAAGGGGTGCGACTCGTGCAGGCCGAATTCGGGCGAAAAGTAAGCGATGACACTGTCCCCGAGGTCCGGGTAACTTTTTTGAAACCAGGACTCCCTGTTCAGGTAGCGGCTGAACTCCCCGGTCACCTGCCGGTACAGCTTCAGGTACTCCCCGTCCTGGGCGGTTTCCTCCAGTTCCTCCTCGTTTACCAGCAGCAGGAATTTAACAGGGTTATGGTTGACATCCTCCCACAGCTTTTCGTTTATCCTTTTGAACAGGTTCTGGGCGGGAACATTCCAGCTGAACCAGAAGTTCCGGGCGATATCCCCCAGCCCTTCGATCCGGCGGGGCAGTCTGGGCTTTATGGAAACAGTCCTGAAAGAATACATGGGGCACCCCCTCAAACCAACGGGTTTAACCCCTGTATTCAACTAAAAGTTCCAATTTCCTTCTGACCCGGATACTAAATCCACCCGGCGCAAAATTTACTTTTAATGTGTAACATTTACTCCCGGCTGAGCCTATTATATTTTAAAAAACTATGACAGGCGGTGTGATGCAAATGCCCGGACCCAGAAGGAAGCCCCTGGTATGGGGCGGCTGGCCCCCCGCAACCAGGGATCCAGGACCCGCATCCCAATATTTTGAATACGGCGGCAATGGGGAAGACCCTGTCCCGGCCGGGGAAACAGCGGCGGAACAGGCGCAGACCGCGACCCCGGAGAAAGCGCACATCACGGCGGAAGAAGCTGAGGCCGCATCCGTCCAGAAGCCCGTGTCCTCCCCGGAGGACCCCGCTGCCGCTGCCGGGGACCAGGCGGAAACCGGAGCGGCCGAAGCAATGCAGGCGCCGGTGGAACCCGCCGTTTCACAGGAGGACGAACAGTCCGCTGAAATGGCCCGGCCCCGCCCCCCGGCGAATCCCACAGGGCCCTATTATCCGCCGGGCCCCCCCACCGGTCCGTACATCCCCCCCGAACCTCCCGGATACCCTCCCACCGCCGGGTGGGAGCTGGCCAGGGCCTACGTGCCCATCCAAAGGTTTGGAACCACCTATAGCCCCGCCGAGGCCCTGGAAAAGGGGACCCTGTTCCCCGAACTCTGGCGCCCCTACCAGGGCAGATGAGGAGGTGCTCTTTCAGTGGAAACCAGAAACGCGTCCCAGTTGCTGAACACAATTCAGCAGCTTGAATTTGCAGCGGTGGAACTCAACCTGTTCCTGGACACCCACCCCGGCGACCAGCAGGCCCTGGCCCTTTTCAACCAGGTGCACCAGCAGCTCATGCAGTGCGTGCGGGAATACGAACGCACATACGGCCCGATGCTGAACTTCGGCTTCTCCCCCTCCGCGCACGACACCTGGATGTGGGTGGAAACCCCCTGGCCGTGGGAAATCAAATACTAGCCCCTGAGAACTCAGGACTCAGAAAGGAAGTAATTCTATGTGGATTTATGAAAAAAAGCTGGAGTACCCGGTGAGGGTCAGCGGCCCCAACCCCCGGCTGGCCAAGTACGTGATCACCCAGTACGGCGGCCCCGAGGGCGAACTCTCCGCCAGCCTGCGCTACCTCAACATGCGCTACACCATGCCCACCGGCAGGGCCAAAAATCCGTTCACCGGTTGGCATGACAATGTAGCCGGCCAGCCGGCTACCGCATATGGTGTACCATGAAAAAGGAAATCTCCCCCGAACAGGTGAAAATGAAAAGGGCCATCGCGGTGATGGCCAAAATCGCCCTGCGCATACTGGAAGCGAAGAACAAGGACAATACAAGCAATCCTCGTCAGTTATTGAATAACAACGGCTGACACACTCTTCTTGCATCCAGCGGAACACGGCAAAGGCATCAAATATCTGTCACCTGAAGTGGGCTGGTTCCATGTTCAGCATTTATGGTTCCGTATCGCCTCTGCTATCAGAGAAAAAATGGCGGTTCGTGTGATAATGACCTCAAGAGATTTTCGGCCGCTTCTTCCTGTTCCGGTTCGCCACTCACAGCCAGCCAGACGCTGCCTTCGGCTCCACAAACGCCACCGCCTGCAACCAACTCTGCCACTGCACCGGTCAACAATGCGAGGGCGTCAATCTCTGTAAATACGTGACCTGGTACGGGAAGGAGACGTGGGCCACGCGTCCCCGGTACATTCAATTTTCCCGCCAGGTCATCAAGGTCACCAGAAATGCGCTTCTCCAGCCCGACGGGCAAAATCAAACGCACGCGACGGCCGATCACGGCCTGCAACGCGGCGGCGATTGTTCCCCCTTTAGGATGACCAATATAAATAGCTGCCCGTTTTCGATTCAGATCGAGAGCGTTTGCACCCTTCAGGATAACGTCGCCTTCTTTCAGGTCATCCACAACATCAAAAATCGTTTTGCCCTTCTGCCAAATCCCGTTGGTGATAATCACGTCACCGGGGAATTCGCTCTCATCCGGCAACCGCCCAGTATCAGTCGTGGGACGAAAAGGCGGAAGAGTGATGCCTCGAAAGAACCGACTTCGTGTGAAGCCCGCCACGCCTCCAATAGTCGCAAATATTTCCTCGGCTACATAGCCATTTGTTGTACCTGCAACGATTACAACGGTCCCGCAATCAAGGGCTCTTCGTATTTCAGGATGCATTGCCATCGCCTTACCGATTAAGCGCTTTCCTGCTGCCGGTGTAATAACGAACTGTCTCACGATACGAATCTCCCTCTATCCATTCTGTTATCTTAGAAATATCCCTAATGAACGGTTGCGAACACGTTGTCCCCTTGAGTCAGTTGCCGGACAGAGCCTTTTTCACAAGTTTCTACCAAGATTATAGGCTTTTTTCAGATTGTCTTCTCTGAAAGAATGGTCTTGCGGCATCATGCCTCCAAGAATTACCATTTTCGCTTCTCTCACACCTACACCAAGAAGCCTATCATTCAACATGACACGACGCATGCTCTCGGCAATACCAATTTCTTCGAGGTGCTCCACTGTGTGACCCGCCGAACAGATTACAACTGCCTTTTCGATGGCAATCCTCGTCTGCCGTTGTTCATCTTCATCATAGTAATAGGCGTATCCGTATGTCAAAACCCTGTCAAACCAACCTTTAAGCTTTGCAGGGCAGTCACTCCACCACACTGGATAGATAAAGGCCAGGGCATCGGCCCTATCAATTTTCTCCTGCTCTTTGGCAACATCGTATGGTACCGGTGCATTGGGATCAAGGCCGATTTCCCGATGATACTGCTCAGCGTCCATTTCCGATTTGAACCCCATCTCGTACAAATCGCCGATCTCGTATGTGTGCCCGGCTTCCCGGAGACCTCGTGTGAAGGCATCCAGAACCTCTCTATTAAAGGACATTTTGCTTGGATGAGCGAAAAGAATATATACGTGCATATAACAACCCCCCGGCTTTATAATTTTTACAATTACCTGGTAAAAAAACCCAGCATAATAAAATCACCATGGGACAGTCCCTGAAAGCTGGTAGAAGAAATACTGCTTCCATATGAAGCAATAAAAGGCGCATTGGGAAGTGTCCACCAGTCATTTATCGTTTCCGCAAGCGGTTTCTGAAACTCCTCCACGACTTGCAATGCTGTATGCCGCACCTGCGGCTCGTCGCTGCCGAAACCTGAAAATAGGAACGTACGCGAACGCAGGCGGTCGCGGAAAAGATCCCGCGCCCAACTGCGCTCGCTTATTTTGTATATTTTAAGGCACCTCAGCCGTTGTCCATATTCTCCACATAAACTATTCCTGCGTTTTCTCGGTACTCCTCCAACAAACGCGGGTGAGCTGCTTTCAAGAAACGGCACCACTTTTTGTTGAAGCAGCCTTTTTATTAATCTTTCAATCTTTTCCTTTACCTGCTCCATTTAATTATCACCCGCCACTCCCCTTTGGGGATGGTTTAGAATTAACCTCCTGCTGCGATATAAATTCTACCAGAGGGTTTATTTACCTTCCATATACTGCAATTATTTACAAAAAAACCTCAGTATGGATATGAATATTAGCCCGCCTTTCCAAGCAATCCGCAAAATGCAATTCATTCGGCCGCACCGTCTAATCTCTCCTGATCCATTCCCCCTCAGCAGTATCTACACATATCATGGAAGAAGGCCCTGACAACAGTTTGTCAGCCGGTTTTCAACATCCGGGGGATTTGTTCGGAATGTTGCCTGAGATTGAAAAATCCTCTGTAAACGCTGCTGTTTATATTCGTGTCAGCACTGACGAGCAGGCTGATCACGGGATCTCCATTCCCGCCCAGAAGTCCCGCCTGGTGGCGTTCTGCCAGGCCCAGGGGTGGGGAATATATGGCTTCTATATTGATGACGGCTACAGCGGCAAAGACCTGGAACGGCCTGCCATAACCAGGCTGATAGAAGACGCCAAACTAAAAAAATTTAACACTGTTCTGGTCCTCAAGCTGGACCGGCTTTCGAGGCGGCAAAAAGACACCCTCCATCTCCTGGAAGATATTTTTGACCAATACGGCATAGGTTTGAAGTCGGCCACCGAAGCCTTCGACACCACCACCCCCTTCGGCAAGGCAGCCCTCGGCATGATGGCGGTTTTCGCGCAGCTTGAAAGGGAGACCATCGTGGAACGGGTGAAACTGGCCAAGAAGGAAAGCGCCAGGCAGGGGCGTTTCCTGGGAGGCCCCCCTCCGTTCGGGTACCGGTACGACCCCGCGAACAAGAAGCTGGTGAAGGACGATCTACAGGCACAAGTTGTACGCTGGATATATGGGCTATATCTCAGGGGTCAAAAGGGTTATCAGCACATCGCCGGAGAATTGGAAAACAAAGGCGTGCCCGGGCCGACAAACACGCGGTGGAATAAGAATTTCGTCCGGAAAATACTGACCAGCCCGGTTTACGCGGGTTTTATCATGCATGAAGGCACCCTGTACCCCGGCAAGCACGAACCCGTTATCGAACCTGATAAATGGCGCGAAGTTCAGTCGATCATCCGGGACCGGGGCGCCGCCAGGGCCGCGGCGGCAAATAGCACCGGCCTTCTTTCCGGAATAATCTGGTGCGGCGAATGCGGGGCCCGCATGCGTGTCAAGAATACCTGGCAAAACTACCCCCGCACCGATCCCAAAAAGGTGATCCGGTATTACGTCTGCTATTCCCAGGACGGTTCCGCCAGGCACATGGTCCGTTCCCGGGAATGCAAGTGCGGCTATAAACGCGCCGAAGATATAGAATCCGCGGTGGCCCGGGAATTGTTCCGCCGCAGTTTTGACCCGGATCTGCTGCGCCAGGTGATTGAAGAAACCCTGGTCAAAAACACCGGCAAAAACCCGGCCAGACACGAATTGGACAAATTAAACCGGGAAATAAACTCGGTCCGGAAAAAAATCGAAAGATGGTATGACGCCTTTGAAAGAGGCGCTTTGGACCCGGAGGATCTGGCCGGCAGAATCAGGGAACTCCGGGACAGGAAAAACAAATTATGCGCCCGGTGTTCCGAACTGGAGGTTGAACTGAAAAAAGAAGAATCCCGCCGGGCAAACACCGAAGAAATACTAGATCTGTTCCGGAACCTCCCCCTAATCTGGGAGGAGGCCACCCCCGGCGAACGCCGCCAGATAGTCGCGAACCTGGTCAAATCGGTCAGAGTGTACAAGAGCAATCAAGTGCAGGTTCAATTTAACATATAACCATATCCGCGAAGGCCCTTAACGGGTTTTTCTGGATTTATAAAAACCTGCATGGTATAATGGTTTTGCGTACCAGTATTTGGCAGCCGTCAAAGGGGTTTTTAATAACTTAAACATGATGGAGTATAATATCGAATGGGTGATAAGCATGGATGTTGAAACAATAAAGACCATAGCCGTGCCGATTCTGAAAAAACACGGAATAACCAGGGCGGCGGTTTTTGGGTCTTACGCCAGGGGCGAACAGAAAAAGAGAAGCGATATTGATTTGCTCATTGGATATCCTTCCGGGTCAAAGATTACATTATTTACGCTTGTGGAACTTGGAGACGAATTGAAGAAAGCCTTGAACAAAAAGGTTGATTTGGTCACAGAAAAGGGATCTCACCAAAAATTAAGTCCGAGATTCTTAAAGACAAGTACGTGATATTATGAAGGACAGAGTGCTTGGCCGGCACATGTCATGTCAACCGGTGAACGGCCCCAAAGGGGTGCTGACGGATATCGGCACCGAGGAGCTGGCCCACATGGAAATCGTGGCCACCCTGGTCTTCAAGCTGCTTGAAGGCGCGTCCATCGAGGCCATCAAGGCCGCCGACCTGGGTGCGCACTACGCCGACCACGACCGCTCCCTTTACTGGCAAAACGCCGCCGGGATGCCCTGGATAGCGGCATACGTTTCAGCCACCGGCGACCCGGTGGCCGACCTGCACGAAAACATGGCCGCCGAGCAGAAGGCCAGGGCCGTATATGAGAACCTCCTCCGCCTGTCGGATGACCCGCTGGTGAATGACACCCTGCGCTTCCTCAGGGAAAGGGAGGTAGTCCACTACCAGCGCTTTGGCGAAACCCTCATGCATATCGAGGAATACCTGAAATCGAAAAAGGTTTTCTGATCCGTGTCCCGGGGGATCCCCGGCACGATACCGGAAGCATTTCCGGTTTATTTTTTTATCCATTCCGCCCCGCCTCAGGATCCACTGAAATTTTTTTGCGGAGGCCGCGCCTTGTAAACTTATCCCCGTTGATGCCGATTAAATAGGTATACTTATATTTTCTTCCCACGGTATTCAGCCAAAGTTGAAGCGGGGGGTATTCGCTGTGAAAATTGAAAATTGGGCGGTCTCCATGTCAAGTTCGCACAGTTCACTGAAAAGCTACAGCAGAAGCGAATCGTTTAAATTCTGGGCGGGCGGCCGGGTTCCCCCCTCTGAAGGACAGGACCCGGACGAATCGCCTTCTGGCGGACTGCCGGTGGTTCTTGAAATTTCAGACCGGGCGAAAGCGCTGCTTGCCGGGGGGGAGGACCCCGGAGAGGTGAAACCGGCGGATCAGACGGAAACGTTTGAGATCAGCCACGAAGAAAAGCTTAAAATCAAGCTCTTAGAATGCATGTGGGAAGCCCTGACAGGCAAAAAAATCAAATTTTACGTGATGGAGAAAATAAAGCTGGAAGATTGCCGGTCAGATATTAAAATTCAGCGGCGGGAGGCGTCCGGGGGGCGGCAAAGTCAGGGCTGGGGACTGGAATACGATTTCCGGGAGTCCTATTTTGAACAGGAAAAACTGTCCTTCAACGCCCAGGGGGTGGTAAAAACCGCGGATGGCAGGGAAATAAAATTTTCGGTTCAGATGAACATGAGCAGGGAGTTTGCGTTTCAGCACAACATCAGCATCCGGGCCGGGGACGCCGCCGTGGACCCGCTGGTTATCAATTACGACGGCCTGGCCCCCGGGTTGACGGAGGCCAAATTCAGCTTCGACCTGGACGCCGACGGGGAACTGGACCAGATCTCCTTTGTCCGCCCGGGCAGCGGCTTGCTGGCCCTCGATTTAAACGGTGACGGGCGCGTCAACGACGGGCGGGAGCTTTTCGGACCGGCCACCGGTGACGGGTTTGCCGAGCTGGCCGGGTACGACCTGGACGGCAACCGGTGGATCGATGAAAACGACCCCGTTTATGAGAGGCTGCGGATCTGGACAAAGGACGCCGATGGAAACGACGTGTTGATGGCCCTGGGACAAAGGGGCATCGGCGCCGTCTACCTCGGCGGCATAAGCGCGCCCTTTGAACTGAAGGACAGCGGCAACAACCTCCTGGGAAAAGTCAGACAGGCCGGGATCTGTATCAAAGAAGACGGATCCGCGGCAACGGTGCAGCAAATAGACCTGGTGGTATAGGAGGCCGCTCCGTTCCCCGGCCGCAAGGCTCCGTTTTTTCATTCCCTCAGGGTGGCGATCAGTCTCTTGGGGTTTAAAAGCATATCCAGGGCGATGTTTATATCCCCGGCCACGACGTCTGCGGCCTGCAGTGCCCGGGCCGAAGTGCCCTCCTGACCGGTAACGGCTATACCCAGGGCCGCCCGGGCCAGCATCAGGGAGTCGTTTGTGCCGTTCCCGACGGCGATAACGTGATCGGCTCCCAGGGATTCGATAAATTTTTCCTTTTCCGGGGCACCTGTTTCGGAAGCAAGTATGTGGATGTTTCCTTTGATTCCCCGGCACGAGGACCTGCACAGGCCGAAGGTGTCGGCGGTCAAAATGTGAACTTCCAGCTTTTCGGCAAGCAGATTGAGTTTTTCTTCCACGCCGGGTATGAGCATCCCGTCACAGGCCATGGTCCCGTTGAAATCCAGGACGATATGCTTAAAGCTCACTGTTCCCCGGCCTGGGATATTTACTGTGATCATTTTTTCTCCCCCTCATTTATTTGGTTTTCCGGTAAACCAGGCCTTCGGCCAGGGCCACCAGTTCGTCTTTGCCGTCCCGGACTTCCATCCGGTAAAGGCCGGTCTTTCTGGTCAGGTTTTCCTCCCGGGCGGTGGCGGTGAGCACATCGCCCACGGCGGTGGTCTTCAGGAACTGTATGTTCACGTTCAGGGCCAGCGCCACCGGACCGTGGGCGTTGCTGGCGGCGGCGAAAACAATGTCCGCCAGGCTGAAAATGGCCCCGCCGTGGGTAACTCCGACGCCGTTAAGCAATTCGGGCCTGACTTCCATGACCGCCCGGGCATACCCCGGCTTCACCTCGATCAAACGGATGCCCAGGTGCCTGGCCAGGGCATCCTTTTGGCTTACTCTATCCGAACCTTTGTCCTCCAAGTGCTTCACTCCCCAAATCGAACTCGTACACCGCGTCGCCGCCCTCCCTGGCGCCGCCGGGACCGAATGCGCGCTCGTAAAACCGGACGCGTCCCCGCCGGTCCGCCAGGAGGACGGTGGACCCCCGCGTGCCGTAAGTTTCACTCTGAATGAAAATGGGGGAAAGCATCCTCTCCCATTCCAGGGACACCCCGGTCCGGGGGAGATCCCCGTCCCCGGCCCGCTCCCGGTCGGAAAGCAGGTCAAAAAGGCTTTCCGCCAGGTCTTCACCGGGCTCCCGGAGGATCCGGTCAAGGCCCTCCTTCCCTTTCACCACCTTGGGCCAGGGGGTGTCCAGCAGGTGGTTGCTCAGGCCGTATACACCCGGACCCAGCTTCCCGGCTGACCCGGTCCGGCTGGAGTAATACCACATCGATCTCCCGTCCAGCAGCAGCAGGTTGAACCCGTTGTACTCCTCCCGCTGGCCGTCCAGGGCGGCAATAAACCCGGGCGGGTCCTGCAAGGAACAGAGATATTCCCTCACCGGCAGTCCCCGGGACCGGGCGTTTCTTTTGAATGAAGCCGGGTCCCGGTAGTTGGTGACGGCCGCGAAGCGGCCCCGGCGGGTAATGCCGAGCCAGGTGCCGGACCGTTCCAGGTCCTTGCCGGCCAGCACGTCCGGGTGTTCCTCCCAGAAATGGGCGCGGGCCGCGGGCCGGGCATAAAACTCGTCCCGGTTGGCGGCCACAACCAGGAAATATTCTGGATGACAGTCATAGGCCATGAGAATGAGGCACATCGCTTATCTCCGGTCAGGCAGATTATCGCCGGGCAGGCAACGGGGCGAAAACAAAAGTTTGACCCTGCCTCCCGTCAAAGCTTGATTACTTTGACGTCGGCCACCCCTTCCACCTCCAGCAAGGCCTTCGCCGTTTCAACAGGGACCTCTCCGTCCACCGTGATCAGCATGATGGCCCGGCCGCCGATTTCCTTGCGGCCCACCTGCATGGTGGCGATATTGATCTTGCGGTCCCCGATCAGGGTGGCCACGGAACCCGCCACTTTCGGCTTGTCCATATGCTGGATATAAAACATGTAGCCGCCGGGGTAGGCGTCCACCCTGTACCCGTCAACCATCACAATGCGGGGGTCGCCGGCCCCGAAAAGGGTTCCGGAGATGGACCTTTC
>JAILZP010000033.1 GCA_023512435.1 Peptococcaceae bacterium | reverse complement strand
GCTTTATGGGTAAATCCCATCAGTGCCGCACTCCCGGCCGTATTTTCATTGTCCGTGGTGCCGCTTTTAGCGGCATGAGAGTCTGAGTTCTTTTTTCATTTTCAGGGAGGTATTTCGGGGGTTGTAAAGAATTTCTAAAGGATTCAGGGATTTACGCAGCGGCACTTGATGCAGTTTCCCTTTGAAGCCTTGAACAGGTCCCTGAACAGCTGGTCCAGTTCCGAATATTTCAGGCGGATAAGGCCTTCGGGGTTAACCAGGGAGTTGTTGACGAACATGCGGATATAGGCGTGGTCCTTGGTCTCCACCACGATAACCAGCTTGTATTCGTTCACGCCCTCACCCCCTTAAATTATATTTCTTAATGAATTGCATTAATTCCTTTCGGCAGGTGTTAAAAAGTTGCCGGGGACGGCGGTTTGGGTTAAATGAGCCCGCCCGGGGCGATACTTAATACTGAAGGGATTTTTTGCATGAAAATATATGCCGTCAGCGACCTGCACCTTTCTTTCCGTTCCAATCCCGACCCTCCTTTCTGGACCGCCGGGGAATACAAACCCATGTCGGAGATCGACCCGGCCTGGTCCGGTCATGCCCGCAGGTTATACGAAAACTGGCTGGCTGCCGTCCGTCCGGGGGATGTGGTCCTCCTGCCCGGTGACATATCCTGGGCCATGAGGCTTGAAGAGGCTTTGCCGGACATACACTACCTCGGCCTGCTGCCCGGGAACATTGTGGCGGTCCAGGGCAATCACGACTACTGGTGGCAGAGTATTTCCAGGGTGAGGGAGAAAATGCCGCCCAACGTGAGGCTGATTCAGAACGACTGTGTTTTCTTCGGCCGGCTGGCGATTTGCGGCTCCAGGGGGTGGGTCTGCCCCGGAGGGGCTTTTTTTGAAGAGAAGGATATGAAGATCTATCTGAGGGAACTGATCAGGCTTGAAAACTCGCTGAAATGCGCGGCCGGCAGGGCCGACAGGATAATAGTGATCATGCATTTCATGCCCACCAATGAAAAAAAAGAGCACAGCGGGTTTATCGACCTGTTTAAAAAGTACGGGGTGGAGATAGTGGTGTACGGCCACCTTCACTCCCGGGCCTGCCGTCACCGCTTGCCGGACACCTGCTGGGGCATCAACTTTTACCTGGTCAGTGCCGATTACCTCAATTTTGCCCCGCTCCTGATCGGTTCCGCCAACGAAAGTGTTTAAAATAATAATTTTTCGTGAAGGAAAACTTACCGGGGCGTCGAAATGTTATTAACAATAAAATATTTACCACTTAAAATACATCCCGGAAGCGGGAAATTGAAGGAGGTTGTTTTCATGCCCACCATGAAAGAGGTCGTAGCGGGAATCACCACCACACTTCAGAACAACGCGGCTAAAAACAAAGGGGTTAACGGAGTTTTCCAGTTCGATATCACCGGTGACGACCCCATGACTTTTTATTTCAAGCTTGATGACGGGGTTCCCAGTGTGGCCGAGGGCACCGCTGACAGCCCCAGCATCACCATTTCCATGGCCGCGCCCGATTTCAAGGACATGATCGACGGCAAGCTGAACGGGACCATGGCTTTTATGAGCGGTAAGCTGAAGCTCAAAGGGGACATGGGCCTGGCCATGAAACTGGAGAGCCTCCTCAAGTAGGACCCGGCAAACCGAAAGATTTTTAACCCGGAAAGAAACTTCCGGGTTTATTTCTTTGGTGAAAAACAGCGGCTCCGGCGCGCGCGATGATGGCGTCCGCGGCCCGGGAAACATTGTGCTTGCGGCATGAAGGATTTTTTGTTGCAATGGCAAAGTTATAATGTGAAATTATATTATGTGTAGATGTTAGGGCAGAACTGAAACGGAGGGATTTTGGTGGGTAGTTTTATCTGTGATACCTGCGGAAAAGAGATTCAGACAGTGGACGGCATCCTTTCCTGGACCAGGGAAGATCACAGACTGGGAAATTTCAAGCTTACGCACAAGGATTCCCTGGGAACGGGTTGTCAGCCCCCGAACAACAACAGGTACAGAGAGCTTTACACCCTGACCCTGCCCACCGGCTTCATGGAGTTTATTTCCTACCTGCTGGAACGCTGGGAGGACGGGTTTACGCTGACCGATCCCAAAACGCTGAGAAACATCATGCGCCAGTTGAACTTGCACATACATGAGAAGCTGCTGCTGATGGTCGAAGAATAGATTGATTTCATGAAAAAAGCGCGTATAATTATCCCGGGCCCGGTCAACAATAATTACAGGGTCTGTAATGGCCGGGCCCAGACTGTTACAGGGTCAAAAACGGCTCTGTGACAGTCGGCCAAAGGTTAATACCGGGTCAAAAAGGCTCGGTATTAGCCGGCGGGAAGATCGGTGAATGTTCCGGCAGGCTCTGTGATAGTCCAAAAGATTATTACAGGGTCGCAAGGGATATTCACCGGTCGAGCTAAGACTGTTATGGTTGTCGAAAATTCAATTCGTTGAAAATGCGGGGTCTGCAGCAGTCGGGAGATTGCTGCGGGCTTCTCAGGCAGCCGTAACAGTCGAACAAAGGTCATTATGGGTGTCGTAACGGTCTGCAGCGGCCGAAAGGTCGTTGTGGGCTGTGCAGATATCCGTAGTGGCCGGAGTGAAGGTCATTGCGGGCTCGTAAAAAGAAATCCTCCCCCTCTCCGGGGAGGATTTCTGCTTCCTTAAAAAAACTCTTGATCGGTTTACGTCTATGTTGTAATTTTACTTAAGGAGCAATATGGGGGCCCAAGCCGGGAGTGTAAAAACGGCATGAAAATAACATGAAAATAACCATTATCGGGGCGGGCAAGGTGGGCACCGAGATTGCCCACAGGCTTTCGGAGGAAGGCCACGACATCATTGTCATCGACCGGGATGAATCGAAGCTGGCCAAAATCAACGAGACCCTGGACGTGTTGACGGTAAAGGGCAACGGTTCAAATTCCCAGCTCTTGAAAGACCTGGGGGTCTGTGACAGTGACCTGCTGGTGGCCGTCACCGACAGTGACGAGATCAACATGATTTCGTGCATGACCGCCAAAAGGGTCGGCATCGCAAAGGCCATCGCCAGGATCAGGGACCCGGATTATGTCCGGGATTTAATTATATCCAAGGAAGACCTGGGCATCGACCTGGTGATCAACCCCGATTACGCGGCATCCCAGGAAATTGCCCGGCTTCTGACCCTGAAGCTGGCGGTGCACACCGAACACTTCGCCAACGGCAGGGTGCAGATGGCCGACCTGGCGGTGGAAGAGACCAATACCCATTTTGTCAACAAAAGGATCCAGGACATCGAACTGCCCAGGTCCTGCCTGATCGTGGGGATTTCACGCCGGGGCGAAATGATCATCCCGGGCGGCAGGGACTGCATCAAACCCAATGACATCCTTTACGTGCTGGGCAACACCGAGTCCATCAACAAGGTCTGCGCAAAATTAAAAAGAAGGCGCCAGAAAATCCAGAGCGTGATGATCCTGGGCGGCGGCCGGGCCGGCTTTTACCTGGCCGAAAAACTCTGCCGCACGGGGATCAAGGTCAAGATCATCGAGCAAAACCTGGACAGGTGCCATGAACTGGCTGACCGGTTGAGTGACGCGCTGATTATCAGGGGAGACGGCACCGACGTGGACCTCCTGAAGAGGGAGGGTATCCAGGAGACCGACGGCTTTGTGGCGGTAACCGGATTCGACGAGGAGAACCTCCTCATGGCGCTGCTGGCAAAGCAACTGGGGGCCAAGAGGGTTATCGCCAAAGTCAGCCGGCCCAGCTACGCTCCCCTGGTGGAGCGGCTGGGTGTCGATGCGGCCATCAGCCCCCGCCTGATCACCATTAGCGAGATAATGAGGTTTATCAGGGGGGGCCGGCTGTTGTCCATGGTGCTTCTGCTCAATGAGAAGGCCGAGGTCATCGAGGTCATCGTCCAGCCCGGCAGCCGGATAGCGGGCCGGCCGCTGCGGGCCTCGGGACTGCCCAAGGGCGTTATTGTCGGGGCCATCAGCAGGGAGGACCAGATCATCATCCCCAAGGGGGACGAAGTGGTTCAGGCCGGGGACCGCCTGGTGGTTTTCGCCCTGGGGCACGTGGTTCATACTGTGGAGGCTCTCTGCAGCCAGGGGGAAAGGTAATTGAACAAAAAACTGATATTGAAGGCACTGGGACTGGTTCTGCTCTGCGAGGCGGCGGCCATGGTCCCTTCTCTTTTCCTGGATTTGTCATGCGGCGGAAGCGACTGGCCGGCTTTTCTGGTGAGTACGTTGATCACCGCGCTGGCGGGTGGCCTCATGGCCCTCAGGGGAGACGGAGGCGGCAACGTGGGCTACCGGGAGGGTTTTGCCGTGGCCGCCTTCGGCTGGACACTGCTGGCCGGATTCGGCTCTCTGCCGTACATCCTGTCCGGCGTGCTGCCCAACCCCGTGGACGCGTACTTTGAAACCATGTCGGGATTCACCACCACCGGGGCTTCGGTCATCACCAACGTGGAAGCCCTTTCCCGGGCGATGCTGTTCTGGAGGAGCCTTACCCACTGGCTGGGGGGGATGGGGATCATTGTCCTCACCGTGGCCCTGATCCCGTCCCTGAAGATCGCCGGACTGCAAATGTTCAAGGCCGAGGTGCCCGGCCCCACCAAAAGCAAGGTTTTGCCCAGGATAGCCCAGACTTCCCGGGAATTGTACAAAATTTACCTGGTCATCACCGCGGCCGAAATCATACTTCTTAAACTGGCGGGCATGAACTGGTTCGACTCCTTCATCCACACCTTCGGCACCGTGGCCACCGGGGGGTTCTCCAGCAAAAACGCCAGTGTTGCGGCCTATGACAGCTTTCTTATAGAAATAATTATCATCGCTTTTATGATCATCTGCGGAATGAACTTCGCCCTGCACTATTACAGCCTGCGGGGAAACTTCCGGCCCGTCTGGAAGGACCCCGAGGCCCGGCTTTATATCGCCATTATCCTGGTTTCCGCCGGGCTGGTCACCCTCAACCTGGTGATCAGCGCCGGCTTAAGCGCCGGCAGGGCGGCCAGGGAAGCCTTGTTCCAGGTGACCTCCATCATGACCACCACCGGGTTTGCCTCTGCCGATTTTGACCAGTGGCCCTGGATGAGCAAGGCCGTGCTTTTGATTCTCATGCTGGTGGGCGGCTGTGCCGGTTCCACCGGCGGGGCGATCAAGGTGTCCAGGATTCTGATCTTGTTCAAGGGGATTTCGCGCCAGATAACGAAGCTTCTTCACCCCCAGGCGGTGATCCCCGTCCGGGTGGGGAACAGTATATTGCCCCAGGAGGTGCTGGACAACGTACAGACTTTCTTCTTCATTTACATCCTGATCCTCGGCGCTTCGGTAATATTTGTGACCGCCCTGGGGGTTGACCTGGTAAGCGCCGTGTCGGCGGTGGCCGCCACCTTGGGCAACGTGGGCCCGGGCTTTGGACTGGTGGGTCCCATGACCAACTACTTTTCCCTGCCTGCGGCCGCCAAGGTACTTCTCTCCCTGTGCATGCTGGTGGGCCGCCTGGAAATTTACACCGTCATGGTTATATTGAGCGCCAGGTTCTGGAGAAACTAGTAACGCAAATTGTTTCACAACCGCCGCTTTGCTTTCAATTACCGGCGGTACTCGGGGAAGGAGATGATCGGACTGTGTCGGGACACTCCAAGTGGTCAACTATAAAAAGAAAAAAGGCCAGGGTGGACGCCGCCAAAGGCAGGATATTCACCCAGATCAGCAAGGAGATCATCCTGGCGGCAAAACAGGGCGGCGGCGACCCGGAAAAAAACCTCAGGCTTAAAAACGCCATAGCCAAGGCCAAGGAGGCCAACATGCCCAACGATAACATCCAGAGGTGCATCATGAAGGGCACCGGGGAGCTGGGCGGGGGCAACTACGAGGAAATTGTCTACGAGGGATACGGGCCTGGCGGCGTGGCGGTGATGATTGACCTGATGACGGACAACCGTAACCGCACCGCAGGAGAAATCCGGCATCTTTTTTCAAAAAACGGCGGGAACCTGGGGGAGAGCGGATGCGTTTCCTGGATGTTTGAGAAGAAGGGCCTGATCGTGGTGGACAAGGAATCCGGGGTGGACGAGGACGAACTTCTGCTGGCCGCCCTTGACGCCGGGGCCGAGGACGTGAAGTCGGAAGAGGACGCCTTTGAAATACTGACTGACCCCGACAGCTTTGAATCGGTGAGGGATGAACTGGCGAAAAAGGGCGTTGTGGCGGCCGAGGCCAGGATTTCCATGATTCCCAAGAGCACCGTGAAAATTTCCGGGGTCCAGGCCGAACAGATGCTGAAACTCCTGGAAGGCCTGGAAGAACTGGATGAAGTTGAGGAGGTATACACCAATTTCGAAACCGACGATAACTAACAGGGCTGTGATAAACTTCGCCTGGCTTTGTCAGCGCCGCCGGTCCGGATGCTCACGTATGTCTATATACGCTCCGCTCCGCCCCGCCGGCGCTTTCGCGCCATGCTCGTTTCTGACAGCCCTGGTTTATTGCGGACCTGATCACAGGTGAAAGGAACTTAAATGCCTTGCATCCGGAGCTTTTTGGACGGCCCCCGGGATAAAACCGTCGGTTGTTTCATTAAATTAAAGGGGTATGCAGGCGTATCCCTTTTTCTTTTATTTCAAATATTTTAAGGCTCGGGTTTAATTTGTGCCGGGGCCGGAAATACTAAGGTGATAAAAATGCGTGGAGTTGTGGAGAATGTTTTGGAAAATCCGGTGGTTTATTACGGCCGTTGTGCTGACCTTGGCCGTGGCCCTGACAGTGTTCCTGGGGGTGGGCCTGGTGGCCGCGCCCGGGGCCATGCCCGTTATTCCCGCCCTGGGCCGGGATGCGCCCGGGAGGGTCTTGCCGGGGGCTGTACTGAAAGAGGAAAACCGCTATCTCTGCGGAGACGTGGAGCTTGTCTACCAGGCGCCGGTTTCCGCAGACATGCTGGGCAGTGACCTGAAGGACCTGCGCCGCAAGTATTCCGAGGCGGACGGCTGGTCGGTGGAGATAAATGACGGGAAACTGGTGGTGCTGCGAAAAAATGTTGAGGGCTTTTGCGGCCAGCACAGCCTGTACCGCCACCTGGGCATTCACAGGGACAGGCTTGCCGTATTCCAGGGTCCCCTGGGATTCGACCAGCGTATTTTGAGAGTGGAGGAAAAGAAAAAGGTGGAGGACCTTCCCCGCACCCTGAGGGAAAAACTGTACAAGTCCAGGGAGTTCGACCGGCTCCCGGCTGAAGAAAAGTCCAGCTTGAGGCGGGACCTGGAATTTATAGACGAAGCCTCGCTGAACAGCGTCCTTGAAAACCTGGATGAGATGCCGAACCAGGTAAAGAACAACTGACGGCCTCCCCCCGGCCCCGGCGGAAACGGAAGTGTCACGCCGGGGCCTGTTTTTTTCCGGGAGGAAGGAAATTGGGCTTCCGTCCAAGAATTTACTTTAAAGCGGAGGGCGCCTGAATGTTGCCGCGGCGCCGCTGGAGCTGGTTGAATTGGTGATTATGGGCGTGGACCCGGGGACGGCAATCACCGGTTATGGCGTCATCGGATACTCGGGGGGAGTTTTCCGGGTCCGTGATTACGGGGCCATCAGGACTGATTCCAGGATGGAACTGCCTGAAAGGCTTGGATTGCTTTACCGGGGGCTGAAAGAGATCATGGACCGGCACCGGCCGGACCACGTGGCCGTTGAGGAGCTGTTCTTCAATAAAAACGTAAAAACCGCCCTGGCCGTCGGACATGCCAGGGGAGTGGCGATGCTGGCGGCGGTGCAGTCCGGTGTGCCGGTCTTTGAGTATACCCCCCTGCAGGTAAAACAGGCCGTGGTGGGGCAGGGGAGGGCCGCAAAGGAGCAGGTCCAGTTCATGGTCAGGGTCCTCCTCTGCCTTAAAGAAAAGCCCAGCCCCGACGATGTGGCCGACGCCCTGGCCGTGGGGATCTGCCATGCCTTCAGGTGGTCGGGCACGGAGGCGCTGCTGAGATGATCGCTTTCTTGAGGGGCAACCTGCATGCCGTCAACGGCGACAGCGTTATTGTGGACGTCAACGGGGTGGGCTACCTGGTCCAGGTGCCCCTGTCGCTGGTGCCCGGACTGCCCTCCCCCGGCAGCGAGGTTATGCTGCATACCTTCATGGCGGTGCGGGAGGACGGGGTCAGCCTTTACGGTTTTGACACGGTGGAAGCCCTGGAGGTTTTCCGCCTGCTGCTGAACGTAAACGGGGTGGGTCCCCGGGGAGCTTTGAGCCTGCTTTCCGTGATCACTCCCGGAGGCCTGGCCGCGGCCGTCAGTGAGGAAAACGCCGGCCTTCTGTCGAAGGCTCCCGGTATAGGCAAGAAAATTGCCCAGAGGATAATCCTTGAGTTGAAGGACAAGTTCACGGCCGGGCAGCATTTCACCGCTGTGGCGGCGGATCCCGGCGGGCCGGCGGGGAATAGCCGCGATGCGGTGGAGGCATTGGTTTCCCTGGGCTTTGCTCCTCCCCTGGCGGCCCAGGCGGTGGGCAGGGCGGCCAGGGAACTGGGGCCGGAGGCTCCCGTGGCCGGGATTGTGCGCCATGCCCTCAGGCAACTGGCGGACAGGAAGTGAACGATAAAGGGATGGTTGTTTTATGGGCGAGGAGAGGATAATTTCCGCGGCGGCCCGCCATGAGGACCTCGAAACCGATCTTAGCCTGAGGCCCCGCAGGCTGGCGGAATACATCGGGCAGCAGAAGGTGAAGGAAACCATTGAGGTTTTTATCCGGGCAGCCAGGGAAAGAGGGGAGTGCCTCGACCACGTTCTCCTGTACGGGCCGCCGGGGCTGGGAAAAACCACCCTGGCCAACATCATCGCCAACGAGATGGAGGTAAACATAAGGGTCACGTCGGGGCCGGCCATCGAGAGGCCCGGTGATCTGGCGGCCATCCTGACCAACCTGGCCCCCGGCGACGTGCTGTTTATCGATGAGGTCCACCGGCTGAGCAGGGCGGTGGAGGAGATTCTCTACCCGGCCATGGAGGACCGCGCCATCGACATAGTTATCGGAAAGGGTCCGGGAGCCCGGTCCATAAGGCTGGACCTGCCGCCCTTCACCATGATCGGGGCCACCACCAGGGCCGGCTTGATCACCTCGCCCCTGCGGGACCGCTTCGGGGTAATCAGCAGGCTGGATTATTACACCGAAGAGGAACTGGTGGCTATTATCACCAGGACGGCCTCCATTCTCAACGTGAATATCGACCCGGCAGGCGCCGCCGAGATTGCCGGGAGGTCCAGGGGCACCCCCCGGGTGGCCAACAGGCTGTTGAAAAGAGTCCGGGACTACACCCAGGTCAGGCACGACGGGTCCGTCAACCGGGAGGTGGCCGTTGAGGCCCTGGAATTTCTGGAGGTTGACCCCCTGGGGCTGGATGAAATAGACCGGCGCCTGCTGCGTATAATAATAGAAAAATTTAACGGCGGGCCGGTGGGCCTGGACACCATTGCGGCGGCGGTGGGGGAGGAGGCCGGCACGGTGGAGGATGTGTACGAGCCGTACCTGATGCAGAAGGGCTTGCTGGCCCGTACGCCCCGCGGACGGGTGGCCACCGCGGCGGCCTACCGGCACCTGGGGTTGGCCTGCGAAGGAAAGCCCGGGGAGCAGGGCGCCCTGGACCTGAAATATTAAGTGGGAACTGGGAATTAGGAATTGGGGATTAGGGACTGGGAATTGGGGTAACGGGTTATTAGTAATAAGTTATAAGTTGTAAGTGATAGATGATAAGTAATGGGTGGCAGATGCAACTTAAAACTTACAACTATTAGCTATCAGCTAAAAGCTAATAGCTAACAGCTAACAGCCAATAGCCAACCGACAGGAGGTTCAATCCCCACAGTTATGAAAGTTCTTCTCCACACCTGCTGCGGGCCCTGTTCCATCTACCCGGTGGACGTACTGAGGAAAGAGGTGGAGTTGGCCGGCTTCTTTTTCAACCCCAACATACACCCGTACACCGAATGGAAGGCCCGGAGGGAAACGCTGGCCCGGTATGCGGAAGATATCGGCCTGGAAATGATATTTGACGACCGGTACCTGCTTGAGGATTTTATCCGGGGGGTGGTTGGCCGGGAGGGTGACCGGTGCGCCTTCTGCTATGACCTGAGGCTTCGCCGCACCGCCCGGGCGGCCCGGGAGAACAACTATAACGCTTTTTCCACCACCCTCCTGGTCAGTCCCTACCAGAAGCACGGACTGATCAGGGAGACCGGTGAAACCGTGGCCCGGGAAGAAGGCGTGGAGTTTATTTACCGTGACTTTCGCCCCGGGTACGGGGAGGCAACGGCCCGTTCCAGGGACCTGGGCATGTACCGGCAGAAGTACTGCGGCTGCATATTCAGTGAAAAGGAAAGATATTACAGGCCTAAGGGGGGTGCGTCTTGAGCGGTTCCTTTTTCTCCATGGGCAAGTTTGTCCTCCTGGCCGGGGTTTTTCTGGCAGTCTTCGGCCTGCTGATGATGGCTGCGGGCAAAATCTTCAACCTTGGCCGCCTGCCCGGCGACATATTTATCCAGAGAGGGAACTTTTCCTTTTATTTTCCCCTGGTTTCTTGTATCATTCTCAGCATCATCCTTACAGTGGTGCTGAATATAATCTTCCGAAAGTGAATCCCCCGCCCGGGGGTTTTTTCTCCGGCAGGAAAATCCTTGCATGCTGTCGAAGTCTAGGACGGAAAAATTGCTGCCGGAGGTCGTCATGGGCGGAGTTCGGAGATTTTGGTTTTGGCCGTTCCCATTTTTTTGTCTGGCATTTCTGGTCGCGTTCCTTCCCCTGCGGGCCGAAAGCCGGGTCAGCGTGACCCCCGGAACAATCCGGGTGTGCCTGGCCCAGGACGTGCTGGTCCAGGATTTTAACGTGGAGGGTAAGTACAGGCTGGTGGGGCCGAACGGGGAGTTTTACGCCCACGTGCTGCCCGGTGAGCGCTGGCAGGCCAGGCTGGACCAGGGCGGCGGGCTGCAGTTTTTTAAAAACGGGCGGCTGGCGGGGTCTTACGGCAGTCTGGTTGCTTTAAAGCAGGCCAGGCCTGCGGTGTCGGTCCTGGGAGGAAGCGGCGCTCTGAAAAACGTGACGGCGGATGACGAGCTGGCGGTGATGAGCGCCGGGGACCGGGTATCCTCCCTGAGGATAAGCTCCGGAAGGGTGAAGGCGGCCGGCGGGTCTGGAACGTCGGAGGTGCAGGGGAGCGGGGAACTGAGCCTGGTCAACCTGGTATTGGGCGGCCGTTCCCAGAAATACAGGGGAGACATGGAATTCAGGATCCAGGGGGGAGGCATCACCCTGATTAACGACCTGCCCCTGGAGGAATACCTGTACGGGGTGGTCCCGAGGGAGATGCCGGCCTCATGGCCCCTGGAAGCCCAGAAGGCCCAGGCGGTGGCCGCCCGCAGCTATGCCCTGGCCCAGCTGGGCACCTACCGGGCTTACGGTTATGACCTCCTGTCCACCCAGATGAGCCAGGTGTACGGGGGATATAACGCCGAACATCCGGTCTCCAGCAGGGCCGTTGACGAAACCAGGGGACAGGTTATACTTTGCCGGGACAAGCCGGTCAGCGCCTTTTTCCACAGCAGCAGCGGGGGCTTTGTAGAAAACTGCCAGGACGTCTGGCGGGAGACCCTGGATTTCCTGGCAGCCAAGCCGGACCCCTATGACCGCAACAGCGTGCACTACAACTGGGAGGTAACCTATAGGCAGGAACAACTGGTCAACCAGTTAAAGGAGAAGAAAGATCTATACAACAAAGAAGGACAGCCGGAGAGGGTTTTTGCCAGGGTGGAAGACATAAAGGTGCTGGAAAAGACCTCATCCGGGGCCAGGGTCAAAAAAATAAGGGTTACCGGGCAGGATACCTCGGGAAAGCCGCTGGCGGTGGAACTGGCCAACGCGGACACGGTGCGGGCGGCCCTGGGCCTGAAGAGCGCCCTTTTTGAACTGACCAAAAAAACGGGCCCCGACGGCGGGCTGGCGGAAGTCAGGATAAAGGGTTCCGGTTACGGTCACGGGCTGGGCATGTCCCAGTACGGAGCCCTTGGCATGGCCGGCCAAGGTTATAATTACCAGGACATTTTGAAATACTATTATTGTAATATCGAGATCAGGCGGCTGGATTAAAGATTCAGGGAAGGCTTTTGGTAACAGGTGAGTTGTTTGAAGGTAAGCGACTTCGATTTTGACCTTCCCGGACACCTTATAGCCCAGGATCCCCTGCCGCGCAGGGATGAATCCAGGCTCCTGGTGGTGCGCAGGGAGGGGGAAGAGTTTGAACACAGGAAATTCACGGATATTTTGGATTATCTCCGCCCGGGGGATGTGCTGGTGGTCAACAACACCAGGGTGATACCGGCCAGGTTGATGGGCGAGAAGGAGGGCACCGGGGGGCAGGTTGAGGTCCTCCTGCTGAAAAAAATTGAAGAGGGCTTGTGGGAAACCCTGGTCAAGCCCGGGCGCCGGGCCCGGCCGGGAACAGTCCTGACCTTCGGGGAGGGGCTGTTAAGGGGCGCAATTATTGACAACACCCGGGTGGGCGGGCGCGTAATTCGCTTTGAAAGCCCGGTTTCGTTTGAAGAGGCGCTGGACAGGGCCGGAAGGATGCCCCTTCCGCCATACATAAAGAAATACCCGGCGGATCCCGGACGTTACCAGACCGTGTACGCACAGCGGGAGGGATCGGTGGCGGCTCCCACCGCCGGGCTTCATTTCACCGGTGAACTGCTGGACAGGATAAGAAATGCCGGCGTAAAAGTGGCGGCCGTGCTCCTTCACGTGGGGCTGGGCACATTCAGGCCGGTAACGGTCCGGAACGTGGAGGACCACCACATGCACGAAGAGTATTTTGAAATATCCCGGGAAACGGCCGAGGCGGTCAATCAGGCGGCACAAAGCCCGGAGGGAAGGGTCATCGCCGTGGGCACCACCACGGTGCGCTGCCTTGAGGCCAACGCCGTAAGCCCGGGCCGGATTGAGGCCGGTTCGGGATTCACTGATATTTTTATATACCCGGGCTATAAATTCAAGGTGGTGGAAGGCATGGTAACCAATTTTCACCTGCCCAGGTCCACCCTGATCATGATGGTCAGCGCCTTCGCCGGCCGGGAAAAGATTTTAAGGGCGTACCGGGAGGCCGTGGACAGGCGGTACCGGTTTTACAGCTTCGGCGACGCGATGCTTTTGCTTTAGGGTGTTTCTTTTAGGTCAGAACTCAGAACTCAGAACTCAGAATGGAGAGACAGAAGGCCGGAGCCGGATGCTCCTGGATTCTGGATTCCGGCAATATTTCAGACAATATAAATCCGTTCGGTTTTGCTTTTAACACAGTATTTTTGAGGCATGCAATGGCGAGATTATTTAGGGAGCTTAAAAGGGACAATGAGACCTGGGCCAGGAGGGGTGAACTGAGGACGCCTCACGGTGTGGTGGAGACCCCGGTTTTTATGCCGGTGGGAACCCAGGCCACGGTCAAGGCCATGACCCCGGAGGAAGTATGGGATTTGGGCGGCAGGCTGATCCTGGGCAATACCTATCACCTTTTCCTGCGGCCGGGGCACCGGATTGTCGCCGAAGCGGGAGGGCTGCACAGCTTTATGAACTGGAAGGGACCCATCCTGACCGACAGCGGGGGCTTCCAGGTGTTCAGCCTGGGGCCGCTGAGAAAGGTGGAGGAGGACGGGGTTTGGTTCCGGTCCCACATTGACGGGTCTGAGCACTACATGAGTCCCGAAAAGGCGGTGGAGATCCAGGAGGCCCTCGGTTCCGACATAGCCATGGCCTTTGACGAGTGCGCCCCGTATCCCTGCGACCACGATTACGCCCGGGAGGCGGTGGAACGGACCACCCGCTGGGCCGGCCGTTGCAAGCGGGCAAAGCGCAGGGAGGACCAGGCCATGTTCGGCATCATCCAGGGGGGCGTGTTCAGGGACCTGCGGGAGAAAAGCGCTTCCGACCTGGCGGAGCTGGACTTTCCCGGCTACGGCATCGGCGGCCTGAGTGTGGGAGAGCCGAAGGAACTGATGTACGAGGCCCTGGAATACACCGTTCCCTTGATTCCCTCCGGCCGGCCCCGTTACCTGATGGGCGTGGGGTCTCCGGACTGCCTCCTGGAAGGGGTGGCCCGGGGGGTGGATATGTTCGACTGTGTCCTGCCAACCAGGATCGCCCGCAACGGAACCGTCTTCACCAGCGACGGCAGGCTGGTGGTCAGGAACGCCGAATATGCGAGGGACCACCGGCCCCTGGACCCAGGGTGCGGCTGCTATGCCTGCCGGAACTACACCCGGGCCTACATAAGGCACCTGATCAAGGCCAATGAAATCCTTGGAATAAGACTGACCACCATACACAACCTTTACTTTATTTTAAATTTAATGCGCAACATCAGGGCGGCCATTGACGAGGGAAGGTTTGCGGCCTTCAAAAAGGATTTTTTAAGCAGATTCAGTGCCAATTGATATTTTTCATAAAAAATAAAGGGAAATTATGAATTTCGAAGAATTAAACACTTTGTGGAAAGGAGGTTGAGCGGGAGGTAATGGAGCAGTACGGTACCATAATCTACATTGTTTTGCTGTTCGGTCTTTTGTATTTCCTGATGATCAGGCCCCAGCAGCAGCGTCAGAAAAAGCACCAGGAAATGATCAGGGGCCTCAAGGTGAACGACAGTGTGGTCACCGCCGGGGGAATATTGGGAACCGTGGTGAAAGTGAAAGAAGATACCCTGATATTGCGGGTGGCCGACGGCGTGCGCATCGAGGTCCTCAAAACGGCCATAGGCCAGGTGCGTGAATCCGCGCCCGAGGAAGAAGAAAAGGAATAACCGGCCGGCGTGCGGGCATTATGCCGGCGTTGAAATGTTTCAATAAACAGGTTTCTGCAGCATCCCTGGAGAGTAGGCAGGAAGTCTACTCTCTTTCTCCGTGTAAAAAAATTTTCCATTATAACCGCAGTGAGGGTAATTATACCAGGGGAGACGGCATGATAACCGTAGAAGATATCAGGAAAAACCCGGTGGTGGACAGCTTTATCAGGATGGGAAACCAGTTCCTGGGAGCCATGGGCTTCACCGATCACAGCTACCGCCACGTCAACCTGGTCAGCGGCATTGCCCGGGACATTCTGGAAAAGCTGGGTTATTCCGCCAGGGAGGCCGAACTGGCCGCCATTGCGGGATACCTGCACGACATCGGCAACGTGGTGAGCAGGAACGACCACGGTATCTCAGGGGCGGTCATCGTTTACCCGATCTTCATGGAAATGGGCATGGACCCGGACGAGGTGGCCGTGCTTCTGTCGGCCATAGCCAATCACGAGGAGCAGTACGGCCAGCCGGTGAACGCCGTGGCCGCCGCCCTGATCCTGGCGGACAAGTCAGATGTTCACCGGGCAAGGGTGCGCAACCAGGATTTTGCCACTTTCGACATTCACGACCGGGTCAATTACGCCGCGGAAAAATCCTCAATCCGGGTGGATCCGGACAGCCGGACGATCACCATGGACCTGACCATAGACATCAAGATATGCCCGGTGATGGAATACTTTGAAATCTTTCTGACCAGGATGATCCTGTGCCGCAGGGCGGCCAACTTTCTGCGCTGTAATTTTGAACTGATCATCAACGGTTCGAAACTGCTTTAAACCGGGAAGCAGCCCGGAGATCCGGATCGCCGGATGCAACTATCGGGGAGGTCCCGGCAATGCGTGTTAAATAAGGGGGAAAATCAGCATGAGGTGGAGCAAGGTTGCTGTCCTGGCGCTGATCGCGGCCGCGGTGGCGCTGGCGGCTGTATTGACTGTGGCGCCGGTGTTCCGGAACAATCAGTACACGCAAAAATACCTGCCCCTGATTAAAGGGATCAGCCTGGGGCTTGACCTCCAGGGCGGGGTTCACGTGGTGCTGGAGGCAAAGGACACCCCGGAGGCCAAGGTGACTGCTGAGGCCATGAGGCAGCTTAGGGCGGTCATCCAGAACAGGGTGGACGAGTTCAACGTGAGGGAGCCGGTGATCCAGCAGCAGGGAGAACGCAGGCTGATCGTGGAACTGGCCGGTATCGGCGACCCTGAGGAAGCGGTCAACTCCATGGTGAAAACCGCCTTCCTGGAATTCAAGACCCCGGACGGCAAGACGGTGGTTACCGGCAAGGACCTGAAGGACGCCCAGGAGGCCAGGGACCCCGCATCCGGGGCGGTGGAGGTCAACCTGACCTTTAACGATGAAGGGGCCAAAAAATTTGCCCAGGCCACCAAGGAAAACGTGGGCAGGCAGATTGCCATACTGCTGGACGGAAAAGTGCTTCAGAGCCCCACGGTGCAGGAGCCCATAACCAACGGCAAGGCCCGCATCACCGGCTACCAGTCCCTTGAGGAGGCCCACCGCATCGCCATCCTGCTCCGATCCGGCGCCCTGCCCCTGAAGGTGGAAGTGGTGGAGAAAAGGTCCGTGGGTCCCTCCCTGGGCGCGGACTCCCTGGCCAGGTCCAAGCACGCCGGGGTGGTGGGGATAACGGCTATTTTGGTATTCATGCTGATATATTACAGGCTGCCGGGTCTGGTGGCCAACTTCGCCCTGGCCATATACACCATCATCGTCTTGTGGGCTTTTTCCGGGTTCCACGTGACCATGACGCTGCCGGGGATTGCCGGTTTCCTGCTGTCGCTGGGAATAGCGGTGGATGCCAACGTGATTATTTTTGAGCGGATCAAGGAGGAGCTGCGGGGCGGCAAGAGCCTGCGGGCGGCCATAGACGCCGGGTTCAAGCGGGGCTTCGTGGCCGTGTTTGACGCCAACGCCACCACCGTCCTGGCCGCACTGGTCCTTCTCTTCCTTGCTCCCAGCAATATCAAGGGCTTCGCGGTCACCCTGATTATCGGTATCGCGGCCAGCATGTTTACCGCCATTTCCATGACCCGCTGGCTGCTGCACCTGGTGGCGGCCACCAACCTGGTCAAGAATCCCAAATACTTCGGGGCGTAGAGAGGGGGAATAAGGATGTTTCACTTTGTCAGGCACAGAAAAATATTTTACGCCCTGTCCATTCTGGTTATTCTTCCCGGCCTTATTTCCCTCTTCGTCCAGGGGCTGAACCTGGGCATCGACTTTACCAGCGGCAGCATCCTGGAGGTCAGGTTCGACCGGGCCGTCCCGGTGGATCAGGTGAGGGAAGTGGTTAAGAACCAGGGGCTGGAGGCCGGCCGGATCCAGCAGAGCGGAGACCGTGACTTTTTAATCCGGACCGGCAGGCTGACCCAGGAAGACAGCAGGAAGCTGATGGACGCCTTCGAGGGGAAAATTGGCAAAGCGGACCTTCTGAGAAACGAGTACGTGGACCCCATCATCAGCACGGAACTTTTTTGGAAGGCCCTGGGGGCGTTGTCCATTGCCTCGGTGCTGATGGTCATCTATATCACCATCAGGTTTGAGTTCAAGCAGGGCATTGCCGCCATAATCGCGTTGCTGCACGACACCTTGGTGGTCGTAGGCATCTTCTCCCTGTTCCGCATCGAGGTGGACAGCGCATTTATAGCCGCCGTTCTGACCATAATAGGTTATTCCATCAATGACACCATCGTGATTTTCGACCGGATCAGAGAAAACATGCGGATGAAGAAAAAGGACCAGACTGTGGAGGACCTGGTCAATCTCAGCATCTGGCAGACCCTGGCCCGGTCGATCAACACCGTGCTGACGGTGATGTTCGTGCTGCTGGCCCTCTATTTCCTGGGCGGCGCCACCATCAAAACATTCGTCCTGGCCATGCTCATCGGGGTGGCCAGCGGGGCCTACTCCTCGATATTCAACGCCAGCCCCGTCTGGGTCGACCTGAAGCTTATGGAGAAAAGAGGCAGGAAACAGGCCGCCAGGGCGTGAAAACCGGAACACGGAAAGCAGAAAAACCGCCGAAAACAAACCGGCGGTTTTTTTTGCCCCGGTTGTGGCAGAATAACTTCGGGAGGTCGCCCCCCTTGCAGGAAAGCAACCGGGATGACGTGATTGAAAAACTTCGTCAAAAGGTCGCCGAACTGTCGGTCAACATTGAGCAAATGAAACTGGCCGAGTACGTGGACCTGCTGCACAGCCCCTGGCGGCTGCTGTGGGTGAATTTTGTGTCCGGGATCGCCAGGGGCCTGGGTATAGCCGTTGGTTTCGTCATCCTGGGAGCGGTGATAATAATTATCCTGCAACGGCTGGTGGATCTGAACCTGCCCCTGATCGGGGGCTTTATCGCCGACATGGTGGAAATAGTCCGGCAGCAGATGAAGATCAAGGGGTATTAAAAATATAAGCGCACCGGAGGTTGACGGATGATTACACGGGAAATGATGCAGGTCCTCAGGCAGGGGCTGCTTGATGAAAAAAAGCGGCTTCTGGAAAGAATCCGGGGAATAGACCAGGGAGGGCTTCACGAGCCCCTGGGGTCGTCCGTGGGTGAGCTGTCGCTCTATGATAATCACCCGGGGGACGTGGCCAGCGAGGTCTTCGAGCGAAGCAAGGACTTTGCCCTGCGGGAAAACGCCATGCTGGCGGTACGCGCCATCGACCACGCCCTGGAAAGGATGGAAATGGGCACTTACGGACAGTGTGACGTATGCGGCGGCGAAATACCTCCTGAAAGGCTGCGGGCCGTCCCCTACACCACCCTCTGTCTCCGCTGCAAGAGGGGGGATGAACAGATTCCCAGGACCGGGAACCGGCCGGTGGAGGAGGAGGTGCTGGAGGACATCTGGGCCCGGCCCTTTGACCGGGAAACCGGCAACGTGCCGTTTGACTGGGAGGACTCCTTCCAGGAGGTGGCCCGCTGGAACGAGCATGCGGTCAGGTCCGGGGCCGGATCATACTACGGGGCCGGGGAGCCGCTGGAGGAGGACCAGAGGGGCCAGACGGAAGACGTGGACGGAATCACCTATGAGGTGGGGGACGACGGTGTGTTCTACCGGAGTTTCCGCAGCGTGAACGATGATGACGCCCCCAGGGAAGTTATAGACGTGGGGACCGATCACAGCCGGCAGGATGCCGGATGACCGCCGGGCCATTTTTATTGTTGATTTGGACAAATGTAACATGTTATACTCAGCGCAACACAATAGTTCACGTTTGTCAGAGGCCTCCCGGGGGCCGTCCGGAGGGGGTTAAGGTGGAGCAAAAGGTAAATATTGCCGGAGTGTCGATTATAACCAGCCTCGCCCTGGCCATGGGCAAGATCGTGGCCGGGACAGCCATGAATTCGGCTGCCGTCTTTGCCGGCGGAATTCATTCCGGGGTGGACCTCCTGGCCGCGGCGCTTTCTTATTATTCAGTCAGCCAGGCAAGAAAGCCGGCGGACGAAGACCACCGGTACGGGCACGGGAAATATGAGAACGTGGCCGCTGTAGCCGAGGCCTTTTTTATACTGCTGGCCGCCGTATTGATCCTTTACCGGGCCTTGCCGGGGATCATCCGGGGCAGCGCCGGCATTCAATTTTTCGAGCTCGGGATCGCGGTCACCGGGGTTTCGGCCCTGGTTTGCTTTTTGGTTTCGGGTATGCTGGCCGGCGCGTACAGGCGGACTATGGAAGAGCCTTTCCTGGCCGATTGCCGGCACCTGCTGGTGAACGGCGCAGCCTCCCTGGCTGTTTGCCTGGGCCTGGCGGCCGTTAAATATACCGGACTGGCCGTTATCGACCCCATCCTGGCCCTGGCCGTCACTGCGGTTCTTTTTAAGGAAGGTTACGGCCACCTGAAAAAGTCCGCCGGGGGGATAGTGGATGCCAGGCTTTCCCGGGAGGAAGAGGAAGTCATCAGGGAGGTGCTGTCCAATCACGGGGGCAGGTACGTGCAATACCACGCCCTGAGGACCCGCCGGTCCGGGCCGGACCGCTATGTCGACCTTCACCTGGTGGTGCCGAGGGACCAGGTTATCTCGCAGACCCACGAGATCTGCGACAGCATTGAAAGGGATGTCCGGGAGAGGCTGCCCGGCGTCAACGTGCTTATCCACGCCGAACCCTGCCGGCCGGTGAGCGGTGAGTGCGGCAGCTGCGGTATAGACAAAGCGGCGCGGGACGGGAGGGCAAAATCCTCCGACTGCACCGTTCGCCCCGGTTCCTGACCGGCTCCACAGGGATAAGCGTCCCTGTTTTTTCCGTACCCCTCAAAATGCGTGCGGCCAGCGTAAATATGGTTAGAGCCGGGGCGCCGGGTGAGCCGCGTAGGCCGTGGAGGTAGTTAAAGGGTGCTTCCGGTAATCGAACTGGATGAAAAACTTTCCCTGATCCGGAACGGGGACAGCAAGGCCAGGGAGGATTTTATTGAGTCCCACCGTCATTTTATTGCCCGGGCGGCCGTGAAGGTATGCGGCAGGTCCCTGGAGTGGGACAGGGACGATGAACTCAGCATCGGCCTGGCTGCGTTCAATGAAGCCATCGACCGCTTTGACGAAAACCGCGGGGTTCCTTTTCCAGCCTTCGCCAGGCTGATTATTAAAAGCAGGATCACCGATTTTCTCAGGCGGCAGCACCGCCACAGCGCGCACAGCTGCGGGTCGCTGGACGACAATGTTCAGGAATATTCGGCCCTGGAGATCTCCCTGGCCCGGGACCGGTACCTGGAGGAGGAGGCGGCCAGGGAGAGGGAGGAAGAAGTGGCCGAATTCAGCAGGCTGATCGGTCAATTCGGAATATCCTTCGACGACCTGGTCAAATCCTCTCCCAGGCACAGGGACACCAGGGCCAGCCTGCAGGAAATCGCCAGGCGGCTGGCCGGGGATGAGGAATTGTTCACCCAGTTGATGACAACGGGCAAACTCCCGGTGGCTGCCCTGTCCCGGATGTCCGGGGCAAGCGTCAAGACCGTCGAGCGGGGACGCCGGTATATAATCGCCATAGCGTTGATATGGCGCTTCTGTGAGGATTTCCTCCATCTCTGCACTTTTATCAAACCGCCTGGGAAGGGGAGCAGGTCAGCATGACGGGGCGGGCCATCGTACTGGAAGTAAAAAACGGCTCCTGCACCGTAGTCACCGCGGACGGCGAGTTCCGGAAGCTTAAAATCAGGGGCGACTACAGGCCGGGGCAGGAAATAACCTTGCCTGAGGCCAGGCGGAGGGTGAACAGGCTGGCCCTCCTGGCGGCGAGCCTGACCCTGTTTCTGGCCGCCACCGCCCTGTGGAGGGTAATGATGCCGCCCGCCATTGCCGCATACGTGACCCTTGAACTGGACTCCGCGGTGGAGTTGGCGGTGGACGGGGATAACGTGGTGCGCGGGGTCAGGCTTCTGGAAGGCGGCGGGCAGGACCTGGCGGCCGGGCTGGATCTGACCGGCATGCCGCTGGATCAGGCGGTGGAAAAAATAGTGACTGAAGCTGTCGGCAAAAATATTATTACGGAGGACAACAGCGTTGTTTTGTCCACGGTTACCCCGGTGAAAGATCCGGACCCCTCCGGGCTGGATTCGCTGGTAAGGAAAACGGTGGAGTCTTCTCTGAAATCCCGGGGCATTGACGGCCGGGTACTGATGGGGCGCGCTTCCCCTGAGATCCGGGAAAAAGCCGGATCGCAGGGTTTCCCGACCGGGCGCTACATGCTCTACCTTGATGCCGCGAAAACGGGAGAACCGGTGGACCCCGAGGATTTCAAGAAGAAGAAAATCACTTCGATAGAAAAGGACCGGAAAATAAAGGTAAGGGAAAACCTCAGGGTGGAAACCGGAGATCAGCGAGAGCCGGACCGGGACGAGGAAAAGCAGCGTGTTCAGAGCGACCGGGGCGGTCCCCAGGTTTTGCACGAAAGACCGGACCGGCAGGGTGATTTCGAAAAGGACCGGGCCTGGAAGCCCGGGGAAGAGGAGAAAAGAAGGGAGGAGGACAGCAGAAAAGACAGAGATAAAAAAGAGAATGACTGGAAAAGGGGCCGGGAAAACGGCCTCAAGAGCACCGTTGCCGCATGGGGACGGGATAGGATCAACGCGGTCCGGGACGAATTGCTGCGGTTTCCGGGGAGAAAGAAAGGCAACCATGATGAAAACTGAAAGGTTTTAAAACGATGCCGGGAGAATATAGATGATCAGACACCCCGGCAGGGGCTAAAAGCATTTCAGCGGGAGATGGTCGGTTGTCCCAGAACGGATCACAGGCCGGGATTATCTACGATCTTGAAGACAGACCCCCCCTGGGAAGAACCCTGGCATACAGCGCCCAGTGGCTTATCTTCACCCTGGCCAATCTGGCGGTGCTGCCCCTGGTGCTGGGTACCGCCCTGGGGCTGGATCAGGCAGGGATAGCCGGCCTGGCCCAGCGGTTGTTCTTTTTTTCCGCCCTGGCGTCACTGCTTCAGGTTTTGTTCGGGCACCGGCTGCCCATTATGGAAGGTCCCGCCGGCATGTGGTGGGGTATTTTTATGACCCTGGCCGCCCTGGCGCCGGGGATGGGAAAACCGCTGCCGCTGCTGCGCACCGACCTGGAAGCCGGCCTTATTGCGGCGGGGGCGGTTCTAGTGCTTGTGGGGGCCAGCGGGTTGATCGGCCTGGCCCTGAAACTGTTCACCCCCGCCGTCACCGGATCGGTGCTGGTGCTGCTGGGCCTGCAGCTATCGGGAACCTTTGCCGGGGGCATGCTGGGCGTGGACTCGCCCCACGCCGCCATTAATCTGAAGTCAGTGGCGGTCTCGGTGCTGGTGCTGCTGGTGATTTTCTGGGTGACCCTGAAGGGGCGGGGATTCCTGCGCAGCGTGGCTGTCCTGGCCGGTATCCTGGCGGGATGGCTGGTTTCCGTTTTTGTCGGCCTTTCGGGGCCCGGAGACTGGGGGCGGGTGGAAATCATAAAATTTCCCGGCATCTTTGCCTGGGGCATGCCGACGTTTGATTCCGGCATCGTATTCACTTCCGTAATGACCGGCCTGCTGGTTCTGAGCAACCTGGTGGCCAGCATTATGGCCATGGAGAAGACCATCGGCCGGGAATTCCCGGGCCGGGTATACAACCGGGGAGTGATTTTTACCGGGCTGGCAGACATCATGGCCGGCGCGGGTGCCGCCGTGGGTTTTGTCCCTTATTCGGCGGGCGCCGGGATGGTCAGCCTGAGCGGGGTGGCCTCCAGGCTTCCCTTTATCATTTTTACCCTGGTCATGATGCTGATGGGACTGGTGCCTCCGGTGGGGGTTTTTCTCTCGTCAATCCCGGCCCCGGTGGGATATTCGGCACTGCTGGCCTCCTTTGCCCAGATGTTCGGCTTCGGGATCAGGGATTACCTGAGGCTGAAGCTTGACACCCGGGATTTTTTCGTGGTGGGGGTATCCGTGCTGTTCGGTGCCGGGGTGATGTTTCTCTCCCCGGACGCCTTCCGGGGGCTTCCGGCAGCAGCCAGGTACATCCTGGGCAACGGCTTCATAACCGGGATGATCCTGGTCATCCTCCTGGAGCATGTTGTCCTCCCGGCACGTTTCGGGAAAAAAAATATTGATTGACCGTCCGGAAAAAGGTATAATCATGTAAGTAACGGGATCAAGAAGGTCCTGAACGACTTCCGCCTCAAGCAGGCTTTTATTTCGAAGAAATGGCCATGAAGGTCTGAAACCGCAGGATGCGGTTGTATGGCGTGACTTTCATGGCCGTAATTATTTTTTACGGATTGCGGGGTTTTGCATATGATGATGCCCGCCTGTGACGGCAAGGGCACTCTCATGTACAGGATCGATTCCAGGGTCAAGGTGGTTACCATTTTCGGCTTTGTGGCCGTGGCATCCTCCCTGACCTCGAAGCCCCTTCTGCTGGCGGCGGCCTTGATAATAACCGGCCTGGCCCTTATTTCAGGCATCGGCGCCGGATGCCTGCTGAGAAAGGCAGCCATGGTTCTGCCCTTTGCGGGAGTAGCGCTGGCCGTCCTTCCCTTTGCGGTGCCCGGTGAAGTCCTTTTCAGCATAAAGATGGGGCCGCTTTCCCTGGCCGCCACCCAGCAAGGCGCGGATCGGGCCGCCATTCTCTCCTTGAGGGTGTTGACGGCAGTTCTGGCGGTGACCACCCTGACCGCCACCACCGCATTTCCGGACCTGATGAAAGCCTTTAGAGGGCTGAGGATTCCGGAAGTCTTCGTTCAGGTGCTGGAATTTACCGTCAGGTACATATTCGTGCTGGCCGATGAACTCCAGAGGATGAGGCTGGCCAGGAAATCCAGGTGCTTTGAGTCCGGCGGCTCCCTTTTGAACAGGACGGTTTTCAGGACCCTGGGCCAGCTGGTGGGCGTTCTGTTCATCCGGTCCTGGGACAGGGGAGAAAGGATATACTGCGCCATGCTGTCCAGGGGTTATTCCGCCGGTGCCGGGGTAAAGGGCCGGGCGCCGGGGATCAGGCTGAACGACCTGTTCTGGGGGATGGGCATCGTGGCGGCGGCAGTTGCTTTGAGGTTGTTTGAGAGCGGGGCCCTGCAGGTGGCCATGAAATAAGGCGGGAATTGGGGATTAGGTTCCAGATTCCCAATTCCCGACCAAAAAGGACGGCGATCATCAAATTGGCCATCATTGAAATCGAAGACATCTATTACACCTATAGAGACGGCACCGAGGCCCTGCGGGGCCTTTCACTTTACATCGGGGAAGGAGAGAAAGTGGCCCTGCTGGGGCCCAACGGCGCCGGCAAATCCACCCTGCTCCTGCACCTCAACGGCATCAACCTCCCCCGGAAGGGTAAGGTTTCCGTGATGGGCCGTGAAGTGAACAGAAAAACGGAGAAGTGGGTCCGTTCACAGGTAGGCCTTGTTTTCCAGGACCCCGACGACCAGGTGTTTTCGTCCACGGTCTGGGAGGATGTGGCCTTCGGTCCCCGGAACATGGGACTTGACCGCCGGGAGATCGACCGGAGGGTCAGCGCCGCCCTGGAAGCCGTGGGCATGCTGGAATACAGCCGCCGGGCGCCCTACCATCTGAGTTACGGCCAGAAAAAAAGGGTGGCCATCGCCGGGGTCCTGGCCATGCGGCCCAGGATCATTGTGCTGGACGAGCCCATGGCCTTTCTCGACCCCAGGGGGAAAGACGCCCTGGCCGGGATATTGAACAGCCTGCACGGCCTGGGACAGACCATAGTCATCGCCACCCACGACGTGGACTTCGCCGCGGAGTGGGCCGACCGGGTGGTCATCGTCAAGGACGGCAAAACGCTGGCCCAGGGGGGGCCGGAACTTCTTCAGGAGGCCGGGCTGATGGAAGAAGCGCAGCTCCGGTTTCCGGTGGTCAGCAAGATATTTTCCCAGGTGCCCGGTCTCGATCTCAAGCCGCTGCCCTTGACCGCCGGCCAGGCGGTGGATATAATTAGAAAATTAATATGCCGGAAAAAGCCGGATTAAGGAGGGGTGTTCTTTACATGGAAGATGTCTCCCCTGAAGTGGTGAAGGGTTATTCGGTCTGGCTTGAGCCGGAAAGCCTGCACTATCACGCCGGGGGTGTGGTGCAGGCCCGGGTCCTGTGGGGATACATGATGCAGCGGAAAGGGACTGCCGATACCGGAGGGTGGAACTGCTACGCCCTGGATCCCGGCGGGTCCTTGCTGGAGGCGGATGTATCCCGTGGTGAGGGCGGTTGCCACAAGGCGGCCTTTTTTGCCGGCGGGGAAGGACTGTACAACCTGGTGCTGGAAAACGAGGCCGGTGTTTTTTGCAGGCTGCCCGGGGGAGAATGGGTCCGGGGGGGTTTGGACCGCAACCCCGGGGCGGCGGAATGCGCCAGGTTTTTTCAGAGGGCCAGGATCCCGGTGCCGGTGGGACACCACATCCACGGCCGGCTGGATAATTTAAGTGCGGCGGGGCTGGACGTTTTCAGCAGGGAATTCAGGGAATACCGCCTGGGAGACAGTATTGTGATCAAGGTATGTTACATGGGCCGGCCCCTTCCCGGCGCCTGTGTGAAGGCCACCCACCATCTTTTTGCCGGCGGCGGATACCCGTGGTCCGGCAAAACCGGGAAAGAAGGGGAGATATCCTTTACCTTAGCCGAAAAAGGCCACTGGATGTTCACCTGCACCCTGTCCGACGAAGAAGACCGGGGGGAAAACCGGTATCATAAGACCGTTCACACCGCCAGTTTTGTAGTGGCGGGGGTGAGGTAGCGGAGGCCTTTGTTAGTCCTTGGAACAAAATGGGTATAATATTTTTAAAACCTGATGGGACTTCCTTATTCTGTCGGAATCCAGGATTCAGAAGACAGAATCCAGAATGGCAAAAGCCTGAATGAGGGTATTTTTACTATTCGTGATACAGAGTTTTGCGGCTCAGAGCCTGAATTCGGAGGAGTTTTTTTGAGCGGGTTGAGGATGTTTATTGCCCTTGTTGCGGCGAGGGCACTGACTTTTTTAATCAGGCTGTCGGGCAGGGGCCGGGGATCATCCCTGCCGGGCCGGGTCGCCCTGAAAATCTGCCCGGACCTGATCAGGAGGGGGACCTCCAGGGTAAGCCGGGGGATTATCCTGGTGACCGGGACCAACGGCAAAACCACCACCAACAACATGATTGCCAGGATTCTGGAAGGAAGCGGACACAGGGTCCTGGTCAACCGGGAGGGGGCCAACCTCCTGGCCGGCGTGGCCTCGGCCTTTGCCAGGGAAATGGATGTACCGGGCCGGCTGTGTTTTGACTACGCCTGCCTGGAGGTGGACGAGGCGGCCTTTCCCCTGGTGGCGTCCCAGGTTAAGCCGCAGCTGGTTGTTTTAACCAACTTCTTTCGTGATCAGTTGGACAGGTACGGGGAACTGGACAGGACCGTTTCCCTGGTAAGGGATGCCCTTAAAGGAATGGAAGGTGCAAAACTAATCCTGAACGCCGACGACCCCCTGGTTGCCCAACTGGGCAGAAGTACCGGGCTGCAGTCTGTTTTTTACGGCATAGCGGAGCATGAAGGTGTCCGCTTTCAGGGGTCCGCGGACCGGGAGGCCAAATTTTGCCCGTTTTGCGGCCGGGAACTTTCCTACCGTTACTATCAGTACAGCCAACTGGGCAATTACAGGTGCCCTAAATGCGGGTTTTCCCGCCCGGATCCGGACGTGGAGGGGGTCTCCCCGCGGTCGGAGGGAGGCTTTACCTCCTGCCGGGTCAGGTTCAGGCAGGGTTCGGCCGTACCGCTCGACATCCCCGTGTACGGGGTCTACAACCTGTACAATGCCCTGGCGGCATACTCCGCCGCCCTTCTCCTGGGCGCCGACCCGCACGGGGCGGCCGGCCTCCTGCGGGGGTACACGCCGGCCACGGGCAGGATGGAGAAGTTTCACTACCGGGGCAAACCGGTATATCTCCACCTGGTGAAGAACCCCACGGGTTTCAACGAGGGGCTCAGGGCGCTGGTGGGCGTTGCGGACAGCCGGGTGGACGTGATGATTGCCATCAATGACAACGACGCCGACGGCCGGGACATCTCCTGGCTGTGGGACGTGGACTTTGAGATCCTGGAGGACCGGCAGGACAAATTCGGGATTTTTGTCTGCACTGGGCGGCGGGCCGAAGAAATGGCCTTAAGGCTTAAATACGCCGGGATTTCGGAAGCCAGGCTGGCGGTTGTCAATGGTTACAAGGAGGCGGTAAAAAGGGTCCTGGAGGGCGAGTCGCCCAAATCGTACTTGCTGGCCACATACACCGCCCTGTGGCCGGTGGAAAGGATATTAAGAGGTTATGCCCGGAGGGTTCAGACCAAAACTGAATATCTGCCACATGTATCCTGACCTGCTGAACCTGTACGGGGACAGGGGCAATATTATGGCTTTCAGCCGGCGCTGCCTGTGGCGGGGGATACAGGTGGAAGTCCACCCGGTCAGTATCGGCGACAAGGTGGCTTTTTCCCGGATGGATTTTGTTTTCCTGGGCGGGGGGTCCGACCGGGAACAAAATCTCATGGCCGCGGACCTGATGGAAAGGACCGGGGACCTGCGGGAGGCCATAGAGGACGGCCTGGCGGTGCTGGCCATTTGCGGAGGCTACCAGCTTTTGGGAAAATACTACCGCACCATAACCGGAGAGGTGATACCGGGGCTCGGTATACTGGATCTCTACACCGAAGGCGGGCAGAAGAGGCTGATTGGAAACGTGGCGGTGGAGGTTGAGCTGGGAGGAGCCAGGCAAAAGATCACCGGCTTTGAAAACCATTCCGGCCGCACCTACCTGGGGAACCTTGAACCGCTGGGGGACGTTTTGGCCGGCCACGGCAACAACGGAGAGGACGGCAAGGAAGGGGCGCGCTATAAAAACGTCATTTGTTCTTACCTGCACGGCCCAATCCTGCCCAAGAACCCGTTTATAACGGACCACCTGATATCCAGGGCGCTGGAACGAAGGTACCGGGAAGCCTTCCTGGAACCCCTGGACGACAGCCTTGAAGAGGCGGCCAACCGGGTCATGCTTAAAAGACTTCTGGGGTAGGGATTGGCTATAAGCTATAAGTTCAACTTTCGCAGTACGAAATTTTCAGCCGTTCCTTGAAAAACAAGGGAAGAGACGAAATAAAAAGTTCTAAAAACTCATTGATTTTCTGTTCGGATAAATGAAGGTGCTTAGATAAACTCTCTTTTAGGAGTCGTAAAAGCAGGGATAGTGCGTTTAAAAAGCTGATATCGTGTAACTCGTCACAGCATATATAAAAAAGATTGCCGAGAGTACGTTGATCAATGCTGTTCCTGCTTTCCAGCGCCAACATGATATACCGACAGAAAACTATAGTGGTGTGCGCTACCATAGAGTCATATGAACGTCCTTGAAATTCCTTGGCAAGCTTTAAATAGGATTTTGTCATTTTAAAGAAAACCTCAATATCCCAACGTTTTCCATAAATACGAATAATTTCTTCGTCGCTCAATGATGTATCGGTAGAAAGTAAAGCCAACCAGTCACGGGACTTGGTTTTTTCTCGGACAAAAACAATCTTAACATTTACAGGTTCCCCATTCTTATCTTGGCCTAGTTCAACTGTTGCTGAAGCTATGATTTTCGATCCTTCAGGACCCTTATTAACATGGTCGAAAAGGCTTTTCAGGTTCATTGACTTATCCTTGTACCGGTAAAACACCTTGGGCATTGCTTTGAGCATGCAAATGACCTGTAAATGTCGTTCCAAAACACCGAGAATTACCTTGGGATAAGCGTACCAGCTATCAAAAAGCAGGTAGTCAGCCGGAACACCATAGGGAGCAAGCTGATCCAAAAGGTCAAACATAACATCTGTGCTTTTCTTCATACCTTCTTTTCTGAGCTTGTAGCCGTTGGTACGCTTATCAACCTTGGGGTTGACTCCGTTAAGACGAT
>JAILZP010000032.1 GCA_023512435.1 Peptococcaceae bacterium | reverse complement strand
TTTTTGGATTTCAAGACAGTGTTCATTTGTTTTACCCAGATTTATTATTATTCCTTTTCCGGAATTTTATTCGCCCCGTGGAAGAAGCCGGTGCCTGACACCCAAAAAAAAAACCGGGCGACGCCGGGGTGAACTATACAATATTAGTTAATTTTTTTTAGAATAAAGCCTGCCATGACCCGAGTATGGCTGTCAGAAGCGAGGCCGGCGCGAAAGCACCGGCGGGACGGAGCGGAGCGTATATGGACATGCGTGAGCATCCGGACCGGCGGGGCTGACAAAGCCGGACGAAGCTTATCACAGCCCGTATCAATCTTCCGGGTCGATGCCGGCGATTACCCTGGCCAGTTTCTTCTTGTGTTCCAGGTTGGCCTGGCGGGAGATCATGACCCGCTGGGCCTGGGGCGAACCGGCGCCGTGCATGGACTCGGTGCGGTAGCCCACCGCGGCGCAGCCCAGGGTGAGGTTTTCCACCAGGCGCAGCATCCGCATCCGGTGCTCGGTGGGCACAGAGGCCACTCCCTTGAGGTATTTTTCGATGTACGGGCCGATCTGCGGGTGGCGGAGGTCCTTTTCCGAGGGCATGGTGACCATCAGGCCGCCGGCGATGTCCTCGGCCAGCCGGGCTATTTCGTAGGGGTAGCGGGTTACGTTCTGCTTGCAGACGTTGGCCAGCAAAAGATCGATGAGGTAGGTCCCCGACGGGGTGGGGAAACCCTGGGATGAACAGGCGATGCCGCAGGAATACAGGGTCTCGTTGAGGTGGATCATTTCGATGATCTTGTCCTTGACGTGGGAGGCCTTGGCCGTGCCGTTGAAATCCGCCATCACGGCCGCTGCGCCGATGAGCACGTCGCCCACCCCCACCTTGCAGCCGCCGTAGCTCTGTCGGTGGTAGCCGGCGAAGCGCTCCACCAGGGCGCCGGAGAATTCGTATTCCCGGCACATGAAGACCCTCTCCCAGGGGACGAACACGTCTTCGAAGATGACCAGGGCCTCCTGGCCGCCGTACCTGGCGTTGCCCACGTCGATCCCGGTCCCTTCCAGCTTCCTGGTGTCGCAGGACTGCCGGCCGTATATGTAGATGATCCCCGGGGCGTCGCTGGGCAGGGCGAAGGACACCGCGTAGTCCCTGTCCTCCCCGGTCATGGCCATGGTGGGCATGACGCAGATCTCGTGGGAGTTAATGGCCCCGGTCTGGTGGGCCTTGGCCCCGCGCACCACGATGCCGTCGGAATTTTCCCTGACCACGCGCAGGTACAGGTCCGGGTCGGCCTGCTGGCTGGGCCTTAGGGAACGGTCGCCCTTGGGGTCGGTCATGGCGCCGTCCACCACCAGGTCGTTTTCCTGGATGTATTTTACATAGCTGCGGAACCTCCGGTGGTATTCGGTCCCCAGTTTCCGGTCCATCTCAAAGGTCACGCTGTCGATGGCGTTGATGGCGTCCATGCCCACGCAGCGCTGGAAGCAGGCCGCTGTCTTCTGGCCCATCAGGCGCTGCATCTTGACCTTGCGCACCAGGTCGCCGGTGCTCTGGTGCAGGTGGCAGAAGCGGTTGACGGTTTCCCCGGTGATGCTGGATTCGGCGGTCATGAGGTCGCTGTAGCGTTCGTCCAGGGCCAGTTCGTAGCTCTTGGCCACCGAGTTGATTGACGGGCGGATGATGGGGTGGTCCACAAAGTTGTCAATCTTCTCCCCGAACATGTAAACGGTCATGTTCAGCCTGCGCAGGCTGTCAAGGTACTCTGAGGCTGTCTTCAAGGCCATATTCGCACCTCCCAAATTTCAGGCCGGGCTGACGGCCGGGCGCCATCCTTTCCCGCATCTGACTTTCATTGTACTAGAAATGTTGCAAAAAATATACCATTGTAAAACAGGGAATTCCCCCGGCGGCTTCCCGGCTGATCCACAAGTCCCGCCGGGGGGATGTTCACAAATTGAACTTGTTGCCGGTCCCGCCGCAGAATCCGTTTTATGAAGCGCGCGGTTGCCAGGAAATAGCAAGTTTCGACAAGTATATTAATAAGAATCGAATGGAACAATTTCTTTGATCCATTTTGAATATGGGAGATGTTCTGATGGACATAAAAAGCCTGTTTAAAAATACTCCAACAGATAAATTACACTGGGGAGAAGCGCTGGGGTTATGGGATATTGCCCGCTATAAAGTGATGGGATTAACCATTTTAGAGATTTTTCTGGCCCAGGCGAAAGACCGGGATTTAAAACACTCCCTCAGTGACGGCGTCGAAATGCTGATTATCCCCCATATCGAAAAGATCCAGAAATTTCTTCACCAGTACGGCCTGGAATCGCCAACGGTGCCCCAGCGCAAGAACCTGGACGTTGTCGGGAAAAAAATAGAACCAAACACCTTTATAGAGGATGACGAAATCGCCAATGACATCAGAGAGATATTCAGGTTTGGCCTGGAACTGGATATGAAGGGTTTAACCAGTTCAACAAGGGATGATGTGAGATCGCTAATCTGGGAAATTCTCAATGATGACTATAAAGGCTTCGATGCCATGTTAAAACTGCACAGGAAAAAGAACTGGCTGATACCGCCTCCGACAGTGTGATAGTGATCCTACCGTCACCGGCGGTAATTGTTCATGCCGCTGTTTCCGCCAGGCCGTCCCTACGGCGGGATCAAACCGCCGATTCAACCCGTCCTTCCGAAGAGCCTGCTCACCCTGTCGAATATCCCCCCGTACCTGTCGCCCTCATACCAGGCGGTGCTCCTCCTGGCGTTCAGTATCTCCCGGTAAACCTCCCGGGTCTGCCTGGCAATCTCCAGCCAGTTGTACTCCCTTTGGACCTTTGAATAGGCCTTGCGCTTCATGTTTTCGGCCAGGCTGCGGTCGTTCAGCAGCCAGATGACCATGTCCGCCAGGGACTGGCTGTTGCCCGGATAGGCCTTCAGCCCGTCCACGGTGTGCCTGACGATCTCGCTCAGCCCGCCGGTGTCCGAGATCACCACCGGGGCCTGGGCGGCCATGGCCTCCAGGGCGACAATGCCGAAGGGCTCGTAGAGGCTTGGAATCACGGCCACCGAGGCCCAGCTGTAAAGAGCGTTGCGCAGTTCGTCGTTGACATAGCCGGTAAAGTAAATGCGGTTGGCTATGCCCATCGCCGCCGCCTGGTTTCTCAGGGCATTTTCGTAAGGCCCCCGGCCGGCGATGATAAATTTCGTGCCGGGGCGGTATTTCAGGATGTGGGGTATGGCGTCGATCAGGACCTGGACGCCTTTTTCCCTGACCAGCCTGCCCACGTAAAGAACTATCTGCTCGTCCGGAGAAGCGTAGTCTTCCCGCCTGTAGGCGCTGTTCTTCGTCTGGAAAGCGGAGGCGTTGACACCGTTGGGAATGATCCTGATCTTGTCGTCGGGCACCTGGAAAACGTGCTGAAGCTCGCCCCTCATGTAATGGCTGCAGCAGATCACCCTCCAGGACTCGTAAATCAGCCACCACTCCACATCGCTGATGTGCCTTTGCAGGTCATTGTGCAGCCCGTAATTCCTTCCGTACTCGGTGGCGTGGATGGTGGCAACAAGGGGGATCCTGTAGGCGTGCTTGACGGCCCTGGCGGCATAGGCCGCCAGCCAGTCGTGGCTGTGGACCAGGTGGAAGCCGCCCTCATCGTTCATTACCGAGGCCGCCTTCTCCAGCATGGCCACGTTCAGCTGGGTGACCCAGTGAACAAAGTCCAGCGAAGAAACCTGGTAGGGATAGACCCGGTACACCTTGACGCCGTTTACCGTTTCAACCTGGGGGGCGTCGTGGCTGCCCACGGTCACCAGGTGCACGTCCTCCCCTATTTCCGCCAGGGCGCTGGTCAAATCGTACACGTGCTGGGCAAGTCCGCCCACGCTCTTGGGGGGGTATTCCCAGGAAAGCATGATTATCCTCATTTGTTTTTCTTCCTCCTGTCCGCGGAATTTTTCCTCCCGGCCCGTGAAAAAAATCCCTGCCGGACCTTGGCAGGGATCCCAAATTTTATTATTATACCTTTTACCTGTTTTTATACAGGCGGGAGGAAAAAACCGGCCGCCCGGACAGCCAGGTCCTGATGGTCTTTTCCAGGGCCCTGACCAGGGACTCGTTTTCGGGCCGGGTCTTCACCGCCACCCTGATGTAGGATTCGTTCAGCCCGTAAAAATTGGCGCAGTTCCTCACCAGGATGCCCATCGCGGCCAGTTTTTCCACCAGTTCCGCAGACTTCATGCCGGTGCCGGATACATCCACCAGCAAAAAGTTGGCCTCTGAGGGGAAGGGCCTCAGGCCCGGCACGGAGGAAAGAGTTGAAAAAAGGTATTCCCGCTCTTCCTTTACCGTTTTCAGGGTTTCAGCCATGTGACTTTCGTCCCTGAGGGCGGCTTCCCCGGCCACCCTGGCCAGCGCGTTGACACTCCAGGGATCCTTCAGCTGCTTCAGGCGGCCGATCACTTCGGGGCAGGCCACGGCGGCCCCCAGCCTCAATCCCGGAATGCCGAAAAACTTGGTCATTGAATACAGCACCACCAGGTTCCGGCGGGCACAGGCCAGGGGCATCAGGGTGAAATCTTCCCTCCCGGCCACGAAATCCATAAAGGCCTCATCCACCACCACCGCCGCCCCGGCCCCTTCGGCGGCGTCCAGCAGGGGCATCAGGTCCCCGGGGCTGAACAGCTGGCCGGTGGGGTTGTTGGGATTGCACAGGAACACGGCGTCGCAGCCGGCAAGGTGCCCGGCCGCCTCCCCGGCCGGGAAAGCCGTTCCGGAAACGGGAAGGGTTATGTACCGCACCCTGCCCCCGGCCGCCTCCACCGCCCGGGCATATTCACTGAAAGTGGGCGCCGCCACCAGCGCCCGGCGGATTTTCAGCGCCCTGGGCAGGATGTAAATAAGTTCCGCGCCGCCGTTTCCCAGCAGCAGGTTTTCCCTGCCCACTCCCAGGTAGTCTGCCAGCAGGCGGGGAAGGTCCCCGCAGCCGGGGTCCGGGTAGTGCTTGATCCTCCAGAGCGCTTCCGTCACCGCCCGGTAAACCCCGGGCGCCGGGCCCAGGGGATTGATGCTGGCGCTGAAATCAATTATCTGCTTTTCGGAAAGGCCGTACTCCCGGGCCGCCCGCCCGATGTTGCCGCCGTGAGAAGAATCAGAAATGCTCATTTTTTCACCTGCAGAAATGGCTTTAATAGTACACCTGCCGGCCCGTTTTCCGCCCGCCGACGGCGAACCGGGTTCGGTTCAGGGGCGAGCCCTGGACAGGGAAAAATCCTTTCCGGCAATACTTGAGAACAATTCTTCCTTGGTTTTGGGCCACGAGTTTTTTACCGCCAGTCCTTTCCTTTTCAGTTCCTCGTACACATCAACCAGCCACGGCCTTTCCAGGCCGGCCTGCTGTAAAAGCCCAAGGTCTTTGAAGACCTGTTCCGGCAGGCCTTCACCGATGACCGCGCCGTTTTTCATGATATAAATGTAATCCGCCCGGGAATAGGCCAGGTTTACGTCGTGGGTGGAAAAAACCACGGTCATCCCTTCGCCGTTAAACTTATCGAACAGGTCCATAATCTGATCGGCATGCCTTGCGTCCAACCAGGCGGTGGGCTCGTCGCAGATCAGCACCCGGGGCCTCATGGCCAGGATATCGGCGATGGCCACCCGCTTTTTCTGGCCGTAGCTCAGGAAATGGGTGGGCCTGTCCTTTAAATGAACTGTGCCCGTGGCCGCCATGGCGCCATTTACCCGCTTCCACACCTCTTCCCTCGGCAACCCCAGGTTCAGCGGCCCGAAAGAAACTTCCTGCAGGACGCTGGCGGAAAAAAGCTGGGTATCGGGGTCCTGAAAGACAATTCCCACGTTTTTGCGCAGATCCAGCAGGGACCGGTGATCATAGCGGACATCCCGGCCGTCAAAGCAGACCTTGCCGCCGGCGGGCCTCAATATGCCGTTGAAGTGCAGAAACAGGGTGGTTTTTCCGGCCCCGTTGGGCCCTAAAAAGGCCGTCTTTTTTCCCCGGGGAATGGAGAGGGACACCTTTCTCAGCGCCTCAGTGCCGTCCGGATAACCGAAACTTACCTCCCTGGCCTCAAGGATAGGGTCATCTTTCAACAGCGTACACCATCCCGTTAAAAATTCATTTCCCCGGCCAAATGCCTACCGCCAGCAGGACCAGGTCCGCCGCCGCAATCATGCCCAGGTTTCTTTTGGACAGCGGGCGGGGCTCCTCCAGGACGTTCAAGTCCCCGCTGTAACACCTGGCCGAAAGGGCGGCGTGGATCATCTGCGAGTGGTGATACGACTTGACGAACAGGTTCGCCCCCAGCTGCCCCAGGGAATGGAATGACGTTTTCAGCGAGGCGTATCCCCAGCGGGACGACTGGGCCACCTGGATTTTCTGTGCGGTTTCCAGCAAAACAAAAATGAAACGGTAAACAAGGGACATCAGCTCAATAAACAGGGGCGGCAGCCGAAGTTTTTTGATCACTGCCAGAATTTCCACCACCGGGGTGGTCAGGGAAAGAAAATAAAGGCACGACACGGCGCCCAGCGATTTCAAGAACAGGTCAGCGGCTGCCTGAAGGCCCGGTCCCGTCACACCCAGCGTATAGCCGCCGATTTTTAGTCCCCATAAAAAGGGATGGTTCTCCCCGGTAATGGAAATCGCCACGGTCAATACCCCCACCGCCAGAAAGGACATGGGAACACACATGAGCTTTAAGTAAAAAGGCAGGGGAATACCGGCCCGGAAAACCGCCAGCCCGGCCATCAGCAGAATGACCAGAATGAAAGTCAGCCTGTTGGAAGATGCCAGGCAGACGGCCACGGTAATAAGGGCAAAGCCGCATTTTTCCGCCGGGTGAACGTGGCGCAGTTTGTTGGAGTATGCATAACGGTCAATACTCAGCAATTTTTCAGCCCCCCTGGGCGGTCCCGGATCACCGGCGCGGTGGCGCCTGTTCTTTTCTTCCCTTCACCAGACCCAGGTAATAACCGATGAAGCCGGCGCCGGCGGCGGCCTGCAGGGCGAACAGCAGGCTCTCTATTTCACCGCTGGGGGGTTCCCAGACCGATTTGAACCAGGGTTGATAATCCGGTTGCATTTCGGCAACGGCTTCTTCGGCGGCCCCGTCGGCGCCGCCGAATTCAGCGCCGGGGTGGACAATCAGGGGGATTACGGCCAGCAGAACAACAGCGATGATCATAACGGCATTTTTTGCGCGCACACCCATCAGCTTTTCACCTCCCCTGAAAACTCACCGGGCGCCAGTACCGCCAGGTCCTGAAGCTCCCGCTGGTTGTGCGCCCTCAGCAGGTTGAAAATCACCGCCGTCAAAAGGCCCTCGCTTACCGCCAGTGGGATCTGGGTGACCGCGAATATGCCCGCGAACTTGGCCAAAGAGGCGGCAATTCCTCCCGTTTCGGCCGGAAAGGCCAGGGCCAGCTGCAGCGAAGTGATAACGTAGGTGACCAGGTCCCCCAGGGCGGCAGCCGAAAACACGGCCGCCCCAAGAGGCAAGCCTGCCTTCCGGCAAACCCTGTATATTCCCCAGGCTGCCAGCGGGCCTGCCACGGCCATTGAAAATGTATTGGCGCCGAGGGTGGTCAGTCCCCCGTGGGCCAGCAGCACGGCCTGGAAGATAAGCACTATGCATCCCAGCACGCTCATTGCCGCGGGGCCGAAGAGGACGGCGCCCAGGCCCGCGCCGGTGGGATGGGAACAACTGCCGGTCACCGAAGGAATCTTCAAGGCCGATAAAACGAAGGCGAATGCCCCGGCCAGCCCCAGCAGCATCTTGGTCTCCGGGTGGTCCCGGACCGTTTTTTTAATGGAAAGAATGCCGGCGATAAAAAACGGCAGGGTTGCCAAAGCCCAGAACAGACACCACCCGGCGGGAAGAAACCCCTCCATGATGTGCATGGCGTAGGCATTGGGGGCATAATACATAAATACACAAACCAGCGCCGACACTGACAAAAACTTCTTTGCCGCAGGCCTCAGCATCACTTTCATCCTCCCGAAATTATCTGGCAAAAAGATATGCGTGCCCGGTATCCCGAAGAAAAACAGGCCCACCCCGCCACCGTTCGAAATGTCAAGCGGTGCCGGAACAGGCCGGATCAGGTTTCACCCGGATCATCGCGGGCCCGAGTTGTCTTCCGCTTTCGGACCGCTCTCCGTTAAAATCATTCCGTTTAAGCCCCGCCCCCCGGGGCAGGGCGCCATACCCCACTGATTTTGCCAAAAACAAAAACCCCCGCACCCTTATACGCGCAGAGGACATTAAACCGGCTTTATCCACTATGAAGCACGGCGCTCAACCTCCCCATCCGTCGTGGGTACATCAAGCCGCAGAACAAGCAGGTTTCCTGGCTCGGGATCATCGCCTCCCCTGCGCCTTCCCGGGGCATGCCGCCCAGTGGCATCGTGCAGGAGTGCTCCCCCTCACAGTGGCGGGACCGCGCCGGACTTGCACCGGCTTCCCTTTTTTTAGTCTCTTGTCCTGCCAAGTATAAATTTAGATAATTTTATCACTTTGTCCACGAACAGTCAAACACTATTGCAAGAATCCTGCAATAATCCCCGCCGTGTCCGGCGGGGATTTTACGCTAACTGCGGCGCCCGTTGTGAATCTCGAAGCTCCAGTTGATGCCGTTATTGTTGTCCCAGTTGTAGGCGCTGTCCCTGAAACAGAAATTGAACCGGGTGTCGTCCGGGATTTCCAGTGTTTTAACCCATCCCCAGCCGGTCCTGGACATCTTTAAATCTTGAACGTTTCGCCAGTCCCCGGCGTTTCCGTACCCTACCCGCATGTATACCTGATCGGCTCCGCTCCTGGCCAGAAGCCCGTAATAGAGGACGGTGATTTCCTCCCCCGCGGTGATGGGCGTCGGGTCCACCACCACTCCCTGGGGATAGTCGGCTTCGTACATGGCCCTGAGCCTGGCCTGGTGCTCACCGAAATTAGACGGATGAGCCAAAGATTTCACCTCCTTGACGGTTGTTTTTTTATGATTATTATTCTGTGCCTGCCCGCTTTTTATTCAGCTGTCTGGCAAATAAAGGTTATCGTGTTCCGGCGTCTAAAATTAAAGGGCCCCTTACGGAGGCCCCGCTTTTCCCGTGATTTGACTTTAAAGCCTGGCGATTATGGCGCCGGCCATCTCGCTGGTGGAGGAACTTCCGCCCAGGTCGTAGGTCAGGTTCCTCCCCTCTTCCAGTACCGCCGCAACCGCCTTCATGATCCGGCCCGCGGCCCCGTCCTCGCCCAGGTGCTGAAGCATCATCACCCCGGACAGGATTATGGCCAGCGGGTTCACCCTGTTCAGGCCGGCGTGCTTGGGGGCGCTGCCGTGGACAGGCTCGAAAACAGCCGCCCCTTCCCCAATGTTGGCCCCGGGGGCCACGCCCAGCCCTCCCACCAGCCCGGCGCACAGGTCGCTGACTATATCCCCGTAAAGGTTCGGCAGCACCAGCACGTCGTATTTTTCCGGTGTCTGCACCAGCTTCATGCACATGGCGTCCACGATCATGTCCTCGAATTCGATGTCCGGGTAGTCCCGGGCCACCCTGCGGGCGCACTCCAGGAACAGCCCGTCGGTAAGTTTCATGATGTTGGCCTTGTGCACAGCAGTGACCTTTTTCCGCCCCTGCTTCACCGCCAGGTCGAAGGCGTAGCGCACTATCCTCTCGGAGGCTTCCCGGGTGATGATCTTGATGCTCTCGGCGGCGTCCCGGCCCACCCGGTGCTCGATCCCGGCGTACAGGTCCTCGGTGTTTTCCCGCACCACGATCAGGTCAACATTTTTATACCTGGACTCAATCCCGGGGAGGTTCCTGGCCGGCCGGACGTTGGCGAAGAGGTTCAGCTCCTGCCTTAAGGTTACGTTGACGCTCCTGAATCCCTTCCCCACGGGGGTGGTCAGCGGCCCTTTGAGGGCCACCCCGTTTCGCCTGATTGATTCCAGCACGTAATCCGGCAGCGGTGTGCCGTACCGGGAGATGACCGCCTCTCCGGCCTCCACCTCTTCCCACCGGATGTCCACGCCGGCGGCGTCGATGACCCGCCTGGCGGCATCGCTAATTTCGGGGCCTATGCCGTCCCCGGGGATTAAGGTTACGTTGTATGACAATGTGATATACCGCCTCCTGCGTCTGTTTTCTGCGTAAAAGTTCTATCCACCTGTCTATGCTGCAGTGCGGGAATCCAGAATTCAGAATCCAGAATTTAAACCTCCTTCTGGATTCTGGCTCCTGGATTCTGGATTCCGGCCCCTGATGAAGGCCTCCTAGTCGAGGTTAAACCCGCCGTGCTTCCTGAAGTGGGCGGCCAGCCCCCCGTCGTTCAGGATCTTAATCATGACCCCCGGCAAAGGCTTGATCGGTATATCGATCCCCCGGCTAAGGTTTCTGATTACCCCTCCGGCCAGATCCACCTCCAATTCATCGCCGCCTTCGATCAGGTCGGTGTCGCACTCCACCACCGGCAGCCCGGTGTTGATGCAGTTGCGGTAGAATATCCGGGCGAAGGACTTGGCCAGAACCGCGCTGACATCGGCGTACTTTATGGCCAGGGGGGCCTGCTCCCTGGAGGACCCGCAGCCGAAGTTGGTTCCGGCCACGATAAAATCGCCCCTGGAAACCTTGCCGTAAAAATCCGGGTCCAGGTCCTCCATCACGTGCCTGGCCAGTTCCTTCATGTCCAGGGTTTTGAATTTGTACTTGCCGGAAATGATATAGTCCGTGTTCACGTCGTTGCCGAATTTGTGGGCCTTGCCGCGAAACCTCAATCGACTCACCTACTTAACAAATTCTCTGGGATCGGTTATCATCCCGGTCAGCGCCGAAGCGGCCACCGTGGCCGGGGACGCCAGGTATATGAAGGCCTTGCTGTTGCCCATGCGCCCCTTGAAATTTCTGTTGGCGGTGGAAATAACGTTTTCCCCGTCCGACGGCACCCCGTTGTGGGTCCCCACGCACGGCCCGCAGCCGGGAGTGACCACGGCCGCGCCGGCCTCCACCAGGTCCTGGATGATTCCCTCCCGCATGGCGTCGAGGTATACCGTCTTTGACGCCGGGGCCACGATCAGCCTGACTTCGGGGTTGATCTTTTTGCCCCGCAGGATGCCGGCGGCGATCCGGAGGTCCTCCAGGCGCCCGTTGGTGCAGGTCCCGATTACCGCCTGCTGGATGGGGGTGCCGGCCACCTCGCCCACCGGGCAGACGTTGTCCACCCGGTGGGGCCTGGCCACCTGGGGCTCCAGGCGGGAAACGTCGTACTCCTTCACCCGGGCGTAAACCGCGTCAGCGTCGGGACTGGCCGGGTTAAAACTCCTGCCGGTGAACCTGTCCAGCCACCGGAAGGTTTTTTCGTCGGCCTCCATCAGCCCGGCCTTGGCGCCCATCTCTATGGCCATGTTGGCCATGGTGAACCTGCCCTCCATGGACATGGCGGCCACCGCCTCCCCCGTATACTCGGCGGACATGTACGTGGCCCCGTCGGCGGTGACGTCGCCGATCAGGTAAAGGATCAGGTCCTTGGCGTACACCCCCGGGGGCAGCACTCCGTGCAGCGCGAACTTGAAGCTCTCGGGCACCTTGAACCACATGCGGCCCGAAATCAGCCCCCCTGCCAGGTCCGTGGAACCCACCCCGGTGGAAAAGGCGTTCAGCGCCCCGTATGTACAGGTGTGAGAATCCGCCCCGATAACCAGGGAACCGGGTCCCACCATGCCGCTCTCCGGTATGAGCTGGTGGCACACGCCCTCCCCGATGTCGTAAAGGCGGAATCCCTTGGCCCGGGCGAACTCCCTCATCAGCTTGTGCAGGGCGGAAACCCCCTCGTTGGGGCTGGGAGCGCTGTGATCGATTACAAAGGCCACCCTTTCCCGGTCGAACACGTCCCGCCCGCCCATATCCTCAAAAGCCCTGATGGCCAGGGGGGATGTTCCGTCCTGTCCCATTATGAAGTCCACCCTGGCCACCACTATATCGTTGGCGTACACCTGCTGGCCGCTGTGCGCAGAAAGAATCTTTTCAATTATGGTCTGCCCCAAAAATATCCCTCTCCCGTATCATTTTTTGCGGCTTTTGCCGGGTTGTTACTTCTCTCTGACCGGTTTGCCGTAATAGTCCTCGTAAAGGTACATCAGTTCCTTGTCGAAAAGGGGACGCTTGAGGGAAACGCAGTGCGACCTCACCTTGGAAAGCAACTCCTGGGCCTTGTGGTCGCTGAGGTGGATGCCGTATTCCGCGAACTTGGCCTTCAGGGAGGCGGTCCCGGAGTGTTTGCCGATCATGATCTGGCGCTCCAGCCCCACCTCTTCGGGGGTGAAGGCTTCATAAGTCTTGGGGTTCTTCATGGCGCCGTCCGCGTGAATGCCGGATTCGTGGGCGAACATGTTCGATCCCACGATGGCCTTCCAGGCGGGCAGCTCCCTTCCTGAGGCCCTGGAAACGTATTCCGCCACTTCGCGGAACATCTCGGTCTTGAAGCCCAGGTCGATGTTGTAAATGTGCTTCAGCGCCATCACCACCTCCTCCAGGGCGGCGTTCCCGGCCCTCTCGCCGAGGCCGATAACGGTCACCCCGATGTGGCTGGCGCCCGCCTTGACACCGGCCAGGGCGTTGGCGGTGGCCATGCCGAAGTCGTTGTGGGTGTGCATCTCGATGTCTATGTCCACGTTCTTGAGGATGTAATCGATATGTTCCACGATGGTGAAGGGGTCCATTATGCCCACGGTGTCGCAGTAGCGCAGCCGGTCGGCCCCGGCCTCCTTGGCCGCCCTGGCAAACTGCACCAGGAAGTCCAGGTCGCTGCGGGAGGCGTCCTCGGCGTTCACTGATATATACATGCCCTCTTTCTTGGCGAACTCCACGGCCCTGACCATGTTTTCCAGCACCCATTCCCTGGACTGCTGGAGCTTGTACTTGATATGGATGTCCGAGGTGGAGATGGAGATGGCCACCGCGTCCACGCCGCACTCCAGGGACGCCTCTATATCGCTGATTACCGGACGGTTCCAGCCCATTATGCTGGCCTTCAGGCCGGCCTTGCAGATGGCCTTGATGGCTTCCTTTTCATCGCCGCCCATGGTCGGTATCCCGGCCTCGATCTGATGAACTCCCAGTTCGTCAAGAAATTTCGCGATCCTGACTTTCTCCCGGTTGGCAAAAACCACCCCGGCCGTTTGTTCACCGTCCCTCAAAGTGGTATCCACAATCATTATCTTTTTTTCACCCATTCTCCGGCTCACCCTTTCTTGCACCTGTTTGGGGGGCAGCATTGTTTGAACCAATAATAAATAAACGGCTGAGGAACAAGCCGTCATAAAGCCTGAAAATATAATATCAAAAAATCAGTTGGCTGAAAAGAAAATATCGCCATGAATACAGAATACTAAAACAGTCGTCGGAAGCCGTCAGTCTTCCGGCTTCTGACGCCGGGAACTGCAAAACTTCGGCTGACAAAAGAGACCTCTACTTCAAATCTTTCAGGGAGCGGGCCAGGTTTCTCAGGGAACGGTCGTAGGTGGCCTCCAGGTGAGGAGGGAAAAAGCAGCCGGGGATCTCCCCGTTCCTGCGGTGATAGGCCACACATTCACAGCACATGCCCCGGCGGTGACACCCGCTGTACGTGCAGGCGCAGTCCCGGGCGTTTTTCTCCTTGTTGCACTTCGCCTCCGCCAAATTAAACACCTCCGTGAAATAGCTGTTGGCTGTTGGCTGTCAGCTGTTAGCTATTAGCTATTAGCTGTTGGCTGTTAGCTCTTTATTGAAGAATGCTAAATGAAAGCTAAGTTATTAGTTATGAAACCACTTGCAACTTAACTTATAACTTGCACTTATAACTAACCAATCCCCAATTCCCAATCCCCAATCTCCGCTCTTACCGCAGTCTTTCCCTGATAATCCTGTTCACCATCTCGGGGTTGGCCTTGCCCCTGGTTGCCTTCATCACCTGGCCCACCAGGAATCCCAGGGCCTTTTCCTTGCCGGACCGGAAATCATCCGCCACCTTGGGGTTGGCGGCCAGCACCTCGTCCACCACGGAGGCTATGGCGCCCTCGTCGGAAATCTGGACAAGGCCCTTCTCTTTCACGATTTGTTCCGGGTCTTTGCCGGTTTCAAACATCTCCTCGAAGACCATCTTGGCTATTTTGCCGCTGATGGTCCCGCCGTCCATCATTTTAAGCATTCCGGTCAGTTGGGCGGGCCTGATCCGGCACCTGGCTATATCAATGTCATGGGCGTTCAAAAGCCTTGACAGGTCCCCCATTACCCAGTTGCTGACCGCCTTGGCGTTGGAGTACCCTTCCAGGCACTGCTCGAAGTAGTCCGCCAGATCCTTTGAGGCGGTGATCACCGACGCGTCGTATTCCGGGATGCCATACTCCTTCACGTAACGGGCCTTTCTCTGGTCGGGGAGTTCCGGCAGCCCGGCCCTTATCTCCTCCACCCAGCGGCGGTCGATGACCAGGGGAACCAGGTCCGGATCCGGGAAATACCTGTAGTCATGGGCCTGTTCCTTGCTGCGCATGGACAGGGTGACACCCCTGGCCTCGTCCCAGGTCCTGGTTTCCTGGACCACCTGGCCCCCCTCCTCCAGTATCTCCGTCTGCCTTTCCACCTCGTATTGAAGCGCCCGCTGCAGGGCCTTGAAGGAGTTCATGTTTTTTATTTCTGTCTTTGTTCCCAGTTTATCGCTGCCCGCCGGTCTCAACGATATATTTGCGTCGCACCGCAGGGAGCCTTCCTCCATCTTGCAGTCCGAGACCCCGGTGTACTGGATGATTGCCTTCAGTTTCTCCAGGTAGGCCCTGGCCTCCTCCGGGGACCTGATGTCCGGTTCGGAAACGATTTCAACCAGGGGGACACCGGTGCGGTTGTAGTCCACCAGGGAATAGGACGCGACGCCGGTGCTCCCCTGGTGCACCAGCTTTCCGGCATCTTCCTCCATGTGCACCCTGGTTATGCCGATGCGTTTAACCTGCCCGTCAATGTCTATGTTGAGATGTCCGTGTTCGGCCAGGGGCAGGTCGTACTGGGAAATCTGGTAGTTTTTCGGCAGGTCGGGGTAGTAGTAATTTTTCCGGTCAAACTTTGAAAACCCGGCAATTTTGCAGTTGAGGGCCAGCCCCACCCGGATGGCGTATTCCAGCACCTTTTTGTTGAAAACCGGCAAAACTCCGGGAAGCCCCAGGCACACGGGGCACACGTGGGTATTGGGATCCCCTCCGAAAGCGGTGCTGGAAGGGCAGAATATCTTGGTGCCGGTCTTCAGTTCAACGTGCACTTCCAGGCCGATTACTGTTTCGTACCGGGCCACTTTAAGCAACCTCCCGTATATGGCTTTAGGCTGTAGGCCGCAAGCTTTATGCTTTTAGTTTTCAGCTGTCAACTTATAGCTTTAAGCCTATAGCCTATAGCCCTTCTTTCATAATTCCGGAAACTTCTTGTGGTGATCCGTGCTTCTCTCGAAGGCATGGGCCACCTGCAGCAGGGTACCCTCGGCGAAGGGCCGGCCCATTATCTGCATCCCCACCGGGAGCCCGCCCGAAAACCCCGCCGGGACGGAAATTCCCGGTATCCCGGCCAGGTTCACCGAAATGGTGGTGATATCGGAAAGGTACATCTGGAGCGGGTCGTCCATTTTTTCCCCTTTCCGGAAGGCCGTGGTCGGGGAAGCGGGGCAGATCAACACATCGAATTTCTCAAAGGCGCGGTCGAAATCCTGCTTGATCAGGGTGCGCACCTTGAGGGCCTTCAGGTAATAGGCGTCGTAATATCCCGCCGAGAGGGCGTAGGTGCCCAGCATGATGCGCCTCTTCACCTCGGTCCCGAAACCCCGGCTGCGGGTCCGGCTGTACATGTCCACCACGTCTTTGGGATCTTCCACCCGGTAGCCGTAGCTGACGCCGTCGTAGCGGGCAAGGTTCGAGCTGGCCTCGGCGGTGGCGATCAGGTAGTAGGCCGGAATGGCATACTTGCTGTGGGGCAGGCTGACCTCTTCAATTTCCGCCCCCAGGGAGGACAAGACCTTCAGGGCGCCGCCGATTACCTCCCGCACCCCGGGGTCGATTCCCTCGCCCATGTATTCTCCCGGCACGCCTATTTTAATCCCTTTTATCTCTCTGTTCAGAAAACCCGTGTAATCAGGCCTGTCCCCCGGCGCGGAAGTGGAGTCCAGGGGGTCGTGCCCGGATATTGCGTTGAGCACCAGGGCGCAGTCGGCAACATCCCTGGAAATGGGGCCAATCTGGTCCAGGGACGAGGCATAGGCCACCAGCCCGTACCTGGAAACGGCCCCGTAGGTGGGCTTCATCCCGACCACGCCGCACATCGAGGCCGGCTGCCTGATGGATCCGCCGGTGTCGGATCCCAGGGCCACCACGGCCTGGCCGGCGGCCACGGCCACCGCCGATCCCCCGCTGGAACCGCCGGGTACCCGGTCGGTGTCCCAAGGGTTGGAAGCCGGGAAAAAGCCGGAATTCTCGGTGGAGGAACCCATGGCAAACTCGTCCATGTTGGTCTTGCCCACCATGACCATGCCCCGGGCCAGTATCTTCTCAATCACCGTGGCGCTGTACGGCGGCACGAAGCCGGAAAGGATCCTGGACCCGCAGGTGGTGGGTATCCCTTCGGTGCATATGACGTCCTTGACCGCCACCGGAATCCCCGCCAGGGGCGGAATTTCCTCCCCGGAGGCAATCCTCCTGTCCACCGCCCTGGCCTGATCCAGGGCCAGGTCACCGGTGACGGTGATGAATGCCCCGAGCCTTCCGTCCAACTTTTCTATCCTGTCCAGGGCCGCCCGGCACAGTTCCTCGGCGCTGATCTCCCGGGCCGACAGCATCCTGTGCAGTTCGTGGGCGGTCATGTATACTAACTCCAAAATTTTTACCCCTCCTCAACGGCTCCATGCACTCATCAGCAGGCTGTGGAACTCCTGTCTACTGTATTCTTCTCTATTAAACAATTCTCGGCACTTTAAAAAAATTTCCTTCCCTGTCGGGAGCGTTTTGCATGGCCTTTTCCAGGGGCAGGTGTTCTCCCTCCCTGTCCTCCCTGAAAACATTGTTCAGCGGAAGAACGTGGGCGGTGGGAGGAATATTCCCGGTGTCCAGCTCGTCCAGCATACCGGCGTATTCCAGAATGGCGCCGAGCTGTTCGGCGTACATCCTCTTCTCCTCGTCGGAAAGATCCAGCCTGCTCAGCAGGGCTACGTGTTCCACCTCGGCAATGGTAATCACTTTAAACACCTGCCTTATAAAAAATCAGTTCAGAAGACATTTTCATTCTGACTTCTGATTCCTGTCTCCTACAAGTAATACTGTTATATTATAGCAAGGGGTCTTCAGGGGCGCAATATTTTCCAGGGTTCCGCACTTCATGCTACCCTTCGCCCACCAGGCCCAGGAATTCCTCCTCGTCGATTACCCTGACCCCCAGTTTTACAGCCTTTTCGTACTTGCTGCCGGGGTCTTCCCCCGCCACCACCAGGTCTGTTTTCCCGCTCACGCTGGAAGAAACCCTTCCGCCCAGGCGCTCCACCAGTTCCCGGGCCTCCTGCCGGGTGTATTTTTTCAGCGTCCCGGTAAGAACCACCGTCTTTCCCTCCAGGGGACCGGTCCCCGTCCGGTCCCGGTCCTCGTCCACCCTCATTTTCAGGCCGGCTTCGGCCAGTCTCCGCACCAGGTCCCGGTTGGCGGGGTCGGAAAAATACTCGGTCACGCTCTCGGCTATCCGGGGACCGATTTCAGGAATGGCTACCAGGTCCTCAACGCGGGCATCCATTAAGTTTTCCATGGTTTTAAACCTGCCGGCCAGGAGCCTGGCCGCCCTTTCGCCCACGTGCCGGATGCCCAGGGCGTAGATAACCCTGTTCAGCGGGTTTTGCCTGCTCTTTTCCAGGGCGTCGATGAGGTTTTGGGCGGACTTTTCCCCCAGCCGCTCCAGGGGCACGAGGTCCTCTTTTTTCAGGCGGTACAGGTCTGCGGCGTCCTTTACCAGCCCGGAGGAAATGATCTGCCCGATTAACGCCGGCCCCAGCCCGGCGATATCCATGGCGCTCCTGGACACAAAGTGAATCAGTCCCTCCCTGGACCTGGCCGGGCAGCCGGGATTGAAGCACCTGACGGCGGCCTCGCCCTGGGGCCTGGTCACCGGTGATCCGCACTCGGGGCATTCGGCCGGCATGCTGAAGGGCTTCTCGTTCCCTTTTCGTTCTTCTTTGATTACTTCCAAAACCTCGGGTATCACGTCCCCGGCCTTGTGCACCAGGACCGTGTCGCCGATCCTGATGTCTCTTTCCCTGATGATGTCCTCGTTGTGCAGGGTGGCCCTGGTCACCGTTGTTCCGGCCAGCTTCACCGGCTTCAGTATGGCGGTGGGGGTGAGAACGCCGGTCCTTCCCACCCTCAGGATGATGTCCCGGACCACGGTCCTGGCCTGCTCCGGGGGATACTTGTAGGCGACGGCCCAGCGGGGGCTTTTCATGGTCGCTCCCAGCGCGTTCTGCTGGGCCAGGTCGTTTACCTTGACCACCACCCCGTCGGTGGCGTAGGGCAGGTCGAAGCGGGCATGCTGCCACTCCCTGCAGTAATCCGCCACTCCGTCGATGTCTTTGAAAACCCGGTAGTGGGGATTGACCCGGAAGCCCTGGTCTTTCAGGTACTCCAGCACGGCCTGGTGGGTTTTGAAAGTGACCCCCTCCACCGCCCCCACGGCGTACATGAATATGCTGAGCTGACGGGACGCCGTAACCGCGGGGTCGAGCTGGCGCAGCGACCCGGCGGCGGCGTTGCGCGGGTTGGCGAAAAGGGGCTCCCCGCTTTCCTCCCGGGCCTGGTTCAGCCTGGCGAAGGCGTCCTTGGGCATATAGGCTTCTCCCCGCACCTCCAGCAGTTTGACCGGATTTTTAAGCCTGAGCGGAACGGCCCGGACGGTCCTCATGTTCGGGGTGATGTCCTCCCCGTTGTCGCCGTCACCCCTGGTGGCCGCCCTCGCCAGAAGGCCGTCCTCGTATACCAGGGACACGGCCAGCCCGTCAATTTTCAGCTCGGCCACGTACTCCACCCCGGCCTCTCCTACACCCTGGCGCACCCGGCGGTCGAAGTCCCGCAATTCCTCCTCGTTAAAGGCGTTGCTCAGGCTGAGCATGGGCGCCAGGTGGGACACCGTGACGAAGCCCTCCCTGGGAGCGCCTCCCACCCTCATGGTGGGCGAGTCCGGGGCGGCCAGTTCCGGGTACCGCCTTTCCAGCGACTCCAGCTCCCTCATCAGGCTGTCGAACCTGGCGTCGGATATGGTGGGGCTGTCCAGCACGTAGTAATTGTAATTGTGCTTCTCGATCTCCCTGCGCAGTTCCTCCACCCGGATTTTCACAGCTTCCGGGACCGGCATGATCAATCCCCCCAGCCTCATAAGCTGTAAGCCGTAAGCTGTATGCCGCAAGCATACCGCAAACGTCTCCCGTCACTCACAGTTATTACAAAACCTGTAGTTTTCAGCTTGCCGCTTACGGCCCGTCGCTTCCCGCCTATAGCTTATTGCCTGCTGCTTCAGCTTACCGCTTGCAGCCCATCGCCCATTTCCGGTCACGTTATATGCACCGCCACCCACCGGATCAAGCGGGCCGCCGGCAAAAAAACCGCCTGGGCCAGCAGGGTACCGGCCAGCCTGGTAACGGCCAGGTAAATGGCCATCCTCCTGACATCGGACTCCGGCCGCCGCCCCTGCAAAGCCTGGTCGGTGATCCTGGCGGCGGCGGGGTCCACCACGGTGGCAAAAAGCACCTGGGCAATCCCGTTGACAATGGAGGCCAGCATGGTGGCAGAGGCCCGGTAGCCCGGGTAGAGCGCCCCGGCGTAAAGGGCCGAGAGCACGCCGGTGGTGAAAATACCGGTGACCAGCACGTTTGCCGCCAGGAACAACCGGGGAATCCCCGGCCCCTTGGCGTGGCCGTCCGGACTCCGCCCGGGCGGAGGATCGGCCCGGTCCCGCCCGGCAAGCCGGATCACCCGGCGCGGTGAAAACACGGCCATCAGAATCATCCCCGGCACCGAACCCACCCTGTCAAAGACCGATATGGCCCTTGCAAACACCTCCGCCGAGGCCGGAATAAGCAGCGCCCCCAGGACGGTACCCAGGGTGGCCGCCAGGATCACCAGCCTTATCTCCCCGGCCAGGTTGTTCATCTGGTCAAGGTACTGGGGAGGGAAGTTCATTTCCCTTTCCATGGCGGGGGTCAGGACGCCAAGGCCCCCCCTGTGGATGGCCCCCTCGACGATGGTGGCCAGCAGCGGCCCCTGGATCATGTTGGCCGTACTGGCGATTAGAAAAACCACGTTGAACAGGGATATGGCCGTGGCCAGGCGTCCGGTCCTCACACCGGAAACCCTGACCGAATAGATAAGGGTGTTGATCAGGTGAATGAGGGCCGTCAGGACGGCCACCGCCAGCAAGCGGTCCAAGCAGTCGTCACTCCGTGACCGGCTATCAGCCCATGATTAGCTGTTAGCTTTTAGCTGTTAGCTGTTAGCTGTCAGTTATTAGCTGTTGGCTGTATCCTTATTAGCATTACTTTCTTTTCCAATCACTTGTATTTCATGTCCTTTACCAATAGCTGTCACTGCTTAAAGCATATCGCATATCGCTTAAGGTATACTGCCATTATACCTTCTCCAGGGGTGCGAACCTGGCCAGGAGGGTCTTGGTCCCCAGACCGGGGAACTCCACCCATACTTCCGCCGACTCGCCCTTTCCCCGCACGCTCCGGACCGTTCCCAGTCCCCACTTGCCGTGCCTGACCAGGTCCCCCACGGTAAAGTCCGGGATTTCACCTTTCTCCTTTCCACCCCAGATCCGGGCCCCGGTGGCCACTCCCGGTATCCCGGCCAGGCGGCGCAACGCGGTTCCCCGGTCCGCCGGCCCCTCCCCCGGGGCGTATTCGGCGGAATCCAGCGGATCCCGGCCGGTGGTGAGTTCAGCGGGTATTTCCTCCAGGAAGCGGGAGGCCTGGTTGAACCTGGTGGCGCCGTAAAGCGTCCTCTGCCAGCACCTGGTCAGGTACAGTATTTCCCTGGCCCTGGTGATGCCCACGTAGGCCAGCCTGCGCTCCTCGTACATCTCCAGCGGTTCGTCCAGCGCCCTGGCATGGGGAAACACCCCCTCCTCCAGGCCGATCAGGAAGACCACCGGAAATTCAAGACCTTTGGCACTGTGCAGGGTAATCAGGGCCACCTGGTCCGCCTGCTGGTCAAAGCCGTCCACATCGGCCACCAGGGCAATCCCGGCCAAAAACTCGGTCAGCGTCGGCTCCTCCGCGGTACGGTCGAATTCGCCGGTGACCGTCAGGAATTCTCTGAGGTTTTCCTGCCTGGTCTGGGACTCCACGGTTTTTTCGGCTTCCAGTTCGGCCCAGTAGCCGGTCTGGTCCAGCAGTTCCGTCACCAATTCGGTCACCGTGATTTTTCCCGCCCGGCCGGCTGCCGACTGCAGGATCCCGCCCAACTGCTGGCAGGCCTTCTTCACCTTGCCCGAAAGCCCCGCTATCCTGGAGGCCCCGGCAAGGGCCTCAACGCAGGTTATCCCCTGTTCCCGGGAAAAGGCCGTGATCTTCTGCAGGGAGGCCTCCCCTATGCCCCGCCTGGGGACGTTTATGATCCTGGCCAGGCTGACCGCGTCCATGGGGTTGTCCACCAGCCTCAGGTAGGCCAAAATGTCCTTAATCTCCTTGCGGTCGTAAAACCGCAGACCCCCCACTATCCGGTAGGGTATCCCCCTCCTGACCAGAACTTCCTCAATGGCCCTGGACATGGCGTGGGTCCTGTAAAAAACGGCCATATCGCCGTATCTTATTTTCCTGCAGGAGTGCAGCTTTTCAATCCTGCCCGCCACGAACTCCGCCTCGGACCGCTCGGTGTCGCCGGTGAAAACGATCACCGGGACGCCTTCGCCGGCAGCGGTCCAGAGCTTTTTCTCCTTGCGGTCCGGGTTGTTTTTGATGACCTGGTTGGCCGCTTCCAGGATGGTCCTGGTGGACCTGTAATTCCGGTCCAGGACCACCACCCGGGCCTCCGGGTAATCCTTCTCAAAATCCAGGATGTTGTTTATATCGGCCCCCCGCCAGCTGTAAATCCCCTGGTCCGGGTCGCCCACCACGCAGATGTTCCGGTGTTCCCCGGCCAGCAGGTTCACCAGCACATACTGGGCATGGTTGGTGTCCTGGTACTCATCTACCATTATGTACTGAAACCTGTTCCTGTAAAACCTCAGCACGTGCGGGTGCTGCCGGAACAACCCGGCGACGGCCATCAGTATATCGTCGAAATCCAGGGCGTTGTTGCCGACCAGCCTCTCCTGGTAAAGCCGGTACACCCTGGCCACCACCCTGGTGTAGTAGTCGCATGCCTGCTCTTCAAATTCCTCCGGGCCCACCAGGCGGTTTTTGGCCTGGGAAATGGACGCGCCGACGGCCCTGGGGGGGAATCTCCTCTCGTCCACGTTAAGTTCCCTCAGACAGTCCCTGACCACCACCTGCTGGTCGGCCTCGTCATAAATGGAAAACCCCTGGCTGTACCCCGCAAAGGCGGCCTGCCTCCTCAGTATGCGCATGCAGGCGGCGTGAAAGGTGCACACCCACAGGTCCCTGACGCTTTCCGGGACCATGGCCGCCACCCGTACCTTCATCTCCTGGGCCGCCTTGTTGGTGAAGGTTATAGCCAGGATCTGGCCGGGCGGCACCCCTTTATTCCTGATCAGATGGGCCACCCTGGTGGTCAGCACCCGGGTCTTCCCGCTCCCGGCCCCGGCCAGCACCAGCAGCGGCCCCTCGGTATGGAGAACGGCCTCCTTCTGAGCCTCGTTCAGTCCGTCAAGTATATCCATAACAACCCCCGTAAAAACCGGAATTGGGAACCGGAAATCGGGAATTAACCCCAATTCCTAATTCCCAATTGTTTGTTTTCTCTGACCCGCGGGCTTACTTCCCATAAACCTTTTCGGGATCGAAAATTTTTTCTCCCACGGTTTTAACTTCCCCGCCGCCGTCTATCAGGTTGTGGAAGCAGCTGAAATACCCCTCGTGGCAGGCCGCCCCCCGCTGGATCACCCTGACCAGCAGGGTGTCCCGGTCGCAGTCGAAATAGATGCCCGCCACCTTCTGGGTATTGCCCGAGGTCTCCCCCTTGTGCCACAGCCTTTGGCGGCTCCTGCTCCAGAACCAGGTTTCCCCGTCCCGCAGGGTCTTTTCCACCGCCTCCCGGTTCATGTAGGCCATCATCAAAACCTGGCCGGTGTCGTGATCCTGGACTATGGCCGGGATCAGCCCCTGTTCGTTGTACTTTAACGACTCCAAGTCAAAAGGCACCCTTCAACCGCCCCCCAATCCCTAATCCCTAATCCCAAATCTAAATCCTCACCGGCACTCCCCGTTCCCTCAGGTACTCTTTCACCGCCGCGATGCTGTATTCGCCAAAATGGAAAATCGAGGCCGCCAGCGCGGCGTCTGCCCCCCCCTCGGTGAGGCCGGCCACGATGTGGTCCAGGGTTCCCACCCCGCCCGAGGCAATCACGGGAATTTTCAGAGCCCCGGAAATGGCGCGGGTCAGTTCGAGGTCATACCCGTCCTTGGTGCCGTCCCTGTCCATGCTGGTGAGCAGGATTTCCCCGGCCCCCAGCGATTCGACCCGGCGCGCCCACTCCACCGCGTCTATCCCGGTGGGGGTCCGGCCGCCGTGGATGTACACCTCCCACCGGCCCGGCCCGGAACGCCTGGCGTCAATGGCCACCACTATGCACTGGCTGCCGAAGCGGGCCGAGGCCCGGGCCACCAGGTCCGGGTCCCTGACCGCGGCCGTGTTGATGGAAACCTTGTCCGCCCCTGCGGAAAGCATGGCCCTGATGTCCTCCAGGGTGCTGATGCCGCCGCCCACCGTGAAGGGTATGAAGACCTCGCCGGCAGTCCGGTAAACCATGTCCAGCACGGTTTTCCGGCCCTCCGCCGACGCCGTTATATCCAGGAAAACCAGTTCGTCGGCTCCCTGGCGGTCGTAAAAGGCGGCCAGTTCCACCGGGTCGCCGGCGTCCCTCAGGTTTATAAAGTTGGTGCCCTTTACCACCCGGCCCCCGGTGACATCCAGGCAGGGGATAATCCTTTTGGTCAGCACGCGTTTTCCTCCAGTTCCACATCGGCCAGGGAAAGGGCGTCTTCCAGGGACACCGTTCCCGCATAGAGGGACTTGCCCATAATCACACCCTCCACTCCCATATGCTCCAGCCTTTTGATGGACCGGAGGTCGTCCAGGGTGCTGATGCCGCCGGAGGCAATCACCTTGAGGCCCGTATTCCTGGCCATTTCCCGGACGGCAGCCAGGTTGGGGCCCTTCAGAGTTCCGTCACGCCAGATATCGGTATATATTATTCGCCTGATGCCAAGCCCCCTCATTTCCAGGGCCAGGTCCACGGCGTTCTTCTCCGAGGTCACACCCCAGCCCTCTATGGCAACCTTCCCGTCCCTGGCATCGATGCCCACCACCACGGATTCCCCGTATTTGGCGGCGGCAACGGCCACCAGGTCGGGGTTGTTTATGGCCACAGTGCCCAGTATAACCCGGTTGACACCCATCCCCAGGAATTCCTCCACCACCCTGAGGTCGCGGATACCCCCTCCCACCTGGATGGGGATACTTATCCTCTCCCTTATTTTCCTGACCACGTCAATGTTTTTGGGGGAACCGCTGAAGGCCCCGTCCAGGTCCACCACGTGCAGCCAGCGGGCGCCCTTTTCCTGCCAAAGCCCGGCCACGGCCACCGGATCATCGGAGTACACCGTTTCCATGTCCAGCCGGCCTTCCACCAGGCGCACGCAATGCCCCTCTCGAATATCGACAGCAGGATAAATCAACATCTCTCCACAATCCCCCCAAAATTCCGCAGTATACGCAAACCCAGGGCACTGCTTTTTTCCGGATGAAACTGAATGGCGGCTATATTTTTGTGCGCCACGGCCGAGGTGAACTCTATCCCGTAATCGGTGACCCCGGCCTTGATGGCGTCCCCTTCCGGGTCTACATAGTATGAATGAACAAAATAAAAGGACGAATTGTCCGGCACACCCTCGAATATGGGGTGGAACCCCTTGAATCTCACCTGGTTCCAGCCCATGTGGGGCACTTTCAGGCCTTCCGGAAGCCGCCTGACCAGGCCGGGAAAAATCCCGAGCCCTTCGCTGTACCCCCACTCCTCGCTGGCCTCAAACAAAAGCTGGAGGCCCAGGCAGATGCCCAGCAGGGGCCTCCCGTCGGCGGCGGCCCTTTTTACGGCCAGGTCCATCCCGGTTTTTCTGAGGTTTTCCATGGCATCGGCAAAGGCCCCCACCCCGGGAAGAACGACTCCGCCTGCCCGGTCCGCCTCTTCGGGTTCCCTCACTATCCGGGCACTGACCCCGGCTCTTTCAAAACCCTTCTCCACGCTGCGCAGGTTGCCCATGCCGTAGTCGATGATGGCAATCAAGCATTTTACCCCCGTAAGTCTAGAATCGGAACCGGGAATTGGGAATCGGGATCGGGAAACCGGGCGGAATATGGTGTTCTGACTCCACATGGCTAATTCCCAATTCCCAATGCCTAATTCCGGACCCTAATTCCTGGGTCTAAAGCACGCCTTTGGTCGAAGGCACCTCCTCCCCGCCTCCCCTGGCCACGGCCGTCCTCAGCGCCCTGGCCAGCCCCTTGAATACAGCCTCCACCATGTGATGGGTGTTTTTCCCCGCCAGGACCCTCACGTGCAGGGTAATCCCCCCGTTCAGGGCAAAGGACCGCAGGAATTCCTCCACCAGATCGGTGTCCATGTCCCCCGCCCTGGGCGTTTTAAAGTCCGCCTCCAGGCTCAGAAACCCGCGCCCGCTCAGATCCAGGGCCACCATCACCAGGGCCTCGTCCATGGGCAAAAGCACATGCCCGTACCGGTTGATCCCTCTTTTATCCCCCAGGCTGTCACTGACCGCCCGCCCCAGGCAGATGGCCGCGTCCTCCACGGTGTGGTGGGCGTCCACCCCCAGATCTCCCCTGGCTTCCAGTTCAATGTCAAAACCAGCGTGCCTGCCCAGGAGGTCAATCATGTGGTCGAAAAACCCGATACCCGTGGAGCAGCTTACCGCCCCCCGGCCGTCCAGGTTCAGGGCAACCTTTACTTCCGTCTCTCCTGTTTTTCTTTCAACCCGGGCTGTCCTGTCGGCATAAGGCAATTTAAACAACCTCATCCCTGATAATTGTTTTTACCCTTACCAATTTTTTATTTTCCATGTTTCTTTCATTTCCTGCATCAATTTGTGCCGGCGGTAATTTTCTTTTAAGCCCGGACGGTCCCCGGCCCGTCCAGGATCGTCTTCAACCTGGCGATAAAAATATCATTTTCTCTTTCGGTGCCCACCGTAACCCGCAGGAATTCTCCCCTCTCCCCCAGGTTCAGGTGCCTGACCAGCACGCCGCCGTCCAGGAGCAGCCGGTACACCTCGTACGCCGCCCTATTGGTCCGGATAAGCAGGAAGTTGGCCACACTGGGATAGACGGTGACGCCGGGCAGTTCCCTCAGCCTCCGGGCCAGCCTGTCCCTCCCGGCAACTATCCTCCTGATGGGGGCCTCGAACAGGTCCCTGAACCGGATTACCGACCTGCCCGCCAACTGGGTGAAAGAGTTTACGTTGAAGGGCTGTTTTATCCTCATCAATTCCCGGATCACCGCCGGGCCGGCCAGCAGGTATCCCAGCCTGAGCCCCGCCAGTCCGAAGGCCTTGGAAAAGGTCCTCATAATCGCCAGGTTGGGGTATTTGCCCAGCAGGGGGACGCAGCTCTCACCGCCAAATTCTATGTAGGCCTCGTCCACCACCAGCAGGGAGTTGACCGACCGGGCCAGCGCCTCTATATCCGCCGGGTCGGTGGCGTTTCCGGTGGGGTTGTTGGGGTTGCAGACCACCATCACCCCCGGTTCCCTACCCCCGGCCCGGACCATGGCTTCCACGTCCACCTCGAATTCCGGCCCCCGGGGCACCTCCACCGGCACGGCCCCCGCCACCCTGGCGTGGATCCCGTACATGGAGAAGGTGGGGGCGGCGATGAAGACTTTCCTGCCGGCGCCGAAGGCCAGCATAATATTCAGGATAATCTCGTCGGACCCGTTGCCGACCATCAGGTTTTCCGCCCCCAGGCCATAGTGGGCGGCCAGGTCGGAAACCAGGTCCCTGGCCAGGGGATCGGGGTAGCGGCCGAAAAACTGCGGCCCTACCCGGGACATTATGTAATCCCTGGCCTCCTGGGGAAAATCGTGGGGATTCTCATTGGCGTCCAGCCTGATCACCCCCGGGGCGTAGTGGGCCTCGTAAGGCTGCAGCCCTTTAAGGTCCGGCCTGGCCAGGTCCTCAATGTTAAAAGCCGCCGTCATCTTCTCTTCCCGCCTCCCTCAGTCCGGCCGAAGCCGGGCAATTTGTCCGCATTCACAACCCTGCCCCGGTCCGGGAATGCCGGCAGTCCGGACAGCGAATCCGGCCGGGGGCCTCCCCGCCCCGGGTCCCCGTCTGTCCCGGCAGGGGACTTCTGAATGATGTCAAACGGGCCGGAAGAGACTTCATCCCCTTTATCGAAACCGGCCCTGCCTCCCTCCGGCAGATTCCGGCTCATCCTTATCTCCACCGACCTGGCGTGGGCGCCCAGTCTTTCCACCGAGGCCAGCCTGACAATGTCCGGGGCTTCCCGGTGAAGGGCGTCCCGGCTGTAATAAACCAGGCTGGTGCGGCGGATGAACTGGTCCACCCCCAGGGGAGAAAAGAACCGCGCCGTCCCGCCGGTGGGCAGGACGTGATTGGGTCCGGCCAGGTAATCCCCCACCGGTTCCGGTGAATAATGGCCCAGAAAAACCGCACCGGCAGCCTTCACCCTGCCCAGCCAGCTGAAGGGGTCCCTCACCATCAGCTCCAGGTGCTCCGGAGCGATGCGGTTGGCCAGTTCAACGGCCTCTTCCACGCTCCCGGTAATGATTATGGCCCCGTAACCGGAAAGGGCGGCGGCGGCGATTTCCGACCTTTCCAGCGATTTAAGCTGCCTTTCCAGTTCAATACCGACCTGCCGGGCCAGTTCCCTGTCCGGGGTGACCAGCATCACCGCGGCCATCTCGTCGTGCTCGGCCTGGGAAAGCAGGTCGGCGGCCACATAGGCCGGGTTGGCGCTTGAATCGGCCACCACCAGCACCTCGCTGGGACCGGCCAGCATGTCTATATCCACCGCCCCGAAAACCAGCCGCTTGGCCATGGTCACATAGCGGTTTCCCGGACCGGTGATCTTGTCCACCGGCCTCACCGTTTCGGTGCCGTAAGCCAGGGCCGCTATGGCCTGGGCCCCCCCGATCCGGTATATCTCGGTCACCCCGGCCTCGGCGGCCGCCGCCAGGGTATGGGGGTCCACCTCCCCGTCCCTTCCCGGGGGGGTGGCCATGGCTATCTCCTCCACTCCGGCCACCGCAGCCGGTATGGCGTTCATCAGCACCGAGGAGGGATAGCTGGCCTTGCCGCCCGGCACGTAGATACCCACCCTCCGGAGGGGCCGGACAAGCTGGCCCAGCACCACTCCCTCCCGGGCGCAGTCAATCCATGAATTGACCACCTGCTTTTGGTGGTAGGCCCTGATGTTGTCCGCCGCCCTCCCGAGGGCCCGCAGGAAGTCGCTGTCCACCTTCTCCCGGGCCTGCCGGATTTCTTCCCCGGAAACCCTTATCCGGTCCGGTGCCAGGAGGCAGCCGTCCAGTTCCCCGCAGATCCGGCAGAGGGCGGCGTCGCCCCCGGACCTCACGGCGCCGATGATCCCGGCCACCCTCCCCGCCAGGTCCCCGTCCTCCCCGGCCTCCCTTTTTTTCAGAAGATCGATGGCCTCGTCAGCCTCAACAATCCTGATCACAAAGCATAACCGGCCGGCCCCCGCCCTTCGGGCGGGCCCCCGGCGACCAACCCCGGGAAGGCCGGCCGGATCACTCCTTCCGTGAGCATGATTTTAGCATGCTAAAATGCTATCTTATTAATATGTTAATATGAATCCCGCCCGCAGTCAACATAATTAATTCAATTCCCCTCTTTTTCCCTGACCCTGTCCAGGATCAGCTTGTATCCGTCCGCCCCGTAGTTCAGGGACCTCTTCACCCGGCTGATGGTGGCCGTGCTGGCCCCGGTCCTGCTCACGATCTCCCCGTAGGTGTAATTCTTTTCAAGCATCTTGGCCACCTCGAAGCGCTGGGCCATGGATTTTATTTCGGCCACGGTGCAGAGGTCCTCGAAGAAGCGGTAGCATTCGTCTGTGTCCTCCAGGGCCAGGATGGCCTCAAACAGTCTGTCCAGCAGGGGATCCTTCAACTTTCCGGTGTACGCCACACAAATTCCCCCCGGTTTTATTGTTTTCCATATTATCATAACTGT
>JAILZP010000075.1 GCA_023512435.1 Peptococcaceae bacterium | reverse complement strand
AGAGGTTTTACACCCTGTATTCTAACCGGAGGTACTTTCTTTTTCAAAGTTCATTTTGCTTCCTTACAGGAATGCTCTTAATTTGTCATTGGAATCCCCTTAACGCACCACATCAAAATAAATAACATCTTCATCTTTCACTTCAACCGTTACCTCTTCCTCTGGCCCAAGCTTAAATTCCTTATCGCCACAACAGAACTCAATTTCATACTCATTATTTAGCTGATTTTTAATATGTATTTTCACTTGTTTCACCTCCCTACCTTTGATTTAAATAGACCTTTATAATGCTTGCGTAGAAAAACCTACTTTGCTATCTGGATATGATAATATTAATAATTCCTTAATGCTTCCACGTTTAGTGACATCTGAATTGATGGCTCTCATAGCTCTTATCGTTTTTATATTATTACCAAAATACAACTCCTTAACTATATCAGTATTTGAATTGCTAAGCATTACATAACATCCTCTTGCTTTTAGTTCTTCAAAAACATTTTTTAGTCTTAGGTGATCCTTGACTCTAAAGCATCCTGATGTATAACCCGTGAAATTTGATGTGATTGACAGTGGCACATAAGGAGGATCTAAATATACAAAATCTTTTTCCTGAGCATTATTCAAGACCAACTCAAAATCACCAGCAAATATTTTAGCCAATTGAAAAGCCTCACTGGCACTCCTCAGTGTTTCTTCGTCAACAATAACAGGATTATCATAGTTGCCAAAAGAAACGTTAAATTGCCCCTTGCTGTTTACCCTATATAGACCATTAAAGCAAGTTTTGTTTAGATATAGAAATCTTGACGCACGCTCTAATTTAGAAAGCTTGGTTGGGTTTTGAGCTCTCATATTATAATAATATTCCTTATTATATATGTGTTTCTTTGAGATGTTAATTAGACCTTCAACATCATATTTTATAACATTATATAAATTAATTAATTCATCAACGGAGTCAGAGAGATATGCTTTGCAACCATTTGATGCTATTTTTGTATATAAATAAAAAAATAGTGCACCACTTCCCATAAATGGCTCATGATAATTATTAAACTCAGCTGGAATATACTTAGATAGCTGATTTAAAACTTTTGATTTCCCGCCAGCCCACTTAACAACCGGCTTTAAATTGGTAGCAAACATAAAATCACCCTTTGACCATTAATTTATACCAAGTCAAAGGGTGAAAACAAATAACGTATTCCCCGGATCGATGCCATTTTGTACGGATCGAAAATAATATATCCAACTATCTAAATAAATCATTTCTTTTTAGACCTGCACACTTTACATTGCGCCTGATCTCTTCTCATTTTTGTCTTTGGATTGGTGCATCTTCCTTTTTCGCCAAAACCTTCTGCTCTGGGCTTAATTTCTAAACAATCTGGATTGGTACACCTTTTCAATAGATCCCGACCATCAAAGCCTACAATGTTTGTAGCTCGATTTTCGTCAGCATCATAGCCTGATACACCTTTAAAATCCGGGTCATTACTAATCATAAACGGTTGCTCATTGCCATAGATAACCATCCCGTTTTCTAAATGCACTGGAAAAACTGTTTTCATAACAATCACCACCCTTCTGATTCTTAATTAAAACATCCAGGACAAAAAACATATAATAAGGATGTTTTTGGTATTAATGACAGAATACGATAAATTTTGGTATTTGTCTATATGTATTCCCTTAAAATGGCGCAGATCTAGTTCCCACACCTTCTCCAGCATACACCTTTCCTTTTCCAACAGTTCAACGACTCGTTGACTCCCTCAATCACCCTCCTTAAAGCGTGAGGTCTATGACCCCCTTAATATATAAACACTGCCGCCAGTATAGCAGTGGGTCCCAGCACGGCCCCGTAAGGCACCGCCCCGCCGGGCAGCCTGCCCAGGGCCACCATCACCCCGGCCTTTACCTGCCCGGTTCTGTGCCAGGTGGAGGCAAACCCCCAGGCCATCAGCACCAGCCCGGCAAGGATCGAGCCGCAGATCACCGGTTCCATGCCCAGGAAGAGCGAGAGGGCCACAGCCAGTTTAAGGTCCCCCCCGCCCAGTTTTCCTCCTGCCAAAATGAAAAGAAACAGGTACATAGCAAAGACCACCAGCGCCCCGTACAGGTGGCTGTACTGGGCCGTGGCGATGCTGTAAACGGTCCCGATGACGGCCGCCGGGTAGGTGTGCCGGTTGTATATGGTCATCGACTTCATGTCCGTCCACGCGCAGATGGCGGCCAGCATCCCGGCAAGTATAAAGTTTATGTGAGCAATCAAATGTCATTCACCCCAAATCAGCTAAAATTACTGTAAAGGTAAACCACTGTCAGCACCATCAGTGCTCCCGCCAACACTCCGGCCTGAGTCCTGCCAACCCCGGCTGAGTAAAAACCCAGGCGTATAAAATCGAATACGCCTCTCAGGACCGCCAGACCCAGAAGGACGGCGCCGATAGCCAGGGACCGGTCCATCAGGGTTGCAGCCGCGCTTAAAATTTCCTTCATTGGTATACCACCAGAACATCGCCGGGTCGGACCCTGCCCTTCGCCGTCCCGCCGGGAAGCTCCACCACCGTCCGGGCTTCTTTCACATACGGGCTCACCCTGAACGGGGGCATTTCATGGATAACGCGCAGGACCCGCCCGGCGGGGTCCAGGAAAACCACGTCAATTGGAAACCGCATGAAGAACGTGTGCACCATCCCGCAGGGCGACAGGACCAGGGCGGACCCTGCGGGCATGGACTTTCCCCCCATCAGACCCGCAAACCGGCCGAAAAAGCCGTCCGCCCCCGCCGCATTCACGGCAATGACTTCTTTGGTCCTCAGATTGACCAGTTCCAATTCAATCCCCCTGAAAAATGAAAAAGTCCCATCCGGTTTTCCGGCGGGACTTTTCAACCGCACATCCGTTTAAACTTACTGCAGGGCTTCCCTGGCTTCGTTGACCTTGCTGCTGATGCCGGTCCCGAGCAGCCTGAAAGCGACAATGGCGGCCACGGCCACCAGGGCGATGATCAGCCCGTACTCGGCCATGCCCTGCCCGCCCTGGTCGGCGTGGAGCTTTTTAACCTGTCCGGACAGGTATTCGATCATTCCTTTCACCTCCCTTTTCAAAGATTAAAATGTCCCTTGCCAGCCTCAGCCGCCGAAGGCCGCCAGAAGGTTCCACAGGATGGGGAACCCCAGCATCAGGAAAAGCGGCAGCAGAACAAAGGCGATGATGGGAAACAAAAGTTTGATGGTGAGCTCCCCGGCCAGCTTCTGGGTCTCCTGCCTCCTCCGGGCCAGTATCTTTTCGGCGTGGTGCCTGACCACCGGCTCCAGGGGACTGCCGTACCTCATGGCCTGCTGCATCTTGCTGACCAGCCCCGTGAGCTCGGGTATGCCGCAGCGCAGGGCCATCTTGTTCAGCGCCGCCGCCCGGCTGTCGCCGGTGGCCATGTCCATGAGCGCCCGGTTGATCTCACGGGCCAGTTCTCCCTTCATGGTCCCGGCCACCTCCTCCAGGGCGGTGAGCAGGTCGGCCCCCCTGAGAGCGTTTCCCAGGAGCATGCAGAAGTCCGGGATGTCCCTTTTGATTGCCTCCACCCTGGCCCTGACCTTTTTGTTCAGCCACACCCCGGGGGCCAGGTAGAGAGCTGCGGCGATCAGGACCCCCCAGTAGATGTCAACCCGGCCCAGGAGGGCCGGGGGAACAAACACCGCCGCGCCGGCGGCGGGGAGGGCCAGCTGCAGTCCCGCGAAATACTCCGGCTGGATGTCCAGGGCGGCCTGGGTGATCTTCCTCCGGAGCACCGTCCTGTTCACCTCGCTGCCCATCCTTTGGCCGGTTTTCCGGAGCATTTCTTCGGCCTTTCCCCTCAGCTCCACCCCGCCGGGAAGCCTGAGTTTATTCCCGGCGAACAGAACCAGCACGGAGGCTGCGGCCAGGGCCCCGGCCAGAACGGCAAAGTCGGCCCCCTGCAACAAACCGTATATGCTTTCCATTTCCTACACCCCCTGTCCCAGGGTGTTTTTGATCATCCTGCGGGTGATCAGGTTGCCCAGGATGATCCAGGCCGTGGCCAGCGCAAACACCAGGGCCCCCTCAACTGTATTGAACAGCGGGTCGGCGAACCCGGGGGCCATCACCCTGGCGAAGCCCACGAACAGGAAGGGCAGGGCGGTCAGCACCCTGAGGGTCATCATGTTCTGGGCCACGGCGGCGGACACCATGCCGCGGAAACTCTCCCTGTCCTCGTATGACTCCATGGCGTGCCGGCAGATTTCCCCCAGGTCGCAGCCCACCCGGCTGTACAGGCTCATGCCGAT
>JAILZP010000006.1 GCA_023512435.1 Peptococcaceae bacterium | reverse complement strand
CTGTGTGAAGGTTTGCAAGGAAGGCGTGCTGGAGGTGATGGTGGACGACTACGACGATGAAGTGATTGCCGTACGGGAGGAGCACCGGAAGAAGATCAAGTACAGCTGCGCTCCCTGCAAGCCCGCCGGGAGTACGGAAACTCCTTGTATAAAGGCGTGTCCCATGGGAGGTATGAAGCACTCCTGGTAGAATGAAAAATCCGGCATGAGGCAAATATTGGTGAAAATAGGGATATCAATTAATGAAAGAATCTTCATGAAAGGATGCTGCCTATGATACTCCAGGGCAAAGTAGCGATAATTACCGGAGCCAGGCAGGGCATCGGCGAGAGCGTGACCCTGGCCATGGCGAAGGCCGGCGCCGATTTAATGCTGGTGAGCCGCAGCATCAGTGAAAGCGACTCCGTTGTCAGGTCCGCGCAGGAGGCGGGACGGCGGGTGCTAGTAATGCAGGTGGACGTTTCCAAGCGGGACCAGGTGCAGGCCATGGTGGACCGTACGCTGGAAGTCTTCGGCAGGGTGGACATACTCTTCAACAACGCCGGCATCAGCAAGCCTGCCATGCTGTGGAAGATGACCGAGGAACAGTGGGACTACGTAATCAACGTCAACCTCAAAGGTACTTTCAATTGCATCCAGGCTGTGTCCAAGCCGATGATGGATCAAAAATGGGGATCCATCATCAACGTCACTTCTTCCGCAGGGCTGTTGGGCACTGTGGGCCAGGTGAACTACACCGCCGCCAAGGGAGGGGTGCACGCCCTGACCAAGTCTGCGGCCAAGGAGTTGGCCCGCTACGGAATAACGGTCAACTGCATAGCCCCCATGGCCGAAACGGAGATGACCAAAACCATTGCCACCGACCCCAAATTCCGGGACAAGTACCTGGAGCGGATTCCCATGGGCAGGTTTGCCCAGCCGGATGAAATAGGGCCGGCGGTGGTATTTTTGGCCTCGGACGGGGCCCGCTACATAACGGGTCAGACCCTGTGCATCGACGGCGGCATGGTTATGCTCTAGGCTTAAAACGCGGGAGGGTTCAAGATGTCAAAAGATGTGGCCATAATCGGCGTGGGCCAGAGCGCCTTCGTGAGGAATTACGAGGGTTCCATCAGGGAGTTGGCCTTCGAGGCCTTCAGGGAGGCTGTGCAAGACGCCGGCATCAGCTCCCGGGACATAGGCGCGTCCCTGATTTGCTCCGCGCCGGAATACGACAAACAGCGCAGTCCCTCGGGACTGATCGCCGAGTACCTCGGGTTGAACCCGCAGCCCACCTTTATGCTGGAGAGCGTCTGCTCTTCCAGCACCACGGGCATCCGGGTGGGCTATTCACTGATTAAGTCCGGCTTACACGACATCGTGCTGGTACTGGGGTTCCAAAAAATGTCGGAGATCTCTTCGGCGGACTCCCAGGAGAGAATGGGACGGGGGGCCGACATCATGTGGGAGGCGCCCTTCGGCACGATGATGCCGGCTTATTACGCCATGCACGCCCAGGCCCACTTTGCCAGGTACGGGTCAACCGAAGAGGACCTGGCTTTGATCAGGGTCAAGTCCTCCAAGTACGGCGTACTTAACGAAAAGGCGGTATACCGCAAGGAAATCACCCTGGAACAGGCCCTTACCGCGCCGCCGGTGTCCACGCCGCTGAAGCGTTTCGACTGCTGCGCCAACGCCGACGGGGCATCATGCATTATCATGGCCGGCGCCGCCAGGGCAAAGGAAATTTCCAAAAAACCGGTGTGGATCCTGGGCCTCGGGGCGGCCACCGCGCCCATGACACTGACCGGCCGCGACGCCCTGGACGGGCTGAACTGCGCCCGGCTGGCGGCCAAGCAGGCTTACGAGATGGCCGGGGTCAAGCCCCAGGACATTGACGTGGCCGAAGTGCACGACTGCTTTACCATCGCCGAGCTGATGGCCTATGAGAACCTCGGCTTTGCCGAACCCGGCAAGGGAGTTGAGCTTATCCGCGAGGGACAAACCTACATCGGCGGAAAGATACCCGTCAATGTGGACGGCGGCCTGCTTTCAAAGGGGCACCCCATCGGGGCGACGGGCGGGTCCCAGGTGCGGACCATAGTGCTGCAGCTGCGCGGCGAGGCGGGCAACATTCAGGTGCCGGGGGCGGAAATCGGCCTGGTCCACAATATTGGCGGTGTCGGCATTTACGGCAACGTCGTCATCATGGGGAGGTAGGGGCCATGGGATTTGAAAAGTTCGGCAGAATCAGCTTTACGTCCCAGACCAAGCTGTCCGCCTTTGTGGATTACCTGGAGAAAGGCGAACTGAGAGCCACGAAGTGCAAGCAGTGCGGGAAGGTCTTTTTCCCGCCGCGGGCGGACTGCGACGCGTGCCTGGGCAGTGATATGGAATGGGTGAAGATTGAAGGAACCGGCAAACTGGTGAGCTTTACGGAGGCCCAATACGCCCCCACGGGCTTTGAGGCCGACGTGCCATACACCCTGGCTTTGGCCGATTTCGACGGCGTCAGGGTTTTCGGCCGCATGAGCCGCGATGTGCCCCTGGACGGCATGAAGGTGGGCATGGCGGTTAAAGCCGAAGTTGTTGCCATGCCTGACGGACAGTTGACCTACCAGTTTATCCGGTTGTAAGGAGCGGGGACACACCTGCTGAAGCCTGGGTATTCCTTTAGGGACAGGAATGTCCCCAAAAGGAGGAATGTCCCCGATTATGCAGGGATTAGGGATTAGAAAAACAGTTGCCTTGGAGTTGGTTTCAGACCACCCCAATCCCCAATTCCCAATCCCGGACCAAAGAGTAGGGCTGATAAGCCAAAGAGGAATGTCCACAATTGCGTCAGTTTCATTATAATAGGGGTTTGTTCAATTTAAATAAAACAAATTAAAAACAAAAAAGGAGGAAGATTTATGGATCTTAACAAGTGGCCCCGTCAGACCGATGTGAAAAATCACGACCTTTTCAGCGATGAGCATTTCGGGAAAGAAGCGCCCTGCGTGGTTTATGAGAAAAGGCCCGTTCTCGACAAGGACGGCAACCCGGTGGAAGGCCTTTACTCGGCCTGGATTATCCTGAACAACCCAGCCCAGTACAACTCCTACACCACCGAGATGGTCAAAGGGGTAATCGCGGGAATGAGCCGGGCCTCCATGGACAGGTCGGTGGTGGCCGTGGTGTTCACCGGGGTGGGAGACAAGGCTTTCTGCACCGGGGGCAACACCAAGGAATACGCCGAGTATTACAGCGGCAACCCCAGCGAGTACGCGCTGTACATGGACCTGTTCAACGGCATGGTGGACGCCATCTACATGTGCAAGAAGCCGGTTATCTGCCGGGTCAACGGCATGAGGGTGGCCGGCGGCCAGGAGATCGGCATGGCCTGCGACATCTCCATCGCTTCCGACCTGGCCGTGTTCGGGCAGGCCGGCCCCAAGCACGGTTCGGCCCCGGTGGGCGGTTCCACCGACTACATCTTCTGGTACCTGGGTATGGAGCGGGCCATGTGGAACTGCATTTCATGCGAACTGTGGAGCGCATACAAGATGGAGCACTTCGGCCTGATTTCCAAGGCCGTGCCGGTGCTGAAAAAAGACGGCAAGTTCATCAGGAACCCGCAGGTAATCACCGACAAATACATTGAGAACGGGGGCATCGTATACGGCGAGTTTGTCACGGGCCAGGCGGCCGCCGAGGCCAAGGCGCTGGTCAAGGAGTGCGAGACGGACTTTACCCTGCTGGACAATGAGGTCAACAAGATCGTCTGGACCCTGATCAACCTCTTCCCGCACTGCCTGATGATGTCCATCGACGGCATCCGCCAGAAGAAGAAGTTCTTCTGGGACATGAACAAGCTGCCCAGCAGGCACTGGCTGGCGGCCAACATGATGAGCGAGGCCTACCTCGGCTTCAACGCCTTCAACAACAGGAAGCTGACCGGCGGCAAGGACGTCTGTGATTTCGTGGAGTACCGCAGGCGGCTGGCCGGGGCAAGGGTGTTCGACCAGGAACTCATCGACGCGGTGCTGCCGAAGCGGGTGGAGTAGAGATTGCAGGCCGACCGGCCTCTGCCGCCCGGATCGTGTTTGAAGTACCGGACAGGGGGAATGAAATTGAACTATCAGTATTTAAAAGTGAAAAGCGAGGGCGGGATCGCCTCCGTTACCCTCAACCGGCCGCCGCTGAACGTGCTGACCATTCCCATGATGGAGGAGCTGGTTTCGGCCCTGCAGTGGGCCGCGCGCGAGCCCGGGGGGCTGATCCTCCTGGAGGCGGAGGGCAAGGCCTTTTCGGCCGGGGTGGACGTGGCCGATCACACCGAGGATAAAGTGGGACAGATGATCGACGTGTTCGACCGCATTTTTTTGACCATGGCCGGCACGGACAAGGCCATCGTGGCGGCGGTGAACGGGGCCGCCCTGGGTGGGGGATGCGAACTGGTCCTTTTCTGCGACCTGGTGGTGGCCTCTGACAGGGCCAAATTCGGCCAGCCGGAGATCGCCGTGGGGGTGTTCCCGCCGGTGGCCTGCTTTCTCCTGCCCCGCCTGACTTCCTGGCCCAGGGCCCTGGAGCTTTTGCTGTCCGGGGAGATCGTCGGCGCCGACCGGGCGGAGCAGCTGGGGCTGGTGAACAAGGTTGTTCCGGCGGACTCCTTTGCCGATGGGGTAAAGGAATTTTTGCAGAAATTCGCGGTTCACAGCCCGGCGGTGCTGGCCCTGACCAAGAAAGCGGCCAGGGCGGGCCTGGGCAGGGACTTCGCCGGGGGAATAAAGGCCATTGACGAAATTTACCTGCGGGAGCTGATGCAGACCGCCGATGCCGTAGAAGGTCTGAAGGCCTTTATGGAAAAGCGCAAGCCGGTCTGGCAGGGAAAATAAAAAGATAGATAACCGCCCTGCGGGCGGTGCCGCCGTGCCGGCGGCGGAACTCAGAACACAGAACTCAGACTCCCGTTCCGGCAATCCGAGTTTTCATTTTTCAATGGTGCCGCATTCTTGCGGCATGGGGTCCGGATTCCGACAGAATCAAGCCTTCAATGAGTTATTTTCCGAAAAGGGGTGGTAAATAATGGGATCGCCTTCCAAAATTGAAACCTGGCAGATGGTGGAGCCCGGCAAGCTGGCCAGGACCAGCCTGGAAGTCCCGGAACTGAAGCCCGGGGAGGTCCTGGTGGAAGTGGCGGGGTGCGGTGTATGCCACACCGACGTGGGCTATTTTTATGACGGGGTGCCCACCGTCACCAAGCCGCCCCTCACCCTGGGCCACGAGATCTCGGGCCGGGTGGTGGCCGGGGAGGGCGGCCTTTTGGGCAAGGAGGTAATCGTCCCGGCCGTGATGCCCTGCAACAACTGCCCCATCTGCGCCTCCGGGCGGGGCAACCGCTGCCTCAGCCAGGCCATGCCGGGCAACAGCCTGGGCATATACGGGGGCTTCTCCAGCCATATTCCGGTTCCGGCCGCCGACCTGTGCGTGGTGGGGGACCGCAAGGGGATCCCTTTGGAGCACCTGGCCGTGGTGGCCGACGCCGTGACCACCCCGTACCAGGCAGCCAAGAGGGCTGACCTCAAAGAAGGGGACCTGGTGGCGATCATCGGCGCCGCCGGCGGAGTGGGGGTATACATGACCCAGATCGCCTCGGCGCTGGGGGCCAAAGAGGTGGTGGCCATAGACATGCACCGGGAAAAGCTGCAGAGGTCCCTGCAGTACGGCGCCACCGCCGCCATCAACACCAAGGGCAAAAGCGTCAAGGAGGTCAGGGAGGAATTCAGGGCCGTCTGCAAGGAGAAAAAACTTCCTTCCTTCGGCTGGAAGATAATCGAGTGCTCAGGTTCCAAGATGGGGCAGGAGATCGGGCTGGACCTGCTGAGTTTTGTCTGCAGGATGGTCGTGGTGGGCTTCAACACCCAAAAGGTGGAATACATGCTTTCCCGCCTGATGGCCTTTGACGCTGAGATCATCGGCACCTGGGGCTGCCTGCCCGGGTACTACCCGGAGGTTCTCAAGCTGGTCCTGGACGGCCTGATCAAGGTGGAACCCTTCGTGGAGACCAGGCCCATGAGCCGGATTGAAGAAGCCTTCGAGGAGTCGCACGGAGGCAAGTTAATGAAGCGGGTGGTGCTGGTCCCGGACTTTTAGGCCGGATGCGAAAAGAGACCGCCATAAAGCTAATGAATATATGTTGCACAAACAGGGGAAGGCTGACAGGGCCTTCCTCAATTTGTTTCCGGTTATGGCTGCTGAATAAAAGGATTTCAGGGCCGCCCGTCATAATAAACATTTTATATAGTTTTTTGAAGGCTGTGAGTTTGCATATGAAATTCGACAGTGTCTTCGGCACCATCGGGAACACCCCGCTGGTCAAGCTGAAATCATACGGAAGGCCGGGCGTCAGGATATACGCCAAGCTGGAAGGGAACAACCCCGGCGGTTCGGTGAAGGACAGGACCGCCAAGTACCTCATTGAAGCGGCTGAAAGGGAGGGAGTCCTTGGGAAGGGCAGGATTATACTGGAGGCCACCAGCGGCAACACGGGAATCGCCCTGGCCATGATTTCGGCGGCCAGGGGTTACCGGTTTGCCGCCGTCATGCCCGAAAACGCCAGCGTGGAGAGGGTAAAGCTGTTGAAGGCCTTCGGCGCGGAGGTCATTCTTACCGAAGGCGAAAAGGGGACCAACGGCGCCATCGAGGTGGCCCTCCGGATGGTGCGGGAAGACAGCAGGTACTTCATGCCGGACCAGTTCTCCAACCCCGCCAATCCCCTGGCCCATTACGAGACCACCGGCAGGGAGATTATCGAGGACTTGCCAGGAGTCACCGCCCTGGTGGCCGGAGTGGGAACCGGGGGGACCATTACCGGGGCGGCCAGGAGGCTCAAGTCGCACAATCCCGGCATAGAAGCGGTGGCCGTAGAGCCTTCTCCCCAGACCAGGATTCAGGGTTTGAGGAACATGGAGGCCTACAAGCCGCAGGTCTATGACGAGTCAATAATTGACTGCAAATTATCCGTTCCGGACCACGAGGCCTTCAGGCTGGCCCGGGAGATCTACGTCAAGGAGGGAATACCGGCGGGCATTTCTTGCGGTGCCGCCCTCTGGGGGGCCATCCAATACAGCAGGGGGGTAGAGGAGGGCGACATTGTGGTAATTTTCCCGGACCGGGGAGACAGGTACATCAGCACCGAGCTGTTCGACTGACACGGCCAGGTGGCATTTCGCCCGGTGAAAATCAAGTGTTGCAAGCTGAACCGTCTTGATCTAGCTATATGTTATAATAGTTTAAAGAATTCAGCCGGAGGCTCGGCCATGATCAGGGAAAGGTTTCATGAATTTCTTCAGGAACTGCTTGAACAAACCGTCCAATGGTACGGGGAACGGCTGGTTACGCTGGCGGTTTTCGGTTCGGTGGGGCGGGGGTGCCAGAGGGCGGACTCCGACATAGATATATTGATCATCGCCGAAAAGCTACCTGATGGCAGGCTCAGGAGGATGCGGGAATTTGAGAGGGTGGAGGAGGCCCTTGAGCCTTCCCTGGCCCGGCTGAATGAAACGGGTATCAGCACCTGCCTGTCCCCGGTAATCAAATCGCCGGGGGAGGTAAAGCGCGGCAGTTTGCTGTTTTTGGACATGATTGAGGACAGCCTGATCCTTTATGACCGGGGGGGGTTTTTCCGTTCTTTCCTGCGGGAATTCAAAAAGAGGCTGGACGCCCTGGGCGCCCGCCGGGTGGTGCGGGGCAACGCCTGGCACTGGGTGCTGAAAGATAAATACTGTGAAGGAGAGGTCTTCGATCTGTGAATAACCATACCCTGGCCCAGAGCTACCTGATCAAGGCCGCCAAGCGCCTGCGCGTCCTGGAAGTGCTGATGGAAGAGGAGGCATATTCGGATGTTGTGCGGGAGGCTCAGGAAGCAGTGGAACTGGCCTTGAAGGGCATATTGCGCCAAATCGGCATCGAACCCCCGAAACAGCATGACGTGGGCGGGCTGATCCTGGAATACCGGGACAGGCTGCCGCCGGCGGTGGAGAAAAAGGCTGAGAAACTGGCCCGGATTTCCAAGTGGCTGAGAAAGGAGAGGGAGTTTGCCTTCTACGGCGACATTGATTTTATCCCCACGGCCGAGTACAGCCGGGAAGACGGGGAGCGGGCGGTAAAGGACGCCGTTTTTGTGGTCGAAGCGGCCAGGGCGGTAATCCCCCTCTGAACCCGGCATTTCAATAGCTTTCAGACTTGCATGAAGCATCCCGCTTTAACAAAGCGGGATTATTTATTAATTAACGACGGTGAAATTGTCGCAGCAGGGCGGTGTCCGGGTTAAAAAACTGGTCGGGATGGAGGGATTTGAACCCCCGGCCTCCTGCTCCCAAGGCAGGCGCGCTAGCCAAACTGCGCCACATCCCGATGCCGCCGCAAAGGTAATTATAACAGAACCTAAAATCCATTGCAATCGGAAAAACCCGCAAAAAAAAGTCCAGCGAAACGCTGGACGGGGAGAGATAGAACTCACCAAAGCGGAGTATTACCATTATTTCCAGGAAAATCAATTATATACATGGTCTGTTCCGGTGAAAAAAGATAACAATCATGGTAATAAATAACAGGCGCCATCATTATAGTATAAATAGAGGATAATGGGGAGGTCGTGGTATGGCTGCGGTAAATAGATTAAGCGGGTCTGTTTTTGGTTTTCTGCTGGTTCTGTTTTTATTTCCGGGGACGGTCCTGGCCCTGCCCCCGGCGGTAAGAGAGGTGAAGCCGGATCCGCCGCAAAAAAGCAAGCGCGTTGTGATTCTGGTGGTGGACGGGCTGCAGGCCGATTCCCTCAGTCCCGAAAGAACTCCAAACATTAGCGGGCTGGGTATGGCCGGGGTAAGGGCGGACAGGGTCAGCGCAATGCCCCCGGATAATTCCGGGGCCAGGCTGCATACCATCCTGAGCGGAACCGACCCGGCGGTTCACGGCTACAACGGGGAGTCCGCCGCGCCTGGAGCGGCAACATTATTGTCCCGCCTGGAGAAAAGGGGAGTAAAAACCGCCGTTGTGGACGGCACCGGGCGGCTGGAAAAGGTGTGCGGTGATGTCAGCCATAAAAATTTCGGACCCTTTGATGGTGACGGGCAGGTCATGGGCGCGGCCGCAGAGGTGATCAGGACCAAAAAGCCTTTTCTCACGGTGGTGGTGCTGGCCGGCCCGGGGATGCAGCCGGCCCGGGCCGGCTTAAAGGAATACCAGTCGTCGGTAGCAGCCGCCGACACCGAGGTGGGGAAGTTGCTTAAACAGCTGCACGCGGACGGGATTTACGAGGATACCATGCTTGTGGTGACCGGGACCACGGGCAGGCCCCCGCTGTTGATCAAGGGAAGCGAATTTGCCGCCGGACTGAAAATGCCGCCGGTTTGCCTGAAGGACCTGGCCCCCACCCTGGGTTATCTGTACGGCGTAGAAATGCCGGAGGCCAGGGGCCTGATCATGTGGAACGCCTTGCGGCCGGCCGCGGACCGGACGGAAAGCTTCATGCTGGCGCAGCGGGTCAGGGATTTGAGCGCGGCCTACGCGGACGCCGTGGACGCCGCGGCCAGGCTGGAAAACGAAAAAATCCTGGTCCAGGAGGAAAAAGCCCGCCTGTCAATGGACAAACAGTTTGTGGAAGCGGAGATTGAAGCCAGGGAAAAGGAGATCGGCCGGCTGAGGCTGACCATTTCCGCCATGAAGGCGGCAGGGGCGGCCGGAATAATTCTCTTTATCGCGGCCATGGTGATTGAATACAGGATTTTGAAAAAGCGGTACCTCATTTTCACCTGAACACGCATTATAAAAAACCGGCAACTGCTTGGATTGTTCTGGACCGTTTTTTTTCATAGGTTCAGAATATTTTTTGCTTTCGTAAAGGATTTTTATTCTGAGGCGTCGAACTACTTATTCGAGATTTTATAAACATTATGCCCGGCGAATGGGAAGGATTTTCTCTTGTTCTTGTAGAAAGAAAAAGTTTGTCCGTATTTTTCCGATGCCGGTTGCCGTAATTTTCGTAACAGCTTGTTTTAACAAAACGGGGTGACGGACGTGAAAATAGCCATTTCGGGAAAAGGCGGAGTAGGTAAGACCACGATTGCCTCGGCCCTGATCAAATCCTTTGCGGAAACCCATCAAACCGTGTACGCCATCGACGGGGACCCCGACGCCTGCCTGGCGGCGGCCCTGGGCATACCCCCGGAAGAATCAGCGAAAATAAAGCCTGTGGTGGAGATGGGTGATAAAATCAAGTCCATCAGCGGCGGGGGTGCCTTTTACACCCTCAATCCCACGCTGGACGACCGGTCGTTGGAAGAATTCGCATACCGGCACCGCAACATCAGGTTTATGCGCATGGGGGATGTCAAAAAGGGCGGCTCCCAGTGTTACTGCCGGGAAAACACCTTTCTCCAGGCACTTGTGTCAACGCTCCTGCTGGACAAGGACGAAGTGGTGATCATGGACATGGGGGCGGGTATCGAACACCTTTCCAGGGGCACCGCCAGGGGGGTGGACCTGATGCTGGTGGTGGTTGAGCCCAGCATGAACAGCGTGAATACCGCCATGAACGTCAAGAGGATGGCCGCCGACCTGGGCATCGGCCGGATCAGGGTGGTGGGCAACAAAGTCCGTTCGGAAAGGGAAAGGGAATTTATAGAAAAAAGTTTCCAGCCCGGTGAGGTGCTGGGTTATATCAGTTTTAGCAGTGACGTATGGGAGAATTCCATGGAACCCGACTCAGCGTGTGCATGCATGGAATTGCTGGAAGGCATGAGAGAGGTCCGGGAAAAGATTTTGGGAGAGGCAGGTGGTTCCTGAAAAGGGAAAGGGAGGGGTCAGGTTTTTACGGGACCAATAACGGGTAAACAGGTAAAATAGGAAATCCCGTAAATCGACCGGCAACTGGTTAATCTTATTATTAAGGAGGTTTAAGTATGCCAAGGTTTAGAGATCCCAGCCATACCTGCAGGCCTTCGGACGCCCCTCGGGTTGTCGATCCGAAGTCTGTTAAGCGCACCATCGACCCCGGCGTTCTTGAATTGATCGACATCGCCAAGGAACGGGGCATGATTACCGCCTTTGACCGGGCCGTGGCCCAGCAGCCCCAGTGCCAGTTCGGGTACAAGGGGCTGTGCTGCCGCTTCTGCATGATGGGCCCCTGCCGCATCAAGGCCGACGAGGGTCCCGCCAGCAGGGGAATCTGCGGCGCTTCCCACTGGACCATCGCCGCCCGCAGCACCGGCCTGATGCTGCTCACCGGCGCCGCGTCCCACAGCGAGCACGCCAGTCACATGGCCCACACCCTGTACGAGGCCTCCGAGGGCCACGCCCCGGACTACAGCGTCAAGGACCGGGATAAGCTGTGCAGGGTGGCCAAGAGAATGGGCATCGCCACCGAGGGCCGCGGCGACATGGAAATCGCCCACGACGTGGCCAAAGCCGCCCTCGAGGAATACAGCCGCCTGAAAGGTTTCGGCGAGTCCACCTGGGTCAACACCACGGTCACCAAGGGGCGGGTTGAGAAGTTCCGCACCCACGACATCATGCCCAGCGGCATTTACAACGTCATTTCCGAGCTGGTCACCCAGGCCCACGTGGGCATGGACAACGACCCGGTGAACATAATCTTCGCCGCCCTGCGGGTGGCATTGGGAGACTACGTGGGGATGCACATCGGCACCGACCTTTCCGACATACTTTTCGGCACCCCGCGGCCAGTGGTCAGCGAGGCCAACATGGGCGTAATCGACCCCGAATGTGTCAACCTGGTTCTGCACGGGCACAACCCGATTCTTTCCGAGATCATCGTCCAGGCCGCCAGGGAACTGGAGGGAGAGGCCAAGGCCGCCGGCGCCAAGGGGATCAAGCTGATGGGCATCTGCTGCACCGGCAACGAGGTGCTCATGCGCCACGGCATACCCATCGTCACCTCCTTCGCCTCCCAGGAATACGCCATTGCCACCGGCGCCATAGACGCCATGGTGGTGGACGTGCAGTGCATCATGCCGGCCATCCGCAATGCGGCAGAGTGCTTCCACACCAGGATCATCACCACTTCGCCCATCGTCAAGATCCCGGGGGCATATCACATCGATTACCAGACCACCAAGGCCCTGGACAACGCCAAGACCGCTGTCCGCCTTGCCATAGACGCTTTCAAACTGAGAGACCCGCTGAAGGTGCACATTCCCAAGGTGGTCAACAAGGTGGTGGCCGGCTGGAGCCTGGAGGCCCTGTACGACCTGTTCGGCGCCGTCAGCCCCGACAAGCCGGTGAAGGCCCTCACCGACGCCATCCTGGCCGGGGAGATCAAGGGCGTGGCCATGCTGGCGGGCTGCAACAACCTGAAGCGGCCCCAGGACCACAGCCACATTGTGATCGCCGAGGAAATGATCAAGAACGATGTCTTCGTAGTGGGCACAGGCTGTGTGATGCAGGCGTGCGCCAAAATGGGCCTCCTGTCTCCGGAGGCCATGGAAAAGGCAGGTCCCGGCCTGAAGAGTTTCCTGGCCAGGCTGAGCGAGAAGGCCAACCTGAGCGCCCCGCTGGCGCCAATCTTCCACATGGGTTCCTGCGTGGACAACACCCGTTGCTCGGACCTGCTGATGGACATGGCCAACGAGCTGGGCGTGGACACCCCGAAGGTGCCGTGGGTGGCCTCGGCGCCGGAAGCCATGAGCGGCAAAGCCGTATCCATCGGATCGTGGTGCGTGGCCATGGGCATGCCGGTGCACGTGGGCGCCATGCCCCCGCTGGAGGGCAGCGACCTGATATACTCCATCGTCACCCAGGTGGCCAGCGACGTTTACGGCGGGTACTTTATTTTCGAGATGGATCCGGCCGTGGCCGCCAGGAAGATGCTCAGCGCCCTGGAGTACCGCGCCTGGAAACTGGGCGTGCACCGGAACACCGCCGAGGAGTTTGAAACCGCCCTGTGCCAGAACTACTAATTCTTCAGTTTGAAAGGAGGAGACCAAATGTCTGAGCAGATCAACTTCGATCAGATCTTTGAAGGCGCTGTGGAGCCGGGCAAAGAGCCCAAGGCGCTATTCAAGTCTGCATACAACGGCGCCATAACCGCCATGAGCTACGCGGAAATCCTGCTGAGCCAGGCCATCCGCCAGTACGGCGCCGACCACCCGGTGGGCTACCCTGACACCGCCTACTACCTGCCGGTTATCCGCTGCCTGAGCGGCGAGGAAGTCAAGACCCTGGGCGACCTGGTGCCCATCCTCAACCGGATGCGGGCATCCTTCAGGGAGGATTACCGGTGCTTCAAGAACGCCCGCAAACTGGGCGAGGCCACCTGGTACGCCGCCGAGATCATCGAGGCCGTGCGCTACCTGAAGCACACCCAGGAAAACCCCCTGCACGTTCCGCCCTGGACCGGCTTCATCGGCGACCCGGTGGTGCGCCAGTACGGAACCAAGATGGTGGACTGGACCATTCCCGGCGAGGCCGTCATCGTGGGCCGGGCCAAGGACAGCAAGCTGGCCAAGAAGATCGTGGACAGCTTCATGGCCAAGGGCCTGATGCTCTTCCTCTGCGACGAGATCATCGAGCAGCTGCTGGAAGAGGGCGTCAAGCTGGGCGTGGACTACATCGCCTATCCTCTGGGCAACTTCACCCAGGTGGTGCACGCCGCCAACTACGCGCTCAGGGCCGGGATGATGTTCGGAGGAATCAAGCCGGGCGACTACGACGCCCAGCGCGACTACCAGCGCCGCCGGGTGCTGGCCTTCATCCTCTACCTGGGCGAGCACGACATGGTCAAGGACGCCGCCTGCATGGGCGCCATCAACGTGGGCTTCCCGGTGATCACCGACCAGGAGCTGCCCGAGGACAAGCAGATCAAAGACTGGTTCGTATCCCAGCCCGACTACGACAAGATCGTCCAGACCTGCCTGGAGGTCCGGGGGATCAAGATTACCGCCATCGAAATCGACGTGCCCATCACCGTCGGCCCGGCCTTCGAGGGTGAGTCCATCCGCAAGAAGGACATGTACGTGGAGTTCGGCGGCACCAAGACTCCGGGCTTCGAGCTGGTGCGCATGGTGGGCGAGGACGAGATCGAGGACGGAAAAGTCACCGTCGTGGGTCCGGACATCGACACCGTGGAGCCCGGCGGCCGGATGCCCCTGGGGATCGTGGTGGACGTTTACGGGCGCAAGATGCAGGAGGACTTCGAGCCCGTGCTGGAGCGCCGCATCCACTACTTCACCAACTACGGCGAGGGCCTGTGGCACGTGGCCCAGCGGGACATCATGTGGGTGCGCATTTCCAAGGGGGCCTATGAAAAAGGGTTCCGGCTGGAGCACATCGGCAAGATCCTGTACGCCAAGTTCAAGACCGAGTTCGCGTCCATTCTCGACCGCGTGCAGATTACCATCTACACCGACGAGCAGAAAGTGCTGGAGATGAGGGAACTGGCCCGCAAGTACTACCAGAAGAGGGACGACCGCCTCAAGGAACTGCAGGACGAAAAAGTGGACACCTTCTACTCCTGCACCCTGTGCCAGTCCTTTGCCCCCACCCACGTCTGCGTGGTCGCCCCCGAGCGGGTGGGCCTGTGCGGCGCGGTGAGCTGGCTGGACGCCAAGGCGGCCTACGAGATCAACCCCCACGGTTCCAACCAGCCCATACCCAAGAAGGGCGTAATCGACGAAGTAAAGGGCCAGTGGGAGTCCTTCAACGAGTTCTGCTTCAACAACTCGCAGCGTAACATCACCAACGTGAATTTCTACACCATCATGGAGTATCCCATGACCTCCTGCGGGTGCTTCGAGTGCATCCTGGCCATGGTTCCCGAGTGCAACGGATTTATGGTGGTGAACCGGGAGCACGGCGGCATGACCCCGTCCGGGATGACCTTCTCCACCCTGGCCGGGACCATCGGCGCCGGCGCCCAGATGCCCGGATTCATGGGCATAGGCAAGTCGTACCTGGGTTCCCGCAAGTTTGTCCCCGCCGACGGCGGGCTGGCCCGGGTGGTGTGGATGCCCAAGGCCTTGAAGGAGGAACTGCGCCCGATGCTGGAGGAGGCCGCTGAAAATGCCGGCCTGGGCAAGGACTTCGTGGACAAAATCGCCGACGAGTCCATCGGCACCAGCGGAGAGGAAATCATGGGCTTCCTGGAGGAGAAGGGGCATCCTGCCCTGACTCTGCCCCCGCTGCTGTAATGTAACGGACATTGGCCGCCGGAAGAGAAGTCATATGGACCGGAGGTCAAATGACAACTAACCTTACGGCTGGTACCGGCGGCAGACCACTGATCCGCCTTGCATCCGGAGTTCTTTGGACGGTCTCCGGAAGCAGCTATCAAGGGTCTTGATAAAATCGTTCCTTGAAGACACCCGGTTTTGTTCCGGGTGTCTTCAGGCGTGATTTTTCCAATAAATTTCTTCCGAGAAAGGAGTACGGAGAATGGGTTTAACTGGTTTGGAAATTTTTAAGCAACTGCCCAAAACAAACTGCAAGGACTGCGGCCAACCCACCTGTCTGGCCTTTGCCATGGCCCTGGCCAGCGGCAAGGCCAGCCTGGATCAGTGCCCCCACGTCAGCGACGCCGCCAAGGAGGCCCTGGACTCGGCTTCGGCTCCGCCCATTGCCCTGGTCAAGGTGGGCACGGGTGAAAAGGCAATCGATCTGGGCAACGAGACCGTTTTGTTCCGTCACGACAAGCGCTTCGAGCACATGACCGGCATCGCGGTATCGGTGTGCGACACCATGAGCGCCGACGAGATAGCCGCCAAGGTGGACCAGATCAACAAGCTGGTCTTTGACCGGGTGGGCCAGGTGCACAGCGTCAACCTGGTGGCCGTGGGCAACGGATCCGGCGACGCCGGAAAGTTCGCCGAGGCCGTCAAAGTGGCGGCCGGCAAGACCGAATTCCCGCTGGTCCTGATGAGCGAGGATCCCGCCGCCATCGAAAAGGCGCTGGAAATCGCCGCCGCCAGGAAGCCCCTGGTGTGCGGGGCCAATGCCGCCAACGTCGAGGCCATGACCAATTTGGCCAAGAAATTCGACGTTCCCATGGTAGTCAGGGGCGCCGACCTGAATGAACTGGCCGCCCTGGTGGAGAAGGTCGTGGGCATGGGATTCAAGCAGATCGTTCTTGATTCCGGCGCCCGCGAAGTCAACAGGGTACTGGCCGACCAGACCCAGATCCGCCGCCAGGCCCTGAAGAGATTCCGGCCCTTCGGCTATCCCACCATCGCTTTCGCGGACAACGAGGACCCCGTCCAGGCCGTGGTGGACGCCGGTGTATATATCGCCAAGTACGCCGCCATCGTGGTTATCAAGAGCGCCGACCCGGCGGACGTGCTGCCGCTGATTACCCTGCGCCTGAATATTTACACCGACCCGCAGAAGCCCATCGCCGTGGAGCCGAAGGTTTACGAGATCGGCAACGTCACCCCGGATTCCCCGGTGTACGTGACCACCAACTTCTCGCTGACCTATTTCTGCGTGGCCGGCGACGTGGAAACATCCCGGGTGCCGGGCTACATCCTGCCGGTGGACACCGACGGCATTTCGGTCATGACCGGCTGGGCCGCGGGCAAGTTTACCCCGGAAAAAATAACCGAGATGCTTCAGACTTCCGGCATCGCCGACAAGGTCAGGCACCGCAAGGTAATCATCCCGGGCGGCGTGGCTGTGTTGAGCGGAAAACTGCAGGAGCTTTCCGGCTGGGAAGTGCTGGTGGGCCCCAGGGAGTCCGCCGGAATAGCGTCCTTCCTGAAGCAGCGCTGGCTGTAAGGAAAGGGGACACACCCGAAAAAGCGCCGTCCCGGACCGCCTGACGCCATTGGAACGCTGCCGGGGATGCAGTAATGAAAGCAGCTTCACGGAAATAACATTCTAAGTACGGAAGGGAAGTGGCAACATGGCATTTGTGGTAGCCATCGCGGGAAAAGGCGGGACAGGCAAGACAACCCTGGCCTCCCTCCTGATCAGGCAGATCACCAAGTCCGGAAAAGGACCGGTCCTGGCCGTGGACGCCGACGCCAACGCCAATTTGCACGAGGCCCTGGGCATAGAGGTGGAGGACACCATTTCCGAACTTCTCAACCGCATCAACAGGAACATTGAACCGCTGCCGGCCGGCATGACCAAGGACCAGTACGTGGAATACAGGGTTCACCGGTCCCTGGCCGAGGGAGACGATGTGGACCTGCTGGTCATGGGAGGGCCGGAAGGGGCGGGGTGCTACTGCTACGCCAACAACCTGGTACGGGGCTTCATGCAGGAACTGGGCAAGAACTATCCCTACGTGGTGATGGATAACGAAGCCGGCCTGGAGCACTTGAGCCGCAGGACAACCCAGAATGTTGACGTGCTGCTGGTTACCAGCGACGCCAGTGCCAGGGGCGTGAGGTCGGCCGGCAGAATTAAGGAACTGGTGGAGTCCCTGGGACTTGACATTAAAAAAATGTACCTTGTGGTGAGCAAGGCCGGTGACGGAACCGTCGAGGCGCTCCGGGAGGAGATCGGCCGCACGGGCCTGGAACTGGCCGGAACCGTCCCCCTGGACGATCAGGTGATGGAATTCGACCTGCACGGCAAACCCCTGGTCGGTTTACCGGATGATTCGCCGGTGGTGTCGGCGGTCAATGCCATTATTAAAAAAACCGGCATAATTTAGCCGCCGGATTGTCATGCGAGATAATCGATGAAGAGAAGTTAGGGTCCGGCGTTTCCGCTGGCACTTCGGTTTCGAACCCCGATTTATATGAAAGGAGCGGGAGTAATGGCTGTAACGATAGCTAAGGAAAGATGGACCAGCAAGGTAAACGAACTGGTCCTGGGCGCAGAGCCCAACGTGGTAAAAGTGGGCGGTGACGCCACGCTGCCCTTCCTGTTCTTTGAAGGAGAGATGCCCAACCGCCCGGTGGTGGCCCTGGAAGTTCTGGATATGGAGCCGGAGGACTGGCCTGATATTTTGAAGGCTCCCTTCGAAGGCGTCCTGGGTGACCCGGCGGCCTGGGCCAAGAAAAATGTTGAATACGGCGCCGACCTGGTGTGCCTGAGGCTTGTAAGCGCCCACCCCGACAATAAGAACGCCAGCCCCGAGGAATGCGCCAAAACCGCCAAGGCCGTGGCGGACGCCGTCAATGTGCCCCTGATCATAATCGGCTGCGGAGTTGAGGAAAAGGACGCCGAGATCATGCCGGCCGTCGGGGAGGCCCTGGCCGGCAAGGTGGCCCTGCTGGGTTGCGCCACTCCCAACAACTACAAGACCATCACCGCCGCCTGCATGGTGAACGGCCACTCCATCGTGGCGTCCAGCCCGCTGGACATCAACCTGGCCAAGCAGCTAAACATCCTGATCACCGAGATGGGCCTGGCCGCCAACAGGATCGCCATCGACCCCCTGGTGGGAGCCCTGGGTTACGGAATCGAGTACGCTTACTCGATCATGGAGCGTGCCCGGCTGGGCGCGCTGACCGGCGACAAGATGCTGGCCATGCCGGTGATCTGCTTCGTGGGCCAGGAAGCCTGGAAAGCCAAGGAAGCCAAGGCTTCCAACGATGAAACTCCCGAATGGGGCGACCAGACCCGCCGGGCCATCCTCTGGGAGGTCATGACCGCCGTCACCTTTGCCCAGGCCAGCGGAGCGATCATGGTGATGCGCCATCCGGAGTCCTGCAAGCAGTTCAAGGCCCACATCGACAAGATGATGGAGCCTGTGAAGTATTAAGCTTATCCTGCGAGATTAACGGGTCAGGAGACAGAATACAGAATACAGGAGTCAGAATAAAAAAGCCAGGTTTATTCTGTCTCCTGTCTCCTGTCTCCTGTATTCAGACCTAAGAGAATACAAAGGAGGTATATCGAATGATCCTCATCGGTGAAAGGATCAACGGGATGTTCAAAGACATCCGGGAGGGCATCCTGAACAAGGACCCCGAGCCCATCAAGCACTGGGCAAAGCGCCAGTATGAGGCGGGCGCCGCTTACCTGGACGTGAATACCGGCCCTACCGTTGAAGCCAAGGACCAGCCCAAGGTGATGGAGTGGCTGGTTAACATATGCAATGATACCGTTCCCATCCCGTGCTGCGTGGACTCCACCAACCCGGAAGCCATCGAGGCAGGCTGTGCCGCCAACAGGCACGGCAAGGTGATGATTAACTCCACCCACGCCGACCAGTGGAAAATGGACATCTTCCTGCCCATGGCGGCCAAGTATAACGCCGCCATAATCGGACTGGCCATGAACGAGAGCGGAGTGCCCAAGAGCGCTGCCGACCGGGCCGCCCTGGCCATGGAAATTGTGGTCAACGCCGACGCTCACGGCATACCCATGGAAGACCTGTACATCGACCCCCTGATGCTGCCGGCCAACGTGGCCCAGGAGCACGGTGTCGAGGTCCTGGAAGCCATCCGCCAGATCAAGGCCCTGGCCCCCGGGGTGCGGACAACCCTGGGCCTCTCCAACACCTCCCAGCGCTGCACCAACCGCCACCTGTTGAACAGGACCTTCCTGATCATGTGCATGGCGGTGGGACTGGATTCGGCCATTGCCGACGTGGACGACCCGCAGTTGGTGGACGCCGTGGCCGCGGCCAACATCCTGCTGAACAAGGACATTTATTGCGACTCCTTCTTAAAGACTTTCCGGCAGAAGTAAGCGGGGATATAAAAAAATAGGGGCGGCAGTAACACACTGCCGTCCATTGTTAAAACCGGATGACGCAGTTCGGCCTGCATGACGGTTATAACGGACGGGAATGGAGGTGAAAGCCGGTCCTGCTTTCAAGTTGTCAGCCGGGTAGTTGTCTGGCCCGCTGATAAGCAAGTGAACAAGCGACGATGTCTGACCGGTTGTTTTCTTCCGGGACGGACCCCGCCAGGGTGCGGGCCGCCGGATGAAAACGGGGGTTAACCCGGTGTGTGCCGCGGTTGGGCGGTGCAATTACGTCGGAAAGGGAGAAGGTTTACAATTTTTTGCGAGGACGGATGTGATGCAAAGATGACAAAGAAACCAGACAAGGTCGGGGCCGTGCTGGTGCTGGGTTCTGGTATTGCCGGCATACAAGCGTCCCTGGATCTGGCCGAATCCGGCTACTACGTCTACCTGGTGGAAAAGAAGCCGGCCATTGGCGGAGTCATGCCAATGCTGGACAAGACGTTCCCCACCAACGACTGCTCCATGTGCATCCTGTCACCAAAGCTGGTTGAGTGCGGGCGCCACCTGAACATCGAAACCATGACCAACTCCGAGCTTGTGGACTTAAAGGGCGATCCCGGCAATTTCACCGCCACCATTCTTAAAAAGGCCCGCTACGTGGATCCGGAAAAGTGCACGGGTTGCGGGTCCTGCGCCGAGGCATGCCCGGTCAAGGTGCGGGATGAATTCAACCAGAACCTGGGTTTGCGGAAAGCCATTTACAAGCTCTACGCCCAGGCCTACCCGAACGCCTATGCCATTGACCCGAAGAGGTGCCTCAACCTGAAAAAGCCTGATTCCTGCGGCAAATGCGTGGAGGCGTGCCAGGCCAACGCCATCGACCACTCCATGCAGAACGAGACCGTGGAGCTGAACGTGGGGTCGGTGATCCTGGCTCCCGGATTCGACGCCTTCCAGCCCCAGGAGCTTTTCTACTATGGGTACGGCAAGCTGCGGAACGTTCTGACCAGCCTGGAGTTCGAGCGTATCCTAAGCGCATCGGGACCCTTCGGCGGCCACCTGGTGCGGCCTTCCGATAAAAAGGAGCCCAGGAAAATCGCCTGGATACAGTGCGTCGGTTCCAGAAACTGCAGGCTTGAACACGGTTACTGCTCGTCGGTATGCTGCATGTACGCCATCAAGGAGGCGGTCATTGCCAAGGAACACACGCCATATGAACTGGACACCGCCGTCTTCTTCATGGACATGCGGACCTACGGCAAAGAGTTTGAAAAATACTACGACCGGGCCAGGTACGAGCACGGAGTGCGCTTCATCCGGTCCAGGATATACGAGGTTACCGAAGCGACCGACGGCAGCGGCAACCTGAATATCCGCTACGCCAACGAGGACGGGTCAATTTCCACCGAGGAGTTCGACCTGGTGGTCCTTTCCATAGGCCTTGAGCCCTCCGGGGACATGGTGGAACTGGCCAGCAAGCTGGGTGTGGACCTGAACAGGTTCAACTTTGCCGAACCTCCCAGCCTCACCGGCGTGGGCACCAACAGGCCGGGGATATACGTGGCCGGAGCCTTCAGCGGGCCCCGGGACATTCCCGAGACCGTCATGCAGGCCAGCGCCGCCGCGGCCGATTCCTCGGTCATCCTCTCCGGGGCCAGGGGCACCCTGGTGAAGAAGAAAGAGTATCCGCCCGAAAAGGACGTGGCCGGGGAGATTATCCGCACCGGCGTGTTCGTATGCCACTGCGGCATCAACATCGGCAGCGTGGTCAGGGTGCCCGAGGTGGTGGAGTTCGCCAGGACCCTGCCGGGCGTGGTGTATGCCGACGAAAAGCTGTACGCCTGCTCCCAGGACACCGCCGGCCAGATCAAGGAAGCCATTGAGAAATACGGCCTCAACAGAATCGTGGTGGCTTCCTGCAGCCCCAGGACCCACGAGCCCATGTTCCAGGAAACCTTGAAAGAGGCCGGTCTGAACCCCAACCTCTTCGAGATGGCCAACATCCGGGACCAGTGCTCCTGGGTGCACCAGAGCGAGCCCGAAAAGGCCACCGAGAAGGCCAAGGACCTGGTCAAGATGGCGGTGTACAAGGCCGCCCTGCTGGAGCCCATCCAGGGCATAAGCCTGGGCATGAATCACGACGCCCTGGTCATCGGCGGCGGCGTGTCCGGCATGAACGCGGCCCTGAACATGGCCGACCAGGGGTACCAGGTGTACCTGGTGGAGAAATCCGACCGCCTGGGCGGGATCGCCAACCGCATCCGCTTCGGCATGAAGGGCGAGGACGTGCAGGCCTACCTGGCCGACCTGACCTCCAGGGTGAAGTCCAACGAACGGATCAAGGTCCGGACCGGGGCGGAAATTGCCGAAGTGCACGGGTTCGTGGGCAATTTCGTGACCAAGCTGTCCACCGGCGAGGAGATCCAGCACGGTGTGACCATCATCGCCACCGGCGGCGACGAATACAAACCCAAGGAATACCTGTACGGACAGAATGACAGGGTGAAGACCCTGCTTGAGCTGGAGTCGGACCTGGCCGAGGGCAGACTGGCCGGCGCCAGGAACATCGTGTTCATCCAGTGCGTGGGGTCCCGGGAGCCGGATCGCCCGTATTGCAGCCGGATCTGCTGCACCAAGTCCATCAAGCAGGCCCTGAAAATTAAGGAAGCCAACCCCGATGCCAACGTGTTCATCCTCTACCGGGACATCCGCACCTACGGGTTCTACGAGGAGTTGTACACCGAGGCCAGGCGCAAGGGAGTCATTTTCATCCGCTACGCCGTGGACAACAAGCCCGTGGTGGAAGCCGGCGGCGACAAGGTGAAAGTGACCGTCACCGACCACGTCCTGGGCGTGCCGGTGGTCATCGACGCCGACGTGGTGGGGCTGGCCGCCGCCATCGTGCCGGCCGAGAACAGCCAGCTCTCGAAATTCTTCAAGGTCCCCCTGAACCAGGAGGGTTTCTTCCTGGAGGCGCACCTGAAGCTGCGCCCGGTGGACTTCGGCACCGACGGAGTGTTCATGTGCGGATTGGCCCACGGTCCCAAGAACCTGGAGGAGAACATCGCCCAGGCCAAGGCCGCCGTGGCCAGGGCCTGCACAGTGCTGGCAAAGGAATCAATCGCCGTGGAAGGCAAATGCGCCGTGGTCAACAAGAAGAAGTGCGCAGGATGCGGGGTCTGTGAATCGGTATGTCCGGCCAAGGCCATCGCCGTGGACCAGGCTGAAAAGGTGGCCGTAGTCAACGAGGCCCTCTGCAAGGGCTGTGGAGCCTGCTCTTCCTCCTGCCGCTGCGGGGCCCTGAATATCAAGGGTTGCACCAACGAACAGATTATGGCCATGATCGGCGCGATATAGCAACAGGGGGAGGGATAGGTAATGGAATGGGAACCGAAAATAGTCGCCTTTCTGTGCAACTGGTGCAGCTACGCGGGGGCCGACCTGGCCGGCGTGAGCCGGATCCAGTACCCGCCCAATATCCGCGTGGTCCGCATCCCCTGCTCGGGCCGGATAAACCCTCTGTTTATCATGTCGGCCATCAAGAACGGGGCGGACGGCGTGCTCACCTCCGGGTGACACCCCGGCGACTGCCACTATGTTAGTGGCAACCTGGTGGCCAGAAGGAAGTTCGCTCTCTTGAAGAGTTTGATGGAATACATCGGCGTGGACGGGGACCGGGTCAACTTCGCCTGGGTGTCCGCCGCCGAGGGCGGCCGGTTCGCCGAACTGGTCAAGGAAGTAACCGACAAGGTCAAGAAACTGGGGCCGAACAAGGGGTTGGCTCCCAGCCGGGAAACGGGGTGTTGTTGCGGATGTCAAAGCTAGCTCAGGCGATAAGGGACGCAGCAAAAAAACTGCTGGAGGAGAAGAAGGTCGACCTGGTGGTGGGGTTTGCCAAGGGCAGCCTGCCCCTGCGCAGCACGCCCTGCTTTATCAGGAAGCCCGAGGAGGCCGCCGCGCTGACCTGGGACTATACCTGCGAGAACAACCTGGCCAACTACCTGCGCAAGCGGGAGGGCAAGGTGGCCGTGGTGGCCAAGGGCTGCGACGCGCGGTCCATCGTCACCCTGATCCAGGAAAACCAGATTAACCGTGACAACCTGTATGTCATAGGGGTTCCCTGCTCCGGCATGATTGACCGGTTCAAAGTGGAAGAGGCCGTGGACGGCCGGGAGGTTCTGGAAGTGGAGGACAAGGGCGACGCCCTGGTGCTCAAGGGCAAGGGCTTCGCCAGGGAAGTGAAGCTTTCCGACCTCTGCCACGACACCTGCAAGGTCTGCCGCCACGGGAATCCGGTGATCTACGACATGCTGGCGGGCGAACCGGTCCCGGCCAAGCCCGAAGACACCTTCGCCGACGTGGCCGCCTTCGAGGCCCTTTCCCCGGCGGAGCGCAGGGCCGCCCTGGCCGCCGAGTTCTCCAGGTGCATCCGGTGCTACGCCTGCCGCAACGCCTGCCCGATGTGCTACTGCACCGAGTGCTTCGTGGACTGCTCAACGCCGGTGTGGATCAAAAAGACCCCCGACGTGGACGACAACATCATGTTCCAGGCCGGGCGGGTATTCCACAGCGCCGGACGCTGCGCGGACTGCGGCGCCTGCGACCGGGCCTGCCCCATGGGCATAAACCTGCGCGGCATGACCCGTAAAATGGTCAAGGAAGTCAAGGAGTTGTTCGGCCACGAAGCCGGCGTGAGCCTGGATGAGAAACCGGCCCTGTCCGAATTCAAAGCCGACGACCCGCAACCTTTCCTGGTGAAGGAGTGAGGTGAAAAGGATGATTATAGCCAAGAATGATTTGCCTGGCCTGCTGGATAAGCTGATGTCCGAGTACGAGGTGTATGCCCCGGTGAAAGAGGGCGCCTACTCGCTGTACAAAAAAATCAAGTCCGGCAGCGAGGCCTGCTTCGGATACGTGAACAGCAAAATCCCTCCCAAGGGGGTCCTTTTCCCTCAGTCTGAAAAGCTGTTCTGCTACAATATGACCGGGGAAGGAGCCAAGCTGGAGGAATGCATCGACAGCGGCAAAAAAGTGGTCTTCGGGATTCGCCCCTGCGACGCCAAAAGCCTTTTGCTGCTGGACAACGTCTTCAATAACGACAAGTTCCGGGACCCGTATTACCTGACCAGGAGGGAAAACACCCTGCTGGTGGGTATGGCCTGCCTTGAGCCGGCCGGCACCTGCTTCTGCACCTCCATGGGCACCGGCCCCTTCGACAAGGCCGGCCTGGACATCATGCTCACCGATATCGGGGACGCGTACCTGGTGGAGCCGGTTAGTGAAAAGGGCGGGGCCCTGGCCGCAGGCCTGGGACTGAGCGCGGCCGGCGAAGAACAGAAGGCCGCCGCGGCCAAGGCCCGGGATTCCGCCGAGGTGGCCTGCAGGGTCAATATCGAGGGCCTGAAGGCCAGGCTGGACGCCAATTTCTACGATCCCATCTGGGAGCGTTTCCACGAGAAGTGCCTGGGCTGCGCCGCCTGCACCTATTCCTGCCCCACCTGCCACTGTTTCGACATCGTGGACGAGGCGGTGGACTGCAACGGCTGCCGGGTGAGAAACTGGGACTCCTGCATGTTCCCCCTCTTCACCCTGCACGGGTCGGGCCACAACCCGCGCCCCGGCGGGAAGGAGCGCATGCGCCAGCGGGTGATGCACAAGTTCAAGTACTTTGTGGACAATTTCAACGCGACGGCCTGCGTGGGCTGCGGCAGGTGCATCAAAAACTGTCCCGTTAATCTGGACATCCGTGAAATACTGGCGGACATCCAGGGGGAAGGGAGGTCGGATAAATAATGCAAAGAAACCCGTATCTGCCGCTCCCGATGAAGCTGGTCAAGAATTTCACCGAAACAGAAGACAAGCTCATCCACACCTTCACCTTCCAGTTCCTCAGCGAGGAGGACGAGAAGAGCTTTCCATACATGCCGGGCCAGTTCGCCGAGGTCTGCGTGTTCGGCAAGGGCGAGGCCCCCTTCGGCATAGCCTCGTCGCCCACCGAGCCGGGCTTCCTCAAGTTCTCGGTGGCCAAGGTGGGCGTGGTGTCCACCGCCCTGCACCTGATGGAGGAGGGCACCATCGCCGGCGTGCGGGGGCCCCTGGGCAACTACTACCCGGTGGAACAGATGAAGGGCAAGAATATAGTGATCATCGGCGGCGGTTTCGCCTTCACCACCTTAAGGTCGCTGATCACCTATATACTGGAGCCCGGGCACCGGGGGGACTACGGCAGGCTGACCGTCATCTACGGAGCCAGGAACCCCGGCCTGCTCCTTTACAAGGATGAGCTGGACCAGTGGGACCAGCGGTCCGACATAGACCTGGTGTGCACCATCGACCGCCCGGTGGACGGCTGGACCAGGAAGGTGGGCTTCGTCCCGGCGGTGACCAAGGAGGTGGCCCCAAGTTCGGAGAACGCCGTGGCCATCATCTGCGGGCCCCCGGTGATGATCAAGTTCACCATGCCCGAACTGGAGGCCCTTGGGTTCAAGCCGGAACAGATCATCATGTCGCTGGAAAACCGCATGAAGTGCGGCATCGGCATGTGCGGCCGCTGCAACGTGGGCAACAAGTACGTCTGCAAGGACGGCCCGGTGTTCACCAAGGCGGAATTGAACCAGCTTCCGAATGAGTATTAGGGTCAGTGATTAGGGATCGGGGATTAGGGATTGGTGGGGCCTGGGGTTCCCCAATTCCCGATCCCGAATCCAAAACAGTGTGTGAATAAGGGCTGAAAACGATGGAACAGGACTTAGGATAAGGAAAGGGATTCCCCAATTCCCAATTCCTGGTTCCAAATTCCCGTACGAATGAGGGGAGGAGCATCAACTTATGGAAAATGCCATTGAAACCGGCAAGGCCATTGAAGCCATCCAGGCGTCGAATCTCAATCCGGGATTCCGGGACAAAGTGGCCGGACTGGTTAAAAATTTCGACTTCACCCAGTGCCTGGCCTGCGGTATGTGCACGGCCGGCTGCCCATACTCTGACATCCATGAAAACCAGGACCCCCGCAAGTTCCTGCGCAAGGTCCTGCTGGGCATGGAAGATGAGGTTTGGTCCGATCCGTACATCTGGTACTGCACCATGTGCGAGCGCTGCACCATCGAGTGCCCCATGAACATCAACATGGCCGCCATCGTGCGCAGCCTGCGCGGCACCTGGGACAAGGACAAGATCCCCGGCTACCTGCAGACCATCGCCCGGGAGCACATCGAGTCCGGCAACCAGATGAACGTCGGCCAGGAGGACTACGAGGAGACCCTGGACTGGATCCAGGAGGAGCTGCAGGCCGAGCTGGACGACCCGGACTACAGGATCCCCCTGAACAAGAAAGGGGCCAAATACTTTTACGGCTTCAACGCCAGGGACATCAAGTACTATCCCCAGGAGCTCCAGACCACGCTGAAAATATTCTACGCCGCCGGCATCGACTACACCATCAGCACCAAGCGCTGGGACGCCACCAACATCGCCCTGTTTACCGGCCAGGAAGACGATTTCCTTGCCATTTCGATGCCGGTGTGGGAAGAGTGCGACCGTCTCGGCTGCGAGCAGTTCATCGTCACCGAGTGCGGCCACGCCTTCCGGTCCATGCGCTGGGGCTTCAGGACCTACTGGAAGGGACGGCAGTACCCCATCCGCCACATCGTTGACCTGCTGAACGAGCTGGTCAAGGAGGGCAGGCTAAAGCTCGACCCCAACGCCATCACCGAGGTGGTCACCTACCACGACCCCTGCAACACCGCCCGCAAGGAAGGAATGTACAAGGAAGCGCGGGAACTGATCCGGAGCTTCGTGAAAAACTTCGTGGACATGAACCCCAACGGCAAGATGAACTACTGCTGCGGGGCCGGCGGAGGCGGCATGGCCATGCCGGAGTTCAACGAGTACCGCAAGAGGAAGGGCAAGAGGAAGGTGGACCAGGTCATGGCCACCGGGGCCGAAATAGTCATCGTGCCCTGTCACAACTGCATCGACCAGTTCAACGATCTGAACAAGTGGTACCCCGACACCAAGGGCAAGTCCAAGAACATGCACATGTGCACCCTGATGGAGCGTGCGCTTATCCTTCCGGAAAAGAAGTAGGCCGTTTGTTCTCTGGTGGTTTGAACAAAAGAGAACGGATGTGATAAAAAATGAGTACTGAAAAAGTTGGCGCGGTCATGGTGGTGGGCGCCGGTATTGCCGGTATCCAGGCTTCCCTGGATTTGGCCGAATCCGGCTTTTATGTGCACCTGGTGGAAAGTTCGCCGGCAATCGGCGGGACAATGCCCATGCTGGACAAGACATTTCCCACCAACGACTGCTCAATGTGCATTCTGTCTCCAAAGCTGGTTGAGTGCGGGAGACACCTCAACGTCAAAACGTACACCTGCTCGGAAATTCTGGATGTCGAGGGCGAACCCGGGAATTTCAAGGTCAAAATAAGGCAGCGGGCACGCTACATCGACGTTGACCGGTGCAAGGGCTGCAACGACTGTGCCAACGCCTGCCCGGTGGAGGTGGAAAACCAGTTCAACCAGTGCCTGGACAAACGCAAGGCCGTTTACAAGCCCTATGCCCAGGCATATCCCAACGCCTTCGCCATTGACAAGGCCGGGACGCCTCCCTGCCGGGCCGCCTGCCCGGCGGGGGTCAACGCCCAGGGGTATGTTCAGCTTGTCAAAAAAGGCAAATTGACCGAGGCCTGGCAAATGGTCTACCGGGACAACCCATTTCCGGCCGCCTGCGGAAGGGTCTGCACCCATCCCTGCCAGACCGCCTGCCACCGGGGGTCGGTTGACGAACCGGTAAATATAATGCAGCTAAAACGTGTTGCCGCTGATTACGCTTATAATAATCTGAATGAACTTCCGCTTCCGGAAATAGCGGAAAAGAGGGACCAGCGCGTAGCGGTTGTCGGCGCAGGCCCCGCCGGGCTTTCGGCGGCCTACCAGCTGGCCAGGAGAGGGTATGGAGTTACCGTGTTCGAGGCCCTTCCCGTGGGCGGCGGGATGATGAGGGTGGGCATACCCGAATACCGGCTGCCCAAGAAATGGGTTGACCTGGAGATTGAACTGATCGCCAGGCTGGGAGTGGAGATCAGGTACAACACCCGCCTGGGCAGGGACATTACCATTCAGGGGCTGCTGGACAGCGGCTACTCGGCGGTGTTTGTAGGCATCGGCGCCCACCGGGGCACCAGCCTGAACGTGGAGGGCGAAAACCTTTCCGGGGTTATCCACGGGGTTGAGTTTTTGAGAAAGGTGGCCCTGGGAGACAAAGTCGAAATAGGCAAGAAGGTAGCCGTCATAGGCGGCGGCAACACCGCCATGGACTGCGCCAGGACGGCGCTGCGCCTCGGGGCGGAATCGGTGCACATTGTGTACCGACGGACCGAGAACGAGATAACGGCGCTCCCTGAAGAAATACACGAGGCCAAGGAAGAAGGCGTGGTATTCACCATGCTGACCAGCCCCAAGGCTTTCCACGGCGAGAACGGCCGGGTCACCCGGATGGAGTGCCTGAAGAACGAACTGGGCGAACCGGATTCCGGCGGCAGGCGCCGTCCGGTACCGGTGGCCGGGAGCGAGTTCTTTATAGACGTGGACACGGTAATCCTGGCCGTGGGCCAGCAGCCCGATACAGCCTCCCTGGACGGGAGCGGGCTGGACCTGGGCCGTGGAAATGTGATTTCGGTGGACGCCGAAACCCTGGCCACGCCGATACCCGGCGTTTTTGCAGGGGGCGATGCGGTAACCGGTCCCAAGACCGTCATCGAGGCCATTGCCGCCGGCAAGACCGCCGCGGAATCAATAGACCGCTACCTGCAGGGCCGGGACCTGAAAGAAAACAGGAAGTTCGGGGTGCCCGGGGAGGAAATTGCCCCATTCAGGTTTGAGCGTGAAAAAATAGCGCAATTAAGCGCGCCGCCGGTATCGCTGGCCGGGCCCGCCGAGAGGTCGGCCTCCTTCGTGGAGGTTTCCGCCGGATACACAGCAGAGCAGGCCGTGCAGGAAGCGGAACGCTGTCTCAACTGCGGGATCTGTTCCGAGTGCCTGGAATGCGAAAGGGCCTGCCTGTCCGGGGCCGTAAGGCATGACATGCAGGACGGGATTATCGAAATTGAAGTTGGGTCGGTTATTCTCTGCCCGGGATTCGAGAAATACGACGCCTCCAGGCTATTCTACTACGGTTACGGCAAGTTTCCGAACGTACTGACCAGCCTGGAGTTCGAGAGGATCTTGAGCGCCTCCGGACCGTTCCAGGGCCACCTGGTGAGGCCGTATGACCGCAAAGAACCAAAAAAGATAGCCTGGATCCAGTGTGTCGGGTCCAGAAACGTGCGGGAGGATCACGGTTACTGCTCCTCGGTCTGCTGCATGTATGCCGTGAAGGAAGCCGTTATTGCAAAGGAACACAGCGCCGACCCCCTTGAAACAACCATCTTCTTTATGGATATGAGAACCTACGGCAAGGGGTTTGAGAAATACTACGACCGGGCCAGGGAAGAACACGGCGTCAGGTTCGTCAGGTCAAGGATCTTTGCCGTAGAGCAGGTGGAAAACGAAAGCAAAAACCTGGTCATCCGCTATTCCGACGAGGACGGCGCAATCCACACCGAGGAATTCGACCTGGTGGTGCTTTCCGTGGGTATGCAGCCCAACGAGGCGGTTAAACAACTGGGTGAAAAACTGGGCGTTGACCTGAACAGGTACGGCTTTGCCGAGCCTGCGGCGTTGACCGGCGTGGAAACCAACAGGCCGGGGATTTATGTGGCCGGTTCTTTCGCCGGACCAAAGGATATTCCGGAGACGGTGATGCAGGCAAGCGCGGCGGCCGGCGCCTCCCAGAGCCTTTTGGCCGGTTCCAGGGGCACCCTGGTGAAGGAAAAGGAATACCCGCCGGAAAAGGACGTTTCCGGCCAGGAGCCCCGCATAGGCGTGTTTGTGTGCAATTGCGGCATAAACATCGGCGGCGTGGTCAAAGTACCCGAGGTGGTCGAAACGGCCAAAAAGCTGCCCAATGTTGTTTATGCGGGCGAGTACCTGTACGTGTGCTCCCAGGACAGCCAGGCCAACGTCAGGCAGATCATCGAGGAGCACGGCTTGAACAGGGTGGTGGTGGCTTCCTGCAGCCCGCGCACCCATAAGCCCTTGTTCCAGGAGACCATGATGGAGGCCGGCCTGAACCGTTACCTGTTCGAGATGGCCAACATCCGGGACCAGTGTTCATGGGTGCACCAGAACGAGCCGGAAAAGGCCACCGAGAAGGCTAAAGACCTGGTGAAAATGGCGGTGGCCAAGGCCGCCCTGCTCAGCCCGATACACCAGCAGCCGGTGGGCGTGACCAAGTCGGCCCTGGTCATCGGCGGGGGCGTTGCAGGCATGAACAGCGCCCTGTCCCTGGCAGAACAGGGATTCAGGGTATGCCTGGTGGAGAAGTCGGACAGCCTGGGCGGCATCGCGGGAAGGATAAGGGCCGGCTTGAAGGGCGAAGACGTCCGGGCCTACCTGGAGGAATTGACGGGCAGGGTGAAGGAAAACCCGTCCATCAAGGTGCTCACGGGAACAGAGGTAAGGGACGTGAAAGGCTACCTAGGAAACTTTGTAACCACTCTCACCAACGGAGAGGAAGTGCAGCACGGCATAGCCATCATAGCCATCGGCGGGGAAGAGTACAAGCCCGTGGAATACCTTTACGGCCGGAACGACAGGGTGATGACCCAGCTTGAACTGGGAGAGGCCATTGCTTCCGGAGACGCCAGGGTGACCGGGGCCAAAAACATCGTCCTGATCCAGTGCGTGGGCTCCCGGGAGCCGGGAAGGCCGTACTGCAGCAGGGTATGCTGCACCAAATCCATGAGGCTGGCGCTGGAAATAAAGGATAAAAACCCCGGGGCCAACGTGTTTGTCCTTTACCGGGATATCAGGACTTACGGATTTTTCGAGGACCTCTACACCGAGGCAAGGCGGAAGGGGGTCATCTTCGTCCGGTATAGCCTGGACCGGAAGCCGCTGGTTGAGGATGCCGGAGGCGGGCTGCGGGTCACCGTGACCGACCACGTGCTGGGGCAGCCGCTGGTCATTGACGCCGATGTTGTGGGCCTGGCCGCGGCCATCCTGCCGGCCCCGGACAGCAGAAAGATGAACGAATTGTTCAAGGTTCCCCTGAACGAAGACGGATTCTTCCTGGAGGCCCACATGAAGCTGCGGCCGGTGGACTTTGCCTCGGAGGGAATCTTTATGGCCGGCCTGGCCCACGGTCCGAAAAACATCGAGGAAAACATCGCCCAAGCCAGGGCTGCCGCCGGAAGGGCCGCCACCGTACTGTCCAAGGAAAAGCTGGAATCGCACGGGGTGGTGGCTGTAGTCGACCCGAAAAAGTGCGCCGCCTGCCTGACCTGCGTAAGGCTGTGCCCGTACGGCGCGCCCAAGATCAAGGACTACGCGGCCGGAATAGAGACCGTGCTGTGCCAGGGCTGCGGCACCTGCGCCGGCGAGTGCCCGAACAAGGCGATCACACTCCAGGGGTACAATGACAAAATGTATATGAGTATGGTCAAAGGCCTTTGCAAGGAGGTGGGCTGAGTTGGAATTTGAACCCAAAATAGTGGCTTTTTGCTGCCACTACTGAGCTTATTCGGCTGCGGACCTGGCAGGTTCGATGCGCATTCAGTATTCCCCGAATATCCGCATAGTCGAAATGACCTGCACCGGCAACATCGATCACCGGGTGATTCTGAACGCCTTTGAAGAGGGGGCGGACGGGGTCTACGTGGCCGGCTGCCTGGAAGGCGACTGCCATTTCCAAAAAGGAAACTTTAGGGCAAAGAAGAGGGTCAACGCGGTAAAGAAATTGTTGGATGAGATAGGTCTCGGCGGGGACCGCCTGGAAATGTACAACCTGTCCGCCGCCCAGGGTCCGAGGTTTGCCGAGATCGCCAACGAAATGACCGCCAAAATCAAGGCACTCGGCCCCAGCCCACTGAACAGTCCGGCTGGCGGCTGCTGCGGCTGCTCGAAAGAAGGTGCGACCAATTGATTATAGCTCAGCAAAAACCCATCAAAGAAATAGCGGCCATGATCGCTGACTGTAAAAAGGTGCTGCTGGCCGGCTGCCAGGGCTGCGTGGCGGTATGCCTGGCCGGCGGGGACAAGGAAACGGAGATCCTGGCCTCCGCCCTTCGCATCATGCGCAAGCTGGAAGGAAACCCGTTGGAGGCGGTCACTTACGCCGCCACCAGGCAGTGCGATCCCGAGTACATTGTGCCCATGGACGACCTGGTCAAGGACGTGGACGCCGTAATTTCCCTGGCCTGCGGGGTGGGGGTGCAGTACGTGGCGGAACGGTATCCCGACAAGTGGGTGGTTCCCGCCCTGGACACCAAGTTCATCGGCGGTTCCACCGTCCACGGGGTGTGGGAAGAGAAGTGCGGGCTTTGCGGCGAGTGCATCCTTCACAGGACTGGTGGAATATGCCCGATAATCCGCTGCTCCAAGAGCATCCTCAACGGTCCCTGCGGCGGTTCCCAGTACGGCAAGTGCGAAGTCAGCAAGGACGTGGACTGCGCGTGGCAGCTTATCTATGACCGCATGAAGGCCCTGGGCAGGCTGGATAAGATGATGGAAATTCAAATGCCCAAGGACTGGTCGAAATCCAGGGACGGAGGTCCGCGCAGGGCCGTCAGGGAGGATGTGATCATAGAGTGAAATACTTGAGCAAGCTGCATAAAATACTGGAAGACGGCAATTTCGCGGTAACCGCGGAAATCGGCCCCCCCAAGCACGCGTCGGCCCACGGCATCAGGCACCACGCGGAAATGCTGAGGGACTACGTGGACGCCACCAACATCACCGACTGCCAGACTGCCATAGTTCGCATATCAAGTATCGCTTCGGGCGTGCATATCCTGGACTGCGGCATCGAGCCCATCGTCCAGATGACCTGCCGGGACCGCAACCGCATCGCTATCCAGGCCGACTTGCTGGGCGCCTACAGCCTGGGCATGAGAAATGTTCTGTGCCTTTCCGGCGACCACCAGAAATTCGGCAACCACCCCACCGCCAAGAACGTGTACGACGTGGATTCCATGCAACTGATCTACCTGCTGCGCCGGATGCGGGACGAGAAGAAGTTTTTCTCCGGCGAGGAGATCAAGGAGCATGAGCCCAGGTTCTACATCGGCGCGGTGGCCAACCCGTTTGCCGACCCCTTCGAGTTCCGGGTGGACCGCCTGGAGAAAAAGGTGGAGGCCGGGGCCCAGTTCATCCAGACCCAATGCATTTTCGATATGGAGAGATTCGAAAGGTTCATGGAGATGGTGCGGGAGAGGGGTCTCGACCAGAGGGTGCACATCCTGGCCGGCATTACGCCTCTGAAGAGCTGGCGGGCGGCCAAGTACCTGCAGACCGGCGTGTCGAGCATGCTTGTGCCCGACTCCCTGGTGGAACGCCTCAAGAATGCCGAGGACCAGAAGCGCGAGGGCATCGAGGTGGCCATCGAGCAGATCAAGTACATCAAGGAAAAGGTCAAGGGAGTGCACGGCGTGCACATCATGGCCATCGCCTGGGAAGAGGTGGTCCCGGAGATCGTGGAGCGGTCCGGGCTGTACCCGCGTCCCAAGGTGGATCTGGAATAAAAGAAGAAATGCCAAACAGCAAAGAAGCCTGGCGTCAACGCCGGGCTTCTTGCCTGGCCGGGCCGGTTAGAAAAGTTTATTACCGGCCGCACGGCCGGAGGCCGGAAATAAAAAGGTCTCCCGGCTGTTTCTTTTTTTAGGCGGATTCGGATAAAAAATTGCTTTTGGTTATTGACATAAGCTCATAACCGGGAATATAATTTATAAAGAGCATATGTCCATAAATAAGTTCTGGCGCCGTTATGCCTGAAAAAAGGTGGTGTTAATGTGAGGGTGGCGGTATCAGCCCTTGGACAGGACTTGGAAAGCAAGGTGGACCCGAGGTTTGGGCGATGCAAGTGGTTTATCGTGGCCGACACCGAAACCGGCAAGTACCAGTCTGTCAGCAACGAACAAAACCTGAACGCCGGACAGGGCGCCGGCATCCAGGCGGCTGAAAATGCCAGCCGCCTGGGAGTGGAGGCCGTGATTACCGGGCACTGCGGGCCCAAGGCCTTTCGGGTGCTGAAGGCTGCCGGGATTAAGCTGTATTCCGGGGTTGACGGAACGGTGGCGGAATCCCTGGAAAAACTGAAAAAAGGGATGCTTAAAGAGGCCGGGGGAGCAGACGTGGAAGGTCACTGGATGTAAATGGGGCAAATGAAAAAAAAGGAAGTGATTTTCATGCCCGGTTTTAACGGAACGGGACCAAAGGGTCTGGGACCCATGACAGGGTACGGACGGGGCTATTGCATCGGTTATGTCGGTGAGACTGCGGAATCTGGCCCGGGGTTGGGCCGGGGCCGCGCCCGGGGGTGGGGGCACTGTGATTATGCTGCCGGAATGCCCCGGTGGGCGGTGAACGCTCCCGTCAGACATGCCGGAAGCCCGGCTTTTGACCCTGGGACAACCGGGAGGCAGGAACTGGAATTCCTATGGCAACAGGTCAAAAACCTGGAAAGCGCTCTTGAAAAAGCGAGGAAACGGTTACAGGAAAAAAAAGAGTAAAAAGCTCCCCTGGGGGGGATTGAATGACGGCAGGGCTGACTGTGGCCGTGGCCAGCGGCAAGGGAGGGACGGGCAAAACCACCGTCTCGGCTAACCTGGCCTGCGTGGCGGCAGAAGCGGGAAAAAAGGTATGCTATGTCGATTGTGACGTGGAGGAACCGAACGGGCACCTTTTCCTGAAACCCGGCCTCGAGCGGCGCCGGAAAGTTTACGTGCCGGTGCCGTCCGTCGATGTTGAAAAGTGCACCGCCTGCGGGGCCTGCAGGGATATTTGCCAGTACAGCGCAATCGCCGCCATTGGCAGTGAAGTAATCACTTTCGAAAAAATGTGCCACGGGTGCGGAGGGTGCCGGCTTGTCTGCCCCTCAGGGGCCATCACTGAAAGAGGAAGGGAAGTGGGGGCCGTTGAAGAAGGCCGGGCCGGCCGGGTAGCTTTCGTGCAGGGCCGGCTCAACGTGGGCGAGGCCATGAGTCCGCCGCTGATCAAGGCTGTCCGGTCTTCGGTTCCAGAAAACTCCCTGGCTGTGGTGGACGCGCCCCCGGGTACGTCCTGCCCGGTCATCACGGCCGTCAGGGGGGCCGACTTCGTCATCCTGGTCACGGAACCCACTCCCTTCGGGATCAACGACCTGGGACTGGCCATAGACATGGTAAAGGAACTGGGCATTCCCCACGCCGTGGTGGTGAACAGATCGGTGCCCGGGAACAGTCTGGCCGAGGACTTTTGCGGGCAGAGGGGGGTGAGAATACTGGCCGAAATCCCTGACGACCGCAGGGTGGCCGAAGCATATTCCCGGGGAGAGCTGGCGTATTCGGCGGTTCCCGCTTTCCGGGAATACTTTGAGGATCTTCTTACCTCGGTTGAGAAAGAGGCGAGACGGTGAAAGAAATAGTGGTTATAAGCGGCAAGGGGGGAACAGGCAAGACAAGCCTGGCGGCTTCAATGGCCGTTCTGGCCGGGAGGGCGGTGGTGGCGGACTGCGATGTGGACGCCGCCGACCTGCACCTGGTGCTTGATCCACAGATCAGAGAGAAAGAGGATTTCAGCGGAGGTAAAGGGGCAAGGATTCTTTCCGGAAAATGCAGCGGCTGCGGAAAATGTTATGAGCTTTGCCGCTTTGACGCCGTATTCAAAAATGAGGGCCACCCCCCCTACCTGATTGATCCCGTAGCATGCGAAGGTTGCGGCGTCTGCAGCCACTTCTGCCCGGAAAAGGCCGTTGAGTTTGTTCCGGTGGTAAACGGGCAGCTGTTTGTCTCGGAAACCCGGTACGGACCCATGGTGCACGCCAGGCTTGGAATAGCGGAGGAGAATTCGGGAAAGCTGGTCTCCCTGGTGCGCGGCCGGGCAAAAACCATTGCTGAAAAAGAAAATTTTCCTTATATAATAACCGACGGACCGCCGGGAATCGGCTGCCCGGTTATCGCTTCCATAACGGGCGCGGACGCCGTCCTAATTGTGACTGAGCCCACTGTTTCCGGCGAGCACGACATGGAGAGGGTGGCGGACCTGGCCGCTTATTTTAAAATTCCAGCTTTTCTGTGCATAAACAAATATGACCTCAATCCCGGGATTAGCAGGGACATTGAAACTAAAGCCAGGGACAGGGGCATATGCGTGGTGGGGAAAGTTCGCTACGACCGGGCCGTCACAGATGCCCAGCTGGAAAGGATTCCGGTGGTTCTGTTCGAGGGCGGGGTTGCGGTGGCCGGGGATATAACGGAGGCATGGAACAGTCTTATAAAACACCTGAGTCAATAAATGGAGGAAGGGTGAGAAACGATGAAAATCGCGCTGCCCATCGCCGGTGGCCAACTGTGCACACATTTCGGACACTGCGAAAGTTTTCACTTCTTTGATGTCAACCCGGATACCGGTGAAATAACCGGCAAGGAAACCCTGACCGCTCCGCCGCATGAGCCCGGCCTGCTCCCCAGGCTGCTTGGCGAAAAGGGGGTCAACGTCGTTATCGCGGGCGGAATGGGTGCCCGCGCCCAGGACCTGTTCAGGCAGAGAGGGATAAATGTAGTGGTGGGGGCCAGCCCGGAGAGCGGCACCCCGGAAAATATAGTCAAATCGTACCTGGCTGGCACCCTGGCCACCGGGCAAAATATCTGCGACCATTAATTGCCAAACCTCCCCGGCGGAGGTGGTTATGAGATATACCGGTTATCTGTCAATCAATGCGGGAGGGGAGATTCTCAAAATATGCAGGATTCAAAGTGCTCCACATGCGACCTGGAACAAAAGGGAGAATGCAGTGACAATACGCAGTGCGTCCTCGAAAAGCTGCCGGAAAACGACAACAGCAGGATCAAGAATGTCATTGCGGTCATGAGCGGCAAGGGCGGAGTGGGAAAATCGTCGGTGACATCCCTGCTGGCCTGCGGATTCAACCAAAAGGGATACAAAGTGGGGGTCCTGGATGCCGACATTACCGGCCCCAGCGTGCCGAAGATGTTCGGTCTCAGGGGAATGGCCGAAAGCAACGGCGTTGCTGTTTTCCCTTCAATGTCTTCCACCGGCGTAAAGGTCATGTCCCTAAACCTGTTAATGCCAAACGAGGACGATTTCGTAATCTGGCGCGGACCGGTGATTTCGGGTGCGGTCAAACAGTTTTGGACGGACGTGGCCTGGGGCTGCCTGGACTACCTTTTTGTGGATTTACCCCCCGGTACCGGGGACGTTCCCTTAACCGTGATGCAATCCCTTCCCCTGGGCGGGATTATCGTCGTGTCCTCGCCCCAGGACCTTGCCGCCATGATCGTAAAGAAGGCCATCAAAATGGCCCTGCACATGAACGTACCCATACTGGGCCTGATCGAAAACATGACCGGGGCCGTCTGCCCCCATTGCGGCCGGGAATTTCCCCTGTTCGGGACGGGTAAGGGCAAAGAAATGTGCGAGAAATTCGGGATTCCCTTCCTGGGGAGCATGCCGCTCGATCCGCAGCTTTCAACGTTATCCGACCAGGGCAGGATTGAACAATACCAAAGCGATCTTTTTATGGAACGCATCCCCTGGATTTTAACCCGGCAGCAGTTTTGACGGTCGAAGTGGGAAGTTTGCGGGGTGACATGCCTTGATAGGTTTGCTGGAATACAGCGAGATTACCCTTGACCATTTTAATAATCCCCGGAACGTTGGGGTTGCCGGGAACTATAACGGTTACGGCAGGGTGGGCGACCCCGGCTGCGGGGATGTGTGCGAAATGACCGTCCGCATCCAAAACGACATTATAGAAGATATTAAATTCAGAGTATACGGCTGCGCGGGGGCGATAGCCACCTCCAGCGCCGTGACTGTTCTCGCCATGAACAAAAAAATTAACGAGGCATTGAAATTAACGGACGACGAGGTTGTAGAATTTCTGGGGGGATTGCCTGAAAAAAAGCAGCATTGTTCGCTGCTGGCCCTGAAGGCTCTGCGCCAGGCCATTTACGACCACCTGCTGGTGTACCGGCGGGCGGTCAGTGAAGGCAGGCTTAAAAAAGAAAACGATTACGGCAGCGCAAGGAAAGAGATCCTGGACGGGATTGAAAGAGAAGGCTTGAGGAAGCCTTGAAGATGCCCGCTGGATGAATTGGGCGGCAGGCTATTAAAACAGCTGAATGAAGGGGGGTGACTTTAATGCCGCGTTTTGACGGGACCGGTCCGCTGGGCCGGGGCAGAATGACCGGCAGGGGAATGGGAAGGTGCCTGAATCAGGGAGACCTGCCGGGTCAAGCGGCGGGGGCGGTTAAGGGGCTTGCCCGCCTGATGGGACAGATCCTGGCGTCAGGGCTGGTCAGCAATGATGGCACACCCAGAGGGATCGGGCGCGGAAGAGGATACCGCAACCGCACGGTTTGAAGCGTTTTGAACACCAGCTATCCAGTAACCATTATAGTGGTTGATTAAAAAAAGGAGGTGTTGACCCATGCCGGGTGGAGACGGGACCGGTCCCTTTGGGATGGGTCCGCGTGCAGGCAGGCTGGCGGGGTTCTGCGCCAGGCTCGGCATGCCCGGGCATGCGCGCGGGGGGAGAGGCTTGTATTACGGCCGATGGCCCGGCTTTGGCCGGGGCAGTTGCTTCCGGATTTCAAGATGGCCGGGATGGTACGCAGCCTACTGCGGTCCGCTGAATGCCCAGGATCCGGAAACTGAGAAGGAGTATCTGATGAATGAAGCGAGGATATTGCGTAAACAGGCTGCCTTTATAGAAAAACGCCTAAAAGAACTGGAAGAAAAAGAAAAAGTTGACGAAAAAAGTGATGAATAGAAATATTCATTGTCCGGGGTGCCGCAATCTTGCGGCATGAGGCCGAGGTGAGTGCGAGTCCAGCCGCCGGCAAGGCGGTTTTTTCATGAATATGCCAGGGAGCATCTTAAAAGAATTTTTTGATAATTTTACATATTGACATATGTTAAAAATTAAGAATATAATGGGCATAGGACAAATTTCACAATCTTTCAATTCAACATGCAGCTTAAGTGATATTTGATCGCGGCGGCGTTAAAGTAAAAAGACCAACACCGCAGAGGGTGTTCATATGAACGGATACATCAGGATAGGCCTGCAAAAGCTGAATCTGGGAAAACATACCCTCGATCAGGCCCTGGCATTCATTGCTGGAATACCGGGTGTCGAACTGGCCGACCTGGACCATCTCAGCATGGAGGCGGTTATAGTGGTCAACTGCCGCGTCAACACCTGTGACAACATAATCGCCAATCTCCTGGCCGCCGGGTTGACATTTAAAAGATATTTCATTGTCCAGGAATCAGATATTGTAAATTAGTATCCGCAAAAAGAGGCAGAAGGCAGACGGGGCAGGGAAAGCGGCAGGGGGAGAGATCGGGGAAGAAGCGGGGAGAGAACCCGGTCCGGATTCTCTCCCCGCTTCTTATCTTTGCCTGGCGGTGTCCTTATTGAGGCCGATTAGTCGCAGAGACCGGAAACCATGGCGTTATATTGTTCATCCGAATAACCCAGCAGCTTGATGGCCTTGTTGGGGCACTCGCCTGCGCAGGACCCGCATCCCCGGCACAGGACCGCCTCGATTTCCGCCCTGTGTTCCTTTATTCTGGGGGCATTGAACGGGCACAGCCGGACACAGGTGAGGCAGGCCGCACATTTTTCCTTGTCCACCACCGCGGTGATTCCCTTTGATTCAAGGGTTTTGCGGCCAAGCAGGGTTGCCGCCCTGGCCGCCGCCGCCTTCCCCTGGATGACCGAGCAGTCCAGCCCTTTGGGTCCGTGGGCCAGCCCGCAAAGAAATATTCCGTCCGAGGAAAAGTCCACCGGCCGCAGCTTCATGTGGGCTTCCTGGAAGAACCCGTCCTGGTTCAGGGGGACCTTGAACATCTTGGAGATACGGGCATTGCTTTCCGCCGGAACCGTGGCGGCCGCCAGCACCAGGAGGTCGGCCCCTATGTCCAGGACTTCGCCGATTACATGGTCGATCACGGAAACCTTTAAGACATCGCGCCCGCTGACGTTCGACGCGGTTACGGCAGGTTTCTGGCCGAGGTCGTAGCGGATAAAAATAACGCCCTGGGACCTGACCTCCCGGTAGAGGTCCTCGTGGAATCCGTATGTCCTGATGTCCCGGTACAAAACCACGATGTTTAAGGCCGGGTTGATTTGCTTGAGCTTTAGGGCCAGCTTCATCGTTTTGATGCAGCAAATGCGGCTGCAGTATGGGCGGTCTTCTTCTCGGGAGCCAACGCACTGGATCATGACCACCGTCCGGGCGTTTTTGATCCTTGCGTCCCCGGAAACAACGGCCTCGTCCAGCTCCAACTGGGTCATAACCCCCGGGTGTTCGCCGTAGAGGTACTCTGAGGGTTTGTATTCCCCGCCGCCGTTGGCTATGATCACGGCGCCGTGGTTGATTTCCTTTCCGCCGGTCAGGGTCGACCTGAAGTTCCCCACAAAACCGGACACTTGCTCCACCCGGCAGTTGTAGTGCACCTCAACGAGGGGGTGGGACTGTATCTTTGAAACCATATCCTCCAGGTAGGACGAAATATTTTCCCCGCCAAATCCTTCGCTTATCCTCAGGGCGAGACCGCCCAGCCTGTCCGCAGCCTCAACCAGGTGAACACGATACCCCTGGTCGGCCAGGCAAAGTGCGGCGTTCATTCCGGACACGCCTCCGCCAATCACCAGGCAGGATGGGTTCACATCAACTACCATGGACTGGATGGGTTTCAGGGTGGCAGCCTTCCTAACCGCCATATTGACCAGGTCCTTTGCTTTTTCAGTCGCTTTGCCGGGATCGTTCTGATGGACCCAGGAGCACTGATCGCGGATGTTGGCCATCTCAAACAGGTGTTTGTTCAGCCCGGCGTCCCGCAGCGTTTCCTGGAAAAGCGGCTTGTGCGTCCTGGGGCTGCAGGAAGCCACCACAACCCTGTTCAGACCATGCCGGTCAATCAGTTCTTTCATGTTGGCCTGGCTGTCCTGGGAGCACACGTAGAGGCCTTCCTGGGCGTAAACCACGTTGGGCAGGGTCCTGGCATACTCTACCACCGAAGGGACATCCACAACGCTGCCGATGTTTATTCCGCAGTGGCACACGAAAACTCCGATGCGGGGTTCCTGTCCGGAAATGTCCTTTTCCTCCGGGAACACCCTTTCGCTGACCAGGCTGTTGCGCTCCGGGGCGAGGAAAGCGGCGCAATCGCCCGCGGCGGCGCTGGCCTGCATGACCGTTTCCGGTATGTCCTTGGGGCCGCTGAAAACGCCGGCCACAAAAATCCCGGGCCTGAAGGTCCTCACGCCTGAAAGCGGGACCACCTGGCAAAAGTTGTAGTTGTTAAGGGGTATTTCCATATGGGCTGCCAGGCCGGTCACATCAGAGGAAGGCTTTAACCCCACGGACAGGATGACCATGTCGAAGTCTTCCTCCACCAGACTGCCTTCCGGGGTGCGGTACTGCAGCCGGAGGTCCTTGGTCTGCTGTAGCTCCTTGACCGAGGAGATCATGCATTTGACGTAGCGGACCTGGTAATCGTTCTCGGCCCGGGAATAATATTTCTCAAAATCTTTTCCAAAAGCCCTGACATCCATGCAAAAAATGGTTGTTTCCAGCCCGGGAACGTGTTCCTTGGCGATTACCGCCTCCTTGGTGGCGTACATGCAGCACACCGACGAACAGTAGCCCTGGTTTTTGGATATGTCCCTGGACCCCACGCACTGGATAAAGGCTATCTTCTTTACTTCCCTTCCGTCGGAGGGCCTTATCAGGTGTCCGCCGTAAGGGCCGGAGGCACTGAGCATGCGTTCAAACTGAATACTGGTGATAACGTTCTGGTAAAGGCCGAATCCGTATTCACCCCTGAGCTCGGCGTCGAAAAGCTCAAAACCGGGGCACAGTATTATAGACCCCACATTAACCCGGATTTCTTCTTCCTTCATGTTATGATCGATGGCCTTAACCGGGCAGGCGTCCAGGCATTTTCCGCAGGCCTTCGGCTTCTTCATCCTCAGGCATTTTTCCCTGTCAATGGTATAAGCGTTGGGATAGGCCTGCGGATAAAGCTTGTATATAGCCTTGCGCTTGCCCATGCCCTGGTTGAATTCATCGGGTGTTTTGACAGGGCAGACCTCGGCGCAGTTGCCGCATCCCAGGCACTTCTGATCGTCCACGTAACGGGGATGCTTTTTAACGGTTACGGTAAAGTTGCCCGGTGTTCCTTCTATGCCGGAGACCTCCGACATGGTGTGGATCGTTATATTGCGGTGCCTTCCGCACTCCACCAGTTTGGGGGACAGTATGCACATGGAACAGTCGTTGGTGGGAAAGGTCTTGTCCAGCATGGGCATGCGCCCTCCGATTGCCGGCGACTTGTCTATCAGGTAAACCTTGAATCCCATCTCGGCCAGGTCCAGCGCCGACTGCATCCCGCTGATGCCGGCGCCCACGACTAAAACCGCCCCGACCATTTTGTCTGTTTTCTGCTGTACGTTGTTGTTCAAGTCCGCAACCTCCATCCGGAGTGTTTATACCGCCAGCGACAGTGACCGAAGCAGCGGGAATGGATCAACCAGGTGCTTCGTCAGCCACTTTTTAGAGTTGGTTATCCCGAGCGCCAGGCCTATCAGCTCGGTGAAATAAAATGACGGAAGGCATCCGTTATTGTTTTCCCTTCGCAATTCAATGTTCATCTGGCACAGCGGGCAGGCTGTGACAATGGCCTGGGCGCCGGCCTCCTCCGCCATTTCCAGCAGCCTTGTGACCATTTTTTTGACCGTGCTGCCTGCGGTCAGGCTCAGGTTGGCCCCGCAGCACTCGGTTTTGTATGACCACATCAGTGGGCTGGCCCCTATTGATTTCATCAGGACGTCCAGTGAAGTCGGATTTTCGGGGTTATCAAAACGGGTGATCTCCGGGGGCCGGACGATCAGGCAGCCGTAGAAACAGGCCAGCTTAAGGCCCTCAAGAGGAACCTTGACATGTTTTTCGATTGCATCGGGTCCCAGCCTGGTTGTAAAGGCTTCCAGCAGCGACATCACGTTCACGCTGCCGTTGTACTTGAACCCGACTACTTGTTCCAGTTCCTCTCTCCTGCACAGATCATTCCTTAAGACGTGATCTGTCCGCTTCAGTCTGCTGTAGCAGGCCGCGCACGGCACCACCAGGTCGTGGCCCGCTTGCTGCGCCAAAGCGATATTGCTTGCAGGCAGGGAATACGCCAGCAGCTGGTTTGTGCTGTGAGCCGAAGTGGCCCCGCAGCATATCCAGTCCTCCAGTTCCACCAGGTTCAGGCCCAGGGCCCTGCTCACCGCCACGGCGGAAAGATGGTACTCCCTGGCGCTGGATTCGAGGGAACATCCCGGGTAGTATGAAAAGTCCAAGGAAAGGTCTCCTCCCCAGTTAGATTTTATATTCTTTCAGCCGCCGGCCCCGTGCCGGACCGGGCTGCGTTCATTCACCGGTTAATTGGAACATTTGACGAAGTTATCTTTGTTAACGGAGTCTATGCTGCGGTTAAATATATCCTTGAGGAGCTTTCTGTTTCTTATCCCCCTGGACAGAAGGGGCAGCTTGCCCTTTAAAAACAATTTAATCCCGTGTTCGACATCGGAAAAGAGGTCCCTGGTTTTTAACTTGTAAAGAGACATCATGGTCAACTCGTGAATCCTGCCCCTTGACTTAACCGTATTTAAAAAAATATCGTTAAAGGTGTATATGTTTTTTTCCTTGATAATATTTTCGCTGATGGCCATATGCTTAAGAACGTCCATTACCTCGGCCATTTTTATTTCGTTGGGACACCTGGCCCCGCAAATCTCGCAGCTGGAGCAGATCCATATCATCGAACTGTTAAGCACCTTTTCTTTCATTCCCAACTGGACAAAACGGAGGATCTGGTTGGGGGTGTAATCCGTGTACCTGGCCATGGAGCAGCCTGATGCGCATTTTTGACATTGATAACAGAGTTCGATGGGCTGGCCGCTTTTCTTTCTTACTTCCATGGCAAATGATTGATTCTGAAACAAGTTTTCCATATGATAACTCCCCATTATTTAATGTTATTTAATAACTATATTTAAAAAACATAACTATAGGTAAAAAAATAACACTTTATAATGTCAAAATTGTTAATACATATTTTGGTATATATTTAACCGGAATTACGCTTCTAATTGTTAAGTGGCGAAAAAAGATTTTGGCAAAATATCGCTCAATAAATTTTAAAATCTTGTGATGTTCATGTCAAGTACTAAAAACATATTTCCACAGGGGTTACTTGTACATTTTTTTATTTTTATTAATAGTAGTATAAGCGAAATTTATCTACAATGCCATAAAACCGCTAAGCCAGCCGGTTCAATTGATGAATTGTGTTAATTTCTGTTCTGGTTCGTATGCGGATATGCGGTTGCGGCCGGCCCTCTTGGCCGCGTATAGGGCAGTGTCGCTTTTCATAATGAGGTCGTCGGCGTTTGAGGCGTCTTCCGGAAAGCAGGCCACTCCGCCGGATACGGTGATGGTCAGGGGCTCTTTGCCGGGTCCGTAGAAAACATAGCTCTCAATCCCGGACCTGATCCGGTCCGCCGCCTCCAGGGCCTTTTCTTTGGAAGTCCCGGGCATGACGACGGAAAATTCCTCTCCCCCGTAGCGGCAGACAAGGTCGCTTTCCCGGACCAGCCTGGAGATCAGGCCGGCCACTTCCTTGAGAATCCGGTCCCCGAACTGGTGGCCGAAGCTGTCGTTAATTTTTTTAAAGTGGTCTATGTCCAGCATGATCAGGGACAGGGGAGAAGAGGCGCAGGCTTTCAGAAGCTGGGCTTCGACAGCCTGCAGGAAGTGCTTCTTGTTGAATAGGCCCGTCAGGCCGTCCACCGAAGCCAGGGCGCGCATTCTCTGAAGTTCGTAGAAATTGGTTATGGCGGTGTTCAACTGTCCAGACAGGGACCGAATGAGGTAGATCATGTCCTTTGACAGCTTGTTTTGATCTTGGCTGTACAGGTTTAACAAACCGATCAGGCGGTCTTCGTAAATAATCGGGAAGGAGTAGAGGGAGCTTATTCCAGGCAAAATCAGGAGGGGACTGAGGTCGGGCTTGTTCCTGACGTCCCCGTGCAGGAGCGGAACCCTGTTCAGATATAGACTCTTAATTTCCGGGCTGTTTACATGCCAGGGGGACGCGTTGTACTTTTCGACCTCTTCCGGCGGTATCCCGCAGGACGATTGGATTGTTAACCTCCCGTTCTCATCGGCGAGGAATACAGCGGTATACTCTATGTTTACCATTTCGGCCGCCGACCTGGCGATGAGCCGGACGGTGCCGTCCAGATCCTTCTGGGTGGCCAGGTCCCTGGCCAGGGCATAGGCGGACTGGACCTCGATCATCTTGCGCTGCGGGGTGACGTCTTGAAAAACCGCTATGGCGCCGGTGACCAGGTCCCCGGTGCGGAGGGGGCTGATGCATAAAAGGAGTTCCCTGAAAAAATCTCCCGCCTTGATTATATTTCTCAGCCCCAGGTATTCCCTGCCGGTATTTACAACTTCCATTGCGCAGCTGGAGACATTGTTCGGGAAAAACTGGACCAATGGGCGGCCGACCACCTGGGAAGGGTCCAGTTTGGTTATTTCGCCGGCTTCCCGGTTGAACAAATAGATGATGCCGTCACAGTTAACCGCCATTATGCCTATTGGCAGGCTGTTTATCAGGCCGGCGCTGCTGGATGCGGCCTGGATCCCGGCCGTTGTTCTTTCCATATCCTCCTGCCCGCCCGGGAGGTAGATATGCCCTATCTTGTTGATGAATGTATTCATGGGTCGTAAAATTTCACCGGTTAAATAAATGGAAAACCACAGCAGCGCGGCGGCCAGCAAAACCAGGGAAACCGACAGGACAAGGCATTCCCTGTTCAGGGCTTGCAAGGCCTGGTCGGTGACCAGGATTCCTTGCCCTGGCAGCAGGTTTTCCGTAATAATGTTTCTCATCCGCGGCAGGGCATAGAACAGGCAAGCGCAGACCACCGCGGCAATATTGAAGAACAGCACGGCGTAAACTTTGCGGTTTGTATTCACGGCACCACCCCGGCAATCTGGGAAACTTGGAAATCAGGAGATAAAATTCCCAATTTTTAATATTTCGCTGCCCAGAGAAGGGTACCTGCCAAAATTTGTTTAATAAAAAAGAAATTTATTGTGCCGCGGCTGTTCACAGCGGGGTGTGCATAACCACGGGGCTGCCGCCCCAAAGTTTTTTAATCACCGCCCCCACCGCCAGGGGGTCGCCGCTGGTGTGGAAAACCTCCCGGCCCTCCCGGCCTCCCGGGTTTTCCAGGCCGTGCCCGGCCAGTACCCTGCACACCTGCCGTGCCACGGCCTCGCTGGTGTCAATGACGGCAACTTCCGGCCCCACTATGGTTTTTACTGCTTCCTTCAAGAAGGGGTAGTGGGTGCAGCCCAGGACGACGGTGTCCACTCCCCTCTCCATCAGGGGGGCGAGGTATTTTTCAAGCATCTCCAGGGCTTCCCGGCCGTCGTGGCAGCCGCTCTCCACCAGCTCCACCAGCCCGGGGCAGGGCTGGGAATACACGTCGGCACCGTTCTGGTATCTTTCCAATAGGGAAGAAAACCGGTCTCCGGACAGGGTTACGCTGGTGGCCAGAACGCCCACCCTGCCGTTCCTGGTGGCGGCGGTGGCGGGTTTTACCGCGGGTTCCATGCCCACGATGGGTACGCCGTATTTTTCCCTGTATACGTCCAGCCCGGCCACCGAAGCGGTGTTGCAGGCCACCACCAGCGCCTTGGACCCCTGACCCAGCAAAAAGTCGCAGATCCTGAGCGACCGGGAAACGATTTCGGCCGGGGATCTTGCGCCGTACGGGCAGTACGCAGAGTCGGCGTAATAAATGATATCCTCGCATGGCAGAACCCGCCTGATTTCCTTTAAAACAGACAGGCCGCCGACACCCGAGTCAAACACTCCTACAGGCCGTGGATCGGGCAAATAATACACCTTCTTTGATAATCTTTCCCGTCGGAATACAGAAGCCGGAATCCAGAATCCAGAATAGTATTCTGACTTCTGTATTCTGACTTCTGACGGTTAAGTCTGGCTTATAAGATAATTATTTCCTTCTTTTAAACCTGGTAAAAGCTGCCGATACCAGGACGGCGGTGATTACCCCCAGGGCGGTGCCCACGCTGTCGCTTTTTTTCAGGACCACCGACCAGAGGCAGTAAACCCCCACCGACAGCACTACCGTTGCGAACATTGGGAAAAGTCCCCCGCGCATCTTTCCAGATCCTCCTTTATAATAATATAATCAGAACGGAGGTGCAGGCATGCTGGAATCGAAAATTGAGGAACTGCAAAAAAAGATATCCGATCTCAGGAAAAGGCTGCCCGCGCATTCCGTAAAGCCGGGGATGATCGAAGAACTGGAGGAACTGGAGGAAGAACTGGCCGGGCTAGGGCGAAAAATAACGGAAACAGTCCGGGATAAGGATTAAAAGGATTAATGTCAACAATATAATTATTCTCCGGAAGCAATTCACATCCCTGCCTGTTTTTTTCCGGAAGGGGGCCTGGCCCGGGATGATTGGAGGGCCGGATATCAGAAGTTTTTCCGCCGTATAATATGGGGGATATGCAAAACTGCCGGAAGCGGGGAGATAACTTTGCTGGAACTTATTAAAAGCAGGACTTCGGTGAGAAAATTCAGCTCCCGGGATGTTCCCGAAGACATGGTGCGGGCTATTCTGGAGGCGGCCAGGTGGGCGCCGACGGCGGGGAACCTGCAGCCGTGGTTCTTTTATGTGGTAAGGGACAGGGCACTTCGGGAGGCCCTGGCATCCTTCGCCCTGAACCAGGGGTTTGTTGCCCGGGCCCCGGTCTGCTTCGTGGTTTGCGCCGAACCCCACCGGTCAGCCGGGGTCTACGGGTCAAGGGGAAGAGACCTGTACTGTATCCAGGATACGGCGGCGGCCGTTCAGAACATTCTGCTGGCGGCAACGGCGCTTGGACTGGGGAGTTGCTGGGTGGGGGCCTTTGACGAGGAAAAGGTGCGTGACTTTCTGAAAATGCCGGAAGGCAGGAGGCCGGTGGCCATTGTTCCGGTGGGATACGCCGAACCCGGGGGAGGGGGGAGGCCGGGCAGAAGGGAGACAAAGGAAATTGCCCGGTTTCTTTAGAATGTAATAATGTTCACATGCAGGGGCTTAACGTAGTGACAAAAACAAAAAATTTTTATCAGATTGTAAAGAAACCTGACCGCCCAAACGTGGTGACGCCGCGCCCGGGCGCATAAAAAAGTCTACCTTTCAGGACGCTGATGGACTATAATTAAGATAATTATATGTTGAAACCCGGCGGCATCTTTTTCAGATTATATAAAGATATATTTTTTTAAGATGGATTGTGAAAAATGCCACTAATAAGGGGGTTAGAAGTACTTGAAAAAGTTGAGATTCAATGCCGTTCACACCAGAAAGAAGCACGACCAGTGCGAATCGTGCACATATTACATCCAGGCCCCTTATGTCACCGGGGGGGGGAAGTACATTTTCGAGTTCTGCACCTCGAAGGGGCATAAGGGGGTGATTATCCAGTACAAGGAGAGGACTGAAAGGACCTGTTTTGATTACAGGAACAGGGATAAATCTCACGCGGACATGGACAGACAGGCGCAGAACAACGGAATCAAGGTTTCAGGGTAACGGCCCCGGGAGGACACCCCGGGGCCTTTCTTTTCAGTTCTGCGGGGGCGGTTTTTTTACAGCCCTTTTTCCATTATGTAAAGGACGGTGTCCACCACCCGGTTGGAATATCCCCACTCGTTGTCATACCAGGCGATTACCTTGGCCATAACGCCGTCGATGACCATGGTGGACAGGGCGTCTACTATACAGGAATGGGGGTTGCCGTTGAAATCCCTCGACACCAGCGGGGCCTCGCTGTACGCCATGATGCCCTTGAGACTGCTGCGGGAGGCCTCTTTCAGCACCGAGTTGATTTCATCGGCCGTTGTTTCCCTGGCCAGGTGAGCCACCAGGTCCACCACTGAAACGTTGGGGGTGGGCACCCGCATGGCCATGCCGTGGAGTTTCCCCCGGAGTTCCGGCAGCACCAGGGATACGGCCTTGGCCGCCCCGGTGGTGGTGGGAATGATGGAAAGCGCTGCGGCCCTGGCCCTCCGCAGGTCCTTGTGGGGCAGGTCCAGGATCTGCTGGTCGTTGGTGTATGAGTGAACGGTGGTCATCATTCCCCTGGTTATGCCGAATTCATTGTGCAGCACCTTGGCCAGGGGGGCCAGGCAGTTGGTGGTGCAGGAAGCGCAAGAGATGACATGGTGGGCGCCGGGATCGTACCTGTCCTGGTTCACCCCCATGACCACGGTTATATCTTCATTTTTTGCCGGGGCCGTGATGATCACCTTTCTGGCGCCGCCTTCCAGGTGCCTGGCGGCCTTGTCGCGGTCCGTGAAACGCCCCGTGGCTTCCACCACCACCTCAACTCCCAGATCGCTCCAGGGTATGGCGGCCGGATCGCTGTGGGCCGTAACCGTCACCTCGCAGTCGCCCACCCGGAAGCTTCCATTGGCGGCTTCCACTTCTCCGCGGCAAATCCCGTGGACCGAATCGTATTTTAAGAGGTGGGAAAGGGTCTTCGCGTCGGTGAGGTCATTCACCGCCACCACCTGAATTTTTTCAGGGTAATTCAGCGATGCCCTGTATACCGCCCTGCCAATCCGGCCGAAACCGTTAATCCCAATTTTTAACGCCATGGGGAAAAATCACTCCCTTTTCATATTTCAAGGCCCGGTTTCCATGAACGCATCCTTAAAAAAATCCGGAGGCTGGTGTGGTTTATATTTTGTCCTGATATGAGATATAAATTACAGGCTTTATATTGATATTAAACAGGACGGGTGCTTTAAAACCGTATATTACAATATATAACATGGTATAATTATCCATGCAATACTGAACATTTATCAAACGGTACGTTGTGAGCATGGGTTTCGAACCGTATATTCCGGGCAGTATGAAAAAATTTATGATTTTTTATCCGTGGGCTTGATGGTATAATATTTTGCGAAACAGATGACCAGCACAGGCTGGCCCTGTTGATACACCGCCTTCGGGAAAGGAAGCGGGGCGTGAGCAGACTGGCCCGGCCGGGCATAATCTGGGATTTTGACGACACTCTGGTGAACACCGCCATTTTTTTTGAAACAGCCAGGGAGAAGTACGCCCGTTTTATGGTCAGGCTGGGCTTTCCCCTGGACGGGGTGCTGGAAACACTAAACCTTCTGGATATCGAAAATGTCAGGAGGTGCGGAGGTTTTCTCAAGGAATGCTTCCCCAGGGCCATGGTCCAGACCTACGTTCACTTTTGCGGTGTCAACGGGGTAGCGCCGGACCCGGACATTTGCGGAAAGGTGGAGGAGATGGGCTGGTGGGTGTTTGAACAGAGGCCCCGCCCGGTGCCGGGCGCCGCAGAGGTGCTGGCTGAACTGCGGGAAGCGGGCAGGTACGAAATGTTCCTGGCCACCAAGGGTGATCCGTCGGTCCAGTGGAGGAGGATAGAGGAAAGCGGCCTGCGTAATTTTTTTAAAAAGGTGTATGTGCTTAAGGACAAAACCAGCGTTGAATACATTCAGATAGCCCGCCGGCACGGGCTGGACCCGCGGCGGTCGTGGGTTGTGGGGAACAGCATAAAGTCTGATATAAACCCGGGCCTGGCCGCCGGATTTAGCTGCATTTTCATACCCAACCCCCATACCTGGGACTTTGAGATGGAGGATCCGGTGGGGGATTTCGTCACCATGGAGTCATTGCGCGGGGTGCCTGGCCTTGTCCTGGGCAAAACTGGATCCGGGCCGGATGAAATTCATGAAGCGGCCAGATAAACGAAGGAAAAAGAAAAGCCCCCGGGCAGCCGGTTTTGGCTTGTGAAGGGAACGGGACTTTCTCTTGGATAAGGAGGCTGGAGACTAAGTGAGCGAACGCGTTTTGCTGGTGGTGGACATGCTCAACGACTTTATAAGAAAGGACGGCGCCCTGTACTGCGGGGAAGGCGCCGAGAAAATAGTCCCCTTTGTGGCGGGGAAGGTACAGGAGTTTGTTTCGCAGGGCCTGCCGGTGATCTTCATAATTGACGCCCATGATCCCCAAGACCTGGAGTTTAAAAGGTTCCCCCCGCACTGCATTTACGGGTCGGAAGGATCGGACGTTATCAGGGAACTGAAGTCCCTGGTGGAGGAATATTCTTTTGCCATCCGGGTTCCCAAGAGCAGGTACAGCGGATTTTTCAGGACAAACCTCAACGAGGTGCTGAGGGACCTCAAGCCGAAAACCGTTGAGGTTGTCGGCGTGTGCACCCATATCTGCGTATTGTACACCGTGGAGGAATTGTGCAACCGTGATTACGAGGTTATAGTGCACAGGGAAGGAGTTGCCTCCTATGACCAGGAGGCCCACCGTTGGGCCATCCGGCAGATGACGGAGGTGTTGGGAGCCAGGGTTTGTTAATAATGCAAATCCTGACAAAAAGCATGTGTTTTTTATGCCTTTTCTTGCCGGAGAAAGATTGGGCATATTGGATGATTGACCCTCAAAAACGGTGTAAATAAGAATATTTGATGCTGGACAAACCCATGCCGTTACCCTAAAATAAAATTACATTTCGTGGGGGTTGTGGCATGATTAATAAGACCCGGAATACCGTCAAGAAGTACAGGCAGGGAAATATTCCCGCTGCCTTCGGTGCCGACCTGTGGCTGTCCGGGGCTACCAATGTGCCGAACATGCTGCTTAAATTTTACAAGGAAATGAATCTTACCGATTCGGAAGTAATGACCCTGATCCAGATGTTCCGGCTGCGCAACGAGGAAAAGGACCTCCATCCCGCCCCCGAAGCGCTGGCCGAATACATGTCTGCCGGCCCGGAGGAGATAGAAAGGAACATAAAGTCCCTTTTTGAAAAAAAGATCCTGGTGGAAACCCTTTATTACGACGAGACCCGGGATGATGTGATCACGGGTTACGATTTTGAGCCGTTGTTCGAAAAGCTTTCCGACTACTGGGCCTGCGCCAGGGCCAAAGAAATCGAAAAGGCCGGCACGAAGCTCGACGGCGTGACCTCCCGGGCCGTCAGAAAGGAAGCCCTGGCATCGTGCTACAGGATTTTTGAGAATGAATTCGGCCGTCCGCTGTCGCCAATAGAGGTGGAGAAGATTGCCCAGTGGGTCGAGTATCCCGGCCCGGAACTTGTTCAGGAAGCCCTGCGGAGAGCGGTGCTGCTTGGCAAAAGGAATTTCAGATACATTGACACCATCCTGCTGGAGTGGACGAAAAACAACCTGGACTCCATCGCCTCCATTGAGGAGTACGACAGGAAATACCAGGCGAAAAGGTCTGTCCGGGGAAACCGGGGGAGGAGCGGGAGCGGGCTTGAGGACGCAAGCGGCGCGGAAAGCAACAAGCGCAAGGCGCTGATAAAAAAACTGTACCTGACATAGCAGCCGGCAAGTCCGGCTCTTTAATTTTGAGCTGAAATTTGGGGGCGGGAATCGGGAACCGGGGATTAGGGATTGGGGATTGGAGATTGAGGATGAAAGAAAAAGAAAAGAAAGAACTGCGCTGCGGGGTGAGCACCGGGGCGTCGGCAGCCGCGGCGGCCCGGGCGGCGGCGCTTCTTCTGTTTACGGGAGAAAAACATGAACGGGTGACCGTGGTGAACCCCCAGGGAGTTAAGATCGAGGTGCCGGTGAAAACGGCCGGTTTCACGGAATGCGGCGCCAGGGCGGTGGTGGTCAAGGACGGCGGGGATGACCCCGATGTCACCAACGGCCTGGAAATTGTGGCCGATCTGGGCATTTCCGGGGGCGGCTTTACCATCAGGGGCGGGGAAGGTGTAGGCACCGTCACCGTCCCCGGGCTTCCGGTGCCGGTGGGCCGGCCGGCGATAAACCCGGTGCCGGCCAGGATGATCAGGGAGGCGGTGGAACCGTTGATTCCCCCGGGAACCGGAGTGACCGTCACCATCAGCGTGCCGGGAGGGAGGGAAGCCGCAAAGCGCACCCTGAACCAACGCCTGGGCATTGTAGGGGGCATATCGATCCTGGGCACCACGGGCATAGTGCGCCCCATGTCCGTGGAGGCACTGAAGGATTCCCTGGTGCCGTTTGTCAGGAAGGCCGCCGCCCTTGGCCTCAGGCGGGTGGTGCTCACCCCCGGCGGATCCGGATACCGGCAGGCCGTGGAGGACTACGGATTTCATCCGGATGCGGTCATCGAGATGAGCAACTATGTGGGGTTCATGCTTGAGAGGTGCGTGGAGAACATGATCGAGTCGGTCATCCTGTGGGGCCAGATAGGCAAAATTGCCAAGGTGGCCGGGGGGATTTTCAACACCCACAGCCGGGTGGCCGACGGGCGGAGGGAAATCCTGGCCGCATACGCGGCCCTGCACGGGGCAAAAAAGGAATTGGTGGCCCGGATATTGAATATTAACACCCTGGAGGGCGCGGTGGACCTGGTCAGGGAATCCGGCCTGGACGGGGTTTTTGACCATATCGCCGCCGTGGCCAGCCGCAGGGCGCAGGATCATGTCTGGGGCAGGATCCGGGTGGCCACCGTCATCACCGCCCGGGACGGCGGCATTCTGGGGATGGACGGGGCGGCGGAGGAATTGGGGAGACTAATGGGATGCAAAAGATTAAGGTGATCGGGGTGGGCCCCGGAGGCGCCGCGCACCTCACCCCGGCGGCCGCAGCCGCCCTGCGGGAGGCCAAGGTGCTTATAGGCGGGAAAAGGCACCTGGACAGCTTTGCCGGAGACGACCAGGAAAAGCTGGTGCTGACCGACAATTTCCGTGAAATGCTGGAATTAATCAGGAACAGGCGGGAAAGCGGAGTGGCCGTGCTGGCTTCCGGGGACCCGGGTCTGTACGGTATTTTGAAGTACCTTCGGAAGCACTTCGACCCCTGGGAGATCGAGGTCATCCCCGGCCTGAGCTCGGTGCAACTGGCCTTCGCCAGGCTGTCCATGCCCTGGGACGACGCCGTAATCCTCAGCGCCCACGGGCGGCCGGCGGAAAAACTGGCCGAACTGGCCGAAGGAATGGACAAGGTGGTTGTCCTCACGGGCACGAAAAACCCGCCGGAAAAAATATATGAACTGTTAGGCCGGGGGAAGGCCGGCAAGATGTTTTACCTGTGCTTCGACTTAAGCCTCCCGGGGGAGGCCGTGGTCCGGCTCCGGCCGGGGGAGCCTTTTCCGGATGAATATAAAGGAAGGCACAACTGCGTGATGGTGATGGTCAATGAATGAAATGTGGAAATTCAGCGTTCCCGGTATTCCCGACGAACTGTTTTCGCGCGGCACGGTGCCCATGACCAGGGAGGAAATCAGGGTGATCACCCTCTCCAAGGCCCGCCTCGGGCCGGGCATGACGGTCTGGGACGTGGGCAGCGGCACCGGGTCCATTGCGGTGGAGGCCGCACTGATGACGCCGGGGGGCAAGTTCTGGGCCGTGGAAAGGTCCGCCGGGGGGTGCCGGCTGATCCGCGAAAACAGTGCCCGCTTCGGTGCCGGCAGTGTCCAGGTGGTGGAGGGCGAGGCACCGGAGGCCCTGGTTCCGCTGCCCCGTCCGAACCGGGTAATCATCGGCGGATCCGGGGGGAGGCTGGGGGACATTCTGGAGGTTGTGGAAAAAAGAATACTTCCGGCGGGCAGGGTGGTGGTCAACGCGGTGACCCTGGAAACCCTGGCCGGAGCCCTTGATTTTTTCGGGGACCGGTGGCAGACCGAGGTGGTGCAGGTCTCGGTGAACAGGTCGGTGAAGATGGGTTCCAGCCGGCTGATGAAGGCCGGCAACCCGGTTTACGTCATATCCGCGTGGGAACGGGGGGAAGACCTTGGCGGGTAAATTTTACGGCCTGGGGGTCGGGCCCGGGGATCCCGGCCTGATAACCTTAAAGGCCTTTCGTATTCTGGAAGAAGTTGATACGCTGTGCGTGCCCAGGTCTTCGTCGGACAGGGACAGCCTGGCCCTGCAGGTGGTCACCGGGCTTACCGGGAAAAAATACCAGCGCCTGGAACTGTCCTTCCCCATGTCCAGGGAGAGAACGGTGCTGGAGGAAAGCTGGGCCGCGGCCGGGGAGGAGGTGGCCCGGAAGGTGCGCCGGGGGCACAGGGTGGCCTTTGTGACCATCGGGGACCCGATGTTTTACAGCACCTTCGGTTACGTCCTGAGGCACCTGAGGTCCTGTCACCCGGACCTGGAGGTCGAGACCGTGCCGGGCGTGACGGCCATGTCGGCCTGCGCCTCCCTGTCGGGGGTGCCCCTGGCCGAGGGGGAGGAGTCCCTGGCGGTGCTTCCGGCGGTTTACGGGCTGGACCAACTGGAGGACGTGTTGAAAAGGTTTGACAACGTGGTGCTGATGAAGGTAAACAAAAAGGTTGAAGAGGTGGCGGAACTCCTGGAAAAACTGGGGATGAAGAACAGGGCGGTTTACTTCAGCCGCTGCGGGTACGGCGACCAGTATGTGACCGCGGACCTGGACAGCCTTAAGGGGAGGCGGCTGGATTACATGTCCCTGTTGATTATAAAGAAAAGGGGATTCTCCGGAAACACCGGCGGGGAGACAGGGGGGCTGACCGGATGATCCACTTTATCGGGGCGGGGCCCGGGGACCCGGAACTGATCACGGTCAAGGGGGCCAGGATCATAGCCGGGGCTGACGTGGTAATTTACGCCGGCTCACTGGTCAACCGGGCGGTCCTGGACGGCTGCAAGCCCGGCGCGGAAGTATACGACAGCTCCGGCATGAGCCTGGAGGAAGTGCTGGAGGTAATGTTCAGGGCCTGGCGGGAAGGCAAAAAGGTGGCCCGGGTGCATACCGGGGACCCTTCCATTTACGGGGCGATCCAGGAACAGATGGACGCCCTGGCCGAAAAGGGCATTCCATTTGAGGTGGTGCCCGGCGTCAGCTCGGTTTTCGCCGCGGCGGCCGCCATTCCCCGGGAGCTGACCCTGCCGGGGGTTACCCAGACGGTGATCATGACCAGGCTGGAGGGCAGGACGCCTGTGCCCGGGGCGGAAAACTTGCGGGACCTGGCCAGGCACGGCTGCACCATGTGCATTTTCCTCAGTGTGAACCAGATCGACCGGGTGACGGCCGAACTGCTGCAGGGCGGATACGGCCCCGGCACCGGCGTGGTGGTGGTGGAAAAGGCCTCCTGGCCCGACCAGAGGGTAATCAGGGGGACCCTTGAAAATATAGGGAAACTGGTAAAAGAGGCCGGGATAACCCGTCAGGCCCTGATCCTGGTGGGGGACGTCTTCGTCAGGGACTACCGGCGGTCGAGGCTTTATGACCCTGACTTTTCCCACGGATTCAGGGGGCGGGCGGAATGAAGGTGGCTGTGGTGGCCGTCACCGGGAAGGGAACCCGGCTGGGGCTGAAAGTGGCCGGAGCGCTGCGGTCCGAGGGCCACGAGGTGTCAGTTTTTACCCTGCCGGAACTGGCCCGGGAGATTGACGGCGCGGCACCCCTGGACGGGCCGCTGGGCCTGGTTATGGGGGACTTTTTTGCCGGCTACCGGGGGCTGGTGATGATCATGGCCCTGGGGATTGTGGTCAGGACCATTGCCCCCCATGTCAGGGACAAGAGAACCGACCCGGCGGTGGTGGTCATGGACGAGGGGGGCGGTTTCGCCATCAGCGTCCTGAGCGGCCACGTGGGCGGGGCCAACGACCTGGCCCGCATGATCGCCGGAAAGACCGGGTGTACGGCGGTGATTACCACCGCCACCGATGCCGGAGGGGTCCCGGCGGTGGACGTGCTGGCCAGGGATTTTCAACTGGCCCCGGAACCTTTTTCCGCCGTGAAAAAGGTTAATGCCGCCCTGGCCCGGGGAGAAAGGGTTGTCATTTACACGGAGCACTGCCTTCCCATTCCGGAAAGCGAATCCCTGGCGGTGAGGCCATGGGCCGAAGCGGGGGATGACATTTCCGGCTGGAGGGTGCTGGTGACCGGCCGGGCCCAGGCCCGGACCGGCGAAAAGACCCTGCTGCTGCGTCCCCGCAACCTGGTGGCCGGGGTGGGCTGCAAGCGGGGCGTGGAAAAAGCCGGGATCCTGGATGAAATAAACAGGGCCCTGGAATCGGCCGGGCGCAGTTCCTTGTGCCTGAGGGCGCTGGCCACCATCGGGGCCAGGACGTCGGAAAGGGGCCTGGTGGAGGCGGCCAGGGAACTGGGGGTGCCGCTGCTGGGCTTCGGCACCGGGGAATTGAACGGGGCCATGGAACGGTTCGGCCTGCGGGAATCAAACCGGGTGAAGGACAGAATGGGAGTGGGTGGAGTATGCGAACCGGCGGCAATGCTGGCGTGCCCGAAAGGAAGGCTGCTGGCGCCAAAGAGGAAGGGCGACGGGGTAACGGTGGCGCTGGCCGAGGAAGAATCCGGGTGGTGGGAATCGGACCCGGGTCCGCTGACCTGATCAGCCCCCGGGCGCTCAAGGCTTTAAAGGAGGCCCGGGTGGTGGCGGGCTACAAGACGTACATAGAACTGTTGGGGGACCTGGTGACCGGCAGGGAAGTGATCAGCACAGGCATGACCCGGGAGGTGGACCGCTGCGCCGCGGCCATAGAGAGGGCCCGGGCGGGGAAGGACGTGGCCGTTGTTTCCAGCGGCGACCCCGGGGTTTACGGGATGGCCGGGCTGATCCTGGAGATGCTGGACAGGGAAGGTCTGTGGGGCCGGGTGGAGGTGGAGGTGATCCCCGGCATAACATCGGCCACGGCGGCCGCGGCCAAAATCGGGGCGCCCCTGATGCATGATTTCGCCGTAATCAGCCTCAGCGACCTGCTGACTCCCTGGGAGGTCATAGAAAAACGCCTGGAGGCCGCCGGGGCGGGGGACTTTGTGCTGGTCATCTACAACCCCGCCAGTCACAGGCGTGCCGGCCAGATCCGCAGGGCCGTGGAAATTTTAAAAAAATACCGGCCCGGAAACACTCCGGTGGGAATAGTGCGCAACGCCGACCGGGAAGACGAGGAAATCATTATCACCGACCTTGACCATGTGCTGGATTTTAAAATAGACATGCTGTGCACGGTGATTGTGGGCAGCAGCGGCACCAGGAAACTGGGTGGATTCCTGGTGACCCCCAGGGGATACAGGCTATGATTCTGGTGATTGGGGGCACTTCGGACGGCAGGGCCATTGCCCGGGAGATTGCCGGTAAGGGAGTGGCCGTGCTGGTCAGTACGGCCACGGGGTACGGGTCGGACCTGGCGGCCCGGGACGGGATCCCGGTGGTGCAGGGGCGCCTGGACTCCCGGGAGATGTTTGATCTCATTGTATCCAGGACGGTCAGGGTGCTGGTGGACGCCTCGCACCCTTTTGCCGTGGAGGTCAGCCGCAATGCCGCCGGGGCGTGCGGAAAAGCCGGGATTCCATATATACGCTATGCCCGTCCCGGCGGGGAAGTGCCCGGGGGGCCCATGGTGGAGACGGCGGAAAGTTACCAGGAGGCCGCCCGCAGGGCCTGTGAACTGGGCCGGACCATCTTCCTGGCCGCCGGGAGCAAAACGGCCGGGATTTTTTTAGAAACAGCCCGGGATAGGGGCCGGAGGATCGTGATCAGGGTGATTCCCGACCCCGGGGTGATCAGGCGCCTTCTGGATATGGGGTTCAGCCCCGCGGACGTGGCCGCCGTTCAAGGGCCTTTCAGCGAAGAGATGAACATGGCCCTGATGAGGCACTACCGGGCCGATGTCTTGGTCACCAAGGAAAGCGGCCGTGAAGGCGGTCTGGCCGAAAAAATTTCAGCCGCGGCCAAACTGGGCCTTCCGGTGGTGGTGGTCAAAAGGCCCCCCGAGCCGCCCGGCGCGGCCCGGTCCGTGGAAGAGGCGGTGGAACGGGCCCTGAAATATTTCAGACAGTTGATGAATGAAGGAAATGGGAATTAGGAATTGGGAATTGGGGAAGGAAGTTGAAATTGAAAAAGATTAGGGATTGGGGTCAGGGATCCCGATAAAAGAGGGGTGATGATCGGGTGAAAACAGGAATAATACTTCTCAGCCACGGCAGCAGGCTTCCGGATGCCCAGGCCACGCTGGCCGATCTGGTGGAAAAGGTGAAATCCGGGGGAAAATTTGATTACGTGGCCGGGGCCTCGTTGCAGTTCAACCAGCCCGACCTCCCGTCGGCGGTGGCCGAAGCGGTTTCGGCGGGTATGGACAGGGTGATCGTTGTGCCGCTGTTCCTGTACATGGGTATGCACATGAAAAAGGACATTCCGGAAATCATCAATGAGGAAAGAAAAAAATACCCCCACGTGCGGATGGACATGACCGGCAATATAGGCGCGGACAGAAGGCTGGCCGAAATATTGCTTGACCGGATAGGGGAGGTTGTCTGAGCATTGGAGATGATCAAGGATCCCGGGGAAATTGAGAAAAAGAGCATGGCCATCATAGAGGACAGCCTTCCGGAGTTAAAAAACATTCCCGCCCCGGAGAGGGAGATCATCAAAAGGGTGATTCACACCACCGGCGACCTGGGCTGCGTATCGCTGGTGAAGATGTCCCCGGGGGCGGTGGAGGCCGGACTGGCCGCCATAAGAAAAGGAAAACCGATCATGAGCGACGTGAACATGCTGAAGGCCGGGCTCATTGCCCACCGGATGGAAAAGTTCGGGGTCGGGGCCTTCTGTCTGATCGGCGACCCGGAGGTGATCCGGGAGTCCAGGCGGGAAGGCGTGACCAGGGCCATGGCGGCCATGAGAAGGGGCGCCCCGGCCGCCGAGGGCGGCATCATTGCGGTGGGAAACGCCCCCACCGCCCTGTTCACCCTTTGCCGGTTGATCAGGGAGGGAAAGGCCCGCCCGGCCCTGGTGGTGGGAACGCCGGTGGGCTTCGTGGGGGCCGCCGAGTCCAAGGAAATGCTCATGGGAACCGGTATTGAATATATCACCATGCCGGGCACCAGGGGCGGAAGCACCATCGCGGCTTCCATCGTCAACGCCCTGCTGCTGATGGCGTGAAGGCGGGAATCGGGAATTGATAATCCCCTTAAAGGGGATTTTTTTTGTTATAAAAAGCTTCTCATGTTTATAAAATATAACAAGCCTGGTAAAATATGGTTGTATATTTCGGCCGAGATAATGTAAAAACTTATTATTGGGTAGAAAGGAGGATATATGAGTACTAACCTAATCAGGGCCGTCCTTGTTGCTGCCCTGCTGGCTTCCATTTTCGGGGGGGTAATGGGGGCGGCGGCCGGAGAAGATAGAGACATATTTTCCGGCAGAAATGAAAAAATTTCCGTTTACACTGTCCGGGAGGGTGACAATCTTTCAAATATAGCGGAAAAGACAGGTGTGTCCCTGCAGGCTTTAATCAGGGCAAACCGGCTGTCCTCAACGGTAATTTACCCAAAACAGGTTTTGATCATACCCGGCCGCGCCCCGGATTTTGATCTGGCCGTCTCGCGGGGCTTTACCCGGGAGGACATAATGCTTCTGGCCAGGGCCATATTCGCCGAGGCCCGGGGTGAGAGCTTCACCGGGCAGGTGGCGGTGGGCGCCGTGATTTTAAACAGGCTGGAGAGCAGTGAATTTCCAAAGACCATCAGGGAGGTAATCCTGCAGGAGAACAGAGGGGTATATCAGTTCTCTCCGGTGGGAGACGGCAGCATCAACCTGGAGCCGGACGAAACTGCCATATGTGCGGCCATACAGGCAATAGCCGGACACGATCCCACAAATGGGGCACTGTTCTTTTACAACCCTGTAACCGCCACCGACCAGTGGATCAGAACCCTTCCGGTAATAGCCCGCATCGGAAACCACGTTTTTGCGTCAAGAACGTAAAATTGAACATTTAATGGAAGACGATAAATTAATGCAAAATAATCAGCCGGGGCTGACACGCCCTGGCTTTTTTAATATTTTCCCTCTTGACGGCTTTAAACCTTATATAATATTTTATATCAATCATAATACAAAAGAAAGTTTGTAATATATATAGCAGTAATTACCGTTGACATATCATGTAACCCAATATATAATACCAGGGCCAGGATTGAATTACTATGGAGGTTGATATCATGTCAATTTTTATTATGAAAATCTATTGTAGACTATATAAAAAATATCAATATATATGTGGTATGATCAATAGAAGCCCGGCATTAATTAGAGTTATCAAAAAAATATCGAACCTGGCTGCAACATTGAAAACAAAAAAGTATTTTCCGGTTTGCCTTGCCCTGGCCCTGGTTTTCGCCGCAGGTCTGGCCTGGACGGGACAGGCGCCGGATCCCGCCGAAGGGGAACCGGAAAAGGCGGTTCATGCCGGCCAGGCTGATCCTGCCCGGGAAGATCCGGCGGAGAGTTATCACCGGCCGGCCTCGTACAGCCCGGTGTCCCGGGGCGGCATAAACCGCGGCGACATTTACCTGATGGCCAGGGTTATCGAAGGGGAGGCTGCGGATGAACCCTTTGCGGGAAAAGTGGCCGTCGGCGCGGTGATCGTCAACCGGATGGAGAGCGAAAAATTCCCGGACAGCGTAAGACAGGTGGTTTACCAGCCCCTGGCCTTCGAGGCGGTGTCCAACGGCCAATACATGCGGCCGCTGACCGCTGAATCCCTGAAGGCGGCGGAAATGGCGCTGGAGGGCCGGGACCCCACCGGCGGAGCTTTGTACTACTGGAACCCGGAGACCGCCCGGAGCCGGTGGGTGTGGCAGAGGCCGGTGATCACCAAAATCGGCAGGCACGTGTTTGCCAGGTAGGAGAAGGCCGGCGGTTTGAATGAAAACAGCCAGGGCGGAAACGCGGATCCGGCTTTGCAACGGAATGGCCCGGTCTGTTTACCGGGCCTCGTTTGCCGGTTTTTGCGGCGCCTTCAGATCGATGCTCTTGATGATCACGTTTACCGTCTTGACCGAAAGGCCGGTCATGTACTCCACCCGTTCCTTGATCACGGCCTGGAGCTTTTTGGACACCCCCGGCAGGTAGGCGCCGTAATAAAGCACCGGGGAAATGTCAATGATCAGCTCCTCCTCGGCCTGGGCGACATGCACCCTGCCGGGACTTTTGACCCCCGAAACCTCCCTGGCGGCCAGAACGGCTATGGAGGAGATTGCGTGGTCGGATATGGTCAGCTTTCCGTAATATGTGAAGGTGGGACGGACCACCGACTGTTCCAGCCAGCTCCGGCCTGCGCTGTGTTTGTCCTTGTCCTTCCTGATCAGGACCCGCAGCGGTTCGATTATGGTGCCCGGAAATCCTTTCCGGACCTCCATGGTGGGAGCCGGAATCACGTGCCTTGAGAATTTGGTGCGGTTGAGCCGCGCCTTTTTTATCTCTTCCGGGCTGGCCACCTCGCGGATATCGATGACCCTGGAAATATCGGGCAGGTCCAGGGTGGAGGCAATCCTCCGGGCCATTTCGACGGATGTCCCCAGGATGAGAACCCTGGACGGGTTGTGCTGCCTCAGGACTTCCCTGGCCTTGGCGGAAATGTTCCGGTCAAGAAAAAGGGCGGCCTTGATCGCCCCAATCCTGGTGGGCTGCTTTTTGGCCGTGTTTCCCACCAGGATCTGGTTGCCCTTTATCAGAAGGCCGTCGTCAATGATTATGTCCGATCCGGTCAGGTGGGCCACCATGACGGCCCGGTGGCTTTTACCGGTTCCGCTGGGGCCGATCAGGGCGTAAACTTCCACCTTTTTTACCTCCGCCGATAAGCTTTCTATTCGACTCACCCCGCCCGTTCTCCTTTTTAATAACAAGGGGCTTTCCCGGCAAGGGAGTGCCGGGAAGTCCTCCGGGTATTATATACTATGCCGGCAGTCTTATATTAACCTTTTTTTAGCATAAAACAAACATGTAAATAAAAAGTCTTTTTACATCTAAGACAGGAGTTTTAAGTTTCCTAAAGAAATTCAAATTTTAGGGATTGGGGATTGTGGATTGGAGGCGGAGGTAACAGTGTCACGTGAAGTGGCCGATCTGGTGGCCGGAAAATTCGGACTGGAAGATGAAGCCCGGAGGCTGCTGGCGAGAAATATAAGATCCCTGGACAGGACCGAGAGAAGGTATTATTTTCAGCGCATCAAGCCAATGGAAAAAGAAATTAAAAAATTTCTGGAGGGCTACTGTTCCGGCGCCGGTGAAACGGTGAAAGAACAGGTGGAGTGTTATACCCTGGACAGCCTGCTGGAAAGAAGGGGCGACCCCGACCTGGTGGACGGAATGGTCATGGACGTGGTCGGGAGAATAAAGGTATACCAGAAACTGAGGGAAAGGTCCGAAAGGGAGGGGATCAGGCTGAGCGCCCTGACCAACTTCGGGGGGCTTTCCATGGTCCTCTTCGCAGTGGTGATCATTACTGCCATCGTATTATATCTCAGGAATATGTAAAGGGTCAGCAATCGGGAATTGGGAATCCCCAATTTCCAATCCCTGGGGGGTTGTTTATGTGCAATCCGGTCAACGCCTACCATGAGGCGGTGAAAAGGTTCAGGACCCTGGATCCAGGGGACGCCGCCGCCAGATCGGGAGCCAGGTACGACAGGGACAGGCGGATTTTGGAAATCATGTATTTCGGAAGCCTGTACATGGTGAACGGGGACGGCGCGGTATGGCGGGCGGACGACCCGTCGGCAGAGGTTTCGTTTAACGACCGCACCCTTATTGTGCAGTACCTGTGCGAGTCTTCGGGGCTGCCGCCCAGGGGGGCCTGGCTTTCATTCCTGGAACTGCCGGACGGTTCTCACCACTACATGCCCTTTCAGACCGATGCCGCCATTCCCCTGGCCGGGGTGTTTGGCCGCCGGCCGGAAGAATTTGACGAGGCGGCCCGCGCCCTGGGGGGACGGCCCCTTGACCTGGGGGACAGGTCCTTTCTGATCCCGGCCCTCCCCAAGATTCCCCTGGCGGTGGTTATCTGGGAGGAAGACGATGAATTTCCGGCAAAAAGCAATATACTGTTCGACTCCGTTTCTCCGTTGCACCTCACCACCGCCGCCCTCTGGGTGCTGGGGGTTGAGCTGGCCCGCAAGATGATCGCCCACTACGACCGGGAGGCCGGCAGGAAGCGCGAAATTACCTGGCTGGAGGGAGTGAAAAGGGATTAAGGCGTATTTAAATGCTTTTCTCACCAAGTTTTTGCTGTTTGCCCCGCTGGCGGGGATAGCCATGCCCCTGATAAGCGGCATTGGCACCGGGGAGGCAGTGATGGCCGCCCTGGTGGCGGCGGTGGCATCCTTTTTGACCGCCGACCTGGTCATTTATCCAAGGTACGGCAATGTCCCGGCGGCGGTGGCTGATGCACTGATTTCAGCGGCGGTGCTGTGGGAAATTTCCTTTCTCGCCGAGTCGCCCCTTTCCTGGCCCGGCCTGGGACTGCTGGCGGTTCTGATTGCCGTTGGAGAGTGGTACTACCATCCCTACCTGGGGAGGGTGCTGTTCGCCGGAAGGCGGAAATAACAGCGGGAATTGGGAACCGGGGGGGATGTGGTTATCTTCCGTATTATCTAATCAGGATCAAATAAGCCTGATTCCCGATTCCCGACTCCCGCATTAAGAAATGCGGTAGATCCAGTTGACCCCGCTGTTGTTGTCCCAGTTGAAAGCGCCGTCCCGGAAGCAGAAATTGAGCTGCGTGTTGTCGCGCATGGATACCATGGACTCCCACCCTTCGCCGGTCCTTTCAAGGCGCTGATCACCCACGTCTGTCCAACTGTCGGCCTCACCGAAACCGTAGTGCATGAATATTTCTGCGGCCCCGGAGGACGCCAGCAGCCCGTTGTAGCGGACGGCCACCTCCCTGCCGCTTTCGTTCAGGGGCTTCACCTGAACGCCGTGGATTGCCTGTGAAAATACAAACGGCTTGATGCTTTTCATCCGGGATTACCTCCGTATATATAGTTATGCTAATATTCTGGACTAAAAAAAGATCTGTATGAGTGGCTAAATTTCACAATAAAAAACGGCCCGTCCGGAGCCGGCATCCCGCAGCGAAAGGCGCTGCGCCGCGGGATGCCGGCTTTGTCTTGCCGCGGGCAAGAAAATGTTGGAATTACGCAAATATTTTTACTTGACGGATAACCGGGTTGATTAGATAATTTACTATAAAGAACGCATAATTACAATGGTGAACATCTACGCCGGGGGTGATGCAGTTTTAAATTTTGCCGATTGCCGCATACGGGCCGGAAAGCTGCCCGCCTGCAGCCGCCGCCGGCACACGGCGTGATACTGTAAAAAAAGGGGGGACATCATGGAATACGTGATCATAGGCAACAGCGCCGCCGCCATAGGAGCGGTGGAGTCAATCAGAAAAGTTGACCGGGAAGGGACGGTAACCGTCATCAGCAGCGAAAAGGAACATGTCTACTCGCGCCCGCTGATTGCCCACCTGGTGGCGGGCGAGGCGGGTGAAGACAAAATGCCGTACCGGCAGGCTGATTTTTACCGGAAAATGGGGGTCCGGCTGCTTCTTGGCCACAAGGTAAACGGGGTGAATTATGAAGATCAAAAAGTGTTTATAAACGGAGGAGGGGAATTGGCTTACGATCGCCTTCTCATCGCCACCGGATCGAAAGTGTCGGTTCCTTCCATACCCGGCCTGGGCCTGGAAGGGGTGACGGCGTTCCAGACCTGCGCTGAAGCAAGGGCCATCGTGGAAATGTTGAAGGCCGGCAGGAAAAAGGCCGTGGTCATCGGCGCCGGCCTGATCGGCCTGAGGGCGGCATACGGCCTGCAGAAGGGCGGGGCCGGCGTAACGGTGGTTGAGTTTCTGCCCCGTGTGCTGAGCCGGGTTCTGGACGCCGAGGGTTCTGAACTGGTGGAGTCCATACTGAAGAAGGGCGGTTTAAATGTTCTGACCGGAAGGTCGGTCAGGGAAATTACGGGCACCGGGGGACGGGTGGCCGGTGTGGTCCTTGACAACGGGGAAAAGCTGCCCTGCGATCTGGTGGTGATTGCCACCGGCGTGGCGCCGAACCTGGAACTGGCAGCCGGACTGAAAACCGGCCGGGGTATTGTGGTCAACCAGTTTTTTCAGACCAGTTACAGCAATGTGTACGCCGCCGGTGATGTGGCCGAGACAATGGATATTCCAAGGGGAGTTCCGCGGGTTAACGCGAACTGGCCCAACGCCCACGAACAGGGGCGCGTCGCGGGGCTGAACATGGCCGGAAGACCCGTCCCGTACAAGGGGTCCATCGGGATGAACGCGGTTTCTTTCTGCGGGGTTCCGGTAATATCCATCGGGGTGTTCGACCCGGATGCAGAGCCCGAAAGCGGTTATGAGACAAAAATCAGAAAGAATCCGGAAGCCAATATATACCAGAAGCTGGTATTCAAACAAAACCGGCTGAAAGGCGCAATATTCATCGGCGACCTGGGCTGTTGCGGCGCCGTAAAAGATCTGATCGAAAGCCAGATGCTGGCGGGGATCATCAAGGATTCAATACTGGAGGAACGTTACCAGTTGTATGGTTTTCTTCGCAAGAGGCGCCAGGAGAAACTGGAGGGCAAACAGGTGCGCTGGCCTGAGACTTACAGCATAACCCAGAAATACCAGAAGAGTTTTAACGAGGAAACCTGGACCGAGCGTGAGCGGGACCAGCGTCCCTGGTAATTCCCGAAGCCTGGAAGGAGATGGTGTTATGGCCCATAGCCCGGCCAAGGAGAGGCCGATTTGTCTAAACGCCCTTGTCGACCTTGCGGACCGGTCCGTTAGATATTTTGAGACACCGCCCGAAATTATCAGAAAGTTCATTGGCGGCAGGGGCCTGAACATGTACTACCTTTACAAATTCCTCAATCCCGGATGTGATCCCCTTTCCCCGGACAACGTGCTGATTATCGGGAACGGCCTTCTCACCGGCATGCTGGTCCCCAACAGCGGCCGCCACAATGTAACCTGCCTGTCTCCCGAAAGCGGTATTATAGGGGATTCCAACATTGGGGGGTTTTTCGGTCCGGAAATGCGCTTTGCCGGCATTGACCGCCTGATAATTGTCGGGCGGGCCCAATCTCCGGTTTACCTTTACATTGAGAACGGACGCATCGAGATCCGTGACGCCTCGCCGTACTGGGGGCTTACCTGCACCGGCACCCAGGTTAAAATGAAGTATGACCTGGGGTCGGACGTTGAAATCGAGTGCATCGGGCCGGCCGGTGAAAACATGGTGCGCTTCGCCGCCACCCGGTACGGGTTGAAAAACGCGGCCGGACGCTGCGGGACCGGGGCGGTTTGGGGGTCCAAGAACCTGAAGGCGGTGGTGGCCCGGGGCAATGCCGGACTCCCCGTGGCCGATCCCGAAGGGATGCTGGCCAAGTACATGGAGCTGCGGGACTACCTGAACAAGTCCAAGGTGATAGGCGTTATGGGCCGGGTGGGCACCCCGCTCCTGTATGACGTGAGCAATTACCTGGGCGCCATCAGGACTCACAACAGCCAGCAGACCGTTTTCTTCAACACCCTGAACGCCGAAGAGGTGCACAAGTACGTTGATAAAATGCTGTCCTGCTACGGCTGCGTGGTGCACTGCCGCCACCGCAACCGTCTGGGCGGGGAAGGCCCGGAGTATACGTCCGAGGTCATGCTGGGGGCCAACATCGGCGTGGCCGACACCTATCAGGTGATTGACCTGAACAACCTGGTCAACGACCTGGGCCTGGACGTATCCTCCACCGGCACCTATATCGCCTGGGCGGTTGAACTGTTTGAGAAGGGATACCTTGACGAAAAAGAGGCCGGGTACAGCCTGCGCTTCGGCGACTACCCCGCCATGCGCCGGCTGATTAGCGACATTGCTTACCGGCGGGGGTTCGGAGACGTTCTGGCCGAGGGCAGCCGCCTGGTGGAGAAGTTTGGTGCCGAAACAGCCGGTTTCCTGATCGCCGTCAAGGGCCTGCCGCAGTCCGACCCGCATGACGTGCGCTACCTGAAAGGCTTTGCCCTGGGCATAGCCACCGCCTCCAGGGGTGCCGATCACCTGCGCAGCAGGCCCACCCTGGAAATATTCGACCTGCCTTCGGAGGTCAGGCGGGAAATTTACGGCGGGCCCATCGACCCGAACCCGGTGTCCTACAACTCAAAAGGCCGCCTGGTGTACTTCCACGAGAACATTTACGCGGCCATTGACTGCCTGGGCATCTGCAAATTCATCTGCCACGGTTTCAACAGCCCGCGAAACCTTAATTACACCCACTTCCGGGAACTGGTGAAGCTGGCTTACGGGCTGGATTTCTCCGAGAAGGAACTGGAGGATGCCGGCAGGCGGGTGATCGACCTGGAGCGCCTGATCAACCACCGGGAAAAGGGGATCAGCCGTAAGGACGACACTCTGCCGGCGCGCTATTTCGACGAACCGATGCCCAGCGCCAGGGCGAAGGGAAGCCGGGTTGACCGGCAGGGCTTCGACAAGATGCTGGACGAATACTACGCGCTGCGCGGCTGGGACGCCAACGGCACGCTGCCGGCGGACCGGGTGGCGGAGCTGAATTCGCTCCGGGACCTGCCGTAGGATGTTCCCCCAAAGGAGGTTTACTGGATGCCGAAGAAAAAACAAATATATGCCCGGCCGGATTTATGCGCGGGCTGCCGGATTTGCGCCAACGCCTGCGCCCTGGTGCACCGGGGGGAGGCCAACCCCCGCCTTGGAGCAGTCCGCATCAGGCAGAATCTCATTGAGCGGTACGAGTTTCAGGAAATATGCCGCCACTGCGAGGATCCGCCGTGCGTGGACGCCTGCATGACGGGCTGCATAAGCAAGGACCCGGGGACCGGCCTGGTAATCCAGGACCAGTCCCGTTGTGCCGGCTGCTGGATGTGCCTGATGGTTTGCCCTTATGGTGCCGTGGGCCGTGACGTCATCAAAGAGGTGGCCATAAAGTGTGACCGCTGCGCGGGGAGAAAGGCGCCTGCCTGCGTTGAGGCCTGCCCCACCGGGGCGCTGGTTCTGGAGACCAGGGAGGACGCGGCGGAAGAACCTTTCTTTGCCGAGCCGACGGTGGCCGGTTAAGGCGGTTATGCCAATGAGCATTCAGGTAAATTTTATGTCGCTGATTAGTTCAACGGCCGGCGTGAGGCGGGTCCGGCTGGATCCCGCATACCGGACGCTGGGCGAGGTCCTGGACGATCTGACCCGGCTGTATCCGGGGCTGAAGGAAGAACTTTTTGATGAAGAAGGCAGGCTGGACTACCTTTACCAGATTTTCTTGAACGGCGAAAAACTCGAGTGGTCCAGCGCCCGGGACGAGCCGGTGAGGGACGGCGACCAGCTGGCCATTTTTGCCGTGATCGGCGGCGGCTGACCCCGGCCGGATTAAAAAATTAAAAGTGAGAGAACCGTTCCCCGCGGTTCTCTCACTGTCTCAGCCGGTTTTGAAGTGGTGATCCAGGGGGCCTCCCAGGGGGTTGAACTGATAACCGGCATCGGCTTTCTTTTTAACGGCGTTTTTGAGTTCCTTGAAACCAGTCCCGCGGTCATCCGGCTGCGGCTGGATCTGGCTGATGAACCTGGTTCCGTCATCTCCGGACATGAAAACACCTCCGTTGATATTATCTCCAGCCTGTCCCCGGATCATGTGGCCTGGTCCTCGTATCCCCGGTCCACGGCCAGGTTGTCGCCCCTGGAGGCCTCAACGGCCAGCCGGTCGCAGCGGGAGTTGAATTCGTTGTCGGAATGCCCCCTGACCCAGATCCAGGTTATTCTGTGCGGTGCGGAAAGCTCGATCAACCTTTTCCAGAGATCGGCGTTTTTTACCGGGGACCGGTCTTCCTTGACCCATCCGGATTTCTGCCAGTTGTTGACCCATCCGAGATTGAAGGCGTCCACGACGTACCTGCTGTCGCTGTGGAGGTCAACCCGGCACGGTCTTTTCAGTTCCTCCAGGCTTTTGATGACGGCCATCAGCTCCATCCGGTTGTTGGTGGTCCGGCGGTAGCCCCCGGACAGTTCCCTGGTATGCTTTCCGTATTTGAGAATGGCGCCGTATCCGCCGGGCCCCGGATTGCCGGAGCAGGCCCCGTCGGTATAGATCTGGACCCTGGGCATATGATCGCTCATGCCGTCACCGCCGCCGGAAAAATATGTGCTGGAAGATAATTATACCACAGGGCCGGCGGCGGGTGAAAAACATTTGAAAACGGATTGCCGGATGCGGGTCTTTGAACGCGAATGCAACCGGGGTATGTTGACGTATGTCCATAAGAGGAATATAATTGTAAAGGACGGTTTCAAAATAAAGGGATATTTCCCTATATATAAAAAACGATCTAAAGGATTAACGGAGGGAGGTTAACTGGGGAAAAGGAGATTTTGAGGGGATAATAAAGGAGCTCGGAAATATTCTCCGTAAAGGAGGTATATATTTTGAGCGTCATAGAGGCCAGCCGGCTGGACCCCGGGTTTTTTCACGAAGTAATTGAAAAGGCGTGCACCTTGAGCGACCGGAACAATTTTTACAACTGCCTCAGCTGCGGCATGTGCAGCGCGGGGTGCCCGTACAACGGACTGCACGATCATGCGGACCCGAGAAAATTTATCCGGCAGCTTACCCTGGGGATGAGAGAAGACGTTTTAAATTCCACCTTTGTTTGGGCCTGTACGCAGTGCGGCCGTTGCACCATGGATTGCCCCATGGGCGTCGAGGTGCTTACACTTGTCCGCACAGTGAGGGGTAATTTCGGCCTGAGGGCGCCCGGTTTCCTCCAGGACGTGGTCGATGCCCAGATCAAGACGGGAAACCAGATGGAGGTCACGAACGAAGAATACCTGGAAACCCTGGAGTGGATGGAAGAAGAACTGCAGGCCGAGGTGGGGGACCCCAACGCCAGAATCCCCGTGGACAAAGAAGGAGCGGAATTCCTGTTTCTCTGGGATCCGAGGGAAATAAAGTATTATCCCCAGGATGTGCAGAGCATAGCAAAAATTATGTGGTACGTCGGAGCCGACTGGACATGCAGCAGCAGGTGGTGGGACGCCACCCATTACGCTTTGTTTAACGGGAACGACGAGGAATCAAGGATAATAACCCAGCGCTACGCCGACGAGGTTAAAAGGCTCAAGGTCAGGGAACTGGTGGTTACCGAGTGCGGCCACGCCACCCACGCCAACAAGTGGGGTCCAAAGGTGTGGCTGAGTCCGGAAGACGGCAATTACCCCGTGAAGAGCATTATTGAAAAATACGTGGAGTGGTTCGAGGCCGGGCTGTTGAAGGTGGATAAAACCATGAACGCTGAGCCGATTACCCTTCACGACCCCTGCAACACGGTGCGCAAGCAGGGCCTGGTGAACGAGCCCAGGTACGTTCTTAATAAAACCGTTATGGAATTCAGGGAAATGACCCCGAACGGAAAATACAACTACTGCTGCGGCGGCGGAGGCGGCCTCCTGGCCATGGGCAAGGATATATACCCCTACCGGATGGCCAAAGGCAAACTGAAGGCCGACCAGATAAAGGAAACCGGCTGCAGGCTGGTGGCCTGCCCGTGCCATAACTGTTTCGACCAGTTGACCGATATAATCAAATATTACGAACTGGACTGCAAGGTCGTTCACCTTCATCACCTGATCAGTCACGCGCTGGTAATGGATGAAAAGCCGTAATGCGCGGGACGTGAGAAGGTGCCCGCCGCCCGTCGGGCAAGACGGGCAGAAAGCATTTTTATGAAAATAATTTCATAAGTTATGAAATTATGTGAAGGAATTTAGGGGGCCGGTATAGAATAAATGAGCGATGCTCCTTATTATTCCCTAAACAACAGTAAAGGGATGGCATGCCTTTACTGTGTTTTTTTTCTTAAAGCAGGGGTGGAAAACCGTTCACATCCTGTGTTCTCTCCGGCCCCGGATTTCGATGTTTCATGGTGCCGCTTTCGGCGGAAGGCATGCGGGGTCCGATCCCTGCGTTCCGGGATCCGCCGCGCAGGCGGCAGCGGGCGGATCCGGTTATTATTCAGGGGGACCGGGTGTACACAGGCCAAACGCCGGCCTCTCCCCTGGAGTAGTACACGTCCCCGGCTTCCACCTGGACAATTTCCCTTTCCGGGTAGCGCAGGGCGGTCAGCTTTCCCCCAAGCACGCATCCCTGGTCGATGTCGATGGTGTTGTTCCTGAACACCGCTTCCTTCACAGGGGTGTGGCCGTATACCACCAGGGCGCTGCCCCGGTACCGGCTGGCCCAGTCGCGGCGCACCGGCAGCCCGTCCTCGGTGAACTCTCCGGTGGTGTCGCCGAAGAGGCAGAACTCGCGGATTCGCCTGGACAGGCGGCCGATCATGTTTTCCCTGATGCCGGCGTGGGACACCACCAGGCGGCCGCCGTCCAGGACCAGGTAGGGCTGCGCGCTGCCGTACATTTCCATGAACCGTCCGGTCAGACTTTCCCGGTCTGAAGGGCTCAGCCTTTCAATCTCGGCCAGGGTTTTTTCCAGGCCGTGGCCCACCTTGATTTTCCTTCCGGAGAAGTACGCGTGAAGCTTGCGGCAGTGGTTGCCCGGGATATACAGGGCATGGCCCGCACTCACCATGTCCATGACCAGGTTTATGCTGTCCAGGCAGCGGTTGCCCCGGTCGCCCAGGTCCCCGAGGAAAATGGCCGTTCTCCCGGACGGGTGGGCGTAGACACCGTTGTTCTTGCGGTATCCCAGTTTTTCCAGCAGGGATTCCAGCTCGTCGCAGCAGCCGTGGATGTCACCGATGATGTCGAAAGGGCCGGGGAGGGGTTTTTCCACCGGCAGCGGAACAATCTCCACCCGCGCGGATTCCATTTCCTCCTCGTTCAGGATATAAACCAGGTCAAAATCCTCGTCCCAGATTTTCTCCAGGGTCCTGTCGAGCAGCAGGCGGTGGGACCGGATTACCTTTTCGGGGACCTTTCTGTCCCGGGACCGGTTCCTGCCCGCGCAGACCGGAAGAGGCACGTTGAAGACCAGCAGCACAAGCTGGAAGTCGTGTTTTCTGCCCAGGGCGGTCAATTCACGCCTGGCCCGGGCGGCCAGGGCGGTGGAGTCGGCCACCGTCAGCCGCCCCAGGGCAAGCCTCTGGTCGATAATCAGCCTGAACACCCTGAAGGCGCGGTGGGAGGCCGCCATGTTTTCCTCGTCGTCGGAAACCATGGCACGGCAGCGGTCGGAAGAGACCACCTGGGTCGGAATGAAATGCCTTCCGGCGAAACTGGATTTGCCGCACCCGGCTGGACCGCAGAGAACGACCAGGGAAGTTTTGGGTATCTGGATCGTTTTTGTCATTTGAACACCCGTTGGGATGAGCTGTGTGAATAATTATTATGACCTTTATTATTCCCAAGAGAAAAAAGGGTTTAATGAAAAAACGGCTTAAATGAAAAATAAATATCAAGCCGGGAAAGGATTTATTTTTGTTGCATTGAATCAATAATTAGGCAAAAAGAAGAAGGGGGGACGCCCATGTACAAAAAAATTCTGGTGCCGCTGGACGGGTCGCTGAGGGCCAAGGTGGCCGCCGAACACGCCATGGAACTGGCGAAGTCCATGGATTCCGAGGTTCTTTTCCTGCACGTCATACCAGCCCTGCCTCCGTATGTGAACAAATACAGCGACCGGCTCGGGGGGGCCTACCAGCAGATACACGACGAACTCCAGGCCACCGGCGAGGAAATCATGGAACAGGCCAAGACTGAATTCGAAAAATACGGCGTGAAGATGGAGGTCAAGGTGATCTGGGGGAACCCGGCCATGGAGATCTGCCGGGAGGCCAAGGAGGGCAGGTTTGACCTGGTGGTCATGGGCAGCAGGGGACTGGGTGAAATCAAGGGCTACCTGATGGGAAGCGTCAGCAACAGGGTGGTCAGGCACGCCTCATGCCCGGTGCTGATCGTGAGATAATCCGAAAGCCGTTCAGCGGCAGGCCGACGGCGGCAGGCACAGAGCGTCGGGCTGTATGCTTACCGCGGTTATACATGAAAAATTGAGTTGTTTTTTGCATATATATATAATAAAATTTTACTTGGTATTCAATTTAAAGATCCGGCCCGGTTCAGGGCCGGTGATTATTTTTTAAAACCTCGGAGGTTCTTCAATGTCAATCCAGGAAGTTAGGGTGGTAAACAAGCCGGACCTGCCGGACACCGTGGGTGAAGCGCTGCTTTACGACATCCGCCACACCCTCGGCATAACGGACATCACCGGGGTGAGGACCGCCAAGGTGTACCGCTTTGAGGGGATTGACGAGGTCCAGGCCGGGTACATGGCGGATCGCCTGCTGGCCGAAAAACTGTTTCAGCGGTACAGCATAAACCGGCCCCTGCTGGAAGGCGGCGTGGTGGTGGAGGTGGCATACAAGCCCGGGGTGATGAACCCGGAGGCTGCGTCGCTGATCAAGTCGGCGGCCGACCTGGGGATAGCCGGACTGAAGGCGGCCGATTCCAGCCGGGAGTACGCTTTTTACGGCCCGGGCGCCGTTCCCGCCAATATAGAGGTTATCCTGAAAAAACTGCTGGTCAACGAAACCGTGGAGATGGTGGTCAAGGAGAGGCCCGGCACCCTGATGATCGAAGGGCGGCCCGGCCGGACGGAGGTCATCCCCATCAGGGGGATGTCGGACCGGGAACTGATGGACCTCAGCCGGGACAAGCTGTTTCTGAATCTGGAAGAGATGCGGGCCATAAAGGATTATTTCACCGCGCTGGGCCGGGACCCCACCGACTGCGAGGTGGAAACGCTGGCCCAGACCTGGTCCGAGCACTGCGGGCACAAGACCTTCAAGGCCTCCCTGGAGGTGAACGGGAAGGAGAAGCCCCCCCTGCTGAAGAGGCTGCAGGAGGCCACCAGGAAGGCCAGTCACCCCCTGGTCCTTTCCGCTTTCGTGGACAATTCGGGCGTGATGGCATTTTATGACGGGTGGGCCATCTGCGGCAAGGTGGAAACCCATAATTCGCCCTCGGCCATCGAGCCTTACGGCGGAGCCATGACCGGCAGCGGGGGAGTTTTCCGGGATGTCATGGGGACCGGACTGGGGGCCAGGGTGATCGCCTCCACCGACATGTTTTGCTTTGCTCCGCCCTGGACGGACCAGTCCGAGGTGCCGCCAGGCTGCCTGCACCCCAAGTACCTGCTGCGCAAGGTGGTGGCCGGAGTCAGGGACTACGGCAACCGGATGGGCATTCCCACCAACAACGGGTCAGTGCATTTCCACCGGGATTTCAGGGCCAAGCCCACCGTCATCGTGGGGGCTTACGGCATCCTGCCGGAAAGCGCCTGCCAAAAAGGGAAGCCGGAACCCGGGGACCTGGCGGTGGTTATGGGCGGGCGCACCGGGCGGGACGGCATCCACGGGGCCACTTTTTCCAGCGGGGAAATGACCCACCGGACCGTTGACGTGAACGCCAGCGCGGTGCAGATCGGCAATGCCATAGAAGAAAAAAGGATGTCGGACGCCCTGCTGGAGGCGAGCCGGGAGGGACTGGTGCGGGCCGTCACCGACTGCGGGGCCGGGGGCTTCGGGTCGGCCCTGGGCGAGATGGGTTCGGAAACCGGGGTGCTGGTGTGGCTGGAAAAGGCCCCCCTGAAGTACCAGGGGCTGAGCCCCTGGGAAATATGGCTTTCGGAAAGCCAGGAGAGGATGGTCCTGGCGGTCAGGCCGGACCACTGGCTCAGGCTGGCGGAAATCTGCAGGATGTACAACGTTGAGGCGGTGGTGCTGGGCACTTTCACCAATGACAGAATGCTCAGGGTCACCTATGAAGGTGAAACGGTGTGCCTTCTGGACATGGAATTCCTGCACCACGGCCTGCCCGGCAGAAAGCTCACGGCCTCCTGGATTCCGCCGGAGGACCGGGAGGCCGTTCCGGGACCGCCCGGTGACTGGGCGGAAACCTACTGCCGGGTGATGGCCCACCCGGACGTCTGTTCGAAGGAACCCATAGTGCGCATGTACGATCACGGGGTGCAGGGGACCAACGCCCTGCCGCCCTTGGGCGGGGCGGCCGGCGACGCTCCCAATGACGCTGTGGTGCTGGCCCCTCTGTACGGGAAGCGCTGCGGCGTGGTGATCAGTCACGGCCTGAACCCCGTGCTGAACAAGATCAACCCGTATTACGGAAGTCTCTGGGCGGCCGCCGAAGCCGCGGCCAACGCCGTGGCGGTGGGGGCGGACCCGGCGGATATCTGCCTGATTGACAACTTCATCTGGCCGTTCCCGGACAGCGAGTCCCTGGGTGCCCTGGACATGGCGGTGGACGCCTGCGTGGACTTCGTCGGGGCCACCGGGATGCCCTTTATTTCGGGGAAGGACAGCCTGTCCAGCACCTACCGGGGAGCAGACGGGACGGTGATCAAGATACCGCCGGTGCTTTGCGTCTCGGCCTTCGGCCGGGTCAGGGACGTGGGGCGAACGGTAACGGCGGATTTTAAAAAGGCCGGAACGCTGATCGTACTGGTGGGAAAGAGGAACACCCGGGAGATGGCCGGTTCGGTGTATTGCAGGCTGGCCGGGGCGGAGGGAACCAATTTGCCCAGGCTGGACCTGAAGGCGCTCAACACCGTGTTCAGGTCGGTGCATAACGCCATCGCGGGCGGAAAGGTGTTGGCCTGCCACGACATCAGCGAAGGAGGCCTGGCCGCAGCCCTGGCCGAAATGTGCTTCGGCGGGGAGGTGGGGGCGGCCGTCGACCTGGATGCCGGGGACGTGCCCGAGGAGTTCCTGTTCAACGAAACAGCGGGGACATTCCTGGTGGAAATCGAGGACGGGGATTTGACGCCCGGTCTGTTTGACGGGGTGCCCCACCGGATAATCGGGAGAACCGTTGCCGGGAAAACGATCTCGGTGAGCCGGGGCGGGGAGGCCCTGTTCAAGGTGGACGTGGACAAACTGCGGGATGCCTGGAAGCGCCCCATGAAGGAGGTGTTCGGCCCGTGAAGCCGAAGGTGTGCGTGCTGAGAACCGACGGCACCAATTGCGACCTGGAGACCTTCTACGCCTTCGAAAAGGCCGGGGCCGAGTGCCGGATGGTGCATGTCAACCAGCTCAGGTCCGGCGGGGAAAAGCTGGCGGATTACCAGATCCTGGCCCTTCCGGGCGGGTTTTCGTACGGTGACGACGTGCACTCGGGCAAGATTCTGGCGGTGGAGCTTACTTCCTTCCTCAGGGACAGCCTCCAGGAGTTCGTGGACAGGGGCAGGCCGGTGCTGGGCATCTGCAACGGGTTCCAGGTGCTGGTGCGGACCGGGCTGCTGCCCGGCCGCAAACTGGGAGACATCAGCTGCACGCTCACGAACAATGACAGCGGCAGGTTCGAGTGCCGGTGGGTGACCCTGAAGGTGGAGGAAAGCCCCTGCATATTCACCAGGGGCCTGTCCGGGAGGGTTTTAAACATCCAGGCGGCCCACGGCGAGGGCAAGTTTTACACCGGGAAGGAACAGATGGACAGCCTGGAGTCAGCCGGGCAGGTAGTGTTCCGCTACGCCGGCCCCGACGGCCGGCCCACCATGGAGTATCCTTTCAATCCCAATGGTTCCTTAAACGCCGTGGCCGGCATCTGCGACCGGACCGGCCTGGTGCTGGGCCTCATGCCGCACCCGGAGAGGTTCGTGGATGTTTACCAGCATCCCAACTGGCGCCGGGGCGGGTTTGAAGAGCCCCACGGGCTGCCCGTGTTTGAAAACGCCGTGAAATATTGCCTGGAGATGTGAAGCGTTGTTGGGGATTGGGGATTGAGGAGTTAGCTGCCAGCTGCTAGCGGCTAGAAGCTAGAAGCTAACAGCCTAAAGCCCAGGGCCTTAAGCAGCTTTTCAGGAAGGGGCAGATGTTGTTTTGCTGATCATCAGGAAGGCGAAAATGTGTGACATCGAGGAGGTTCACCGGCTGATCACCCACTACGCGGAAAGGGGCCTGATGCTGGCCAGGTCCAGGTCCATGCTTTACGAAGGGGTGCGGGAGATAACCGTGGCCGAGGAGAGGGGGAGGCTGCTGGGCGCCGGCATGCTCCACGTCATCTGGGAGGACCTGGCCGAGATCCGCTCCCTGGCGGTGCAGCCGGACCTCCAGAAGGGCGGCATCGGCCGCAAGCTGGTGGAAGCCTTCCTGGCCGAGGCAAGGGAACTGAAGATTCCCAGGGTTTTCGCCCTAACGTACCAGGCCGGGTTTTTCGTCCGGTGCGGGTTCCGGCTGGTGCCCAAGGAGAGCCTTTCTCAGAAGGTGTGGAAGGAATGCATCAACTGCCCCAAGTTCCCGAACTGCGACGAGGAAGCGGTGGTGATCGACCTGGACCTGTAAGCGGGGACCGGATATCCTGAGCGGATTGCCGGTCCCCGGCCTTTCAGCCCCCGGCAGGATGGCCTTTTTCGTCCCAGCCCCTGATCCGGTAGTATTCGTCCACCATCGTCTTCAGTTCCTCCCGGGTGATTATGTTTTTCCCCCCGTTGACCGGATGATTGAAAAACAGTGGCGGCAGCGTGTCGCTTTCTTTGGTTGCCCCTTCCCGGGCGTTGAACTGCCTGGTCAGGGTGACGATGTCGTTGGCCATTGCCTCCAGTTCCTGCCTGGTGTATTCCCAGCCGGTGCAGGCCCTGATCACCGGGATCAGGTCTTCCCACGCCGCCAGGTCCCTGAAAAAAACGCAGAGAATCAGGGTGTTGAAGATGGTCAGGCGGTTTTCGTATTCCACGAACAGGGCGGCCTTGCCCTCGGTGGCGGCGGGGTCGATGAGGCCGCTCAGCTCGGGCTTGTAGAAGGTGGCCCGCAGGTGGCAGGCGCCCCTGGTGGAGGTGGCGTAGGCCAGCCCCATCCCCTTGAGCACCCTGGGGTCGTACCCGGCCGGCTCCAGCCCCTTGACGTGGACGGCCATGTCCTGCAGGCCGTACTTTTCACTGAAATACCCGATTCCCCGGGACAGGTCGGCGCCCAGTCCGGTGATTGCGGCCGTGTCCTTGAGCAGCTTGGCGACACCTTCAGCGTCGCCGTATTCAAGCCTGTAATCAAGCCTGCCCCTGGCCGAGGCTTCCATCACCAGGGCTGACAGGTTCCCGGCGGTGATGGTGTCCATTCCCAGGCGGTCGCAGATGTCGTTGAGGTAAAGTATTTCGTCCAGCCGGTCGATGCAGCACAAGCCCCCGAACGCATATACGGTTTCATACTCGGGCCCCTCGACCCGCAGGCCGGCGTGTTTTCCCCCGACGGCCACGGTGTCCTTGCCGCAGGCCAGGAAGCAGCCGGGACACGACCGGGACTTCACCCTGAACCTTTCCCGGTGGGCGTCCCCGCTTATTTCCGGCCAGCGGTCGAAAAAGGCTTCGGACCAGTAGCGGGTGGGGAAGGCCTTGAAATTGTTCATTGTCTTTACCATCCCCATGGTTCCGTAGGTCTGGTAGGCCTTGACCGAGGGGTGGTCCCTGCCTTTTTCCAGGATCCGGCCCACCGCCTCTTTGAGAAGTTCCGGGTGGGCGGCCTCGCACCTGGCCTCCCCGTGAAAGACAACGGCCTTGAGCTTTTTGGACCCCATCACGGCGCCTGCGCCGGTTCTTCCCGCCGAACGCCAGTAATTGTTTTCCACGCAGGCGAAGCGCACCATGTTTTCGCCGGCCGGACCGATCACCACCGCCTGGGCTCCGGGAACACCCACCTCTTTAAGCACCGCGTCCTCCGTTGAGTACGTGTCCATTCCCCAAAGACGGCCGGCGTCGTGGAAGACCACGCGGGAGTCGCTGATCTCGAGATATACCGGGGATGCGGAAGTTCCCTCGATGATGACGGCGTCGTACCCGGTCCGCCTGATGGCCGGGGCAACCTTGCCCCCGGCGTAGCTTTCCGCGTACAGGCCGGTTTGGGGCGACTTGGTGTAAATCCCGTAGCGGCTGGACCCCGGAACGATGGTGCCTGCGGCCGGGCCCGCGGTCAGGATGATCCTGTTTTCGGGGGACAGCGGGCCGGCGCCGGCGGGAACGCTGTTCAAAAGCAAATAAGACCCCAGGCCCTTGCCTCCCAGGTAACGCTTCAGGATTTGCGCCGGGATGTCTTCGGACGCAAAGGACCGCCCGGACAGGTCAACCCTCAGCAATTTTCCAAAAAAACCCTTCATCATTGCAACCTCCGCATATTGTGCGGCGGAAACCCTTCCGCACTTAGTCAGCTATAAACAGAATAACACAATTTATAAAAAATAAGGCCGGGAAAAAATTCGGGCGGCGGGGCGGCGAACCCTTCTTCTTTGCATAGCCGGGATGACAAAGATAAAAACTATAGCAGGAAATGGGGAAGGGGAGATTTTAATTGGCCGGTCTGACCATGCCGCGGTGCTGGAGGCTGGAAACAAAGCCCCACAAGTTCTGCCCCGGGTGCGGCCACGGCCTGATTCTCAAGGCGCTGGGGCAGGCCATCGACGAAATGGGCATCCAGGGTAAAACGGTCTTCGGCTGCGACATAGGCTGCTCGCTGCTGTCCTGGGACTTTTTCAACATCGACACCGTGCAGACCCACCACGGCCGCACCACGCCGGTGATGACCGGAATAAAGAGGGCCAATCCGGGCCTGGTGTGCATCGCCTACATGGGGGACGGGGGCGGTTACGCCATCGGATCCCAGCACCTGGTCAACGCCGCCGCCAGGAACGAAAAAATAACGGTTATTCTGGCCAACAACACGGTGTACGCCATGACCGGCGGGCAGATGGCCCCCACCACCATGCCGGATCAAAAAACCGAGACCAGCCCCTACGGGAGGGACGCGGAAGCCACCGGGCAGCCCATGCGGGGGCCCGAAATGGTGGCCGCCGTTACCGGGGAAGGGGCCTACGCGGCCAGGGGGACCGTAGCCAACATGAGGCAGCTCAAGGCGTACCTGAAGAAGGCCCTGGAAAACCAGGTGCGGGGAAGGGGCTTTTCCTTTGTGGAGGCCATATCCTCCTGCCCCACCAACTGGCGCACCGACGCCGGGGAAACCTGGAAATATGTGGAAGAAATAATGCCCCGGTATTTTAAGGTGGGAGAGGTGAAGCCGTCTTAGGAATTGGGAACCGGGAACCGGCGGCCGGGGCGTCCGGGAGGGGATTTGTAAAACATAAGATGACTGATTACGATTTTAGTTATAGAAAAAAAGCATGAGAATATATATAATAACAATGTTCGGGAAACAGGCGGCCGGGGATTGTGCGTTTCAATCCCCGATTCCCGGTTCCCGATTCCCGATTCCGGACAGGAGTTGATTTGCCAGTGAGAGAAAAAAAACGGGTGGTTGTGCTGTTCGGGGGGCGGTCCGGGGAGCACGAGGTGTCGATTAATTCGGCGGCCTCGGTGATGGCGGCCCTGGACAGGGACAAGTACGAGATCATCCCGGTGGCCATTACCCGGGAGGGAAGGTGGGTGGCGGGTATAACGCCGGAACAGGCGGCGGGCGGTTTGGATCCCGCGGTCCTGTCCGGAACGGGCGGCGGCGCCGTCACCGTTATTTTGCCTCCCGATCCCGGCTGGAGGGGTTTGACCGTGCCCGGAAATGGAGACGCCGGGCAGATTGCCGGTGAAATTGACGTGGTTTTCCCGGTCATGCACGGCACCTACGGGGAGGACGGCACCGTCCAGGGACTGCTGGAACTGGCCAATATTCCCTACGTGGGGGCTGGAGTTCTGGGTTCGGCCCTGGGAATGGACAAGGTGCTGATGAAGACGGTGCTGGCCCGGCACGGCGTGCCCCAGGCCCGGTTCCTGTCATTCCTGCGCCGGGAGTGGGAGACGGATCCCAAAACCGTAATCGCGGAGACCGAAAAGCAGCTGGGTTATCCCTGTTTTATCAAGCCGGCCAACCTCGGGTCCAGCGTGGGCATATCCAAGGCCCGCCGCCGGGAAGAACTGGTCCGGGGCTTGGAACTGGCGGCCGGGTACGACCGCAAGATCATACTGGAGGAGTTCATCGACGCCCGGGAGGTGGAGGTGAGCGTGCTGGGGAACGATGACCCCATGGCCTCCCTGCCCGGGGAAATCATCCCCCTGAAGGAGTTTTACGACTACGAGGCCAAGTACGTGGACGGGCTCAGCCAGCTGAAGGTGCCGGCGGAACTGCCGCCGGACACGGTGGAACGCCTGCGGGAACTGGCGATAAAGGTTTTTAAAGCCCTTGACTGCGCGGGCATGGCCAGGGTGGACTTTTTCCTCCGCCGTTCCGACGGGGCGGTGCTGGTGAATGAAATAAACACCATTCCCGGCTTTACCAGGTTCAGCATGTACCCCAAGCTGTGGGAGGCCACCGGCATCGGCTACCGGGAACTGCTGGACCGGCTCATCGACCTGGCCCTCGAGAGGCACCGGGACAAGAACCGGTCCAAGACCACCTTCGATCTTCCGGGAAAATAAATACTGTCAGGAGAGAGGAAACAGGAGAATAAGTGGTTATTATATAAAATGAATTCTGACCTAGAGCAGCGCTAGTGGGCATAAATGGCCCCCTTCGGGCACTTGGCCTGGCAGGCGCCGCACTTAAGGCATTTTTGCCGGTCTATGAAATAGGGCTGGCCTTTTTTGTCCCCGGTTATGGCGTCGGCCACGCAGGCCCTGGCGCAAAGGCCGCAGGATACGCACTTTTCCTCGTCCACGGTGTACTCCAGCAGCGCCCGGCAGACCCCGGCCGGGCATTTTTTGTCGATGATGTGGGCCTCGTACTCGTCCCGGAAATACCTGATGGTGGAAAGCACCGGGTTGGGGGCGGTCTGTCCCAGGCCGCAAAGCGAGGCGTCCATCACCTCCCGGGAGAGTTCCTCCAGCTCGTAAAGGTCCTGCATCTCACCCCTGCCGGCGGTGATCCTCTCCAGTATCTCCAGCATCCTTTTGGTGCCCACCCGGCAGGGGGTGCACTTGCCGCAGGACTCGTCCTGGCTGAATTCCAGGTAGAATTTGGCTATGTCCACCATGCAGTCGTCCTCGTCCATGACGATCAAGCCGCCGGATCCCATTATCGAACCGATGGCCCGCAGGGATTCATAGTCGATGGGAGTGTCCAGGTGTTTTTCGGGTATGCAGCCACCCGACGGGCCGCCGGTCTGCACCGCCTTGAACTTTTTGCCGTCCGGCACGCCCCCGCCGATGTCGAAGATGACCCGGCGCAGGGTGGTGCCCATGGGCACCTCGATGAGCCCGGTGTTCACAATTTTGCCCGCCAGGGAGAAGACCTTGGTGCCCTTGCTTTTTTCGGTGCCGATGGAAGAGTACCACCCGGGGCCCCGGGACAGTATTTCCGGGATGTTGGCAAAGGTTTCCACGTTGTTGATCAGGGTGGGCTTGCCCCACAGGCCGCACTGGGCCGGAAAGGGAGGCCTGGGGCGGGGCTCGCCCCGCAAGCCCATGGCCGACCTCAGGAGGGCGGTTTCCTCGCCGCAGACGAAGGCCCCGGCTCCCAGGCGGATATCGACGTCAAATTCGAAGCCGCTGCCCAGTATGTCCCTGCCCAGCAGGCCGTATTCCCTGGCCTGGCGGATGGCTTTTTCCAGCCGGTCAACGGCCACCGGGTACTCGGCCCGGACGTATATGAAACCCTCTCCGGCGCCCACCGCGTAGCCGGCAATGGTCATGGCCTCCAGCACACTGTGGGGGTCCCCCTCCAGGATGCTGCGGTCCATGAAGGCCCCCGGATCCCCTTCATCGGCGTTGCACACCACGTACTTTTCCGACCCCCCGGCGTTTCTGGCGGCCTCCCACTTCAGTCCCACCGGGAAGCCGGCGCCCCCCCGCCCCCGCAGTCCCGACTTTTTGATGTCCTCGATGATCTGTTCCGGCTTCCGGCGGGAAAGGCAGTCTTCCAGGGTGAAGTACCCTCCGGCGGCGATGTATTCCCGGATGTCTTCGGGGTTGATCAGCCCGCAGTGCCTCAGAGCCACGCGCATCTGGGACTTGAAGAAGTGTATGTCGCGGATGCTTCTTTTTTTAACGCCGCTGCCGGGTTCCCTGTAGATCAGCCTTTCCACCACCCGGCCCCGGACAAAATGCTCCTCCACCAGTTCCGGGATGTCGTTTTTGGAAACATTGCAGTAAAGCACCGCCCCCGGGTGCACCACCACGATGGGGCCGATCTTGCAGAAGCCGAAGCAGCCGGTTTTGACGACCTTCACCCTGTGGTCCAGGTTTGCTTCGGCCAGCCGCCTCTCCAGGTCTTTCTTAAGCGGGATGCTTTCCGAGGAGGTGCAGCCGGTGCCGGCGCAGACCATAACCTGGAGGTGCGGGTACTTGCTGTCATCACGCCGTCTCGCTTCAAGGTCCGGCAGGTATTTGTCTCTTATCTCCCTCAGATCTTTCAGGCTGCCGACCAATTGCCGCTTCACCCGCCTTGTCCATTTTTCTGTACTGACGGAGAATCCTGGGCACGTCCTTGCGGCTGATTCTGCCGTGCACCTCGCCGTTGACGGTGATTACCGGGGCCAGGCCGCAGGCCCCCAGGCAGCGGGTGCTCTTGACGGTGAAAAGGCCGTCGTCCGAGGTGTCTCCGTCTTTCAAAGCCAGTTCCCGCCTGAAGTCGTCGATTATTTCCCGGGCGCCCTGGACATAGCAGGCGGTGCCCAGGCATACGTTGATTCCGTACCTGCCCCTGGGCCTGGTGCTGAACAGAGAGTAAAAGGTCACCACCCCGTTGACCTCGCTGACCGGGATGCGGGTTCTGCCGGCGATGTATGCCTGAACCTCCTCCGGCAGGTACCCGAAGATCTCCTGGGCTTCCTGCAGTATCCGGATCAACTGTCCCCGGCCTGACTGGTAGCGGCTGATGACTTCATCCAGCCGGCTGTACTTTTCGTCCAAGTCCTTGTCAAATCCGGTAATCTTTCTCACACCTCCCGGCGGGTCACCGGTTTTTTGTGCTTAGTTTAGATTTTTTCATAACTTTTAATGCAGCCTTTTGAGAGTATCGGATCTGATTAATATGGCAATATTTATAGAAAAAGCCGCCCCGCGGGCGGCGCCGCCACACCGGCGGAGAAACCCGGAACACAAGCACTTGGAATAAAACCTGGGGAGGCACGGCGGATGGCAAGGGTTTTCAGCCTGAAAAAAAGGATCTTCAGCCTGGACATTGAAAAATGGCGGGAAATGCGGAGAAAGGGCAAATACCTGCGGTACTACATAAAACCGGTGAAGGACGGCCGGAACGCCCTGGCCAGGAGCATCGATTTTTACGGGCCCCTGGCAGCCGTGCTGCTGGCCACCTGGGTCCTGGCCGGGATTTATGCCGGCGGCCTTCTGAAAGCCCTGGCGGTCTCCCTTCCGCTGATGGCCGTGGAGGTTTACGCCGCCTTCAGGATCAGAAAAATCTTCCGGGAAAACGCCGCCGTTCACGCCCGGCTGTGGAGGGCCGGCCGCCAGTGCCAGGAGAGGATCAGAAACATCGGGTCGGCAAGGGAACTGGAGAAACTGGTGGTGGAAATACTGGAGAAGATCGACGGTTTTACCGACGTGCACCTGGCCGGGACCGGCGGCAGAAAGGAAAAGTCCCGGGGCGGCAGTGTTGCCGCGAGGGCGCTGTTAAACGGGGTGCCGGTGGCGGTGGGCTGCCTGCCGCCGGCCCCGGACGGCGGGCAAGTCACGGCGGACAGGGTTTTGAAATTCCGGGAGGAGGTAAAAAGTCTCGATTACAGGGTCGGCATACTGGTGTCCACGGGCTTTTTTTCCGGCGAGGCCAGGCGGGCCGCCCTTGAGGACAGAAAGAGAGTCAGGCTGATCCTGCTGGACCTGTACGGGCTGGTGGAACTGGCCAGGGAGTCGGGGCACCGTATATTTCCGGATGCGGGCCCGGGCAGGATAACGGCCGGGGAAGCCGGGGCGGGCATCTGCCGGAGGCTGTTCAGGAAAGCCCTGGCCAGGGAAAAGGCCAGGGGCTACTTTTACGCGGCCTGCATGATAGCGGTAATGTACATGATGACCCGGCCCACAGGCGTATTCGGTCCCGGATACATTTTCTTCGGAGCGGTAAACCTGGTCCTTTCAATGTACTGCCTGGTGTCCAACAATGAAAACGACCTGCTGGCCCGGGCAAAAACTAAATAGCCGGCGGCTGCCGTCCATTACTCCGGTTCGGCCCGGGTGCCGCGGACAAAAACCCCTGCCTGCAAATAGAAAAATATATATAATTAGTCAATTAAAAAGAAGGGAATAAAAAAATATTGCCGAATATTGGCAATATTACGGTTATAATGGCAAAACAGGGCATGGAGGGAAATGAATGAAATTAAGCATTAAGAGAAAGATGCTGGCCGGTTTCGGGTTCATGATGGCTGTGCTGTTGGGAATCGGCATATACGGAAACCTGATGATCACCCGGGTGAACGACAAGTCAAACGAAATTGCCCAGTTTTGGCTTCCCAGGGTGCAGTCAATAGAGAGGTTGAAAAACCTGGTTTCGGAGTACAGGAGGATGGAATTAAAATACATTATTTCCAGTTTTATTACTGAAATGTCGGAAGCCGAGAGAAAAATAAACGAGATCAATTCCTTGATTAAGGAGGAATGCGCCAACTACGAGAAACAGATAACCTCCGAAGATGAAAGGATAATTTTTGAAAAGTTTACTATTTTTTGGTCCCGTTACACAAAGCTCCACGGGGATATTGTCGAGTTGAGAAAGCAAAACAATCCCGAGTCAGCCCTGCGCGTGGTCAAGGGTGAGTCGGAAGTGGTCCATGAAAATATAACCAGCATATTGAAAACTCTCTCCGATATGAGCAATGAAGGGGCCGGAAAAGCGAGGGCCGAGAGCGAGGTCATATTCAGCGGCACCAGGAGGACCTCAATGATCGTTGTGGCCGTTGGCGTACTGGCTGCCCTGGCGGCGGCGTACCTGCTGACCAACAGCGTGACCAGGCCCGCCGGGCAACTCCTGGAGGCAGCCCGGGGAATGGCCGGAGGGGACCTGAGCTTCCGGGTGGAAGCCCGCACCAGGGACGAGATGGGAGACCTTTCCAGGGCCTTCAATGCAATGGCTGACAATCTAAGGGAACTGGTGGGCCAGATCGTAAACAACGCCGGAACCCTGGCCGCCAGCAGCCAGGAACTGTCGGCATCGGCCCAGGAGGTGTCTGCCGCCGTTGAGGAAATGGCTTCCACCGCCGCCGAAGTTTCGGCGGAATCGGACCGCGGGGCCAGGGATTCGCGGGATGCCGCCGCCAGGGCCGGCAAAGTTTTAAACATGGCCGACAGGGGGATGAATTCGGTGCAGGAAACCGGCCGGGCCATGCAGAGCATCCAGGATTCCTCCCTCCACGCCGCCGCTTCGGTTAAAAAGCTCAGCGATCACTCGGTGCAGATCGGAAGGATCACCGAAATGATCACGGCCATCGCCGAACAGACCAACCTGTTGGCCCTCAACGCCGCCATCGAGGCGGCCAGGGCCGGTGAGCTCGGCAGGGGATTCGCCGTGGTGGCCGAAGAGGTGAGGAAACTGGCCGAGCAGTCGGCCGGGGCGGCCAAGGATATCGCCGGCCTGATTTCCAAGGTTCAGCAGGAAACCATGGAGGCCGTCCGGGACATGGAATCCGTGAGAAGCCAGGTTGACGGGGGAGTACAGGTGGTGCGGAACACAGGGGCGGTGTTTGAGGAGATCATAAATGAAATAAAGGAAACTGTGGAGTCGGTGAGCGGTGTGGTGGAGGGAGCCGTCCGGTCCAGCGGGGGAATGCAGCAGCTTTCGGCATCCATTCAGCAGATCGGTTCAATAGTGCAGCAGGTGGCCTCGTCCGCCCAGGACCTGTCCGCCATGTCCGCCGACCTCCAGGGTTTGGTTTCAAGGTTCAGGGTTTGACGGGAAAGGGCAGTCCTGGTGGTTACAGTAATTGAAACCGATGTGGTGGTTGTGGGGGGTGGGCTGGCCGGGGTCAGCGCGGCCAGGCAGGCTGCCGAGAGCGGGGTCCGGGTGGTGCTCCTGGACAAGGCCCGGGCCGGAACCAGCGGAACCGCGGCCTTTTCCGCGGGAGAAATGCTGTGCTGGATACCGGGCCGGGATTCCCTCGAGGATTGGGTCCAGGCTTATCTTGAGGCCGGGGAGGGACTTAACAGCCGGGCCTGGTTGACCATGTTTTTCGAGGGACAATACCGGATCGTGGAGAGGCTTGCCTCCCAGGGCTTTCCGTTTCTGACGGACGCCAGTGGAAATTTTGCCCGGAGATCCGGCCGGGGGCCGCTGGTGAGGTGCGTCCTGGCCCCGATGATGACCTTTCAGGAAAAAAACCGCCAGGCCTGTGCCTCCCTGGGAGTGAAAATTTTGGACCGCTTCTGCGCCGTGGAGGTGTTGATGCACCGGGGAGAGCCGGCGGGGGTGGCCGGGTTCGGCGTGCGTGACGGAGAGGTGGCGGCCGTGCTGGCCCCGTCGGTGATCATCAGCACAGGGGGGTGCAGCTACCGGGGGCCCTTTTTCGGCCAGGACGCGGTGGCCGGGGAAGGGATGGCCATGGCGCTGGGGGCCGGGGCCAGGCTGGCCTACATGGAATACGGCAACAACTACGATGTCAGCCTGGCCCGTTTTGATACCTGCGGGGAGTCAAGGTTGACAATCCACGGCGGCAGGTACCTGAACGGACTGGGGCAGGCGTTTCTGGAAAAAGAGGGCTTTCAGGACCACCGCGTCAGCGGAAACGAGCTGGCAAGGGCCATGGTGGAGGAGGTCAGGGCCGGGCGGGGCTGCATTTACATTGACCTGTCCGGTTTCAAGGAACGGCGGCTGGCCGACGAACTGACGCCAAACCTGAAAATGGCTTTGGACCGGGGAGGGGTAAACCTCTTCGCGGACCGGCAAGAAGTTATCCCGGCCTTTACGGGCGCTTCCAACGCGTCCCCGGCTGGGATCTGGATTGACCGCAAGGCCAGGACCAGCGTGGCCGGCATTTTTGCCGCCGGAGACTGTGCCTGCAAGGGGCTGGTGACAGGAGCCTGTGTCGGCATCACCGGTGTAAGCCTGGCCTGGGCTAACTACACCGGCCACCTGGCCGGAAAGAGCGCCGCGGCTTACGCCGCGGAGGCGGGCGGGCAACAGGCCCGGTTTGAGGCAGAAGACCTGGCCGGGCGGCTGGTGTACCCACTGGGGAGGAATTTGGGCCGGCGGCCCGGGGAAATATTGAGGGACTTGGGGGAGGAGATGGCCAGGGTGGATGTCAGCCTGATCAGGAGCGGGGCCAGGCTGGTGGATACCCTGGGCAGGGTAAGCACCTGGCGGTGGGAACTGGAAAATTTGTCAGGAGCTAAAGACCTGCATGACCTGATGATCTGGTACGAGGCCAGGAGCGCCCTGACCGTGGCGGAGGCCACGCTTCTGGCGGCCGTGGAAAGGCGGGAAAGCCGCGGAGGACATTACCGGGAGGATTACCCCTCCATGAACCCGGAATTCCAGTATGTGCTGGGCGTGGAGGAAATCAACGGGGTTAAGTGTGTCAGGCCGGTGGGTGAAGTGGGGGTGACGGGCGGTGGCGGTGGAAGAAATTGACCCTGCCAAATGTTCAGGCTGCCTGCGTTGCGTGGAGGTATGCCCGATGGACGTTCTGCGGCCCGGGGGGACGGGACCGGTGATCAGTTACCGGGAGGACTGCCAGAGCTGTTTCCTCTGTTTTCTGGAATGCCCCACGGGGGCAATTCGAGTTACACCGTGGAGGAGTTTTCCCCTTGGCAAGCTGTACGGCCGTTTTGACCCGGAAGGGAAGGGCGGCGCAGATCTCAGGCCCGCTGAGATATTTTGACCATCCCCGTTAGGGAATGCTATACTGATTGATTTTTTGTATTGAGGCTGGCCAGGAATTCGGCCAGTTTCTTGCACTGATCCGGGTTAAGACGCCTGGCCTCATCGATCAGCGGCCGGACGTGTTCCGGTATGGGAAAGGCGTCGTCGGCGAAGAACTCGGCCAGGCTTATGCCGAGGCATTTGCAGATCTTGTTCAAAGTGTAAATGGTGGGCCATTTCGTACCAGCTTCAAGGGCGCTGAGGAATGACTGGCTGATCCCCGACTGCTGGGCCAGACGGTACTGGCTGAACCCCCTTTTTTCCCTTAAAGTCTTGAGGCGGAATGAAAAGTTCATGATTGATCCCTTATCAATGTAATTCTCTGTTATGGGTGGTGCTTTAATGTAATAGTACAACAAATCTACTTTTATCGACAACCGGTTTCAAACATCAATATCAGCCACTTACGCACCGAAAAAGATTTTTCAGCGGGGAATATTCTATACAAAAATATAAAAATTTAGGAAACTCAAACTGACCTTGAAGTCTCCCGGCCCAGATCCGGACCGGTCGTCATCGCGCCGGCCGGTAAAACAGGCGGAAGGATTTCAAATTTTTTTGTAGAATAAACCCTGATAAACAATATAACGGTACTTCTCCGAGTCTGGACCGCCTGTAGACGGATGGAACCGTCATGGCTGTCAGGCCGATAGGGTACGCAGGGAAACCGGCGTGCCTCCCATTGCGGAAAGGAGACAGATGTAAGGTTGGGATTTCAAAGCCCTTCATTGTCCCTATTCGCAATGCAGGGCTTTAAATTTTACCGCCGGACTGCACGCCGCGGTTTTCCAGGGGTGCCGGAAAGAAGAGTTGGAGAAAGAAATGGAGTTCATACTGGAAGCCAGAGACATCATCCTGAAAAAAGGAAGCAGGGAGATTCTAAATGTCGGGCGGTTTGCCCTGAAAGAGGGTGAAACAATCGCCATTGTCGGCCCCAACGGGTCCGGCAAGAGCACTTTGCTGCAGGTGATGGCCCTTTTACAGCAGCCGGCCAAAGGAGTAGTGTTGTTCCGCGGCGACCCCGTAAACAGGAAAAATGTGCTTGCTTTCAGGCGCAGGATGGCCGTGGTGTTCCAGGAGTCGCTGCTTCTGAAGGCCACTGTTTTCGAAAATGTGGCCATGGGGCTCAGGCTGAGGGGCTGCAGCGGAAACGAGATCGCGCCGCGGGTAAATCTGTGGCTGGACAGGCTGGGAGTCTCTCACCTGGCGCAGCGCATGCCGGGATTTTTGTCGGGCGGCGAGGCCCAAAGGGTGAGCATCGCCAGGGCCATGGCGCTGAACCCGGAAGTGTTGTTCCTGGACGAGCCGTTTACCTCCCTGGACTATCCAACCAGGATTTCTCTGCTGAAAGAGATGGGCGGCATTCTGAAGGAATCCAAAACCACCACTCTTTTTGTAACTCATGATTACACGGAAATCCCTTACCTGACCGGTGACGCCGTGGTGCTGGAAGACGGCCGGATACGTCACCGGGGCAGGGCGTCTGAACTTTTCAGGGACGGGTTTGAAAACATTTTTAATAAAAGTAATGGCGGGAATGGTCTGGCATGGAGCTAGTCCGGGACGGACTGATCAAGGCGTTTGAACTGTTGTTGAACGGAGACCGGGAGGTGCTGGAGATAACTCTCCTGACTCTCCAGGTTTCCGGGCTGGCCACCCTGATCAGCGTGGCAATCGGCGTGCCGTTGGGGGTTTTTCTCGCCCTGGCCGTTTTTCCGGGGCGTAATGTGGCGGTAAGCGTTGTCAATTTCGGCATGGGCCTGCCCCCGGTGGTGGTTGGCTTATGGGTGTCTATTTTCCTCTGGCGGTCCGGCCCCCTGGGTTTTCTAAATATCATGTACACGCCGGCGGCTTTGGTTTTGGCCCAGGCAATAATAGCGTCACCCATTGTCACGGGGTTCACCATGGCCGCCATCGGCCAGCTGAATCACAAGATAAGGCTGCAAATACTGGCCCTGGGCGCGTCCCGCTTTCAGATGATCCGGCTTCTGGTGCGTGAAGCCAGGATGGGACTGCTGGCCGCCGTTATCGCCGGTTTCGGGGGGGTAGTATCGGAGGTGGGCGCCTCCATGATGGTGGGGGGGAACATAAGCGGCTACACCAGGGTGCTTACAACGGCCACGGTGATGGAAGTCTCAAAGGGCAACTTCGATCTTGCCATCGCCATAAGTTTCATCCTGATGCTGCTGGCCTACACCGTTACCTTTACCCTGACCATGCTGCAGCAAAAGGGCCGGAACTCGTAGTCCTGGGCGGGCTTTTGCCGTAACCCGCCCAGGGCAGGGGTGCCAATCCAATGACGGGCGGGTGAATTTTGGCGGGAGTGTGTGGGAATCGAACCCACCAGGGACGCTCCTCACGCCCCACGACTGGTTTTGAAGACCAGGAGCACCACCAGGCGCCATCCACCCCCGTATTGAGCCTGCGGGACAGGCTGCTCGAAATATTATAGCAGATTGCATCCAGGGAGACAAGGCGCGAAAGAAGGATAAATCAGGGCGGTGCCCGGACCGGCCGAAGCTGACAGTGCGCGGGAACGCGGACAAACCATCCTCTGCCATTGATTTATGGCAAAAAATATAATAATCTTATATAAGGCCACACATGATATACTATAATATATCACCTCTTTCCAGGCGATCGGTCGGTCTGACGGGAGAGCATATCGGGAAGAGGCTTTTCATGTGGAGAACTCACGATAACCTGGCGCAGGCGAGCGGGTGAAAAATGTGCTTGAGATTTTCAGGGAGATAAGGCAGGAGATTGAGTGCCTCGAGGAGGAACTGCGGAAAATAGTAAGCGATGCCGACCCGCTCATTAAGGATACTTCCATACACCTGATCAACGCGGGTGGAAAGAGGCTGAGGCCCGCCTTCAGCTTCCTGGCCGGAAAGTTTTACAACTATGACTACAAAAAGGTGCTCCCGCTGGCAGTGGCGCTGGAATTGATTCATATGGCCACCCTGGTGCACGACGACGTGGTGGACTCCTCCATGACCAGGAGAAATATTCCAACCGTAAAGGCCATGTGGGGAAACAAAATTTCCACCCACCTGGGTGATTATCTTTTTGGAAAGTCACTGAAATTAATAGCTTGGTACGGGAACTCAGAAATCGCCAGGGTGCTGGCCGATACCAGCGTAAAGATGTGCGAAGGCGAGATCCAGCAACTGGCTACGGCCAATAAGGCCGACCAGACGGTGAGAGACTATTTCTACCGGATTAAGAGGAAGACCGCCCTGCTGATCGCCGCCAGCTGCCAGCTTGGGGCGGCCGCCTGCGGGGCGCCGGAATCCATCCGGCGGCCGCTTAAGAGGTACGGCCACTGCATCGGCATGGCCTTCCAGATTACCGACGACATACTGGACCTGGTGGCGGACCAGAAAAAGCTCGGCAAGCCCATCGGAAGCGACCTGAGGCAGGGGATCGTGACCCTTCCCCTGATTTACGCCCTCAAGCACAGCCCGGAAAGGGAACGGCTGGCTGAAATAGTGACCGGGGAAGAAAAAAGCGGGGAAGAGATAAGCGAGGCCTGCGAACTCATCCTGTCCTGCGGGGGTGTGGAATACGCCGGCAGGGTGGCGCAGAAATACGTGGACAACGCCCGGGATGAACTGAAAAGCCTTCCCGACATACCGGCCAGGAGGACCCTGGAAACCGTGGCCGAATTCATAAGCGTGAGGAAATTTTAATAAATGAAAGGGTAATGGCGTTGGCCAGATCTTATCCGGTGTCACTCAATATTGAAAACCGCCTTTGCCTGGTGGTGGGCGGGGGGCAGGTGGCCGAGAGAAAGGTCGGCTCCCTGCTGGAGTGCGGCGCAAACGTGAGGCTGGTCAGCCCGTCCGTCACCGAAGGACTGCGCCGGCTTGCCAGCGAGGGCAGGGTTGAACATATAGCCGACTGCTACCGGAAGGAGTACCTGGAGGGGGTTGTCCTGGTGGTGGGGGCCACCGATGACGACGGGGTGAACGCCCGGGTGTCCGCCGACAGCATGGAAAGGGGACTGCTGGTGAATGTGGTGGACGACCCGCCCCGCGGCAATTTTTACGTGCCGGCGGTGGTAAGGCGGGGACCGCTGCAGATAGCCGTTTCCACCGGGGGCAAAAGCCCGCTGCTGGCCAGAAAGATAAAGGAACAGCTGGAGGAGATGTTCCCCGAAGAGTACGGCGGCGTTGCCCATCTTGTGGGCGAACTCCGGGAGAAGGTGATCAGGGAGGTCGAAGATCCCCTGGAGAAAGAGAGGCTGCTTTCCTCCATGCTGGATGACTGCACGATGGACCTTTTGAAGACAGGCCGGTTCGACCTGGCAAAGGAGCGCATTAGGAATGCTTATCTTGGCGGTGGGAGTAAACCACAGGACCGCTCCCGTTGAAGTGAGAGAAAAACTTTCCTTTTCCGAACACCACCTGGCGGAATGGCTGGGCAGGCTTAACGCCTATCCGGCCATCGAGGGATGCGTGATCATATCAACCTGCAACCGGACCGAGATATACGCCGCCACCAGGGAAATGGACGAGGGGCTGGGGGCGATATGGGATTTCCTGTCTTCCAGGTCGGGGGTGGACATTTCCGAGATAAAGAACTGCACCTACGTCCATACCCTTCACGATGCCATCAGGCACCTGTTCAGGGTGGCCGCCGGACTGGATTCAATGGTGCTGGGGGAAACACAGATCCTGGGCCAGGTCCGCCAGGCCTACCAGGCGGCCTGTGGACTCGGGGCCACCAACAAGGTGCTGAACACCCTGTTCCAGCAGGCCATCACGGTGGGCAAGAGGGTGCGCACCGAGACCGGCATCGACAGGAATTCGGTGTCCATAAGCTACGCCGCCGTGGAACTTGCCAGGCAGACCTTCGGAAGCCTGCAGGGACGGGTGGTGCTGGTCATCGGGGCCGGCAAGATGAGCGAACTCACCGCCCTACACCTGGTCTCCAACGGGGTGGAGGGGATCATTGTCTCCAACCGGTCTTATGACCGGGCGGTCGCAATGGCCGGGAAGTTCGGGGGGAAGGCGGTAAGGTTCGACGATCTCTTCAGGTACATGGACCAGGCCGACATTGTGATCAGCTGCACCGCGGCCTCACACTGCGTGGTCAGGTTCAATGACGTCCTGGAAGTGATGAAGAGGCGGGCGGGGAAAAAAATAATGATCATCGACATCGCCGTGCCCAGGGACATAGACCCCGCGGTAGGCGGTATAGAAGGGGTAACCCTGTACGACGTGGACGATCTCCAGAACGTGGTGGACCAGAACCTCCAGGAGAGGAAAAGGGCGGCGGTGGCAGGCGAAAGCATCATTGAGGAGGAACTGGACCAGATCATGAAGTGGCTGGGGACCCAGTTCGTGGTGCCCACCATTGCCTCCTTGAAGGAACTGGGCGAGCGGATCAAGCAGAAGGAGCTGCGGCGGGCCCTGAACCGGCTGGGGGAAATCTCGGATCACGACCGGAAGGTGGTCGGTTCCATGGCCAATTCCATCGTCAATCAACTGCTGCATATTCCCATTACCAGGCTAAAGGAATACGCCCTCTCGCCGGAGGGACACCTGTACACCGAGGTGTTGCAGAACCTCTTCGACCTGGACGTGCCGGGCCAGCAGCCGAAGTCGGGCCTGAAGGGAAAGACCAGGATAAAGCTGGTCAGAGAGCGCTGAACTTGAGCTGTGAGCTATAAGCGGCAAGCCGTAAGCTATAGGCTAAAACTGTCATCCGTCAGCTTATGGACTGTGGAAATTGCGGTAATATCGGCGGGGTTGAGCCCCGCTAAAAAATTTTATAATACAAAGGACACACGGATTTTAAAGAGAAATATTTTTCCAATGATTAATGTCAGAGGTGAAAAATCCTGGAAATCTATGACAAGTAGATGCCTTGCATCATGGGAAAGATATACTGATAGGATTGCTAAGCTGACAGCTTAATGGCTAATAGCCGCTTTTTGGGGAGGATGGCTGATGCGCGAGTACAGGATCGGCACCCGGGAGAGCCGCCTGGCCATGTGGCAGGCCAACTGGGTGGCCGAAAGGCTGAGGGAACTGCGGCCCGGCGCCAGGGTGAGCCTGGTGGGCATAAGGACAAAGGGAGACAACATACTGGACGCGGCCCTTTCCAAGATCGGCGACAAGGGGCTTTTCACCAGGGAGCTGGAGGTGGCCCTTTTAGACGGCCGGGTGGACATGGCGGTGCACAGTATGAAGGACCTGCCCACCGGGCTTCCGGAAGGGCTGGTCCTGGGAGCGGTCTGCCGGCGGGAGTATCCCGGGGATGTGCTGGTTTCCAAGCATGGCCGGGGCCTTTCGGAACTGCGGCCGGGAGCGGCAATAGGGACCGGCAGCCTGCGCCGGATCGCGCAGTTGAAGCGTTTCCGGCCGGACCTGGTGTTCAAAAGCGTGCGCGGGAACCTCAACACCAGGCTGCGCAAGCTGGATGAACAGGAACTGGACGCCCTGATCCTGGCTTACGCCGGTATGGCCAGGCTGGGATACAGGGACCGGGTCACCGAACTGGTGCCCTTTGAGGTGAGCCTGCCCGCCGTGGGGCAGGGGGCCATCGGGGTGGAGGCCAGGGAGGACGACGCGGAAGTCCTGGAATTGCTGGCCGGATTGGAACACGTCCCGTCCCGGAAGGCCGTCACCGCCGAAAGGTCCCTGATGAGGAGCCTGGAAGGGGGCTGCCAGATACCGGTGGGGGCTTTGGCCCTGGTGGACAGTGATGAAATAGTGCTGGAGGCCATGGTGGCCGACCTGGACGGAAGCCAAATGGTCAGGATGTCCATGGCCGGACCGGCCGGCGATCCGGAGGGCCTGGGCAAAAAACTGGCCGAGGGCATGCTGGCCCGGGGAGCGGACGAGATATTGAAAAAGGTCAGGCAGGAGTTTGATGTGCATGTCAGGTAAGGGAATGGTTTACCTGGTGGGCGCGGGTCCGGGCGACCCGGGGCTGATCACCGTGAAGGGCCTGGACTGCGTAAGGAAGGCCGACGTGCTGGTTTACGACCGGCTGGCGGGGCAGGGAATACTGTCCTGCGCCCGCCCGAAGGCCGAATTGATATACGTGGGTAAAAGTCCGGAAAGGCACACCATGAGGCAGGAAGAGATAAACCGGCTGCTGGTGGAAAAGGCCCTGGCCGGGAAGACGGTGACCAGGCTCAAGGGGGGGGACCCCTTCGTGTTCGGCCGGGGCGGGGAAGAGGCCGAGGCGCTTTACGAGGCCGGCATCCCCTTCGAGGTGGTGCCGGGCATCACCTCGGCGGTGGCGGTGCCCGCGTACGCGGGCATACCGGTGACCCACCGGGGGCTGGCCTCCACCTTCGCCGTGATCACCGGAAACGAGGACCCGGATAAGGAAGAAACGGATATAAACTGGGAAAAGATTGCCACCGGGGCGGGCACCCTGGTCTTTCTCATGGGCATGGGGAATCTTGCGGCCATTGCGGACCGCCTGATCAGGCACGGCAGGCCTGCCGGAACCCCGGCGGCGGTGATCCGCTGGGGCACCACCGCAAGCCAGAAAACACTGACCGGGACCCTGGGGGACATCGCGGAAAAAGCGGCTCAAAAGGGGTTCGCCAACCCATCGGTGATCGTGGTGGGCGAGGTGGTGGGGCTCAGGGAAAAGCTCAACTGGTATGAAAAGAAGCCGCTGTTCGGGACCAGGGTGCTGGTGACCAGGTCCCGGGAGCAGGCCGGCGTACTGAGCCGGGCCATCGAGGAACTGGGAGGGCAGGCGGTGGAGTTTCCCGCCATAAGCATTGCGGATCCCTGTGATTTCGGTCCCCTGGACCGGGCTTTGGCCCGCGTGTCGGACTACCGGTGGATTATTTTCACCAGCGCCAACGGGGTTAATTATTTCTTTGACCGGCTCATCAAGGCCGGGGGCGACATCAGGGACCTTAAGGGAGTCAACATCTGCGCCATCGGTCCCAAGACCAGGGACTGCCTTGCCGCCTACGGGCTAAGGGTGGAGTATGTGCCCGGGGAGTACCGGGCCGAGGAGATCGCGGCCGGCCTCAGGGGCCGGATCTCGCCGGGGGACCCGGTGCTGCTGCCGAGGGCGGACATAGCCAGGAAGGCCCTGGCGGAACTGCTGGAGCGGGAAGGCGCCCGGGTGGACGAGGTGGTTGCCTACCGCACCGTGGCCGGGGACGGCCGGCGCGAAGAAGTGAGGCGGATGGTGCGGAACGGAGAGATAGACATTATTACCTTTACCAGCTCTTCAACGGTGAAGAACTTTTTGAGCCTGGCCGGTGAAGACCTGCTTCCCCTGCCGGAAGGGGTCAGGGTGGCCTGCATCGGCCCGGTCACCGCGGGGACCGCTAGATCGATGGGACTGCCGGTGCATATCGAGGCGGAGGAATACACCATTGAAGGACTGGTGAAAGCAATAGTGAAGGAATTGGGGATTGGGGATTGGGGATTAGGGCGGAACTTAGAACTCAGACCCACATGCCGCTAAAAGCGGCACCATCAGAATAAACAATTCAGTTTGAAAGCCAGAAGCTGGAAGCTGGGCAAAAAGCCAACAGCTAACAAGGGAGACTGGAAATAATGATCAGTGTCAGCAGGCTTTTGTACGGAATGGAAAATTTCGGGGACTCGCTGAGGTACCGCCACGGCGTCGAGGGGCAAACCCGGGGGGCGGCCGCCGGCTACGGCCCGGTGGTGGTGTGGAACATGACCCGGGCCTGCAACCTGAACTGCAGGCATTGTTACGCCAATTCCGGCGAAAGCGCGGCCGGGGACGAGCTCACCACCGCCGAAGCCTTAAAATTCATAGACGACCTGGCCGGGTTCAGGGTGCCGGTGATTCTTTTTTCGGGGGGCGAACCGCTGGTCCGGGAAGACTTCTTCACCCTGGCGGACCACGCCGTGAAAAAAGGGATCAGGGCCACCGTTTCCACCAACGGCACCCTCATTGACCTTGACACGGCCCGTAAAATCAAGTCGCTGGGCATCGGCTACGTGGGGATCAGCCTGGACGGCACGGGCGAGGTCAACGACCTTTTCCGGGGCCGCAGCGGTGCTTTTGCCGCAGCCCTGGACGGAATAAGGAACTGCCGACGGGCGGGCCAGAAGGTGGGGCTGAGGTTTACCATCAACCGCCACAATTACGGCGAGCTGGACAACATTTTCAGGCTGGTTGATGAGGAAGACATCCCCCGGGTATGCTTTTACCACCTGGTTTACTCGGGCCGGGGCGGCAAAATGGTGGACGAGGACATTTCCCGCCAGGAAACCCGGGCCGCCCTTGACCTGATCATGGACCGGACGGGGCGGCTGTTCAGGAAAGGCCGGCGGGTGGAGGTGCTGACTGTTGACAATCACTGCGACGCCGTCTATATTTACCTCAAGCTGCGGCGGGAAAACTCCCCGCGGGCCGAAGAGGTTTACCGGCTGCTGGAAAGGAACGGCGGCAACCGTTCGGGCATAGCCATCGGGGAGGTGGACTGGGCGGGCAACGTGCACCCCGACCAGTTTACCCGGAACCACACCCTGGGAAACGTCAGGGAAAGGAAATTCGGAGATATCTGGAGCGACCTCTCCCACCCGATCATGGCCGGGTTGAAGAACCGGTCCGGCCTGATCGGCGGCAGGTGCGCGGCGTGCCGGTGGTTCAACCTGTGCAACGGCAATTTCAGGGCCAGGGCCGAGGCGGTGTACGGGGACTTTTGGGCCCAGGACCCGGCATGCTACCTTACCGAAGAAGAAATAACTCCGGGGTCGGAATCCAGAATTCAGAAAATACAGGAGGGATAAAATGAAATTTCCGGAATACCGCCCCCGCCGGCTCAGGCGAACAGAAAACCTGAGGCGCATGATCAGGGAAACATCCCTTTCGGTGGACGACCTCGTCTACCCGCTTTTCGCCATTTACGGCAAGGGTGTGAAGAAGCCGGTGGAATCCATGCCCGGTATTTTCAACCTGTCGGCCGACCTGCTGGTGGAGGAGGCGGGAAGGGCGGCGGAACTCAAAATCCCGGCGGTATTGGTCTTCGGCATCCCGGAAACCAAGGACGCGGTGGGATCCGGGGCCTACGACGACGAGGGCGTGGTTCAGCAGGCGGTCCGGGCGATAAAGAAGAATTATCCGGACCTGCTGGTGATTACCGACGTATGCCTCTGCGAGTACACCGACCACGGTCACTGCGGCCTGATTGAAGGGGAGGCCGTGCAGAACGACCCCACCCTGGACCTGCTGGCCCGGACGGCCCTGTCCCACGTAAAAGCCGGGGCCGACATGGTGGCCCCCAGCGACATGATGGACGGCAGGGTGGCCGCCATCAGGGAAAGGCTGGACCGGGAGGGGTATCAGGACGTACCGGTCATGGCTTACTCCGTTAAATACGCCTCGGCATTTTACGGTCCCTTCCGGGAGGCGGCCGGGTCCGCCCCCCGGTTCGGCGACCGCAGGGCCTACCAGATGGACCCTCCCAACGCCATGGAGGCGGTCAGGGAGGCCGCCCTTGACATCGGGGAGGGGGCCGACGTGATCATGGTTAAGCCCGCCCTGGCCTACATGGATATTATCAGGCTGATCAAGGAAAATTTCGATTACCCCCTGGCGGCGTACAACGTCAGCGGGGAATACGCCATGGTCAAGGCCGCCGCCGAAAAGGGATGGATAGACGAGCGCAGGGTGGTCATGGAGGCCCTCACGGGAATGAAAAGGGCGGGCGCCGATATAATCATCACCTACCACGCCCTGGACGCGGCCCGCTGGATTGGGGAGGGATACTGATTGATAGTGTCCTGGAACACCACCAACGCCTGCAACCTGTCCTGCCGGCACTGCTACCGGGACGCCGGGGTGAAGGCCGAAGAGGAACTGGGCACCGGGGAAGGGCTGGGACTGATCGACGAAATCGCCCGGGCCGGCTTCAAAATAATGATCTTCAGCGGCGGCGAGCCTCTGATGCGGGAGGACATCCTCGACCTGGTGGCGCACGCCGTGAAAAAAGGCTTGAGGCCGGTATTCGGCACCAACGGCACCCTCATTGACGGCCGGACGGCCGCCCGCCTGAAAAGTTCCGGGGCGGCGGCCATGGGCATAAGCCTGGACAGCGTGGACCAGGAAAAGCACGACCGCTTCCGGGGCGTGACCGGGGCCTGGCGGGGGGCGGTTGACGGCATGGCCGCCTGCCGGAGAGAGGGGCTGCCCTTCCAGGTGCACACCACCGTGGTGGACTGGAATTACGAAGAAATAGAGGAAATCACCGATTTCGCCGTCAGGGCGGGAGCGGTGGCCCACCACGTGTTTTTCCTGGTGCCCGCCGGCCGGGGGGCGGACATCGAGTCCGAATCACTGCGGGCCGAAAGGTACGAGCGATTGCTGGAAAGGATCATGGCCAAGCAGAGGCTGGTGGACATTGAACTGAAGCCCACCTGCGCCCCTCAGTTTATGAGAATCGCCAGGCAGATGGGGGTGGACACCCGGTTCAGCCGGGGCTGCCTGGCCGGAACGGCCTACTGCATCATCAGCCCGGTGGGCAATGTTCAGCCCTGCGCCTACCTGGACATCAGCGCGGGAAACGTAAGGGAAAGGCCGTTCTCGGAGATATGGAGGGACAACCCGGTCTTCAACCGGCTGCGCACCATGGAGTACGGGGGCGGATGCGGAGTCTGCAACTACAGAAAGATATGCGGGGGCTGCCGGGCCAGGGCCCTTTACTATCACGGGGACTACATGGCCGAGGAGCCCTGGTGCCTTTATCGGTCTTCAGTCGTCGGACGTCGGTCGTCAGAAAATGATCAAATCAAAAAGGCTGAGGGCTGACGGCTGACTGCTGATTGATATATGGTTGGAGGGAAAGTATGGATCTTGACAACCTGGACAGGGAGCTGCTGAGTATTGTCCAGTCCGGACTTCCGGTAACGGAGGAACCTTACAGGGAATTGGCGGAAATCCTGGGGACCACCGAGGAGGATATCCTGGCCAGGCTGAAGAGGCTGGTCGGGAACGGCACCATAAGGAGGCTGGGGGGGATATTCGATTCCCGCAGGCTGGGCTACACCGGCACCCTTTGCGCCATGAAGGTGCCCCCTGAAAAAATAGAAGCCGTTGCTGAAATAGTCAACCGGTATCCGGGGGTGACCCATAATTACCTGAGGGACCATGATTACAACATGTGGTTTACCGTCCTGGCGCCGGGAAAGGAGGATGTGGACAGGGTCCTGGAAGAGATCAAAACCCGGACCGGCATAGCCGACCTGATCAGCCTCCCGGCGGTGAAACTGTTCAAGATAAGGGTGAATTTCGATCTATCGGAGGGGTAGCATGCTGTCCCGGCTGGAAAAAGAAATAGTGAAGGCCCTGCAGGAAGGTCTGCCCCTGGTCAGCCGACCATTTTCGGCAATGGCCGAAAAACTGGGCATAACGGAGGAGGCCCTGCTGGACAAAATCAGGGACATGGTGGACCGGGGGCTGATCAGGCGGTTCGGGGCCGCGGTGAGGCACCAGGACCTGGGTTACACGGCCAACGCCATGGTGGTCTGGAAGGTCCCCGGGTCAGGGGTGGAGGAGGCCGGGAAAATATTTTCGGGCTTTTCCGAGGTCAGCCACTGCTACCTGCGGAAGACTTCGGGAGAATGGGAGTACAACCTGTTTACCATGGTCCACGGCCGGACCGAGGAGGAGTGCCGGGCCGTGGCCCGGGCCATGTCCGAAGCCTCGGGGGTGGGGGATTACCTGGTGCTGTTCAGCACCGCGGAGTTGAAGAAAGAGAGCATGAAGTATTTTGTTTAATTGGGATTGGGGATTAGGCCAAATCCCCAATCTCAATTAAAGAGAAAGGTGGTATTAAATGAAGAATAACAGCAAATCCATGACGTTTTTTGCCGAAGCGCAGCAATATATCCCCGGCGGGGTCAACAGCCCGGTCCGGGCGTTCAGGTCGGTGGGGCTGAATCCCGTGTACGTGAAAAAGGGCCGGGGGGCCGTGTTGGTGGACGAGGACGGCAACGAGTACATAGACTACGTCGGGTCCTGGGGCCCGCTCATCCTGGGCCACCTTCACCCCGAGGTGACCGAAGCGATCAGGGAGTGCCTGGAGATGGGGACCAGCTTCGGCGCCCCCACGGAAAGGGAGACAATTCTGGCCAGGATGATCGTGGAGGCCATGCCCTCGGTGGAGATGGTCAGGCTGGTCAACTCGGGCACCGAGGCCGCCATGAGCGCCGCAAGGCTGGCCAGGGCCTACACCGGGAGGAACCGGATCGTCAAATTTGAGGGCTGTTACCACGGCCACGCGGACATGTTCCTGATCAAGGCCGGTTCCGGGGCGCTGACCCACGGCGTGCCCACCAGCCCGGGGGTGCCCGCCGAAACCGCCGCCCATACCATTAATGCCGGCTTTAACGACCTGGAGGGGCTGGAGGGGATTTTCAGCGCGGTGGGCCACGACATCGCCGCCGTCATTGTGGAGCCCGTACCCGGAAACATGGGGGTAGTCCCGCCGCAGCCGGGATTTCTGCGGGGACTGAGGAACATTACCGAAAAATACGGCGCGCTGCTGATCTTCGACGAGGTGATCACCGGCTTCAGGCTGTCTTACGGCGGGGCCCAGGAGCTGTACGGGGTCATGCCGGACCTGACCTGCCTGGGCAAGATCATCGGGGGCGGGCTGCCGGTGGGGGCATACGGCGGAAGGAAAGAAATAATGTCCATGATGTCGCCGTCGGGGCCGGTTTACCAGGCCGGAACCCTGTCTGGGAATCCTCTGGCGGTGAGCGCCGGCATAGCCGCCCTGAAGGTGCTGGGAAGACCGGGGGTGTACGAGGAACTCGACAAGAAATCTTCCCGGCTGGCCGTCGGCCTGTCCAGGGCGGCGGAGGAGGCGGGGGTCCAGGTCCGCCTTAACCGGGCGGGTTCCATGCTGTGCGGATTCTTTACCGATCGCGGGGTGGTGGACTTTAAAACGGCCAGCACCTCGGACACCAAAAAATACGCGGTCTTTTTCAGGTCCATGCTGGAACAGGGGATTTATCTGGCGCCGTCGCAGTTTGAGGCCGCCTTCGTGTCGCTGGCCCATACCGATGAAATGATTGACCGGACGGTGGAGGCCGCCGGAAAGGCCTTCAAGGCCGTGGCGGAAAGCCGGGAATTGGGGATCGGGAATTAGGGATTGGGAGTTGGGAATCGGGAGCGCCGCCGACGGCAGGGCGGCCATTTACTTGCAGGAAAGCTTCACACATTCTGAGTTCTGAGTTCTGAATTCTGAGTTCTGCCGCCCGCAGGGCGGCTTAATTATATGGGTTATATTTTGGATCAGGTGGATATAATTTTTAGGGATAAGATTGAGATGAAATGCGGAACACCAGTTCCCAATCCCTGATTCCCGCTCTTCGAGGTGCATCCGATGCCGGATTATAACCTGGCCGTATCAATTCTATCCGGGCTGGCCACGGGTTTGGGGGGCCTGCTGGCCTTGGCCGCCGGGCGGGCGGGGGCCGGCGTCATGCCGGCGCTGCTGGGAATGTCGGCCGGAATCGGCTTCACGGTGATTTTTTTTGACCTCATGCCCGGGGCGGTGCGGGCCGGGTCCTGGACCGCCGCGGCGGGGGGGTTGGCGGCCGGAATTGTCCTGGGCAAGGCGGCGGACCTGGTTTTTCCGCACCTTCACGCGTCCGGATCAAGGGGGGCGTACCGTCCCGCGCCGGCCGGGGCGGGAGGCAATCTTTTAAAGACGGGCTACCTTTTCGCCCTGGGGGTGGCCATGCACAACCTGCCCGAGGGGCTGGCGGTGGGCGCCGGGCTGGAGGCCGGGAAGGAACTTGGCCTGCTGCTGGCGGCGGCCATCGGGCTGCACAACGTTCCCGAGGGGATGGCCCTGTGCGGGGTGATCATTTTGGGCGGGACAGGCCGGGCTGCGGCCCTGGCCGTGTCCGCCGGGGCGGGGCTGATGCTGCCCCTGGGCACGGTTCTGGCCGGTGTCTGGATAGCCGCAATTCCGGGGATGTTTTCTTTTATCCTGGCCCTGGGGGCCGGGGCGATGCTGTATGTTATCGTAAATGAGCTTGTTCCCGAGTCGCGCCGGATGCACCCGGCCCAGGCCGGGAGGGGGATGGCGGCCGGGGCGTTGATCTCCCTGGCCATTTCCCTGTTTCTTTGAAACAATCATCCTCAACCCCAAACTCCAACCCCCAACCCCCAATCCCCAATCCCCGACTCCCGATTCCCAATTCCCAATTCCCGCTAAAAGCCGGTCCTGATGAAAATGGCGTACATCGCCAGGGCCAGGTTGAAGGCGGCCAGGAAGAACACCCCGGCCCCGCCGGACCGGTTGCCGCTGCGCCAGGCCCAGAGGCCGTAGGTTGCCGTGTAGTAGGAAATGATGACGGGGAATATGGCCAACACCCACTTCATTTTGGTTCACCCCCGGTTTTACCTGTGAACTTTATGGGGCTTCAGAATCAGGCCGGTGCGCCTGATCTTGACGTGTACGTTGATGTCCGCCCGGGCCAGGGGGTAGGCTTCATCCCACCGGAACTCCATCCACCGGTCCCGGGTCAGGAACTTGGTCCTGGCGTGCCTGCCGAACCCGAATATGTCCGAACGGAACTCCTGCTGGGTCCGGGTGATCAATTCCCGGCAGCGGCTTTCCACCAGTTCCGCCAGTTCTTTCTCCAGCACGGTTTTCAGGCGGGGATCTTCGTAGTTGATGTCGCTGGACACGCCCACTATCTCCGGCTCAAGGTAGAGGTCAACTTTCAGTGCGGGTGTTTCTTCATTCAGGCCGACCCTGACGGTGGGCCTCCTGGCCTGGATCAGGGTCAGGCCCAGGGGTTTGCCGGGCGCCAGCGGGTCGTCGACAATCAGAAACCCCCGGTCCATGTTGCCGGTGATCATGTTCAGGTACCTGGTTTCGTCCCCGGTCAGCGTTCCCACCATCTTGTCCCTCCGGAACACTGCCGCGCCGATGAATTGGGGCTCCCCCTTGTTGGAGGGCAGGTCCCCGGCCAGGTAGTCCCCCAGCTTTCCCGGCCCGGGCGGCCTGCCGGTTTCCAGCCCGGCGCCGACCGCCACCAGGGGAGCCACCGCCTCTTTGGCCGGGGAAATGATGCTGTTGTAAAAATCGTGGAACCGGACCACCGGAGACAGGGCGTGAAGCCTGTTGACCTTGGTGAGCAGTTCGTACTGCTTGGACGGGCTCAGCTCGAGAACGGGCTGGTTTTTATCCAGGAAGTCCCGGGCCTTTCCCCGGCAGACGAATACGTAGGCCGTCCCCCTGGTCTCCCGGTAGCGCTGCAAGGGGACGATGTAGTCGTGCAGTCCTTCCCTGGCCAGTTCCTCGGAAAAAACATAGGCCGTCGCGTGCAGAAGGGATATTTCCCGGCCGCGCTCGGTGTTGACCAGGTTGAAGGCCCCGATGGGCAGGGGGGCGATGGTGCTTATGTTCAGCAGCGGCCTGGCCGCGGCGCCCCCGCCGCCGGTCCCGCCTCCGGTGGCCGTGCCGGCTATGCTCTTGGGGTTGGCGATCTGGAAGGTGACAATGATGTTTTTGCCGGGACCCTTGTCAAAGCCCATGGCCAGGACGTAGGCGATCTCGTCGGTCTCCCGGCTGCCCCAGCAGCCGGCCAAGATCAGTGGAACAACCAGGGAAAAAAATATCTTAGCTCCCCTCATTCTTCCTCCTCCGCGCCCTGATCCGGTCGGCGGCCAGCACGGCGGCCGGCAAAAACACCGCGGGCAGCCAGGCCAGGTGCCTGATGTAAACCGATTCGATCTTCACGGTGGTGGGCAAATCGGGCGGCAAAAGGCTGGCCGTGAAGATGATCAGGGCCAGGGGCCAGATCAGGGGCCTTTGGTCCGGGAGCCTGAAGGCGCCGGCAAAAACGCTGGCCGCGGCGTAGAGGGCCAGGACAATCTTGACCATGCCTATATAGCCCCAGATGATGATGAAAATGGACTCGATCCGCTGGAAGTAGCGGCCCAGGTGGATCAGGCGGCTCAGGCTGTAAAAGGGCAGGGTGTATTCCCGGGCGACGTCCGCGGAATCGGTCATCAATAAAATCAATTCAAGCAGTGCCAGGTAAGCGAAGCTCATCAGCATGGCCCGGGAAACCACCCTTCCGAACGCGCCCGGCCCGTGAAAGGACTGCACGATCACCGCGGCCAGCAGTATTTCGGTCATCCCGCCGGCAAGAATTCCGCCTTTCACGAAAACACCGGCCGGGCCGGTGCCCAGCAGGGGAAATATTCCGGTGAAGTCCCAGAGGGGGACGAGGCTGAAAAGAAGGATCCCCATGCCCGCCACCACGAAGGGGTAGGTCACCCTGGCTGACCGGGCCATGGCCTCCAGGCCCATGTAGGCGCCGAGAAGGGCCATGGCGACATAGCCCGTGCTGACCACGCTGATGGGGGTGCGGGGCAGGGCCGTGACCAGGAGGGCTTCGCTGAAGGTCCTGGTGAACACCGCCGCCACCGCGATGAAAAAAGAAACGTAGATCAAACAGGCGGCGGTGCCGGCAACCCTGCCCAGGGCCCCGGTGGTGACGTCGACGATGTTTCCCTCCGGGTAGGGTTTCAACACCAGGTGCAGCAGGTACACCTGGCCCATGGCCAGGGCCAGGCCGGCCAGGGAGGAGATCCAGGCGGCCTCGCCGGCCGTCTCCGCCAGGTGCCTGGGAAAGGGCAGGAATATCCTGGCCATGCCGGACATGGTGAGCATCACCACCGCCTCGGCCTGGCCGAATTTACCCCTGTCCTTCATGGCCGCCCTCCTTTCCGTCCACCCAGCCCCGGGGGTCCCCGGAGGCCCTCACGTCGTCCAGGGGGTTGAGCGGGTCCGGCCTGCGCCGCTGCAGGAAAAGGGGCAGCCTGTAGATCACGTCCAGCCCCGGGTGGGTGCGGGGGCCGGAGGGGGCCAGGTAGGGCATGCCGAAGGACTTGAGGTTGGCCGTCAGCAGGATCTGCATGAACAGGCCGATGGTGATCCCGTAAAAGCCCAGAAGCGCCCCCATCAAGATGTAGAAAAAGCGGTAGATGCGCACCGAGAAAGCCAGGGAGAAGCTGGGAATGGAAAAGGAGGCCAGCCCGGTGACCGCCACCAGGACCACCAGGATGGGGCTGACGATGTTGGCCTGCACCGCCGCCTGGCCCAGGATCAGGGCGCCCACTATGCCGATGGTGGACCCGATGATGCCCGGGATGCGCAGTCCGGCCTCCCGCACCAGCTCGAAGGAGAACTCCATCAGCAGCATTTCGATTATGGTGGGGAAGGGAACCCTTTCCCGGTTGCCGGCGATGGCCAGCAAAAGCTCGGTGGGGACCATCTCCTGGTGGTAGAGCGAAACCGAAAGGTATATTCCCGGAAGAAGCAGGGCCAGGTAGAATGAAAAGTTCCTGATCAGCCGGAGGAAGGTGCCGTACTGCCAGCGCAGGTAGGTCTCCTCCCCGGTGTGCAGCTGGGTGTACATGGATACCGGCACCACCAGGGAGAACGGGCTTCCGCTGAGCAGTACCGCCACCCTGCCCTCGGCCAGGGCCGCGGCCACCCGGTCCGGCTTTTCCGTAATCATGGTCTGAGGGTTTAAATTGTAAGGGTTGTCCTCGATGTACTGCTCCAGCATCCCCACGTCGGTGACGAAGTCGGCCTTCACGCCGGAAATGCGGCGCTTCACCTCGGCCACCAGGTCCGGGTTGGCCAGGTCCTTGAGGTACATCACGGCCGCGTCGGACTTGATCCGGGTGCCGACCTGGAAAAATTCGGTATAGAGCTTTTCCGACCGGACGATCCTGCGGATCAGGGCGGTGTTGGACCGCAGGTTTTCCACAAAGGCTTCCTGGGGGCCGGTGACGGTCTGCTCGGTCTCCGGCCGGCCCACCGCCCGCTTGTCCCAGCCCTTGGTTTCCACCACCAGGGCCGATCCGGACCCGTCGAAAAAAAAGGCGGTGTCGCCGTAATTGACGGCGTAGACCACTTCTTCAAAGGTTTCCGCAAGCTTCACCTGGCTGCCGGGGAGCATTTTTTTCATGATCAGGGACGCTGATTTCCCGGCCCCCGGGCCGGGCACCCCGGCGAAAATCATCAGGTCCTGCAGCAGCCTGACCTGGGTCGCCCTGTCCGCCAGGCCGTCTATGTAGACCATGAAGGCCTTCAGGGGGGGATCGGTCCCCAGGGTGAACTCCCTCAGGACAATATCCCGGTTGGCCGGCAGCCCGTATATCTCCTCTATTTTTTTGCGGTTCCGGTCCAGCCTGGAACTGACCCTTCCTTCGCCGTCCTCCGGGTCCGGGTCTTTCTTTTGTCCGGCTTTTGCCGCTTTTCGCAGGGGGCGCCTCCGGGAAACGCCGGGTTGAACGGCCGGGCCGCTTCCGGGATCGTCCGCCCCCGGCGGCTGATCGCCGTTTCCGCCGCTTGCGCCCGGCCGCCCGGAGTCCCGTCCTTCATCTTTCTTTCCGGACTGCATGGCCTTCCGGTCGTACTCGTTTTCCCTGAGGACAAAGCTCTCCCGGTCAGGGTTTGGCTGGTACGAGATAATTTTGACCAGGTTTTTCAATATGTTCTTCAACTTGAACTCCTTATACCGTGAAACCTTTTTTTCGCTTTAAATTCCGCCGGTCGGTAGGCGGGCTTCAGCCTTATTTTTACCGGAATTGCTATAAATATGCAGCAATGCTAATCAGCGGGGACCGGACATTTTAAAAAAGAGAACGCCGGAAATAATAAATAATGCGTCGGTCTTTATCCTGAACTGCCTGGCGGTGGATTGCGGGGAGGGGACGGGGAGGCGAAAGGGAGCCTCAGTCAAGGGGTTTCCTTGCCGGCAAGAAAGCCTTCAGAATCGCGGGTTTTGACTCAACGGCCAGGAACTGCTTTAAAACGGCCAGCGCCTGCCTTTCGTCCTCGTCCCGGAAAGTCCTGAAGAGGTCCCGGGCCAGGGGGTTGACCATGCGGATCATCAATTCGTTGTAAAAAATCTGCCCGCGGATTTTGTCCTGCAGGAGATCGTACAGCAAGTCCCTGGTTTGCAAAAAACGTCACTCCTATTTCAGGCTGAAGTTTTTCATTTCCCTTTGCAGTATGTTGATCCGGCTGCGGCAGGAGGCCATGACCCCGGCGCAGAGATCCCTCACCCGCCTGTCCCCGGTGGACCGGCAGACAGACTTCAGCTTGACGAACAGGTGCTTCTCCCGGGACAGGGCCTCTTTAAAGGCGTAGGTCAAAAACTCCCTGTCGTTCAGGGCCGACACGGCACAACCAATCCCTTCAATTTTTTTTAGTTTTCCCCGGAAACGGATACATATACCGGAAACCGTCCGGCGAAGGATGTGCGGGAAATGGGCGGACTTGAGAAAAAAAAGCTGAAGGTGGCCGTAATAGGAGCGGGGGTGGCCGGACTGTCCTGCGCCGTCGAACTGGAAAGACACGGGCTGTCGCCGGTGGTTTTCGAGCAGAGGCCCAGGCCGGGGGAACTGTTTGAACACTGCGCGGCGGTGCTCCGGCTATACAGCAGGCCTTACGACCCCCTGGCCCAGCTGAGGGAAGAGTTTCGACTGGAACTGCGCCCCATCTCCAGGATAAAAAAGATCACCATGAAGTCCTTCCGGAAAAAAGTGACCGTGAAGGGGAACCTGGGATACTTGTTTTTGCGCGGCCAGGCCCGGGACTCGGTGGAATCGCAGCTGTTCGCCAAAATAAAGTCGGGAATCACCGCCGACACCAGGGCGGACTACCTGGATCTGTCCAAAAAGTTTGACTACGTGGTGGTGGCCAACGGCAGCTACGACGCCGGCCGGACGGAGGGGATCTGGTCGCCTGTGATCCGGACCAAGGTGGTGGGGGGCAGCGTCGTCGGCAAGTTCGACCCGGAGGAGCTGGTCATGTGGGTGGACACGCGGTACAGCAGGACTTCCTACGCCTACCTGGCCCCGTTTTGGGAAAAAAGGGCCTTCCTGGGCCTGGTGGTGCCGGACAGTTCGGTGGAGGAGGCCAGGCGGCACTGGAAGCTTTTCTGGGAAATCGAGCAGCACCCGTTTGAGCAGGTCAGCGAGGTGGTGGTGGAGCACAACGCCGGGTTCGTGTACCCGCACCAGGTGGGAAACATTCTTTTTGCCGGCGTAGCCGGGGGGTTCCAGGAGCCTTTCCTCGGGTTCGGACTGATTCCGGCGGCGAAGAGCGGCACCCTCGCCGGAAGGGCCGTCGCCACCGGGCGGAGGTACGAGGACCTGCTGGCCCAGTTAAAGAAGGATACTGAGCACTCCCTTGTTTTCAGGGAAATGATCAACAAGGCCAAAAACGACGATTACGATATGCTGCTGGGCATCATTTCCGTGCCAGGGCTGAAACAGGCCATCTACAACACCAACCTGGACGTGCTGCGTATCGCCGCGGCCGCCGCCGGCCGCCTTAAAGGGCTGATTCGAAGATTTAAGAGCGGGTGAAGGCATTTCAGTATCGATTTTTGGCAATTGGAGGAATTTTATTGACCTGATGAAGTGTTAATGGTATACCTATTAATGTTAAGAAATTGTCTTCAGCGCGACAATAATAAGTAAAAGGCATTTGCGAAAAGCGGTTTGACATGATCTGAACGGATGGTATAAAATATAAAATATGTGAAATATATAACTTTAGGCGGTAGCTGTTAAGGAGGCGGGGCTTTTTTGAAAACTCTAAGGGTCCCGGAGGCCACGGTAACCAGGCTGTCGATTTACTCAAGGTTCCTGGAAAGACTTGATCGCAACGGCGTGACGTCGGTGTCGTCCGGGGAGATAGCGGAGGGGGTCGGTGTTTCACCGGCCCAGGTGAGGAAGGACCTGGCCTATTTCGGGGAATTCGGCACCCGGGGCGTGGGCTACAACGTCAAGGACCTGATGCACTACACCATGAAAATCCTCAACCTCACCCAGCCCTGGCCGATGGCCCTGGCCGGGGCGGGGAACCTGGGCACCGCCCTCTGCACCTACCGCAACTTCCGGGAGCGGGGCTTTGCCATCGTGGGGGTGTTCGACAACGACCTGACCAAGATCGGCAAGCGGATCGAGGACCTGACGGTACAGCCCCTGGAAGAAATGCCGCAAGTCATCAAACAGCGCGGTATAAGGATCGGCATCATCGCCGTCCCAACCAGGGCGGCCCAGGAAGTGGCCGACCTGATGGTGCGCAACCACCTGAAGGCCATTCTGAACTTCGCTCCCATCGCCCTGAACGTGCCGGAGGACGTCATGATCAGGAACGTGGACCTGTCGGTGTCGCTGGAGGTGCTCACGTTCAACCTGAAGTACAGGGGTACCTACGAGAGCGAAGAATAAAGATCGCTTCTGTTTTTTTGGGGGATCAGGCCCCTTTTTTTTATGCCATTAAATGACTGTTCTGCGCTTTGTGTCAAAATTTTAAAATTATCTCCACAGCTTGTCATAAAATATTTGAAATGATAAACTGTTAGAGTAGCATAGCTTTTGCTGTCAGGACCTTTTTCCGATCCGGAGGATAACCATGGCCAAAAATTTTAAAAGCAACGGAAACGTGTGGGTGCTGGTTCTTCTCCTGCTGGTGGGCGGCCTCGCCGGCAGCGCCGCGGGCAACGCCCTGGCCCCGGCCATTCCATGGCTGAAGTCCACTTCCACCATCGGCCTGCAGCCTTCAACCCTGGACCTGCATTTTTTCAACCTGACCTTCGGCTTTACCTTCGCCTTAGGGCCCCTCACCGCCCTGGGCTTTATCCTGGGTTACCTGATCTACCGCCGGGTGTGATCTGATGAAGAAGGAACTCATCCTCGCCTCATCGTCGCCCCGCCGGCAGGAACTGTTGAAACAACTGGGCCTCGGCTTCCGGACCCTGGTCCGCCCGGTGGACGAAACCCCGCCGCCGGGCCTTGAGCCCTGCGAGCTGGTTGAGCTGCTGGCCGTGCGCAAGGCCGTGGCGGCCGCCAGGACGCTGGAGGACGGGATCGTGATCGGGGCCGACACCGTGGTTGTCTGGCGCGGGCAGGTGCTGGGCAAGCCTTCCGGCGGGGAAGAAGCGGTGGCGATGCTTTTGAAGCTGCAGGGGGACGTTCACGAGGTCTATACCGGCGTGGCCCTGGTGGACGCCGCCGCCGGAAAGGTCCTGACCGGGCACGAAAAGACCAGGGTGCACTTCAGGCCCCTGGCAGAAGATGAGATCCGGCGCTATGTGGCCACCGGCGAGCCCATGGACAAGGCCGGGGCCTATGCTGTGCAGGGACGGGCCGCCGTTTTCGTGCGGGGGCTGGAGGGCTGTTACACCAACGTGGTGGGCCTTCCGCTGGCCAGGCTGGCTGAAATGCTCGCGCGGTTCGGCTATAACGTCCTGTGATCCGGTTTAAAATAAGTTTGCACCTGTTTTGGAGCTGGTATCCTTGTCTTTGTTGAATTACCGCCCGACCATGAAAGAACTTCCCGAGGACATCCGGCCGCGGGAAAGGCTTTTGAAAGAAGGGGCCGAGGCTCTGTCTGAAATCGAGCTTCTGGCCATTCTTTTGGGGACGGGGTCCCGGGAGGCCACCGCCCTGGAACTGGCCTCCCTGGTGATGGCACGGTTCAAAAGCCTGCGCCTGCTGCTGGACGCCACGGTGGAGGAGTTGAGCGAAGTGAAGGGCGTGGGGCCGGCCAAGGCCTGCCAGGTGAAGGCGGCGCTGGAGCTGGCCAGGCGGCTTGCCCAGTTTTCCGGCCCGCCCCGGCCGGTGATCAAGTCGCCGGACGACGCCGCCGGCCTGGTGATGGAGGAGATGCGCCACCTGGACCGGGAGCATTTCCGGGCCTTGTTGCTGAACATCAGGAACCAGGTGATCGGGGTGGACAAGGTGTCGGTGGGCACGCTGAATTCCTCCGCCGTTCACCCGCGGGAACTTTTCCGTAACGCCATCAAGAGGAGCGCGGCCTCGGTGATCCTGGTGCACAACCACCCCAGCGGCGACCCCACCCCCAGCAGGGAGGACCTGGACATCACCTTAAGGCTCAGCGAGGCCGGAAAAATAATCGGCATCGAGGTCCTGGATCACATTATTATTGGGGATAATAGATTTACAAGTTTCAAGGCCAAAGGGCTGATTTAACATTTAAAGAAAGGGGCCGCAACATGCGAATCGGTCTGTTTTCCAAAGATATGGGCATGGACCTGGGCACCGCCAATTCCCTGGTTTATGTTAAAGGAAAAGGAATTGTGATCCGGGAGCCTTCGGTGGTGGCCATCCAGAAGGACACCGGCCAGGTCCTGGCCGTGGGGGAGGAGGCCAAGCGGATGATCGGCCGCACCCCGGGCAACATCGTGGCGATCCGGCCGCTGAAGGACGGGGTCATCGCCGACTTCGACGTCACCCAGAGCATGATCAAGTACTTTATCAACAAGGCGCTCAGGGGCCGCACCTTTCTGGTCCGCCCGCGGGTGGTGGTGGGGGTGCCTTCCGGCGTCACCGCGGTGGAGGAAAGGGCGGTGCGGGAGGCGGCCCTCCAGGCCGGCGCCAGGGAGGCCTACCTGATTGAAGAACCCATGGCCGCGGCTATCGGGGCCGGTTTGCCGGTACACGAACCTACCGGAAACATGATCGTGGATATCGGCGGGGGTACTACCGAGGTGGCGGTAATTTCCCTCGGAGGTATTGTCACCAGCCGTTCCATCCGGATTGCCAGTGATGAAATGGACGAAGCCATCATCAGTCATGTCAAACGCACCTACAATTTAATGATCGGGGAACGTACCGCCGAACAGATTAAAATTCAAATCGGTACTGCTTATCCCATGGAAACAAAGGAAACCGACGAGGTCCGGGGGCGCGACCTTGTCACCGGCCTGCCCAAAACTGTGGAAATTACTTCGGAAGAGATCTACAAGGCCCTTTCGGAGCCGGTGTCCAGCATTATTGAGGCGGTCAAGGCCACC
>JAILZP010000031.1 GCA_023512435.1 Peptococcaceae bacterium | reverse complement strand
ATGAATTTGACGGTACTGATAGCCGAAGACGATCCCGCTATGCGGCAGGTGATCAAAAACGCCGTCAGGGATGTGCGGGGTACTGATGTCGTGGGGGAGGCGGACAACGGCGTCACGGCGCTTGAATTGTTCGAGGACCTGCGCCCCCGGGTGGTGATCATCGACATCGACTTGCCGGGAAAGAACGGCCTTTCCCTGGCTCAAGAGATCTTTGACATCGATCCCTGGACGTACATCATCTTCTGCACGGGTTTCTCTGAATACAGAGACAGGGCCTTTGAAGTTTACGCCTTCGACTACCTGGTGAAGCCCTTCAGGGTGGACCGGATAGTCCAGACCGTCAGGCGGATTGTGGATATCGAATCCCGCAGGGCGGCGGAACCGGTCAGGACCGATATTCCTGCGAAAAAAAGGGGTTCCATCCAGGGGGCCAGATTGTTCAGGGACGCCGAAAAGATCCTGTTGCTGGACCTGAAGGATATCATCTTTTTCACCAAGGAAGAACGCAGGACCGTGGTTCATTACGCCGGGGGCAAGGTATTTACGGACGAGACGCTGGGGACGCTGGAGGAACAACTCAGGGACGAAATGTTTTTCAGGTCGCACAAGGGGTTCCTCATCAACCTGCGCATGGTCAGGGAACTGGTTCCCTGCGGCAAAAGCACCTACCAGGTGGTCATGGCCAATACCAGTCAGAGGCCGCTAATGACCTGGGACAAGCTGAAGGAATTGGAGGAAATGACCAAAGGCGTTAAATCATGTCTATAGGGGTCCCCGCCGGGACCCCTATATTATTTTGCGGGAAAGTTTGCGCCGGGTCGTTTTAAGGACGGCCATTCAGTTCAATTTAATACAAACAGCCATGTATTTTTCTCCCCCGGAGGGGAGGATTTTTTTTCTTTGCAGAGAATTTACTACTGGAATTTCAACGGTTGTATAAATACGAGGCTTTTGGAAAAACTTAGATAAGCACCGGTTCTTTTCCAGAAGCAAAAGGAGGAATAATTTTTGGCCAAGGCAAAGTTTGAACGCACCAAGCCGCACGTAAACATTGGGACCATCGGGCACGTGGATCACGGGAAGACGACCCTGACCGCGGCGATCACAATGGTGCTGAACACCGTGGGCAAAGCCCAGGTAAAGAAATACGACGAGATCGACAACGCACCGGAAGAGCGCGAGCGGGGGATCACCATCAACACCGCCCACGTGGAATACGAAACGGACAACAGGCACTACGCGCACGTAGACTGTCCGGGGCACGCCGACTACGTGAAGAACATGATCACCGGGGCGGCGCAGATGGACGGAGCGATCCTGGTGGTATCGGCGGCGGACGGGCCGATGCCGCAGACCAGGGAACACATCTTGCTGGCCCGGCAGGTTGGGGTGCCGTACATCGTAGTCTACCTGAACAAAGCCGACATGGTGGACGACCCCGAGCTTTTGGAACTGGTAGACATGGAAGTGCGGGAACTGCTGTCGGTGTACGAATTTCCCGGGGACGACACCCCGATCATCGTAGGGTCGGCCCTGAAGGCCATGGAATGCGCCTGCGGGAAAAGAGACTGCCAGTGGTGCAAATCGATCTGGGAACTGATGGACGCCGTAGACAGCTACATTCCGACCCCGCAGAGAGACATCGACAAGCCCTTCCTGATGCCGGTGGAAGACGTATTCAGCATCACCGGGAGGGGGACCGTGGCCACCGGCCGGGTAGAGCGGGGGACCATAAAAGTGGGAGAAGAAGTAGAGATCGTAGGGTTGCAGGATAAGCCCCGGAAGACGGTAGTAACGGGAGTGGAAATGTTCCGCAAGCTTTTGGACCGTGGGGAAGCGGGAGACAACATCGGCTGCCTGCTGCGCGGCGTGGACAGAAAAGAAATCGAGCGGGGGCAGGTATTGGCCAAGCCCGGGAGCATCAAACCGCACACCCACTTCAACGCCGAAGTGTACGTCCTGACCAAAGAAGAGGGAGGGCGGCACACCCCGTTTTTCAACGGATACCGGCCGCAGTTTTACTTCCGGACCACCGACGTGACCGGAGTGGTGCAACTGCCGGAGGGAGTGGAGATGGTCATGCCGGGTGACAACGTGCGCATAACCATCAAGCTGATCACCCCCATAGCCATAGAAGAGGGACTTCGCTTCGCCATCCGCGAGGGCGGCCGCACCGTGGGCGCCGGGGTGGTTACCTCCATCGTGGAATAAAAGCAGGAATTGGGAATTGGGAATTAGGAATTGGGAACCAGGAACTGGGAATTGGGAATTAAGAAACAGGTTTTATACGGGCAAGCAACCACCCAATTCCCGACTCCCGATGCCTGATTCCCTATAAATGGCCAGGTGGTTTCGTCTCTCCTGGTCAGTTTTGTTTTTATGTTTCAGGGAAAAAATGGTATAACAGATCACCCGGGGAGGCAGAATAGAAACTAAAGGAAAACCGTTGGCATCACTGCTTTAAGACAACTATTGACAGGCCAAACTAATTATGATAAATTGTTTAAGGTTATCTGCAAATAGGGCCTTTCAGGTTTTTTTTCTTTAGGAGGTGGATTGCCGTGCGCGTAGGTGTAACCATGGCCTGCACGGAATGCAAGCGCCGTAACTATACAACAACCAAAAACAAAAAAAATGATTCCGGCCGGCTTGAGATGAAAAAATACTGCAGGTTTTGCCAAACCCACACCGTCCATAAGGAGACCCGCTAGGAGGACTGGCACCAGGTTGCACGCCGTCAGGCATCGGAAAGCCTGCCTTGGACGGGTGTTTTTTATCTGCAGCTTCTGAGGCATAATATTTTCCGGAGTTTAAGGATGTGGCGAACATATGGCCTTGATCAAGAAAACGGACAAGGATGAAAACGGCAGAAAGCTGCCTGCCGCCCGGGGTGAAACAGCCGTCAAGAAAAAGGAAGCGGGAAGGAAGCCTGTGCCGAAGGCTGATAATAAAAAGGCGGTGCAGGTCAAAAAAGAAACGGCCGGCCGTTTGGAAAGGGCAAAGTCTTATTTTCGCGGGGTTTACAGCGAACTTAAAAAGGTTCACTGGCCCACCCGCCGTGAAGTCGTTATTTACACATCGGTGGTGGTGGTGGCCGTGATCATTGTCGGTGTATTAATCTGGATTTTTGATTCGCTGATGAGCAGGGTCATACAGTTGCTTATCCGATAGGACCGGGAGGTGAGGGGCCCGGCCGGCCCCTTGTATGAAGCAGTGGTATGTCATCCATACCTATTCAGGTTACGAAAACAAAGTCAAGGCCAATCTTGAGAAGAGAATTGAGTCCATGAACATGGAGGAGAAGATATTTCGCATCCTTGTGCCCATGGAAGACGAGATAGAGATAAAGGACGGGAAGCGGAAGGTCACCAAGAGAAAAGTCTTTCCGGGCTATGTTCTGGTTGAGATGATCATGACCGACGATTCGTGGTACGTGGTGCGCAATACCCCCGGAGTTACCGGTTTTGTGGGAAGCGGATCGAAACCCATACCTCTTACCGAGGAAGAGACCAAACAGATAATGAGGTCCATGGGGGTTGACGAGCCCCGGGTGCGGATGGAATTTGAGGTTAATGAACATATCAGGGTCAGAAGCGGGCCCTTTGAGAATTTCGACGGCGTAATCGAGGAGGTATACCCGGACAAGGGCAAGATAAAGGTCAAGATATCCATGTTCGGCAGGGATACTCCGGTGGAACTGGAGTATTCCCAGGTGGAAAAGATAAGCTAGCTACTAGATATTAGCTGCTAGCTGCTAGCTAATAGTTAATGGCTAACAGTTTAATAGCTTGGCACGACAGCCAGGGTGAGGTTTATAACTGCTTGTATTAGCGGCAAGGAGGTGTGGAGAGAGTATGGCAAAAAGGGTTGCTGCTGTCGTAAAGCTTCAGGTTCCCGCCGGAAAGGCCACCCCGGCCCCGCCGGTCGGCCCCGCGTTGGGTCAGCACGGTGTTAATATAATGGCCTTTGTGAAGGAATATAATGAGCGTACCGCCGCTCAGGCCGGTTTGATTATTCCGGTGGAAATCACTGTTTACGAAGACCGGTCCTTTACTTTTGTTACCAAGACCCCCCCTGCTGCCGTGCTGCTTAAAAAAGCCGCCGGCATTGAATCCGGGTCCGGTACGCCGAACAAGAAAAAGGTGGCCAAGGTTCCCCGGTCAAAGGTGCGCGAAATTGCCGAAACCAAGATGCAGGACCTCAACGCGGCCTCCATTGAGGCGGCCATGCGCATGATTGAGGGCACGGCCCGCAGCATGGGAATTGAAGTAACCGAGGGGTAGCAATAAGCAGTAAGCTATAAGCGATAGGCTTAAGCTATCAGGCATTACGCTTGTGTAGTCCGGCCTGGGAATGCTTTTGGTTATAAAAAGCTTACCGCTTAAAGCTTACAGCCTACAGCCAATAAAAGTGGGAGGACCCGGGGTCCGTTAACACCACAAGGAGGTTTTTGTTATGCCCAAGCAGGGGAAAAAAGTCACCGACGCCGCCAAACAGGTGGATCGCGCCAAACTGTACGATCCCGCGGAAGCCCTGGACCTGGTGAAGAAACTGGCGCCGGCCAAATTTGACGAGACGGTGGAAGCCGTGGTCAAGCTGGGTGTGGACCCGCGCCACGCCGACCAGCAAGTGCGCGGGGCGGTGGTGCTTCCCCACGGAACCGGCAAGACCAGGTCGGTGCTGGTATTCGCCAAAGGCGACAAGGCCAAGGAAGCCGAGGAAGCCGGCGCGGACTTCGTGGGCGCCGAGGATATGGTGGAGAAAATTCAGAAAGAGGGCTGGCTGGGGTTTGACGTGGCCATTGCCACCCCCGACATGATGGGGATGGTGGGTAAGCTGGGACGTATCCTGGGACCCCGCGGCCTGATGCCCAACCCCAAGACCGGGACGGTTACATTCGATGTCACCCAGGCGGTCAGGGAGGTCAAGGCCGGCAAAATAGAGTACAGGGTTGACAAGGCCGGAATAATCCACGCCCCCATAGGAAAGGTTTCTTTTGATACCGAAAAGTTGACCGACAACCTCCGGGTTTTGGTGGAACAGCTGATCAGGGTGAGGCCCCAGGCGGCCAAAGGGCAGTACATTAAGGGCATATCGGTTTGCTCCACCATGGGGCCGGGCATCAAGGTAAACGCCTTAAAGGTCACAGCCTAGTTGTCAGGATTCGGGAATCACAGACCCGATAGAACATCTTAATAGCTGATTGCTGTAGACAGCTGGTGTTCCCAGGAACATAATGGCGCAAGCCGCCAGCCGAGGCCTGAAGTTACCTCGCCGGAAAACAAAATTGGAATTCGCGGCGGGCTCTTGGGCGTTTCGTCTGCAGGGCCCGTTTTTATTTTCAGTGTTTGCGAAAGGAGGTGCGCTTTTTGCCGACCAAGCAGGAAAAGGAAGTCATACTGGAGGAATTGAGGGAAAGGTTCAGGAACTCCAGGGTTGCCGTCCTGGCGGACAACCGGGGCATCAATGTGGCGACCATGACCAAGCTGCGCCGGCGCATGCGGGATAAGGGCTGCGTGCTGAAGGTGGCCAAAAACACCCTCACCCTGAAGGTGGCCCGGGAAATGGGGCTGGACGGCCTGGAGTCCTACCTGGAAGGACCCACCATCATAGCTTTCAGCGGGGAGGACCTGGTGGCCCCGGCCAAAGTTTTCACCGATTTTATCAAGGAAACCAAAGCCCCCATCGAGGTCAAGGGGGGAGTGCTTGAGGGCAGGGCCATAGACGCCAAGGCGGTGCGTGACTTGGCCGACCTGCCTTCCCGGGAGGTTCTGCTGGGCAAGGTGCTGGGAGGCATGCAGGCCCCCCTGTACGGTTTTGCCTCGGTGCTGCAGGGGACCCTCAGGAGCTTTGTCTACGCCCTGGAAGCCATACGCAGGCAGAAGGCCGGCGAAACGGCCTGAAAAAGGCAATTTGAAGCTTATAATAAACGGGAGGTAAACATAATGTCCAAGGTAAATGAAATTCTTGAAGCCGTAAAGGGATTGACCGTTCTTGAGCTGGCCGAACTGGTCAAGAAGTTTGAGGAGGAGTTCGGAGTAAGCGCAGCCGCTCCGGTGGCAGTGGCCGCAGCCGCTCCGGGAGCCGCCGCCGCGGCCCCGGCGGAAGAGGAGGAGCAGACTGAATTTGACGTCATCCTGGCCTCTGTGGGAGACAAAAAGATCAACGTGATCAAGGTGGTCAGGGAGATTACCGGCCTCGGCCTGAAGGAAGCCAAGGACCTGGTGGACAACGCCCCCAAGCCCGTAAAGGAAAAGGTGAGCAAGGAAGAAGCCGCTTCCATCAAGGCCAAACTGGAGGAACAGGGCGCCACGGTGGAAGTGAAGTAACCAGTAGCAGTTATTCGGAATCCCGGCAGGCATTTGACTTCAGGTCAAATGCCTGCTGCTGCTGATGGCAAAAAAAATTGACACGTTCTCCTTGACGTGATATATATTGTATGTTAAAATCTTTAAATCGTTTATGTTTATTTTTTTGCCAAAAAAAGGGTAAACCGTGATAAATTGATGTATCCGGTGGTTGTATTTGGGCAATAATATTTTAGATATTATTTAATTTTAGGTAAGAAGCGAGGTTTTTCATCAACGAGGACCTTGCTTTTCGTTGTTTGTTTTATATTAATTTTTCTTCTGGGGGTGTAGTACATTTACATGTCTGCCAACGTGACCGCCGAATACCCGGGTGAAAGGGTGCGGAAGAATTTCGGCAAGCTGAAGGAAGTCCTGGAACTGCCCAACCTCATCGAGGTCCAGAGGAATTCATACACCTGGTTCCTGGAGGAGGGCCTGCGGGAGGTCTTTCAGGATATTTCCCCGATCCAGGACTTCACGGGCAACCTTGTGCTGGAATTCCTGGACTATGTCCTGGGCGACCCGAAATATACCGTGGAGGAATGTAAAGAGAGGGACGTCACCTACGCTGCCCCCCTGAGGGTTAAGGTCCGCCTGATCAACAAGGAGACCGGGGAAGTCAAGGAACAGGAAGTTTTCATGGGCGATTTCCCGCTCATGACCGAGAAGGGCACTTTTATCATAAACGGCGCCGAGAGGGTTATCGTCAGCCAACTGGTGAGGTCGCCGGGAGTTTATTTCGGTGACCTGCTGGACCCCAGCGGCAAGAGGCTGTTCACCGCCACCATTATTCCCAACCGGGGCGCCTGGCTTGAATTTGAAACCGATATCAACGATCACATCTTTGTGCGCATCGACCGCACCCGTAAAATCCCCGCCACCGTGCTGGTCAAGGCGCTTGGATACGGCACCAAGGCCAAAATAATGGAACTGTTCGGGGAGAACAAGCATATCCAGGAGACTCTGATCAGGGACAACACCGATTCCGAGGAAGAAGCCCTGGTTGAAATATACAAGCGTTTGAGGCCCGGCGAGCCCCCCACCGTGGAAAGCGCCAGGTCTCTGCTGGAAGCCCTTTTCTTTGATCCGAAGAGATACGACCTGGCCAACGTGGGACGGTATAAAATCCAGAAGAAGCTCAAGCACGGGGTGCTTTACCGCTACCCGGAAAACGGCAGGAAGGAAGAGGTCTTTGACCCCTACTTGAAAAAAATGGTCCCGGTGGACCGGGAATTCATCAGGGAACTGGTGCCCGAGGACATCATCGAGACCATCAGGTACCTTTTGGAACTTATTGACGGCCGGGGCACGGTGGACGACATTGACCACCTGGGCAACAGGCGGCTGCGTTCGGTGGGCGAGCTGCTGCAGAACCAGTTCAGAATAGGATTGTCCAGGATGGAGAGGGTGGTCAGGGAAAGAATGACCATCCAGGATGTGGATGTCATCACGCCCCAGGTCCTGATCAACATCAGGCCCGTGGTGGCGGCAATCAAGGAATTTTTCGGGTCCAGCCAGCTTTCGCAGTTCATGGACCAGACCAACCCGCTGGCCGAGCTGACCCACAAAAGAAGGCTGTCGGCCCTCGGCCCCGGAGGCCTGAGCCGGGAGCGGGCCGGATTCGAGGTCAGGGACGTGCACCACTCCCACTACGGGCGCATGTGCCCCATAGAGACCCCGGAAGGTCCCAACATCGGGTTGATCGGGTCCTTAAGCACCTATGCCCGGATAAATGAATTCGGTTTTATTGAAACTCCCTACCGGAAGGTGGACAAGGAGAACAGGCGGGTTACCGAGGAGATTGTTTACCTTGCGGCCGACGAGGAAGAAGGGCACATCATCGCCCAGGCCAACGCCCCTCTTGATGAAAACGGATATTTTATCGAGAGCAGGGTGAACGCCCGGCACGGCCGGGATATCCTGATGGTGTCCACCGACCGGGTGGATTTCATGGATGTGTCCCCGAAGCAGGTGTTCAGTGTGGCCACCTCCCTCATTCCCTTCCTGGAGCACGATGACGCCAACCGGGCCCTGATGGGCGCCAACATGCAGCGCCAGGCGGTGCCCCTGCTGAAGGCCCAGGCCCCCCTGGTGGGTACCGGCATCGAACGGAAGGCGGCACGGGATTCCGGCGTGGTGGTTCTGGCCCGGGCCGGGGGGACCGTTGAGCGGGTGACCGCCACCGAAATCGTGATCAGGACCGACGACGGCAGGATTGATTCATATAAGCTGCATAAATTCAAGCGGTCCAACCAGGGCACCTGCATCAACCAGAAGCCCATCGTGGAAAGAGGGGACAGGGTCGAGAAGGACCAGGTAATCGCGGACGGCCCCTCCACCGATCACGGCGAACTGGCCCTGGGCAGGAACGTGCTGGTGGCCTTTATGCCGTGGGAAGGATACAACTACGAGGATGCCATCCTGGTCAGTGAAAAGGCGGTTAAGGAAGATTACTTCACTTCCATTCACATAGAGGAGTATGAGTGTGACGCCCGGGACACCAAGCTGGGGCCCGAGGAGATCACCAGGGACATTCCCAACGTGGGCGAGGAGATTTTAAAAGACCTGGACGACCGGGGGATTATCAGGGTGGGGGCCGAAGTAAGGCCGGGCGACATCCTGGTGGGCAAGGTGACGCCCAAGGGCGAAACCGAGCTTACCGCCGAGGAGCGCCTGCTGAGGGCCATATTCGGCGAAAAGGCCCGGGAGGTCCGGGACACCTCCCTGCGTGTGCCCCACGGCGAGTCCGGAAAAGTGGTGGATGTAAAGGTTTTTTCCCGGGACAACGGCGATGAGCTGCCCCCGGGGGTCAACCACCTGGTCAGGGTGTACATCGCCCAGAAAAGGAAGATTTCCGAGGGCGACAAGATGGCCGGGCGTCACGGCAACAAGGGCGTCATCGCCCGCATTCTGCCGGAGGAGGATATGCCCTTCCTGCCCGACGGGACACCCATTGAGATTGTTCTGAACCCGCTGGGGGTGCCTTCCAGGATGAATCTGGGGCAGGTCCTGGAGGCCCACCTGGGATGGGCGGCCAAGGCCCTGGGCTACTACGTGGCCACCCCGGTGTTCAACGGCGCCCTGGAGGAAGATATCCTGAAGGCCCTGAGGGAATCAAAGCTGCCTGAAAAAGGGAAGATAACCCTGTACGACGGGAGGACCGGGGAACCCTTCGACAATCCCATCACCGTGGGGTACGTGTACATGCTGAAGCTGGCCCACTTGGTGGACGACAAGATCCACGCCAGGTCCACCGGCCCGTACTCCCTGGTTACCCAGCAGCCCCTGGGCGGAAAGGCCCAGTTCGGAGGACAGCGCTTCGGCGAGATGGAGGTCTGGGCGCTGAAGGCCTACGGCGCGGCCTATACGCTCCAGGAAATTCTGACCGTGAAATCCGACGACGTGGTGGGGCGGGTCAAGACTTACGAAGCCATAGTCAAGGGTGAAAACGTACCGGAACCGGGGGTGCCGGAATCCTTCAAGGTGCTGATCAAGGAGCTCCAGAGCCTTGGCCTTGATGTCAAGGTTCTTTCGGAGGACGAACAGGAAATCGAAATCAAGGAAATAGAGGAAGATATCCACGAGACCGCCAAGGACCTTGGACTTGACCTGACCGCCGACGGGGATTTGCTGCCGGATGGCGACGAGGAGGAATATGACATCGACGAGGCCGGGGAAGAGGACGAGTTAAGCGACGATTTCCTGGATGAGGATTTTGACCTGGAAGAAGAGGAAGAGACGGTGTAAAAGCGGGAATTTGGAATCAGGAATCGGTGATTTTACCAAATCCTAATTCCCAATTCCCAATTCCCGAATTATGAAGGGAGTGTGGTTTAAGTGCTGGACTTGAACAATTTTGACCGGATTCGCATAGGCCTGGCTTCCCCGGACCAGATCAGGGAGTGGTCGAGCGGAGAGGTCAAAAAGCCTGAAACCATCAACTACCGCACCCTTAAACCCGAGAGGGACGGACTGTTCTGCGAGAGGATTTTCGGTCCCACCAGGGACTGGGAGTGCCACTGCGGCAAATACAAGCGCGTACGGTATAAAGGTGTGGTCTGCGACCGCTGCGGCGTGGAGGTCACCAGGTCGAAGGTAAGGCGGGAAAGGCTGGGGCACATCGAACTGGCCGCCCCCGTTTCGCACATCTGGTACTTTAAAGGCATCCCCAGCCGCATGGGGCTCCTCCTGGACATGTCCCCCAGGGCCCTGGAGAAGGTGCTTTACTTTGTTTCATATATTGTTACCGACCCCGGCGAGACCGGCCTGCTTAAAAAGCAGCTCCTTACCGAGACCGAGTACAGGGGGTACCGGGAAAAACACCCCACCGGCTTCAAGGCCGGCATGGGGGCCGAAGCGATTTTAAAGCTCCTGGAAGAGATAGATCTCGATGAGCTGAGCAGGGAACTGCGCCAGGAACTCAGGGAAGTCACGGGCCAGCGCAAGATCAGGGCCATCCGCAGGCTGGAGGTGGTGGAGGCCTTCCGCAAGTCGGGCAACCGCCCCGAGTGGATGATCCTGAAGGTCATCCCGGTTATCCCTCCCGAGCTGAGGCCAATGGTGCAGCTGGACGGGGGCAGGTTTGCCACCTCCGACCTGAACGACCTGTACCGCCGGGTGATCAACCGGAACAACCGGCTGAAGAGGCTCCTGGACCTGGGCGCCCCCGACATTATCGTGCGCAATGAAAAAAGGATGCTCCAGGAGGCCGTCGACGCCCTGATCGACAACGGGCGCAGGGGCCGCCCGGTTACCGGCCCGGGGAACCGCCCGCTCAAGTCCCTAAGCGATATGCTGAAGGGCAAGCAGGGACGATTCCGCCAGAACCTGCTGGGCAAGAGGGTTGACTATTCCGGCCGGTCGGTCATCGTGGTGGGTCCCACGCTCCACCTGCACCAGTGCGGCCTGCCCAAGGAAATGGCCCTGGAGCTGTTCAAGCCCTTTGTTATGAAGCGCCTGGTCAACGACGGCCATGCCCACAATATAAAGAGCGCCAAGCGGATGGTGGAGAGGGTCAGACCCGAGGTCTGGGACGTGCTGGAGGAAGTGATCAGCGAGCACCCGGTGCTGTTGAACCGGGCCCCAACCCTGCACAGGCTGGGCATCCAGGCCTTTGAGCCGGTGCTGGTGGAAGGGCGGGCCATCCAGATCCACCCCATGGTTTGTACCGCGTACAACGCCGACTTTGACGGCGACCAGATGGCCGTGCACGTGCCCCTTTCGGCCGAGGCCCAGGCCGAGGCCCGGCTGTTGATGATGTCGGCCCACAACATTTTGAACCCCAAGGACGGCAGGCCGGTGGCAATTCCCACCCAGGACATGGTGCTGGGGTGCTATTACCTGACCATGGAAAAGGAGGGGGCGCCGGGAGAGGGCAAGTCCTTCGCCAACCCCGATGAGGCCGTGCTGGCTTACGAGGGGGGTTACGTAAGCCTGCACGCCCGGATCAAGGTGCTGCTTGACGGGAAAAAGATCGAGACCACTGTGGGCAGGCTCATTTTCAATGAGGTAATTCCGAAAGAACTGGGCTATATCAACCGCGTGGCGGATAAAAAAGAACTGAGCCGGATCGTGGACGAATGTTACAGGGAACTTGGCTTCGCAGCCACCGGCACCCTGCTGGACGGGATTAAAAAGCTGGGTTTCCACTACGCCACCAAGGCCGGGGTGACCATCGGCATCTCGGATTTGACCATTCCCGAGAAAAAGGGTGAAATCCTGGCCCAGACAGACCAGGAAGTCGAAAAGGTGGAGACGCAGTACCGCCGGGGACTGATTACCGAGGACGAACGGGAGCGCAAGATAATCGGCCTCTGGAACGACGCCACCGAAGCCGTGACCAGAGCCCTGATGGACACCCTGGACCGCTTCAACCCGGTCTACATGATGGCCACCTCGGGAGCCCGGGGAAATATCCAGCAGATAAGACAGCTGGCCGGGATGAGGGGCCTGATGGCCGACCCCTCCGGAAGGATTATCGACATGCCCATCAAGGCCAATTTCCGCGAGGGCCTTACCGTCCTGGAATACTTCATCTCCACCCACGGCGCCCGCAAGGGCCTGGCCGACACCGCCCTCCGGACGGCGGACTCCGGCTACCTCACCCGGAGACTGGTGGACGTGGCCCAGGACGTGGTTGTCAGGGAGGTTGACTGCGGGACCGAAGAAGGCATAGAGGTAACCGAAATCAAGGACGGGTCCGAAGTTATCGAAAAGCTGGAAGACAGGATCATCGGCCGGGTGGCCCTGGAAGACGTGGTCCACCCGGAAAGCGGAGAGGTTCTGGCGAGCAAGGGCGAGGTCATTACCAACAGGCAGGCGGAAAAGATCATTAAGGCCGGCATCAAAAAGGTGGGTATCCGATCGGTGCTGACCTGCAAAACCCGCTACGGAGTTTGCATACAATGTTACGGAAGGAACCTGGCCACCGGCCACATGGTGGATATAGGGGAGGCGGTGGGGATAATCGCCGCCCAGTCCATCGGCGAGCCGGGCACCCAGTTGACCATGCGCACGTTCCACACCGGCGGCGTGGCCGGGGACGACATCACCCAGGGCCTGCCCAGGGTGGAAGAGCTGTTCGAAGCCCGGAGGCCCAAGGGCCAGGCAGTTATCGCGGAATTTGACGGAGTGGTGGAGATCAGGGAGGTCAAGGGGCGCCGGGAAATAGAAATAGTCGGCACGGACGGAGAGAGAAACGTTTACCAGGTGCCTTACGGAGCCAGGCTGAGGGTGCGTGACGGAGACCGGGTGGAGGCCGGCGACGAACTAACCGAGGGATCGGTCAATCCCCATGATTTGCTGAAGATAAAAGGGGTCCAGGGTGTTCAGGTCTACCTCCTGCAGGAGGTGCAGAGGGTATACAGGCTCCAGGGAGTTGACATTAACGACAAGCACATTGAAGTGATGATCAGGCAAATGCTGAGAAAAGTAAAGGTGGAGGACCAGGGGGATACCGACCTGCTGCCCGGCGGCCTGATTGACGTGTTCGAACTGGAAAAAGAAAATGAACGGGTCTCCGCCCAGGGCGGGCAGCCCGCCATCGGCAAGCCGGTCCTGCTGGGCATCACCAAGGCTTCCCTGGCCACCGATTCCTTCCTTTCGGCGGCTTCGTTCCAGGAGACCACCAGGGTGCTGACCGAGGCCGCCATCAAGGGCAAGACCGACCCGCTGCTGGGGCTCAAGGAAAACGTGATCATCGGCAAGCTGGTTCCCGCCGGCACCGGCATGAGCAGGTACAGGAACATCGAGGTTGTAGAGTTTATGGCCGGTTCCGACCAGGACCGGCAGGAAGAAGAGAATTTTGACGGCCCCGGTTACGGGCTTGGCGGTGTGAATGAGTACGATGCAAGGGAGTACGGCCTGACGGTGGAGAAATAAGCCGGAGAATACAGGAGACAGAATACAGGAGACAGTAGAAAATTTAACTCCCTCATTCTGTATTCTGACTCCTGACTTCTTGTTTTTGTGCCTTTCTTTACGGCAGCATTAGATTATCGTTGACAATGGTTTTTCCAGGTGATAATATAAAAAAGTGTCTGGATTTGGGAGGTATGCCGCGATGCCCTTGGAACGCCTGTCCAAAGCCCGGAGGAAGGTTGTCGGGTCCAAGCAGACGTTGAAGGCCATTGACCGGAACCAGGCCAAGGCGGTGTATGTGGCAAAGAACGCGGAACGGCACGTGGTGGACCCGATTGTCCAGTCCTGTTCGAACAAGTCGGTGCCGGTAATTTACGTGGAGAGCATGCATGTTTTGGGAAAGGCTTGCGGCATCGAGGTGGGCTGTGCCGCCACGGCCATAATTGAAGATGAATAACAGGTCAAAGGTTTTGGAGATGAAGGGAGGTGTATGCGGGTGCCTACCATCAATCAGCTTATCCGCAAGGGAAGGGAACAAGTGACCCAAAAGTCCTCGGCTCCGGCATTGAAGGAGTGCCCCCAGAGGAGAGGGGTGTGTACAAGGGTATACACCACAACTCCCAAAAAGCCCAATTCGGCCCTGCGTAAAGTCGCCCGGGTCCGGCTGACCAACGGTATTGAGGTGACTTCCTATATACCCGGAATAGGGCATAATTTGCAGGAGCACTCGGTGGTTCTGGTGCGTGGCGGCAGGGTCAAGGACCTGCCGGGAGTCAGGTATCACATTGTACGGGGAGCCTTGGATTCGGCGGGAGTGCAGAACCGGAACCGCGGCCGTTCCAAGTACGGAGCCAAGCGGCCGAAAAAATAGCGGAACCTGAAAGTCTGAAATGTCGTTCAAATAACCGTATTTCCTTGAGCAAAGGGGGGAGATATGTGCCCAGAAGGGGAAACGTCAAGAGGATTGATGTCGCGCCGGATCCGGTTTACAACAATAAGGTCGTCACCAAGCTGATCAACCAGGTGATGCTGGACGGCAAGAAAAGCACGGCCGAGAGAATTGTTTACAGCGCTTTTGAGATGGTCAGGGAGAAAAGCGGCAAGAATCCGCTGGAAGTCTTTGAGCAGGCCCTGAAAAACGTGATGCCCGTGCTGGAGGTTAAGGCCCGCCGGGTCGGCGGCGCCAACTACCAGGTTCCGGTGGAGGTCAGGCATGAGCGGAGGCAGACTCTGGGTATCCGCTGGATGACCAACTTTGCCAGGGCCAGGGGCGGCAAGTCCATGGAGGAGAAACTGGCGGCCGAAATTTTGGACGCGGCCAATAATACCGGAGCTTCCGTGAAGAAGAGGGAAGATACCCATAAGATGGCGGAAGCCAACAAGGCCTTTGCGCACTACAGATGGTAAAGGGGTGAAGTCTTGATGGCGCGGCAGTTTCCGTTGGAAAAGACACGCAACATAGGTATCATGGCTCACATTGACGCCGGAAAGACTACCACCACCGAACGTATTCTGTTTTATACCGGCAGGGTGCACAGGATGGGAGAGGTTCATGACGGTGCTGCCACCATGGACTGGATGGTTCAGGAGCAGGAGCGGGGGATAACCATAACCTCCGCAGCCACCACCTGCCACTGGCGTGATTATTGTATAAACATCATCGATACGCCCGGCCACGTGGACTTTACCATGGAGGTTGAACGCTCTCTCCGAGTGCTTGACGGGGCGGTTGCAGTATTCTGTTCCGTAGGGGGGGTTGAACCCCAATCCGAAACCGTATGGAGGCAGGCCGACAAGTACCGGGTCCCGAGGATAGCCTACATCAACAAAATGGACCGTGTGGGCGCCGATTTTTTCAGGGGTATAAGCATGATCCGGGAGAGGCTGGGAGCCAACCCGGTGGCCCTTCAACTGCCCCTGGGCAGCGAGGAGAACTTCAGGGGCGTCATAGACCTGATTGAAAACAAGGCCATCATCTACACCGACGAACTGGGCACTGTCACCGAAGAGACGGACATTCCGGGAGACATGCGGGAAATGGCCGCTGAATACCGGGAGAAGCTGATTGAAGCGGTGGCCGAGGATGACGAGGAGCTGATGGTGAAGTTCCTGGAGGGAGAAGAACTCACCCCCGACGAAATCCGCAGGGGCGTCCGCAAGGCCACCCTGGCGGTGAAAATGACGCCGGTGCTTTGCGGGTCGTCATTCAAAAACAAGGGTGTGCAGCCCCTCCTGGATGCCATCGTGGACTACCTGCCCGCGCCCACCGATGTGCCGGCCATCCAGGGCCTGAACCCGGAGACCGGGAGCGAGGACCGGCGCATGGCGGGAGACGATCAGCCCTTTTCAGCCCTGGCCTTCAAAATAATGGCCGACCCCTACGTGGGGAAACTGACTTTTTTCCGGGTGTACTCCGGAAGGCTCAATTCGGGATCATACGTATTTAATTCCACCAAGAACAAGCGGGAGCGGGTTGGCCGGATCCTGCGCATGCACGCCAACCACCGGGAAGAGATATCAGAGGTTTTCACCGGGGATATAGTGGCCGCCGTAGGTCTGCGGGAAACCACCACCGGGGACACCCTGTGCGACGAAAAGCATCCCATTGTGCTGGAGTCCATGGACTTTCCGGAGCCGGTCATCGATGTGGCCATTGAGCCCAAGACGAAGGCCGACCAGGACAAGATGGGGATGGCCCTGTCAAAGCTGGCGGAGGAAGATCCCACCTTCAGAATGCACACCGACCCTGAAACCGGGCAGACAATCGTCTCCGGCATGGGGGAACTGCACCTGGAGATTATCATCGACCGGCTGGTGAGGGAGTTCAAGGTGGAGGCCAACGTGGGCAAGCCCCAGGTGGCATATAAGGAGACCATCAAGGGCAGGGCCAGGGCCGAAGGCAAATTCATCCGCCAGTCCGGAGGACGAGGGCAATACGGACACGTGGTGCTGGAGATTGAACCCAGGGAGCCCGGCACGGGGTATGAGTTTGCCAGTAAGATTATAGGCGGCGTCATTCCGAAAGAATATATTCCGGCGGTGGAAGCGGGCGTAAGGGAGGCCATGGCCAACGGGGTGCTGGCCGGCTACCCCATGATCGACATCGGGGTAAGCCTGCTGGACGGGTCCTACCACGAGGTGGACTCATCGGAAATGGCCTTCAAGATTGCCGGGTCCATCGGCTTTAAAAACGCCGCCGAAAAAGCGCAGCCGGTCCTCATGGAGCCCGTTATGAAGCTGGAAGTGGTGGTTATGGACGAGTACATGGGAGATGTCATCGGCGACCTGAACTCCCGGCGGGGCCGGATCGAGGAGATGGAGCCCAGGGGCAACCTCCAGGTTATTCACGCCATGGTTCCGCTGGCCGAGATGTTCGGATACGCCACCGACTTAAGGTCGGTCACCCAGGGCAGGGGGACGTTCACCATGCAGTTCAGCCACTACGCGGAAGTGCCGCAAAATATTGCCGAGGGTATAATTGCCCGCAGGTATGGATAACAATTTTTAGAAACAAGGTTTTACAAGTAATTTTTCAAAAGGAGGAAATACTTAACAATGGCCAAGGCAAAGTTTGAACGCACCAAGCCGCACGTAAACATTGGGACCATCGGGCACGTGGATCACGGGAAGACGACCCTGACCGCGGCGATCACAATGGTGCTGAACACCGTGGGCAAAGCCCAGGTAAAGAAATACGACGAGATCGACAACGCACCGGAAGAGCGCGAGCGGGGGATCACCATCAACACCGCCCACGTGGAATACGAAACGGACAACAGGCACTACGCGCACGTAGACTGTCCGGGGCACGCCGACTACGTGAAGAACATGATCACCGGGGCGGCGCAGATGGACGGAGCGATCCTGGTGGTATCGGCGGCGGACGGGCCGATGCCGCAGACCAGGGAACACATCTTGCTGGCCCGGCAGGTTGGGGTGCCGTACATCGTAGTCTACCTGAACAAAGCCGACATGGTGGACGACCCCGAGCTTTTGGAACTGGTAGACATGGAAGTGCGGGAACTGCTGTCGGTGTACGAATTTCCCGGGGACGACACCCCGATCATCGTAGGGTCGGCCCTGAAGGCCATGGAATGCGCCTGCGGGAAAAGAGACTGCCAGTGGTGCAAATCGATCTGGGAACTGATGGACGCCGTAGACAGCTACATTCCGACCCCGCAGAGAGACATCGACAAGCCCTTCCTGATGCCGGTGGAAGACGTATTCAGCATCACCGGGAGGGGGACCGTGGCCACCGGCCGGGTAGAGCGGGGGACCATAAAAGTGGGAGAAGAAGTAGAGATCGTAGGGTTGCAGGATAAGCCCCGGAAGACGGTAGTAACGGGAGTGGAAATGTTCCGCAAGCTTTTGGACCGTGGGGAAGCGGGAGACAACATCGGCTGCCTGCTGCGCGGCGTGGACAGAAAAGAAATCGAGCGGGGGCAGGTATTGGCCAAGCCCGGGAGCATCAAACCGCACACCCACTTCAACGCCGAAGTGTACGTCCTGACCAAAGAAGAGGGAGGGCGGCACACCCCGTTTTTCAACGGATACCGGCCGCAGTTTTACTTCCGGACCACCGACGTGACCGGAGTGGTGCAACTGCCGGAGGGAGTGGAGATGGTCATGCCGGGTGACAACGTGCGCATAACCATCAAGCTGATCACCCCCATAGCCATAGAAGAGGGACTTCGCTTCGCCATCCGCGAGGGCGGCCGCACCGTGGGCGCCGGGGTGGTTACCTCCATTATTGAGTAAGCTGCTGGCGGCTAGCTGCTAGCAGCTAGCTAAATTGAAAGGAGGTCTGCCCGTTGAGTAAAAGACAAAAAATCCGCATCCGGCTGAAGGCCTACGACCATCATATGCTGGACCAGTCGGCGCAGAAGATCGTGGATACGGCAAAAAGGACCGGGGCGTCGGTGGCCGGACCGGTTCCTCTGCCCACCGAGAAGAGTATATACACCATCCTTCGTTCACCCCACGTGAACAAGGATTCCCGTGAGCAGTTTGAAATGAGAACTCACAAGCGGCTTATCGACATCCTGGAGCCTACCCCGAAAACGGTGGATGCGTTGATGCGCCTGGATTTGCCGGCGGGTGTCGATATAGAGATCAAGCTATAAGCAAAAGACAAAAGAGGCTTGCCAGGAAATCATGTTCGCGGGCGGAGATTGCTGTGCGCGGCACAGCGGCGCGAACCTCTGGTTTCCGGCCGGCGCTGGAGGTGCTGAAGTTGAAGAAGGCCATACTGGGCAAAAAACTGGGCATGACCCAGCTGTTTACCGATGAAGGGCTGGCCGTGCCCGTTACCGTGATCGAGGCCGGCCCCTGCCACGTGGTCCTGAAAAGGACCGTGGAAAAGGATGGATACAGCGCCATTCAGGTTGGCTTCGGTGAAAAACGGGAAAAGCTTTTCAACAAGCCGTTAAAAGGGCATTTTAACAAGGCCGGGGTAAGACCCCTGAGATTCATCAGGGAATTCAGACTGGAGGACAGCGACAGCTACCAGGTGGGACAGGAGATTAAAGCGGATCTTTTCAGTCCGGGAGAAAAGGTGGACGTGGTGGGCACCTCGAAGGGCCGCGGCTTTGCCGGCGGCATCAAGAGGCACGGTTTTCACCGGGGACCCATGGCCCACGGTTCCAAGTACCACCGCCGTCCCGGTTCCCTTGGCGCCAAGGGACCGGCCCGGGTTTTCAAGGGCCGCAAGCTTCCCGGCCATTACGGGGCCGAAAGGGTTACCGTGCAGAATCTGGAAGTGGTCAGGGTGGATGCCGGCCGCAACCTGCTGGCGATAAAGGGTGCGGTGCCCGGTCCCCGCGGCGGGCTGGTAATTGTCAAGGACAGCGTCAAGGCCAGGAAATAGCGGGCGTGCGGAAAGGAGGAAGCAAATAATGCCAAGGGTTGCACTATATAATACCAACGGGGAACAGGTTGGGGAAATTGACCTGAACGACAGCGTTTTTGGCGTTCCTGTTCACCAGTCCGTGCTGCACGACGCCGTGGTGGCCTACCTGGCCAATCAACGGCTGGGCACCCACGACACCAAAACCCGGGGTGAAGTGCGGGGCGGGGGCCGTAAGCCGTGGCGGCAGAAAGGCACCGGACGGGCCAGGCACGGCAGCAGGCGTTCTCCCATCTGGAGGGGAGGCGGCACCGTTTTTGGGCCTCACCCGAGGGATTACAGCATCACGCTGCCCAAGAAGGTAAGGCGTCTGGCCATGAAGTCCGCCCTGTCGTCCAAGGTTGAAAGCGGCAACATTGTGGTCCTGGAAGAACTGAAACTGGACCAGCCCAAGACCAAAGACATGGTGCGCATCCTGGAAAACCTGAAGGTCGGCCGGAAGGCCCTGGTGGTCACGGCCGCCCAGGACGAGAACGTGATCAAGTCCACCCGCAACATCGCCGGGGTAAAACCCACTACCGCCGGTTTTCTCAATGTCTATGACCTGATGGCCCACCCGACCCTGGTAATCACCAGGGAAGCCGTGAGCAAGGTGGAGGAGGTGCTGGCCAGGTGAAAAACCCCAGGGATATTCTGAAAAAGCCCCTGATTACCGAAAAAAGCATGGACCTGGTGGGGGAAAACAAGTACACTTTCATCGTTGACCTGAACGCCAACAAAATCGAAATCAAGAAAGCGGTGGAGGAGCTTTTCAAGGTCAAGGTGGAAAAGGTTCACACCATCCGCTACAAGGGCAGGATGAAAAGGGTCAGGGGGAGGCTGGGCCGCACCCCGGATTACAAAAAGGCCATCGTTACCCTGAAGGAAGGCAACAAGATCGAGATATTTGAAGGAGTATAAATTAGTCGTTGGACGTCAGACGTCAGTATAAAAGGGAAACGCTTAGGCGGACAAACGAAGGGTACCGGAGGCGTTGAAAAGTAAAATGCAATTAAGTCCGACGTCCGACGACTGACGACCGATAAAGGAGGTAAGCCAGGTGGCAATAAAAAAGTTCAAGCCCACATCGCCTGGCCGCAGGTTTGTAACTGTTTCGGCCTTTGATGAGATAACTTCTGATAAGCCGGAAAAATCCCTGCTGGAGCCGCTTAAAAAGAAAGCCGGCCGCAACAGCAGGGGGAAAATAACGGTTAGGCACCGCGGCGGCGGGCATAAGAGGCAGTACCGCCTGATCGATTTCAAAAGGGACAAAGACGGAATTCCGGCCAAGGTGGCTTCCATTCAGTATGATCCCAACCGGTCGGCCAGAATTGCCCTGCTCCATTACGCCGACGGGGAAAAGCGTTACATCCTGGCGCCCCTGGGCCTTGAGGCTGGCATGACGGTGGTTTCCGGCCCGGACGTGGATATCAAGGTGGGGAACGCCCTGCCGCTGAGAAACATCCCGCTGGGCACCATGATTCATAATATCGAACTTTATCCCAAGGCCGGCGGCCAACTGGTCAGGTCGGCGGGGGCCGCGGCCCAGCTCATGGCCAAGGAGGGCAAGTACGCGCACATCCGCATGCCTTCCGGTGAAATGAGGCTTATTCTCCAGGATTGCCGGGCCACCATCGGCCAGGTGGGCAACGTGGAACACGAGAACATCACCGTGGGCAAGGCCGGGCGGAGCCGCTGGATGGGCCGGAGGCCCACCGTCCGCGGCGTGGTCATGAACCCGGTGGATCACCCCCACGGTGGCGGCGAGGGCCGGTCGCCCATCGGCCGCAACCCCGTCACTCCCTGGGGCAAGCCGGCCCTGGGGGCGCGCACCCGGAGGAAGAAGCCCAGCGACCGCCTGATTGTCAAGCGCAGGACCAAGTAGTGAAAGGAGGTTAGCGCATGGGACGTTCCTTGAAGAAAGGGCCGTATTGCGACGAGAAACTGCTGAAGAAGATTGAGGAAATGAACGCCAAGGGCGAAAAGCGTGTGATCAAAACGTGGTCCCGGCGATCAACCATATTCCCAGAGATGATCGGCCACACCCTGGCAGTTCACGACGGGCGAAAACACATCCCGGTATATATCACTGAGGACATGGTGGGGCACAAACTGGGCGAATTCGCGCCCACCAGGATGTTCAGGGGACACGGGCATCACACCGAAAGATCGACAGCCTTGAAATAAGGAGGAGTACCTGTGGCTGAAGCGAGGGCAATTGCCAGGTATATCCGCATCTCACCGCGAAAGGTCCGCGAGGTGGTTGACCTGATCCGCGGCAAAGACCTGCGGGAGGCCCTGGCCATTCTGAAGTACACACCCAGGAGGGCTTCGGTGCCGGTGACCAAGGTGGTTCAGTCCGCCGCCGCCAATGCCGAACACAACTATGAAATGAACCGGGATAATCTCTACGTGGCTGAATGTTACGTGGACCAGGGCCCCATCATCAAGCGTTTTCAGGCCAGGGCCCAGGGGCGCGCCGACTTGCTGCGCAGGCGCACCAGCCATATAACCGTGGTGCTGAAAGAAAGACAGTCAAATAGCTTCTAGCGACTAGCGACTAGCCACTAGCTTTTTACAGTAATTTAGATTCCCGTGTTATGGCAAAAAGAGCTAGCAGCTATCAGCTAGTAGCCAGCAGCTGAAAAAAGGAGGGCTAGTGTGGGCCAGAAGGTAAATCCAAAGGGTTTGCGTTTGGGCATCATCAAGGACTGGGAAGGAAAGTGGTTTGCCCAGAAGAAGGATTTTTCCTCCTTGCTGATGGAAGATATCAGGATCCGCAAGTTCATCAAAAAGAAGCTATTTGCCGCCGGTATCTCCCGGATCCAGATAGAAAGGGCGGCCAACCGGGTCAAGGTGACCATCCACGCCGCCAAGCCGGGGATTGTCATCGGCCGGGGGGGCGCCGAGGTTGAGAACCTGCGCAAGGACCTGGAAAAGATGACCGGAAAGCAGATTCACGTCAACATTGCAGAAATAAAGGTGCCGGAACTTGACGCGCAACTGGTGGCCGAAAACGTGGCCGCCCAGATCGAAAAAAGGATTGCTTTCCGCAGGGCCATGAAGCAGGTGGTTTCCCGCAGCATGAAGATGGGGGCCAAAGGGATCAAGATAGCCTGCTCGGGCAGGCTGGCCGGCGCCGAGATAGCCCGTACCGAGTGGTACAGCGAGGGCAAGGTGCCCCTGCATACCCTTAGGGCCGACATTGACTACGGCTTTGCCGAGGCGAACACCACTTACGGGAAAATCGGGATCAAAGTCTGGATATACAAAGGAGAAGTTTTGCCGGAAGCCAAGCCCGCTGCCGGACAAGGAGGCGAATAGGCTTTATGTTGATACCTAAAAGGGTGAAGTACCGTAAACAGCACCGGCCGGGCCTGACAGGCAAGGCTAAGGGGGGCACCGAAATTCACTTCGGTGATTACGGCCTGCAGGCGCTGGAGCCGGCCTGGATTACCAGCAGGCAGATCGAGGCCGCCCGGATTGCCATGACCCGTTATATAAAGAGGGGCGGCAAGGTTTGGATCAGGATTTTCCCCGACAAACCGATCACCCAGAAACCTGCGGAGACCCGTATGGGCAGCGGCAAGGGCGCTCCGGAATACTGGGTGGCCGTGGTCAAGCCGGGCCGGGTCATGTTTGAGCTGGCCGGCGTTACCGAGGAGGTGGCCAGGGAAGCCATGCGCCTGGCATCACACAAGCTGCCCATAAAAACCAAGTTTATAAAACGCGGGGAAGTAGGTGAGGCCGGTGAAAGCTAGGGAAATCAGGGAAATGAGCGATGATGAACTGAAAAAAGCCCTGGACGACTCAAAGGACGAACTGTTCAGGCTGAAGTTTCAGCTAGCCACGGGCCAGTTGGATAACCCGATGCGGATAAAGGAAGTAAAGCGCGACATTGCCAGGGTAAAGACAATCATTCGCCAGAGAGAACTGGGCATAAGCCACGCATAGGATTACTCAAGGGGGGTAGCAAGGTGGAAGGGCGAAAAATACGCAAGACCCGTACCGGGTACGTGGTCAGCGATAAAATGGATAAGACCGTGGTGGTCTCCGTTGAGACTCTGGTCAGGCACCCCCTGTACCAGCGCACCTTCAGGAGGACCAAGAAGTTTAAAGCCCACGACGAGGAAAATGCCTGCCGTATCGGGGATAAGGTCAGGATTATGGAAACCAGGCCGCTGTCCAGGGATAAAAGGTGGCGGGTGGTGGAGATACTGGAACGGGCCCAGCGGATATAAGGCGCAACCGGTTATGAGGGAGGTTTTTTTCACATGATCCAGGTACAGACCATGCTCAACGTTGCTGACAATACCGGGGCCCGCAGGCTGATGTGCATCAGGGTGCTGGGCGGGTCGCTGCGGCGTTATGCCAGCGTCGGCGATATCATCATCTGTTCCGTCAAGGAAGCCACGCCCGGCGGCGTTGTCAAGAAGGGCGACGTGGTCAAGTGCGTGGTGGTCAGAACCAACAAGGAAGTCAGGCGCCCGGACGGGTCCTATATCAAGTTTGACGAAAATGCGGCCGTGATCATCAAGGACGACAAGAGCCCGCGGGGCACGCGCATTTTCGGGCCAGTGGCCCGGGAACTGCGGGACAGGGACTTTATGAAGATAATTTCCCTGGCCCCGGAGGTTCTTTAGTTGCGGCTAAGGAGGTGTAAACATGCCGAAGGTTCACGTGCGCAAGGGCGATACCGTCCTGGTGACCACGGGCAAGGACAAGGGGAAAAAAGGCAAGATTATAAGTGTTGATCCCGAAAAAAGCCGGGTAATCATAGAGGGCGTAAATATTGTCAAGCGCCATGCCAGGCCCACACGGAAGGTGCCCCAGGGCGGGATTATGGAAAAGCCGGCCCCGGTGCACAGCTCGAATGTGATGCTCTTTTGCACCAAGTGCGGAAATCCCACCAGGATAAAGAAGAAGTTCCTGGAAGACGGGAAGAAGGTCCGGGTCTGCAAGGAATGCGGAGAAGTGCTGGGCTAACCTTTGCCGGAAAGGAGGGAATCCATCATTGCCTAGGCTCAAGGAAAAATACAAAAATGAAGTTGTCAAAGCCATGATGCAGAAATTTGGCTATAAAAATATAATGCAGGTGCCGAAGCTTGAAAAAGTGGTGATCAATGTCGGGGTCGGCGAGGCTATTCAGAACAGCAAGGCCCTTGACGCGGCGGTTAACGACATCGCCGTAATCACCGGCCAGCGCCCGGTGATTACCAAGGCCAAGAAATCGATCGCCGCCTTCAAGCTGCGCCAGGGGATGAAAATCGGCTGCAAGGTCACCCTGCGCGGAGAAAGGATGTACAACTTCGTGGATAAGCTGTTCAGCGTCGCCCTTCCAAGGGTGAGGGACTTCCGCGGCGTATCGCCCAAGTCCTTTGACGGGCGGGGCAATTACAGCCTGGGGATCCGCGAACAGCTGATCTTCCCGGAGATTGAATACGACAAGATTGACAAGGTGCGGGGCATGGACATCATTTTCGTGACCACCGCCCGCACCGACGAAGAGGCCAGGGAACTGCTGAGGCTTCTGGGCATGCCCTTCCGGGCCGCGTAGCCCCTGTTTCGGGAAAGAACAAGGGTATCTATCTCTGATAAGGAGGGGGAAGATGGCAAAAAAATCGATGATCAACAAAAGCCTGCGCGAACCGAAGTTTAAGGTGCGCCAGCACAATAGATGCAAGCTTTGCGGCCGGCCCCACGCCTACATGAGAAAATTCGGGATTTGCCGCATATGTTTCCGGGAGCTTTGCTACCGCGGTGAAATTCCCGGTGTCCGCAAGGCAAGCTGGTAAAGAGGAAAGGGGACACACCATAAGCGGAAAGGGGACGCACCTGCTGAAGTTGTTGTACTTCTTTGCAGACAGGAATGTCCCCGGCCGGTATGACTCTGGGGAGCCGGAGGAATGTCCCCAATTTGGAAGGAGGTAGTGTCGCATGGCAATGACTGACCCCATTGCCGATTTCCTGACCCGGATAAGAAACGCCAACACGGTTTATCACGACAAGGTGGAGGCCCCGGCTTCCAAGATGAAGATGGCCATTGCCGATATTCTCAAGGATGAAGGGTTCATCCGGGACTGCGAGTACGTCGCGGACGGCAGGCAGGGCGTAATCCGGATATATATGAAATACGGCAGCAACAAGGAAAGGGTAATTACCGGGGTGAAAAGAATAAGCAAGCCCGGCCGCCGGGTATACGTCCGGAAGGACGCCATTCCCAGGGTGCTGGGGGGACTGGGGATAGCCATTATTTCCACATCCCAGGGCATCATGACCGATAAAAAGGCCAGAAAGCTTGGGCTGGGCGGAGAAGTGGTCTGCTATGTCTGGTAGTATTCTTTTCAGGCAGGAGGTGTAGAGATGTCCAGGATTGGTAAAAAACCCATACCGCTGCCGCAGGGCGTTGATATAACCATAGACGGCACTGCCGTAAGGGTAAAGGGTCCAAAGGGAACCCTCGAAAGGGAATTTCACAGGAATATCGCCATCAGGGTCGAGGACGGCAAGGTGCTGGTGGAAAGGTCTTCGGACAATCCCGCCGACCGGTCCCTGCACGGGCTGTCGCGGACCCTGCTGAACAACATGGTCACCGGCGTCACCACCGGGTTTCAGAAATCGCTGGAGCTGGTCGGCGTAGGCTACAGGGCTTCCAAGCAAGGGAAAAAGCTGGTGCTGTCGGTGGGCTACTCCCACCCGGTGGAGATAGAACCTCCCGAGGGAATTGATATTGAGGTCCCCGCTCCCAACAAGGTGATCGTGAAGGGCGTGGACAAGGAAAAGGTGGGGGCCCTGGCGGCCAACATCAGGGAGGTAAGGGAGCCCGAACCGTACAAGGGCAAGGGCATAAAGTACGAGGGCGAGCGGATTCGCCGCAAAGCGGGCAAGGCCGGCGGCAAAGGCAAGAAGTAAGGTGGCGAAGGAGCTGAGGAACAGGTGATTAACAAACCTGACCGCAAGGAACTGCGGAACAAACGGCGGGTGCGGGTACGCAAAAAAATATTCGGCACCGGGGAGCGCCCGCGGCTCAATGTTTTCCGCAGCCTGAACAACATTTACGCTTCACTGATAGATGATGAAAAGGGAGTCACCCTGCTCACGGTGTCAACCCTTTCGCCGGATTTAAAGGGCAAACTGGCCAGCGGCGGCAATAAGGAGGCCGCTGCCTCGGTGGGCAGTCTTATTGCCAGGGCGGCCCTGGAGAAGGGCATTAAAAAAGTGGTTTTCGACCGGGCAGGCTACCTTTATCACGGCCGGGTAAAGGCCCTGGCCGATGCGGCCAGGGAGGGCGGCCTGGAATTTTAGCCGGAGGCATGCGGCTAACAAGGAAAGGGGATACACCTCCTCCTCATGATCACTGCTCTGGGGGAGCCGGAGGAATGTCCCCAACAAGGAGGGAAACAGGTGTCCAGGATTGATGCTGGCAAGCTGGAATTATCCGAAAAAGTTGTGTTTATCAACCGGGTGGCCAAGGTGGTTAAGGGCGGCCGGAGATTCAGTTTTTCAGCCCTGGTGGTGGTGGGCGACGGCAACGGTCATGTCGGCGCCGGGCTGGGCAAGGCCGGGGAGGTCCCCGAGGCTATCCGCAAAGGAATAGAGGACGCCAAGAAAAACATGATTGAAGTACCCCTTTCGGGAACCACTATTCCCCATGAGGTGATCGGGATTTTCGGAGCCGGCAAAGTGCTTCTGAAGCCCGCCGCCCCAGGTACCGGCGTGATCGCCGGAGGACCGGTGAGGGCCATTCTTGAGCTCGCCGGGGTGAGGGATATTTTGACCAAGTCCCTGGGATCAAACAATGCCAACAACATGGTTCACGCCACCATGACCGCCCTCAAGGCCTTGAAGACGCCCAAGGAAGTTGCGAGGCTGAGGGGTAAGGCGGCAGAGGAACTGTTGGGATGAAGGATGGGAGTGATGAGAATGGCGAAGGTGAAGATTACCCTGGTCAGAAGCCTTATCGGCAGGTCCGAAGACCAGCGGGCCACCGCGAGGGCCCTTGGGCTTGGAAAGCTGAACAGGTCGGTGGTTAAGGAAGACAGCCCCGCAGTGGCGGGCATGATCAGGAAGATTGCCCATCTGGTGAAGGTGGAAGAAGCTTAAGGAGGTGCAGCTGTTGGTTCAGTTAAGCGAACTGCGTCCGAACCCGGGGGCCCGTAAAAAACCCACCCGCAAGGGACAGGGGATCGGGAGCGGCAAGGGTAAAACCGCAGGCCGGGGTCACAAAGGACAGAATGCCCGTTCAGGCGGAGGCGTGCGCCCCGGTTTTGAGGGCGGGCAGATGCCCCTGCAGAGGCGGATGCCCAAGCGGGGATTCACCAACGCTCCTTTTAAGAAGCACATGGTCACTGTAAACTTAAGCAGACTGGAAAGGTTCGGCGCCGGGACCGTGGTAACCCCGGAGCTGCTGCTGGAAGCCGGATTGATTAAAAAGATCGGTGACGGTGTGAAAATACTGGGCCACGGAAACCTGGACCGTTCACTTACCGTTAAAGCGCATGCCTTCAGCAAGTCGGCCGTCGAGAAGATCGAGGCTTCCGGCGGTAAAGCTGAGGTGATTTAAATGATCAGCACACTGCAGGCGGCCTGGAAAATTGAAGAGCTGAGAAGAAAGCTGGTGTTTACCCTGGCCATGCTTTTTGTCTTCAGGCTGGGGGCGCATATCCCGGTTCCCGGGGTGGATTCCAGGGTCTTTGCCGAGCTGGTGGCTTCCAACACACTGTTTGGGTTTTTCGACGTGATTTCCGGCGGAGCCTTCAAGAACTTTTCGGTTTTCGCCATGAGCATAACTCCGTACATCAACGCTTCCATTATCATGCAGCTGCTGACGGTGGTTATTCCGCACCTGGAAAGGCTCTCCAAGGAAGGGGAAGAGGGGCGTAAAAAGATAACCCAGTACGTAAGGTACCTGACCGTGGTGCTGGCCTTCCTGCAGGCCATAGGCACCACCGCCGCCCTGAGGTCGGCCATGGTTCACCCCACGGTGTGGAGCTATCTGCTGGTGGCCATTACCCTTACCGCCGGCACGGCCCTCCTGATGTGGCTGGGTGAACAGATTACCGAAAAGGGAATTGGGAACGGCATTTCGCTGCTTATCTTCGCCGGTATCGTTTCCCGCCTGCCGGGCGGCCTGGCCAGCATCGTGCAGTACCTGCAGGCCGGGACCATCAACTTCCTGAGCCTGCTGCTGCTGGTGGTTATCGCGGCGGTGGTTATTTCAGGGATAGTGGCGGTCCAGGAGGGGCAGCGCCGGATACCCGTGCAGTATGCCAAGCGCGTGGTTGGACGCAGGGTTTACGGGGGCCAGACCACCCACCTGCCCCTGCGGGTTAACCAGGCCGGCGTGATCCCGGTAATCTTCGCTTCATCCATCATGATGTTTCCCGAGCAGATTGCCCGGTATTTCCCCGGCAACGTGGTGGCCGAGTGGTACCTCAGGATGTTCGGCTGGGGCACCGTCCTGCATACAGTCTTTTACGCACTGCTGATTATCGGGTTTACCTACTTTTACACAGCCGTAATCATGAACCCGGTGGATATATCCGACAACATCAAGAAATACGGCGGGTTCATTCCGGGAATCAGGGCGGGCAGGCCCACCGCTGAATACATCAGCAAGGTGATGAGCCGGGTAACCCTGGCGGGGGCTGTTTTCCTGGCCCTGATCGCCATACTGCCCAATTTTGTCCTGGTGGCCACCAAAATACCGAACATCTATTTCGGCGGAACTTCACTGCTCATCGTGGTTGGTGTGGCCCTGGACACAATGAAACAAATGGAGTCGCACATGCTTATGCGCAGCTACCAGGGCTTCATCAAGTAAGGGGTATGGGCCATGATTACCTTGAAAACCGAGAAAGAACTGGTATATATGAGGGATGCCGGCCGGGTGGTGGCCGGGGCCCTCGAGGAGCTTGCAGGTGCGATTAAGCCGGGGGTGGCCACAGCCGAACTGGACCGTCTGGCCGAGAACTTTATCCTGGCCAAAGGGGCCAGGCCGGCTTTCAAGGGGCTTTACGGCTTTCCGGCCACCATTTGCGCCTCCGCCAACGAGCAGGTGGTGCACGGCATTCCCAGTTTAAGGGTTTTGGAAAGTGGAGATATTATTAGTATTGACATTGGGGCGGAAATAAATGGATATTTTGGGGATAGTGCCGCCACCTTCCCGGTGGGAGAGGTTGACGAGGAAACCAAGCGTCTCCTGAAGGTGACGGAGGAATCCCTTTACCTGGGTATTGCCCAGGCGGTGGAGGGAAACCGTCTGTCCGACATTTCCCACGCCGTGCAGACACACGTGGAAAAGAACGGTTTTTCGGTGGTGCGGGATTACGTGGGGCACGGCATAGGCAGGAGCATGCACGAGGAGCCCCAGGTACCCAATTTCGGCCGGCCGGGCAGGGGTCCCAGGCTGAAGGCCGGGATGACATTAGCGATTGAGCCAATGGTGAACATGGGCACCTACGAGGTGCAAACCCTCCCTGACAACTGGACGGTTGTCACCAAGGACATGAAGAAGTCGGCACACTTTGAACATACCGTAGCCATCACCGACGGCAAGCCGGAAATACTCACCCGGCTGTAGCGGCGGCTGGGAGGTGGCTGGTTTGCAGGATCGATGGGAGCCGGGGCGGCTGGTGGTTTCCACCGCGGGACGGGACAGAGGGAAGTTCTACCTGGTGTTGAGAAAAGACCCGGATAACAAGGTGTCCATTGTGGACGGCGAGACCCGGAGGGTTTCAAATCCGAAGCGCAAGAATGAAAAGCACCTTAGAGCCTGCCCCGAAATGTCCGCGGATATAAACCAAAAGGTAAAATCGGGCCTAAAGGTGACGGACGTGGATGTCCAGAGGGCTCTTAAAGAGATAATCACCAACTACACCGCCAATGGTGGCTGAAATACCTTGTGAGGGGGTTGGATCTAAAACTAATGTCAAAGCAAGACGTGATTGAGGTTGAGGGTACCGTCATCGAGCCCCTGCCGAATGCCATGTTCCGGGTGGAACTGCAGAATGGGCATAAGGTGCTGGCCCACGTTTCCGGCAAAATTCGCATGAATTTCATCCGCATTCTGGCCGGCGACCGGGTGATGGTGGAGTTGTCCCCGTATGACTTGAGCCGGGGCAGAATAGTATACCGCTACAAGTAGCGTGATTTTAGGTTTTTAAGGGGGGTCTGAAGGTGAAGGTACGCCCGTCGGTGAAGCCCATTTGTGAAAAGTGTAAAATTATCCGCCGGGAAGGCAAGGTCATGGTGATTTGCGAAAACCCCAAGCACAAGCAGAAGCAGGGCTAACGCACTGAGCCGGGAAGCCGGAACTTTTTCCGTCGGAATCCAGAATTCAGAATCCAGAATCCAGAATGGAAATTGCAGGTATTTTTATTCTGATTCATTATTCTTAAATTCTGGCCAATTGCATTTAGTATGCTTTTTATCGTCCAAGCTGTTTTTTCTTGGCTGTGAAAGCTTGCCTTGGGATAAAATGGAATACAGAAGATGACAGCAGTCAGAAAGGATTTTATTCTGGATTCTGACTCCTGGATTCTGGATTCAGACCAAATAGTGTCGACCTTTAAGTTATATTAGGAGGTGTTTAAGAAAGCATGGCACGTATTGCAGGGGCCGACCTGCCCCGGGACAAACGGGTGGAAATCGCCCTGACCTATATATACGGGATAGGCAGGTCCACATCCCAAAAAATACTGGAGCAGACCGGGATTAACCCGGACACCAGGATGCGCAACCTGACCGAAGATGAAATCAACAGGCTGCGTGAAGTAATCGAGAAAAACTACAAGGTTGAGGGCGACCTGCGCCGGGAAGTGGCCCTGAACATCAAGAGACTGATTGAAATCGGGTCTTACAGGGGCTTGAGGCACCGCCGCGGGCTGCCGGTAAGGGGCCAGCGGACCAAGACCAACGCCCGCACCCGTAAGGGCCCGAAGAAGACCGTGGGAGTACGCCGCAAGAAATAATTAAGGAGGTTAGATAATGGCACGTCGCGCCGCCCGAACCAAGAGGCGTGAAAAAAAGAATATCGACCGCGGGGTGGCCCATATAAAATCCACCTTTAACAATACCATTGTGACCATCACCGATGTTAAAGGCAATGCCATCTCCTGGGCCAGCGCCGGTGGCGTAGGTTTCAAGGGTTCCAGGAAGAGCACCCCCTTTGCCGCCCAGATGGCTGCTGAAAAGGCGGCCCGGGAAGCGATGGAGCATGGATTAAAGGAAGTGGAGGTAATGGTCAAGGGACCCGGCGCGGGCCGGGAAGCGGCCATCCGTTCCCTCCAGGCGGCAGGTCTCGAAGTGAACCTGATCAAGGACGTAACTCCGATTCCGCACAACGGGTGCCGGCCTCCCAAACGCCGGAGAGTATAAGGAGGTGCAGCATTTTTAAATGGCGAGATACATCGAAGCGCAGTGCAGGCTTTGCCGCAGGGAGGGAATGAAACTCTACCTGAAGGGCGACAGGTGTTACTCTGGAAAATGCGCCGTGGACCGGAAAGGCTATGCTCCCGGCATGCACCGCCAGTCAAGGAAGAAAGTCAGCGAGTACGGCATGCAGTTGCGTGAAAAACAGAAGACACGCCGCATATACGGTGTGCTGGAAAAGCAGTTCCGCAACTACTTTGAAAAAGCCGAGAGGCAAAAGGGTATTACCGGCGAAAACCTGCTCCGTCTCCTGGAGAGACGGCTGGATAACGTTGTCTACCGGCTTGGACTGGGATCGTCCCGGGTTGAGGCCCGCCAGCTGGTCAGGCACGGGCACTTTACCGTAAACGGCAGAAGGGTAAATATACCCTCTTATATAACCCGGGTCGGAGACGTTATCGAAGTCCGGGAGAAAAGCAAAGAATCTATCCGCCTGAAAGAATTGATGGAAAGGGCAGCCGAAAAAACACCCCCGCCCTGGCTGGAGTATGAGGCGGAACAGGCCAGGGGCCGGGTGATTGCTCTTCCCGCCAGGGATCAGATTGACGTCCCGGTACAGGAACACCTTATTGTTGAGCTGTACTCCAGGTAAGAACGGCATTCAGAACCAGCGGGTCATTCCGGCCTTTAGGGGGGTTGCCTTTATATGTTGGAAATAGAGAAACCCAAAATAGAATGTGCTGAGATGAGCGAGGAGAACAATTACGCCCGTTTCGTGGTGGAACCCCTGGAAAGGGGCTACGGCATTACCCTGGGCAATTCCCTGCGCAGGATATTGCTCTCCTCCCTGCCGGGGGCGGCGGTCACCTCCATCAAGATTGACGGCGTCCTGCACGAGTTTTCCACCATACCCGGGGTCAAGGAGGATGTCACCGACATAATCCTGAACCTCAAAAATCTCTGCCTGAAGATGCATACCGACGAGGAGAAGGTAATGCGCATCGAGGCCAGGGGAGATACGGTGGTGAAGGGAAAGGACATCATTCACGACGCCGATATAGAGATCCTGAACCCTGACCTGCATATCGCCACCCTGTCCGGCGGCAACGCCAGGCTTTTCATGGATCTTACCGTGGCCAAGGGCAGGGGTTACGTGCCTGCCGAAAAAAATAAAAAGGGCGACCACATCATTGGCGTGATCCCGGTGGACTCGGTTTTCTCGCCTGTGCGCAAGGTCAACTACACCGTTGAAAACACCAGGGTGGGACAGCGCACCGACTACGACAAGCTGACCCTGGAGGTTTGGACCGACGGCAGCATAAGGCCGGACGAGGCCACCAGCCTTTCGGCCAAGATCCTGGGGGAACACCTGAGACTCTTCATCGGGCTCACCGAGACCGTCAATGACGTGGAAATAATGGTGGAGAAGGAAGAGGAACAGAAAGACAAGATCCTGGAGATGACCATCGAGGAGCTTGATCTTTCGGTCCGTTCCTACAACTGCCTGAAGCGGGCCGGCATCAACACCGTGGAGGAACTGGTGCAGCGAAACGAAGAGGACATGATGAAGGTCAGGAATCTGGGCAAGAAGTCGCTGGAAGAGGTTATCAACAAGCTTAAGGAACTGGGACTTTCACTGAGAAAAGACGATGACTAACGGGAGTGATGAACGGTGGGCTACCAAAAATTAGGGCTGACGACCGGCCACCGCAAGGCCGTGCTGCGGAACCTGGTTACCTCCCTGATTAAGGAAAACCGCATCCAGACCACGGAGACCCGGGCCAGGGAAGTAAAAAGCATAGCGGAAAAAATGGTCACCCTGGCCAAGAGGGGAGACCTGGCGGCCCGCCGCCAGGCGCTGGCCTATATGTACGACGAAGAAGTGGTCAAAAAACTTTTTGATACCGTCGG
>JAILZP010000030.1 GCA_023512435.1 Peptococcaceae bacterium | reverse complement strand
CTTGCAGGAGATAGCCCAAAAGTACCGGCTGACCATAGGAACCTTCGGCCACGCCGGGGACGGCAACCTGCACCCCACCATTCTCACCGATGCCAGGGACGCCGGGGAAATGGAAAGGGTCCACCGGGCGGTGGACGAGATATTCAAGAAGGCCCTGGAACTGGGGGGGACCCTGAGCGGCGAGCACGGCATCGGTCTGGCCAAAAAGCGCTACCTGGGCTGGGAGCTGGGTGAATCCGGCCTGGACGTGATGAGGCGGATCAAAAAGGCCCTGGATCCTGACAACCTGTTGAATCCGGGCAAGGTCATCTGCGGCGGGGAGGGATAGAGTTGTCTTTGTTCGGCGGCCTTCCCGGCCTGGAAGAAGAACTGATCAGGTGCATGAAATGCGGCAACTGCCAGGCCGTCTGCCCCCTTTACAGGGAAACGGCGGCCGAGCCCGCCGTGGCCAGGGGCAAAGTGCAGCTGGCCCTGGCCGTATTGAAGGGTGATCTCCGGCCCACAGCGGCCCTGGCCCGTATTTTCGACTTCTGCCTGACCTGCATGGCCTGTGTTGCCAACTGTCCATGCGGGGTCAGGGTCGACCGGATCATCCTGGCGGCCAGGGGTATGATGGCCAAACACGTGGGGCTTCACCTTCTGAAAAAAACCGCCATCGCCGGCCTTTCCCGCCCTTCCCTGCTGAACACCGGGCTGGGGGCGGCCCGGGCGGCCCAGGGAATTGTATTCAGAAAGCAGGGGGACCAGATGACCCCCCGCTTTCCCCTGGGCCTGGAGATGAGGAGAGTGCTTCCGGCACTGGCCGGGAAATTCCTGCGGGACAGCCTCCCGGAGGTGGTGAAAACGGGTCAGGCGGCGGGGAGGGTGGCCTTCTTCACCGGCTGCCTGATCAACTACGTTTACCCGGGGACGGGCAGGGCCATCGTCAATGTGCTGCTGAGAAGCGGCCTGGATGTGATTATACCGGCCCGGCAGCATTGCTGCGGTTCGCCGGTGACCATCATGGGGGACCACGAAACGGCGGCCCAAATGGCCCGTTCCCATGTGGAACTTTTTTCTTCCATTCCCTGCGACGCCGTCATCACGGCCTGCGGCACCTGCGGGGAAAGCTTCAGGGAATATTACCCGGCCCTGCTGTCCGGCGGACACCTGGGATCAACGGCCAAAATACTGGCCGGGAGGACATTCGACATATGCGAGTACCTGGCGGAAAGGGTGGATATAAAGCCGGACCGGCTGGGAGCGGTGGAAAAGGCGGTTACCTATCACCAGCCCTGCCACCTGGCCCGGGGCATGGGCGTCGGGGACCAGCCCGTGGACCTGCTGAAAAAAATACCTGGTTTAAAGTACGTCCCCCTGAAGGACCCGGGCCGGTGCTGCGGCGGTTCCGGCATTTTCAGCCTGACCAGCTACGATGCGGCCAGCCGGGTCCGGCAGCACAAGCTGAGGGACATCGAAGGGACCGGGGCCGATCTTTTGGCCACCGGGTGCGGATCCTGCCGGATGCACATCGGGGACGGCCTGGCCCGGGAAAAATCGGCCGTGGCGGTTTGCCACCCGGTGGAACTGCTGGATGAATCGTACCGCGCCGGGAGAAAGGGGTGATCGGGCGGAATGGAAGGCAGGCATGAAGATATGTACGGATTGTTCCGGGAGAGGGCCGAAGCGGTTTCCGCCCGGGTAATCAGGGCCGGAGGGCCCGGGGAGGCCGCCGGTGCCCTGGCCGGGATTATCGAAGAAGAAAAGGTGAAAAAAATAGTGGCCGAACCCTCCGGGATGGTTGAGAGGTGCGTCCGCATCCTGGAAGAAAGGGGAGTTCTGGCCGAAGGCGGCCAAGAGGGCGGCGGGCGGCCCGCCCTGTTTTTCCGGGACCTCCGCCGGCAAGCCGGGGACGCCGGCCTGGGGATTTCGGAAATGGCCCTGGCCGTGGCCGAAACGGGTTCACTGGCCGGGGACTGCACTTCGATGGAGAGCCGCCTGGTTTCCACCCTGCCCCCGGTACACGTGGCGCTGGTGCCTTCGTCCGGCCTTGTGGCCACCCCCGGGGAGGCCATAGAAAGGTTTTACGGCGGGGGCCGGACGCCGGGGTACCTGTCGTTCATCAGCGGCCCCAGCAGGACCGCCGATATCGAGCGGGTGCTGACCATAGGCGTGCACGGTCCGGAGAGGCTATACATCATCCTGGTGGACGAAGAGGGAGGCGGCGGAAATGACTGAAGGGTTTAGAGAGAGGATTGCCGCTGCCCTTGACAACCAAAATCTGCGCAGGGCGCTGGGCAATTTCGCCGACGCCTACCTCGGGGCCAGGGAGAATGCGTACCAGGGCAAGGACTTCGAGGCCATAAGGCGGAAAATAGCCGGGATCAAGAAGGGTGCGGCGGAGAACATGGAAGAACTGGCCCACCGGTTCACCCGGGCGGCCGAAAAGGCCGGGGCGGTGGTTTACAGGGCGTCCACACCGGAGGAGGCACGGGATTATATAAAAAACCTGGCCCAGGCCAGGGGAGTTAAGTCCGTTGTCAAGTCGAAGTCGATGGTTACCGAGGAAATCCACCTGAACCGGAGCCTCAAGGAGGCCGGCATCGAGGTCCGGGAAACCGACCTGGGGGAGTGGATCATCCAGTTGTCCGGCCAAAAGCCGTCGCACATGGTGATGCCGGCCATCCACATGACCAGGGGCGAGGTGGCCGGGGTGTTTTCGGCCGAGACCGGGAAGGAACTGAGCGACGAGATACCGGTCCTGGTGAAAGTGGCCAGGGAAGAACTGAGGCAGAAATTTCTTGCCGCCGGCATGGGGATTTCCGGGGCCAACATCGCCGTGGCCGAAACCGGGACCATCGTGATGGTGACCAACGAGGGAAACGGCCGGCTGACCACCACCCTGCCCCCGCTGCACGTGGCGGTGGTGGGACTGGACAAGCTGGTTTCCTCCATCGGGGACGTGGCCCCGATCCTGGAGGCCCTGCCCAGGAGCGCCACCGCCCAGCACATGACCAGTTACGTGACCATGATCACCGGGCCGGTGCCGGCCATGGACCGGGCCGGAAACCCGGTGGAAAAGGAAATGCACATTGTCCTGCTGGACAACGGCCGGACCAAAATGGCGTCGGATCCGGTTTTCAAGGAGGCACTGCAGTGCATAAGGTGCGCTTCGTGCCTGAATGTCTGCCCGGTCTTTCAGCTGGTGGGGGGCCACGTATACGGCCACGTGTACACCGGCGGGATAGGGACAATTTTGACCGCTTTTCACCACGGCCTTGAGAAGGCGGAAAGCATCCAGTCCCTTTGCCTGGGCTGCGAGCGCTGCAAGGCCTTCTGCCCCGCCGGAATAGACATCCCCGCCCTGATCCGGGAACTGCGGGCCAGAATAACCGGCCGTAAAGGACTGCCAGCCGGTTCAAGGTTCCTCCTGGAAACCGTGCTGCCCAGCCGCAGCCTCTTCCACGGCCTGATCAAGGCGGCCTCGGCAGCCCAGAAACCCTTTGTCCGGGAGGGCGGCTACGTCCGGCACCTGCCCCTTTTTCTGGCCGGACTGACCCGGGGCCGTTCCCTGCCCGCCATCGCCGGCCGGCCTTTCCGGGACGTGGCGGGAAGCCTCCCGGCGCCGCGGAACCCAGGGGAAAGGATTGGCTTCTTCGCCGGCTGCCTGATCGATTTTGTTTACCCCCGGATCGGGGAGGCGGTGCACAAAATCCTCGCCGGCATGGGCTGCCGGGTGGTTTTTCCCCCGGGACAGACCTGCTGCGGACTGCCGGCCTCCTACATGGGCGCCCCGGGCCCGGCGGCCAGGATAGCCAGGCAGAACATCGCCGCCTTCGGTGAGGACTGCCGGTACATCCTCACCGCCTGTCCCACCTGCGCCACGTTTTTAAAGCGCGACTACCCCAGGCTCCTCCGGGAGGACGGGGAGTGGGCGGGCCGGGCCGAAAGGTTTGCCGCCAGGGTGGTCGATTTTTCTTCCTTCGTCAGCCGGGAGGGTTTCAGGCCGGCAGGCGGGTTCGCCGGGACCAGGATAACCTACCACGACTCCTGCCACCTGAAGCGGAACCTGGGAGTGTTCAGGGAGCCCAGGGAACTCCTGGCGGGGGCCGGGTACGACCTGGTGGAGATGAAATGGCCGGACCGCTGCTGCGGCTTCGGCGGTTCATATTCCATGCGCTTTCCCGAGGTTTCCCGCTCCATCCTGGAGGCCAAGATAAAAGACATCACGGAAACCGGGGCCCGGGTTGTGGCCACCGACTGCCCGGGCTGCCTGCTGCAGCTTGCAGGCGGGCTGGACGCCGGGGGCCGCCGGGAGATCCGGGCGGCGCACACCGCCGAGCTGCTGTGTGAATAAGGAAAATTAAAAATTAATTATTTTTCCCCCCTCCCAATCGGGAGGGGGTTTTTGCCGCCGGGTATTTCCACCCGGTTTTCCGGTCTTTGATTGCGGCTGGACTTGAATTGACTAAGGGGATTTGATAAAAAAGGAAATTGTAACATAATATCGAAAATGTGAATATAAAACCGATTCTGGGGGAGTGTTCCCATGATCATGTCCGGTTCCGGTGAGAAGATGGAGATTCCGGCCCGCTGGCAGCCCGAAAACACGATTTTTGCCCTGGACATAGGCACCAGAACGGTAATCGGCATTGTGGCCGGGGTTGAGGGGGACAGCCTGAAGATACTGGCCCAGAGCATGACGGAACACCAGAGCAGGGCCGTTTTTGACGGACAGATCCACGATATTTTCAAGGTGGCCCAGGCGGTAAAAGAGGTTAAAAGCGACCTTGAGGAAAAGATGGGGTTCAAACTGGGCAAGGTGGCCATCGCGGCCGCCGGCAGGTCGCTGAAGACCCGTTTCGCCCACGTCGAACAGGAAATTGGGGATGACATAGAGATAGATCCCGTAATCTGCCGGGGACTGGAAATGGACGCCGTGAAGGAGGCCCACCGGCAGCTGCAGGAGGAAGGCGGGGACGGGCAGGAGGAAGACCAGTTTTTCTGCGTCGGCTACACGGTGGTGAACTACTACCTGAACGGCTACACCATGACCAGCCTGACCGGGCATTTCGGCAAGAGGATCGGAGTGGACGTGCTGGCTACCTTCCTGCCCAATTCGGTGGTGAACAGCCTTTACTCCGTGCTGGGAAGGGTCAGCCTGGAGCCGGTCAGCCTGACCCTGGAGCCCATAGCCGCGGCCGGCGCCATCATTCCGGAGTCGTACAGGCTGCTGAACCTGGCCCTGCTGGACATCGGGGCGGGGACCTCGGACATAGCCATCACCAGGGACGGGTCCATCGTGGCCTACGGGATGGTGCCCCTGGCCGGGGACGAAATCACCGAAGCCGTGGCCCAGGGCTGCCTGGCCGATTTCCATACCGCCGAGTACATTAAAAGGGAAATAGTCAAGGGACGGGACATCACCTTCCAGGACATCATGGGCATAGAGAGGACCGTGAGCTGCGGTGAAATCCTGGAAATGCTGGATCCGGTCCTGGAGAGCCTGGCCGAGAAAATAACCGGGGAGATACTGCGGCTTAACGGAAACAAGCCCCCGAAATCGGTGTTTTGCGTGGGGGGAGGGGGACAGTTGCCCGCCTTCACCGGCAAGATCGCCCAAAAACTGGGCCTGCCCCCCGAGAGGGTGGGGCTGCGGGGCCGGAGGTTCATTCCCGGCCTGCTGGCCGACAATGATGAAATAAGCGGCCCCGAAGGGGTGACCGTGGTGGGCATAGCCAAAGTGGCCCTGGACAGCGTGGGGCACAACTTTATCACCGTAAACATAAACGGCATGGATTACAAGCTCTTTCACTCCAGGGAACTGACGGTGTTCGACGCCCTGGGGCTCATTGAGTACAACCTGGGAGACCTGGTGGGCAAAAACGGCAGGGACCTGAGGTTTGTCCTGAACGGCGAAAGGAAGGTAATTTACGGCGGGCTGTGCCAGCCGGCCGAGGTGTTTATAAACGGCGAACCGGCCAACCTGAAAAGCGTGCTGGCGGACGGAGACCAGGTGACCGTCCGGAAGGCGGTCAGGGGAGAGGACGCCCGGGCCCTGGCGGGGGATTTCATTGGCGAAAACGGGGGAATAACCCTGCGCATTGACGGCCGGCTGGAGAATGTCGGTCCACGGTGCTTTGTCAACGGAAGGCCTGCCGCCCCGGACCGGGAGATCGCCGAAGGGGACCGGGTGGAGATCAGGGAGGTCAGAACCGTCCTCCACCTGGCCGAAGTCATGGGGATAGACCTGGGTTCCCACGAGGTTTTTGTCAATGGGAAAAAGGCGCCGGGAGAAAAAATACTGACCAGCGGGGACAGTGTGGAGTTTGTACGGGCGGAAGCGCCGGGCCGGCCGCCGGGATCCCGGGGGGCGGATGCCGGTCCCGGACCGGGGGCCTCCATCGAGGTCACCGTAAACGGCAGGAAAATTGTGCTGGCGGATAAACCTTCCTATATTTTCGTGGACATTTTCAACCACATCGACCTCGACCTTGTGAGGACCGCGCAGGGCGGCAGGATAAAGCTCCTGCTGAACGGCCGGAATGCGGGATACACCGATCCCATCGGCGACGGGGACGTGATCGAGGTGGGGTGGGATTGATACTTATACTGTAATTCTAAATGGCCGGAATCCAGAATCCAGGAGCCAGAATCCAGAATAAAAGGTGATTGTATGGCGGCCGCCTCTTCCGGGGCGGTCTTATTTTTTTCTCTGTCCGGGGAAATATAAAAAAAATTGTGGATCGGGGTGATCCGGGATGCGTCCGCTGTGGAAAGGCGCGGTCAGTTTCGGCCTAATTTTCGTGCCGGTGAAAATGTACGCGGCCACAGAAAAAAAGGACGTCAGATTCAACTTCCTGCATGAAAAATGCAAGACCCCCATTCAGTACCGCAAATACTGCCCTTACTGCGGCACCGAGGTGCCGGCGGAGGAGGTGGTCCGGGGCTACGAATACGAGAAGGGCAAGTTCGTGATTATGAAGGAGGAGGACTTTGAGCGCCTGCCCGGTGAACAAACCCGCAGCGTGGAGATACTGGACTTCGTTGACCTGGCGGAAATAGACCCGATATATTACGACAAGGCCTACTACCTGGCTCCCGGCGAGGGAGGCCAGAAAGTGTATGAACTTTTGAAGCGGGCCATGGACATTTCCAAAAAGGTGGCGGTGGGGAGGGTGGTGATCAGGAGCAAGGAGGCCCTGGCCGTGGTGAGGGTGGCCGGGGACGCCCTGGTTATGAGCACCATGTTTTACCCGGACGAGGTGCGCAGCCCGAAGCTGATAGAAGAACTGGGATACAAGGCCGACCTGCATGAAAACGAGGTGAAAATGGCCGTTAAACTGGTGGAAAACCTTTCTTCCCGGTTCGACCCCGAAAAATATACCAACCGTTACCGGGAAGCCCTGATGGAGGCCATACAGGGCAAGATCACCGGCCGGGAGTTCGAGGTGCCCGCAGACCCGGGGGCGGCCAAGGTGGTGGACCTGATGTCCGCCCTGAAGGCCAGCATCGACCTGGCCCAAAATAGACGTCAGACGTCGGACGTCAGGCGCAGGAAAAAGAGTCACTTGGACGGGGACAAAATAACATCAAGAATTCCGACGACCGATGACCGACGACAGACGACCAGCTAAAACAGGCTGTATATCTCCAAAAGTATTGCCGTTACCGCGGCCGCCATCACCGGCCCGCAGGGTACGCCCTTGAAAAAAACCGTCCCCAGTATGGTGCCGATGGTCATGCCGAAAATAATCTCGGGCATGGCCTTCATCAGTTTGAGGCCCTCGTTGTTCAGGTGGGTGGCCAGGGCGCCGCCCATCAGGGCAAACAGGCCGGGTACGGTGGAAAAACTGTACCTCACCTCCTTCGTGGTGACCTCTCCTTTGGCCAGGGGAAGCAGTATGTAGACCATCAGGACCAGCAGGCCGAACTTCAGCCCCTTTTTTTCCAGCAGGGGGAGCAGGATAAAATCCAGTCCCGAAAACTTGATCGCCATAAGTATGCAACTGGCCATGGCCACCAGGTTGGACCGGCCGATGATGGCGATAATCAGCAGAACCAGGAGAACCGGCAGGGACGTATCCATATACTATCACCCGGGGAAGAACGGGTTATTATTTTAATTTATTGAACCATTATCCATATTATGCCGGCAAAAGATCCGGATTGGGGCGGTTGTATGGATCGCAGGAACCCGATACCGCTTGTCGAACCAATGCTGGCGGTCAGGTCCGAACCCTTTGACAACCCGGAATTCCTTTTTGAGGTGAAATGGGACGGCTACCGGGCCCTGGCCTATCTGGATTCCGGGGGAACGGAACTCAGATCGCGGAACCGTCAGGATATCACCGGCAGCTTTCCCGAACTGGGCGGGCTGCACCTTTCCGTGAAGCACCTGCCGGCCCTCCTGGACGGCGAGGTGGTGGTGTTTTCCGGGGGCCGGCCCTCCTTCGGCTCCCTGCAGGCCAGGGGAAGACTCTCCGACCCGCTGAAGATCAAGCGGGCCGCCGTCAGGACACCGGCTTTGTACCTGGCCTTTGACATCCTCTATGTTTCAGGAAGGCCGGTGATCGGGGAGCCCCTCAAGCGGAGGAAGGAAATCCTGGCCGCCTCGGTACAGGGGGGCGCCTTCCTGGTGGTGGCCGATTTTGTCACCGGCAGCGGAATCCTGTTTGCCCGGGCGGCCCGGGATCGGGGCCTGGAGGGGGTTATGGCCAAGGCCTTGAACAGCCCCTACCTGCCGGGCAAACGGTCCCATTACTGGAAAAAAATAAGGTTCACCAACGGGGTTGACCTGGCCGTCTGCGGGTACCGGCCGGGAAAGGGCGGGCGTAAACTGGGAGCTTTGCTGCTGTGCGGGTTCAGGAACGGGGATCTGGTTTATTGCGGAAAAGTTGGCACAGGCTTCAGCCGGGAGGCCGAGGACGATCTGATCCGGAGGCTGCAGCCCCTGCGCACCGGTCGTCCCCCGGCGGCGGTGTCCCGGCAGGAAGCCGGGGGTGTGATCTGGGTAAGACCTCATCTGGTATGTGCCGTGGAGTATCTTGAAAAAACAGCCGGAGGTTTCCTGCGGCACCCGATCTTCAAGGGACTGAGGCTTGACAAGGGGTTGGAGGAGTGCGAAGCGCCATGAACAGGGGCATTTAAACTCGGTGTTGAAACTTATGAATACGCACTCCCGGGGCCTGAGGGACATATTATGATAGGGAAGACCGGCCTAAAACTTACCGTATAAGGGGGGAAATTTTTATGTCTTACGGGGCCAACCCGTATATTTTATTTTTAATCCTCATTTTGTTGGTGCTGGGAATGGATCCGGAGGCCAGCAACAAGATCCAGGTGGTAAAAAATGTAATGGACAGAATGTCGTCGGCAATTAACAACTTCAGGTCGGGCATTGATTCAATGGCCGCCGATTTCGGTGAAATCCACGTCATGCTGCGGGGACTGAACATGTTCGGCGGCGGGGGGGACAAATAATATTCCTCATCCGGGGCGTTTGAGGAAAAGGAGGGGCCGGACGGTTCTGTCCGGCCTGATTTTTTTATTCATTGCCTGTGAACGGCCTGTTTTTCATACCCTGCAATTTTACCCCCGGACCGAGACAGACTAATCAAAAAAGCCGGGGGTGCGGAAATGGATCAGATCGCCCGGGTGGAAGGGCGGGAGGTGAAGCTGACCAACCTGGACAAGGTTTTCTGGCCCGACGGCCTCACCAAGGCGCACCTGGTAAAGTATTACCTGGACATTTCGCCGGTTGTCGTACCGCATCTGAGAAACAGGCCCCTGGTTATGAAAAGGTATCCGGACGGAATAAACGGTGAATCCTTTTATCAGAAAGAATGCCCGGAATACGCCCCTGACTGGATAGAGACTTACCCGGTCAGGCATTCGGAAAAGGTGATCAATTACATTGTCTGCAACGACGCGGCCACCCTGGCCTGGCTGGCCAACCAGGCCTGCATCGAGGTGCATGCCTGGCTTTCGGTGCTGGACAACGTGGAATGCCCCGATATAGCGGTAATGGACCTGGACCCGGCCGAGGGGGCCACCCTGGACGACGTCATGGATATCGCCCTGCTTTGCAGGCGGGCACTGGATGAATTCGGGCTGATACCCTTTGTGAAAACTTCAGGGGCCAGCGGGCTGCACCTTTTTATTCCGGTCGTCAGCGAATACCCCTTCCCGGTGGTTGCATCGGCCATGCGTTACATAGCCAATCTGATCGTGTCGGTCTACCCGCGGAAGGCCACGGTTGAAAGAACGGTGGCCAAAAGAAAGGGCAAGGTTTATCTGGACTACCTGCAGAACGGCAGGGGCAGGACCATGGCCTTTCAATACAGCCTGAGGCCTCTTCCGGGAGCCCCGGTGTCCACCCCCCTCCACTGGGAGGAGGTGGAAAGGAAGCAGGTCAGGCCGGGATCCTTCAACATCCGGGCCGTTTTTAAGAGGATCGAGAAATACGGGGATATCCTGGCGGACATGCCCGGGTCCAGGAGGTCCCTGGGCAAGCTGGTGGCCGCCTCCGGCGCGGGCAAGGCAAAAGAAAGCCGTTTGGCGATCGTGACCGATCCCGCGGATTCCTTAGGGCGATAATAAAATAAAATATAAATATAAGCACAAATTTTTATGGCCCGGGCAGGAAATCTTCCCGCAGCCCCCGAATGTCCATTTTGTATTACTGGAAGATGTTGCCGGGATGTGAACCTGTGGACGAAAGGGGTTATTTTCTGGCCTGGCAGATCACCCTGCCGGGGTCGGCCAAAAGGGTCTGGCACCTGATTGAACTCTTCGGGTCTGCCGGGAACGCCTGGAAGGCCACGGAGAAACAGCTGATAAACATAGGGGGATTTGCCGCCGGGGACGCCCGCGAACTGGTGCTGCGCCGCCGGGGGGTAAACCCCGAGGCCGAGATGTCCCTGCTGGAAAAGAAGGGAATAACTTTTTTGCATTTCGGCGACCCGGGATATCCGGAGATTTTGAGAAATATTTTCGACCCTCCCCCGGGGCTTTTTGTAAAGGGCGAGATAAAGCAAAGCGACAGCCAGGCGGTGGCTTTGGTGGGGTCGAGGAAGGCCACCCGCTACGGGATCGCCGCAGCCGCAAAGCTGGCCGGGGAACTGGCCGGGGCCGGGGTTACGGTGGTCAGCGGCATGGCCCGGGGAATCGACACGGCCGCCCACAGGGGGGCGCTGGCGGCCGGCGGCCGCACCATAGCCGTCCTGGGATGCGGCCTGGATGTGGCTTATCCCAGGGAAAACGCCGGGCTGATGGAGGAGATAGCCCGGTCGGGGGCCGTCGTCAGCGAGTTTCCCCTGGGGACGCCGCCGGAAGCGTGGCATTTTCCCGTAAGAAACCGGATTATCAGCGGCCTGTCCAGGGGAGTGGTGGTGGTGGAGGCTGCCTCAAGGAGCGGCGCCCTGATTACCGCTGATTTTGCCCTTGACCAGGGCCGGGAAGTGATGGCGGTGCCGGGGAATATAACCTCGGAGGTCAGCCGGGGCCCAAACCGGCTGATCAGGCAGGGGGCCAGGCCCGTGGAGAGCGCCGGGGACATCCTGGAGGACCTGGGGCTGGAAAGGCTGTTCGGGGCGGAGGACCGGGAAGCCCCCAGGATAAACCTCAGTCCCGAGGAGGAAGCGGTAAGAAAGATAATTTCGTCTGAACCGGCGGCCCTGGACGACCTGATTGACCGGTCGGGCCTGCCGGCCCAGAAGGTTCTGGCGGCCCTGACCTTCCTGGAAATGAAGGGGGTTGTCCGGCAGCTTCCCGGAAAGCTTTACACAATTTCACCCCGCCGGTAATTTCACCTGAGGTATTTTAAAAAGTTCTTTTCCGGTCTATAATAGCGGTAAATTTGACGATCAGGGGTCAGTTTTTGGACATTCTGAATTCTGACTTCTGGATTCTGGATTCCTGACAGGATAATTATTCAGGATAAGAAATTGTAAGAGGTGTCGTTTTTGGGGAAAACTTTGGTTATCGTGGAGTCCCCGGCTAAGGCCAAAAGCATCGGCAAATTCCTGGGGAAAAAGTATTTTGTCAAGGCTTCCATGGGCCACCTGCGGGATCTGCCCAAAAGCCAGTTCGGGGTGGATCCGGAAAGGGGCTTTGAGCCCAAATACATACCCATCAGGGGAAAGGGAGAAATCATCAAGGAACTGAGGGCCGCGGTAAAAAAAGCCGACCAGGTTCTCCTGGCCTCCGACCCCGACCGCGAGGGGGAGGCCATAGCATGGCACCTCCTCCACCTGCTGGACCTCGATCCTGATGAAAAGTGCCGCATTGAATTCAATGAGATAACCCAGAACGCCATCCAGAACGCGGTCAGAAACCCCCGCCCGATAGATTTCAACCGTGTTTTCGCCCAGCAGGCCAGGCGCATTCTGGACCGGCTGGTGGGCTACAAACTGAGCCCCCTGCTCTGGAAGAAGGTGAAAAAGGGCCTGAGCGCCGGCCGCGTCCAGTCGGTGGCGGTGCGCCTGATCGTTGACCGGGAGGAAGAGATCCGGGCCTTTGAGCCCGAGGAATACTGGACGCTGACGGCCAGGCTGGCCCGGCGGGGAGAGGACCCCTTCGAGGCCAGGCTTTACAGGATAGGGGACAAAAAGGCCGATATTCCGAGCGAAGACAGGATAAAAGAGATAATCGGCGACCTTAAGGGCAAGGACTACCAGGTGGTTAAGGTGGCGCGCAGGGAAAAGCTGCGTCAGCCTCCGGCCCCTTTCATCACCAGCACCCTTCAGCAGGAAGCCTACCGCAAGCTTAATTTTACGGCCAAGAAGACCATGCTGGTGGCCCAGCAGCTGTATGAGGGCATCGACCTGGGGAAGGAAGGGCCGTCCGGCCTGGTGACTTATATCCGGACGGATTCCACCAGGGTTTCCGAGACCGCCCGGCAGGAAGCCCTTCAGTTTATCAACGGCCGCTTCGGAAAGGAATTCGCGCCGGGCAAGGTTAAGCAGGCCGCAGCCAGGGGGCGGATCCAGGACGCCCACGAGGCCGTAAGGCCCACTTCCGTGGCCAGGGAGCCCGATGCCGTAAAGGCTTTCCTGTCAGGCGACCAATACAAGCTTTACAAGCTGATCTGGGAGCGCTTCGTGGCCAGCCAGATGAGCCCGGCCGTGATCGACACCACCACCGTGGATATCAAGGCCGGCCAGTACATTTTCCGGGCTGCCGGGTCGATGGTGAAGTTTCCGGGATTCATGAAGGTCTACACCGAATCCCGGGACGACGGCCAGGAGGACGAGGAAAGCAGGGCATTGCCTGAACTCAGCGAGGGAGACCGGCTGGAGAAAAAATCCCTGGTTCCCAAACAGCACTTCACCCAGCCCCCTCCCCGGTACACCGACGCCACACTGGTCAAGGCCCTCGAGGAAAAGGGGATCGGCAGGCCCAGCACGTATGCCCCCATCGTGGAAACCATTCAAAAACGGGGGTACGTGGTAAAGGAAAAGAAACATTTCTACCCCACCGAGCTGGGCACGGTGGTGGTGAATTTATTGAAGGAATACTTTAAAGACATAATCGATGTCGAGTTCACCGCCTCCATGGAGGAAAAACTGGACCAGGTGGAGGAGGGCGATCGGGGATGGACCGGCGTGCTCAGGGAATTTTACGATCCGTTCAAGGAAACCCTGGCCAAGGCCGAGAAAGAAATTGGGCACGTGGAGGTGGCCCAGGCCCAGGAGGTTACCGACGAGATCTGTGAGAACTGCAAGCGCAACCTGGTGGTAAAGATGGGCCGCTACGGAAAGTTTCTGGCCTGCCCGGGCTTCCCGCAGTGCCGTTACACCAAGCCCCTGCTGGAGCCCACCGGGGTGGGCTGTCCGCAGTGCTCCGGCGAACTGGTTTTAAGGAGAAGCAAGAAGGGGCGCCCCTTTTACGGCTGCAGCCGGTATCCCCAGTGTGAATTCACGGTCTGGGACCGGCCCAGCCCGGAAAAATGCCCCGTTTGCGGAGGCCTGACGGTTTACCGGAAAAACAGGGGAAAAGAAGAAATAAAATGTGTTTCCCCGGCCTGCCCGGCTTCTGGAACGGCCCGGGGAGCGGTCAAAGGCGCGGCTGCCAAAAAAGCCAAGGAAGCCGCGGCCCCTGAAGGCCGGGGAGGAAATAAGCGAACATCCAAGAGACAGGCGGGATCCGGTGCAGTGGAAGGCGCTGAAGACAGGATAGCAGCCGGAAGGCAGCTGCGGTAATTGGGTATTGGGAATCAGGAATTAGGAATTGGGAATCGGGAAGAGATAAGAATTGTGGCAGGGGTTATGAATTGGATTTTGTCACCGTTATAGGAGCAGGGCTGGCCGGGTCGGAGGCGGCCTGGCAACTGGCCCGGATGGGTGTGAGGGTAAAACTTTTCGAGATGAGGCCGGGCAAGTCCACCCCGGCCCACAAGACGGGCGGGTTCGCGGAGCTTGTCTGCAGCAATTCCCTGAGGGCGGACTCACTGGAGAATGCCGTGGGGCTGTTAAAGGAAGAAATGCGCCGGCTGAACTCCCTGATCATGTCCTGTGCCGACAGGCACCGGGTGCCCGCCGGCGGGGCGCTGGCCGTGGACAGGGACCTTTTTTCGGCCGCGGTTACCGGTGTCCTGGAAAACCACCCCCTGGTCGAAGTGATCAGGCAGGAGGCGGAGGCCATTCCCGGCCGGGGAGTGGTCATCCTGGCCACCGGTCCCCTGACATCGGAGGCCCTGGCCCGGTCCATAAGGGACCTGACCGGACGGGATCACCTTTATTTTTATGATGCCGTGGCCCCCATCGTGACCATGGAGTCCATCAACATGGAAAAGGCCTTCTTTTCTTCCCGGTACGGCAAGGGGGAAGGGCATTACATCAACTGTCCAATGAACAGGGAGGAATACATCCGTTTCCGGGAAGAACTGGCCGGTGCCATACGGGCTCCCAGAAGGGAATTCGAAAAGGAAGTCAACTTCGAGGGGTGCATGCCCATCGAGGTGCTGGCGGCCCGGGGAGAGGACACCATGCGTTACGGGCCCCTGAAGCCGGTGGGGCTGATCGACCCGGCCACCGGGAAAAGGCCCTACGCGGTGGTCCAGCTCAGGCAGGACAACGCCGCCGGCACGCTGTACAACATGGTGGGGTTCCAGACCCACCTAAAGTGGAGCGAGCAGCAGAGGGTCTTCAGGACTATTCCGGGGCTGGAAAACGCCGAGTTTGTGAGATACGGAGTAATGCACCGGAATACATACATCAATTCCCCCGGGCTGTTGAATGCCACTTACGAGTGCAGGGTGCGGCCGGGGCTGTTTTTTGCGGGGCAGATCACCGGGGTGGAGGGCTATGTGGAATCAGCCTCCTCGGGCCTGGCGGCCGGGATCAACGCCGGCCTTCTCCATACCGGCAGAAAGCCGCTGGTTTTTCCGCCCGAAACCGCCCACGGTTCCCTGGCCCGTTATATCACCACCGCCGACCCTGACAATTTTCAGCCCATGAACATAACCTTCGGGCTTTTCCCGCCCCTGGAGGACCAGGTCCGGGACCGGCGGCGGAGAAACGCCATGATTTCCCAAAGGGCACTGGAGGCGCTGGAAAAGTTTAAGCTGTTGCTGCGGGACATATCGGCCGGGAGACGGTAGACAGGAGACAGGAGGAGAACTTATGATGTTGTATGGAGTTCTTGAGATGTGTCTGTGAGCAGGTTCCTGTCCCCTTTATTCCGGCGGTTGGGGGTCATCCAAAATGTACTCATATATCGACAGCTTTATACATTACCTGGAGGCTGAGAAGAATTATTCCCCCCGTACGGTGGCCAGCTACCGCCGCGACTTGTTCCACGGGGTGGATTTTTTTGCCGGGGCCCTCGGCAGGAGGGACTCCGACCTGGAGCCCGCCGACCTTGACCCGGGGCTGATGAGGTCTTACCTGGGGGATCTTTTTTACAGCGGCCTGGCCAAGACCTCCATTGCCAGGAGGCTTGCCGCCTGGAGGTCTTTTTACCGCTACCTGGGGCGGGAAGGCCTGGTGGAGAAGAATCCTCTCAGGGGGGTAGCATCCCTCAAGCTTGAAAAAAGGCTGCCCCAATTTCTTTTCAGGGAAGAGTGCGGCGCCCTGGTGGAATCCCCCCGGTGCGGAGACCCGCTGTCCCTGCGGGACCGGGCGCTGCTGGAGACCCTTTACGCCTCGGGCATCCGGGTGGGGGAACTGGTGGGCCTGGACCTGGAAAATGTCAATCTTGCCCGGGGGGAACTGCTGGTGATGGGCAAGGGGGCGAAGGAGCGGGTGGTCCCGATAGGAACTTGCGCCGTGGAGGCCCTGAACGCGTACCTGGAACTGGCCAGGCCCCGCCTGTCGGGGAACGGCGGGGAGAGGGCGGTGTTTGTCAACCATAAGGGAGGGCGCCTTACCGACAGGGGAGTAAGGAAGATCATAAAAAAATACGTGGGCCGGCTGGGCATACAAAATACCGTCAGCCCTCACACCCTGCGGCACACCTTCGCCACCCACATGCTTGACGGCGGCGCCGACCTCAGGGCGGTGCAGGAAATGCTGGGGCATAAAAACCTCTCCACCACCCAGAAATATACCCATTTAACCAGGGAAAAGCTGAAAGAGGTCTATTTAAAATCCCACCCCAGGGTTAGAATGGATAACGATAGAATTCCAACAGACTAAACAGTACAGGAAAGGATAGGAGAGAATGTTTCATTCAACCACCATCGTGGCCGTCAAAAAGGACGGGTCGGTGGCCATGGCCGGGGACGGGCAGGTCACCTTCGGCCAGAACACGGTCCTGAAACACAGGGCCAGGAAAATCCGCCGGCTGAACAACAACGCTGTGCTGGCCGGCTTTGCCGGGTCGGTGGCCGACGCCTTCACCCTGTTTGAGAAGTTTGAAGGAAAACTGGAGGCATACCGGGGCAACCTGCAGCGGGCAGCCGTTGAACTGGCCAAGGACTGGCGCATGGACAGGGTTCTGAGGCGCCTGGAAGCCCTCCTGGTGGTGGCCGACAGGCAATACCTGCTGGTCATCTCCGGGGGCGGGGAGGTTATTGAGCCGGACGACGGCATCGTGGCCGTCGGGTCCGGCGGGGCGTACGCACTGGCGGCCGCCAGGGCGCTGGCCAGGCACACCGGCCTGGGGGCGGCGGAAATAGCCGCCCGGGCCCTGGGCATTGCCGCGGAGATTTGCGTATACACCAACAACGAGATAACGGTGGAAGAACTATAAATTATAAAGGCAGTCAGGAGGTCTTTGTGATCATGGAAAACCTTACCCCCCATGAGATAGTGGCGGAACTGGACAAATACATCGTGGGGCAGAAAAAGGCCAAGAAGGCGGTGGCCATCGCCCTGAGGAACCGTTACCGCAGGACCAAGCTGCCTTCCGACCTGAGGGACGAGGTGATGCCGAAAAATATTCTCATGATCGGCCCCACGGGAGTCGGGAAAACCGAGATAGCCCGCCGCCTGGCAAAACTGGTGAAGGCCCCCTTTGTCAAGGTGGAGGCCACCAAGTTCACCGAGGTGGGTTACGTCGGGCGCGACGTGGAAAGCATGGTGCGGGACCTGGTGGAAACCTCCGTCAGGATGGTGCGGTCGGAGAAAATGGCCAAGGTGGAAGAGAAGGCCAAAAAAATGGCCGACGAAAGGATCGTGGAAATGCTGGCCCCGCTTCCCAGGCATGATACCCCTTTGAAGAATCCCCTGGAGCTGATTTTCGGGGGGGCCAGGCAGCAGGACCCGGAGGTCTCCCGGGAACATGACCAGATTTCCCGCCGGGTGGAATTCGAAAGGGAGAGCCTGCGGGAGAAACTGGCCCGGGGCGAGCTGGAAAATGAAATTATAGAAATAGAGGTGGAGGAAAGCTCCACTCCCATGCTGGAGATATTCACCGGGTCCGGCGCGGAGGAAATGGGCATCAACATCCAGGACATGCTGGGCAACCTGTTTCCCAAGAAAAAGAAAAAAAGAAGGGTTACCGTCTCCGAAGCCCGCAAAATACTGGTCCAGCAGGAGGCCCAAAAGCTGATCGACATGGACGAAGTTACCTCGGAGGCGGTCAGGAGGGCCGAAGAAAGCGGTATAATCTTCCTGGACGAGATAGACAAAATCGCCGTGAGAGAGGGAATAGCCGGGCCCGATGTGTCCAGGGGGGGGGTGCAGCGGGATATTCTCCCCATCGTGGAAGGTTCCACCGTGGTCACCAAGTACGGGCCGGTGAAGACCGATCACATCCTTTTTATCGCCGCCGGCGCCTTCCATATGACCAAACCTTCCGATCTCATTCCCGAGCTGCAGGGCCGCTTTCCCATCAGGGTGGAACTGGACAGCCTCAGCGAGGAGGATTTTCTTCAAATTTTGACAGAGCCCCAGAACTCCCTGATCAAGCAATATACCGCGCTGTTAGCCACCGAGGGACTGAATGTGGAATTTTCACAAAATTCCCTTGTCGAAATCGCAAAAATAGCTTATACTGTAAATGGGCAGACCGAAAACATAGGCGCCAGGCGGCTTCACACCATTATGGAGAAGCTGCTGGAAGATCTTTCTTTTGATGCGCCTTTGATGGAAAATAAAAAAATTGTTATCGATCAGGCCTATGTTGTCAGTAAGCTCAACGAAGTGGCGAAGAACGAGGACTTGAGCCGGTATATACTGTAAGGAAGGGAGCTGGAGAATTGAGAGCCTTACTGGATAAGACGCGTTCCATTAACAGGCTGCTTCAGAAATCGGCCGGGTACCCGGTGGACTACAAGGAAATCGCGGCCATCCTGAGCGAGAACATCGGCTGCAGCGTATACATCCTGGACCGGCGGGGGAAAACCCTGGGTTACCAGTACCTGAAGGGGTTCACCTGCGAGATCATGAGGGACATAGTGGAGTCCCCGGAAGGGTTCCCCGAGGATTTCAACGAAGGGCTCATGCGCATGAATGAAACCAATGCCAACTTTTGTCAGACTGTCAACGTTTGTGTATTCAGTCACGATAAGAAGTGCAAGTTCAACAACAAGATCACCACGGTGGTGCCCATCGTGGGCGCCGGCTCCCGCCTGGGCACCCTGGTGCTGGCCAAGTTCGACAAGCACTTTACCGATGAGGACCTGATCCTGGCCGAGTACGGGGCCACGGTGGTGGGCATGGAAATACTGAGGGCCAGGGCCGGGCGCATGGAGGAGGAGGCCCGCAAGCGGGCCGCGGTGCAAATAGCCCTGGGGACCCTGTCGTACTCGGAGCTTGACGCCGTGCACCACATTTTCAAACAGCTGGACGGCGACGAGGGCCTGCTGGTGGCCAGCAAGATAGCCGACCGGGTGGGCATCACCAGGAGCGTCATCGTAAACGCCCTGCGCAAGTTCGAGAGCGCCGGGGTTATCGAGTCGAAGTCCCTGGGCATGAAGGGCACCTACATCAGGGTGCTGAACGACAGGCTGCTGGAGGAACTGGAAAGGATGAAGCAGCACTAAGCTTCAGGAGAATACAGGCAAGGCCACGGCTGGTACCGTGGCCTTTTGCTTATCGCGGCTGGAATTGTTCATATCAACCCCCTTCTGAGGCTGACCACAAAAAGTTTTTAAACAACTGTATTAAAAATTAATCGGCGGCCTGGAAACCTTGCCAAATGACATATCTTTGTGTTAGAATACATCCTGGCGCAAACTACACACGCCGCCGGATTCCGGGCAAGGGTGCCTCTAAGGAAAGGGGACACACCTCCTCTTCTTGAGCAGAATGTGGGGTGGACGGGGGAATGTCCCCAATTGACGGGGCTTTGCCGGAGATGACGGCGGCGGAGGTATCAAAACCACGCGGGAAGGAGGTGTACCATGGCTGTTATTTCAATGAAGCAACTCCTGGAGGCGGGGGTTCACTTCGGCCACCAGACCAGAAGGTGGAACCCCAAGATGGCCCCTTATATATTTACGGACCGCAACGGCATCTATATCATAGACCTTCAGAAAACCGTGCGCAAGGTCGAAGAGGCCTATGAATTCGTGAAGTCCCTGTCGGCAAACGGTGAGACCATGCTTTTTGTGGGCACCAAGAAGCAGGCCCAGGAAGCGGTCAGGGAAGAGGCCGAAAGGTGCGGGATGTTCTACGTCAACCAGCGCTGGCTGGGCGGAATGCTGACCAACTTCCAGACCATTCGCCGCCGTATTGACCGGCTGCACGAACTGGAGAAGATGGAGGCCGACGGCAGGATGAACCTCCTGCCCAAAAAAGAAGTGGCCGAACTGATGCACGAAAAGGAACGGCTGACCAAGTTCCTGGGCGGGATCAAGGAAATGCGCCGCCTTCCCGGAGCGCTTTTTGTAATCGATCCCCGCAAAGAAAGGATTGCCGTGGCGGAAGCCCGCAAGCTGGGCATTCCCATTGTGGCAATAGTGGATACCAACTGTGATCCCGACGAGGTGGACTACGTCATACCGGGCAACGATGACGCCATCAGGGCGGTCAAGCTTTTAACCGCCAAAATGGCCGACGCCGTGCTGGAAGGCAGACAGGGAGAGCCGATGGAACAGGGAGAACAGATAGCCGGTATGTAGTGGACGTGATTTGCCAGGTGGGGGCGCCTCAGTGGCCGTCCAGTCGCGGGTCGCCGGACGTCGGTCAAAGGGATTTGACCTCCGGTCAAATGTCGAAGGACTTGCGGCTGAAGACAGACGACCGGCGACTGAAAAGTGCCCCTGCCTTTTTTGGTCGTCGGACGTCGGACGTCGGAATAAAGGCGGCCGTCCGGGGGGCCGGGTTAGACCGGGCCGGCCGCCGGACGGCTTTGTTTGGCCGGTGCTGAATTGGGTGATAATACATAACGGGAGGCAACCCGGAACATTTTGCTTAATTTTTATGGAATAAGGGGGAACGGGTTTATGGCGGAAATCAGCGCGGCGCTGGTGAAAGAACTCCGCGAAAGGACCGGGGCCGGAATGATGGACTGCAAGAAGGCCCTGTCCGAGACCGATGGAAACCTGGAAAAGGCCATAGATTACCTGAGGGAGAAAGGCCTTGCGGCCGCCGCCAAGAAGGCGGGCAGGATCACCGCCGAGGGCCTGGTGGAGTCCTACATCCACGGCGGCGGGAGGATCGGGGTGCTGGTGGAGGTCAACTGCGAAACCGATTTTGTGGCCAAAACCGACGAATTCAGGACCCTGGTCAGGGACATCGCCATGCAGATTGCGGCCTCCAGGCCGGAGTACGTGCGACGGGAGGATGTGCCGGCGGAAGTAGTCGCCAAGGAGAAGGAAATCCTTGCCGCCCAGGCTGCCAACGAGGGCAAGCCCGAGAAAATAATCCAAAAAATGGTGGAGGGAAGGATCGAGAAATTTTACAAAGAGGTCTGCCTGCTGGAGCAGCCCTTCATCAAGGACCCGGATATCACCGTGGGCCAGCTGATCACCGGGAGCATCGCCAAAATCGGGGAAAACATCTCGGTGCGCAGGTTTGTCCGGTACGAACTGGGTGAGGGCCTGCAGAAGAGGCAGGACGATTTTGCCGCCGAAGTGGCCGCCGCCGTCAAGGGTTGAGAGATTGTATGCAATAAAGTGTTCTCCGCGGGAAGGGAATATTTTTCAACTGTAGAATAGTGACATGAACGGGAGGGTTTTCGGATGAGTACTCCCAAATACCGCCGGGTGGTACTGAAGTTGAGCGGGGAGGCCCTGGCCGGAAACCTGGGCTACGGCATCGACCATGAGGTGCTGGACTCCATTTCCAGCCAGATTGGGGAAGTCTCCAAGCTCGGCGTCCAGATGGCCATCGTGGTGGGGGGCGGCAATATCTGGCGGGGGGTGGCCGGGAGCGCAAAGGGCATGGACAGGGCCACGGCCGATTACATGGGCATGCTGGCCACGGTGATCAACTCCCTGGCCCTCCAGGACGGACTTGAGAAACTAGGGGTGGACTCCAGGGTTCAGACCGCCATTGAAATGAGGGCGGTGGCCGAACCTTACATCAGGCGCAGGGCCATCCGGCACATGGAAAAGGGGAGGGTGGTCATCTTTGCCGCCGGCACCGGAAACCCTTATTTTTCCACCGACACCACTGCCGCCCTGCGGGCGGCCGAGATAGAGGCCGAGGTTATCCTGATGGCCAAGCGGGTGAACGGGGTTTATGACAGCGACCCGCTGAAAAACAACAACGCCAGGAAGTACGACCGGCTGACCTACATCGATTTGCTGAACAAGGGGCTGGCGGTGATGGACGCAACGGCCACTTCACTGTGCATGGATAATAAAATTCCCCTGATCGTCTTTAACCTCAACGACAGGGGAAATATCCTGAAGGCGATTTTGGGGGAAACCGTGGGAACATACATTGGGGGTGAATTGATTGGCTAAGGAGATTATCGCTGAAGCGGAAGCCAGCATGAAGAAAACCGTGGAAGTGGTAAAAAAGGAGTACGCTTCCCTGAGGGCCGGCCGGGCCACCCCGGCCCTTCTGGACAAGGTCATGGTGAACTACTACGGCACACCGACCCCGGTAACCCAGATGGCCAACATCTCGGCGCCGGAGGCGAGGCTTCTGGTCATCCAGCCGTGGGACAAATCAACCATCCCCGAGATTGAGCGGGCCATTATGAAATCGGACCTGGGGATAAACCCCGCCAGCGATGGAACGGTAATCCGCCTGGCCATTCCGCAGCTTACCCAGGAAAGGCGGCAGGAGCTGGTGAAGGTGATCAAGAAAAAGGCCGAGGATGGCAGGGTGGCCGTCCGCAATGTACGCCGGGACGCCAACGAGGCCCTCAAGGCCATGGAAAAGAAGGGCGAACTGACCGAGGACGAACTGCGCCGCTCCCAGGAAGAGGTGCAGAAGCTGACGGATAAATATATAAAAGAGATCGACCAGATCACCGCCAATAAAGAAAAGGAGATCATGCAGGTTTGAGCGGCCTCCTGGAAAGGGAAATACTGGCGGTTGCCCCCGGCGAGGCAGCGCGGATTCTGGAGGAGGCCGGATTGCAGGTGGAATTGCGGCGAACCGGCCCGCCCCGGTGTCCGGAGGCCGGCGGGCAGGAGAGGGTCGTCCGCCTTCAGGTCCGGGGAAACACCGCTCTTGTCACCGTTGTCAGGGAAATGAAAAGTGAAAAGTAGAGAGGAGGTGTAAAAAAGCATGGCCTACCGCATTACCGAGGAATGCCTGGCCTGTGGGACCTGTATGGAGTCCTGCCCCAACGAGGCGATTATCGAGGGAGAAACCTACAGGATCGACCCCGAAAAATGCGAGAACTGCGGCACATGCATCGATTCCTGTCCCACCGGAGCCATTGTTGAAGAATAATGTAACAAATCCCCCCCGCTTCCGGAGGGGGTTTCTTGTATCAGACAGAAGTCAGAATTCAGCAGTCAGAATGAATTGCAGGCCGGGGGCCGGGGAGGACAAAATTCTCGATTCCTAACAGGAGTTTTTTTATAATATAATGATTGTGTATGCGAAAGTCATAAGTCGGAACTTATAAATTAAATTTATCAAGATGGACGGGTTTTTTATTCTGACTCCTGCATTCTGACTTCTGAATTGGGGGTTTGGCCCGGTGATAAAGAGTATTGTAAATTTTATGCGCAGGTCCCCGGAAAGGGAAGCGGAAGAAAATGAAGAAGTCCTGAAGGCCAGGCTTGACCCCTCCCGGATTCCCCGTCATGTGGCCGTGATAATGGACGGAAACGGCAGGTGGGCCCTGCGCAGGGGCATGCCCAGGGCTTACGGACACCGGGCGGGCGTGGAATCGCTGCGGGACGTGGTCAGGGTCAGTTCCGAAATAGGGCTGCAGGTCCTGACCGTGTACGCCTTTTCAACTGAAAACTGGAAGCGGCCCCAGGAAGAGATCGACGTATTGATGAATTTGCTGGTGGAGTACCTGCACAAAGAAATAGATGAACTTTGCCGGAACAACGTCAGGGTGAGGGCCATAGGAAAAATAGACGAACTTCCGGCCCACGCCCGCAGGGCGGTGGCCGTTGCCCACGAAAGGACGAAAAACTGCACCGGCCTGGTTCTGAACATCGCCCTTAATTACGGCGGGCGGACCGAGCTGGTGGAGGCGGTCAGGGCAATTGCCGTCAAGGTGGCCGGAAATGAGCTGTCTCCGGATGACATTAACCAGGAGGTTATTTCCCGGCACCTGTACACCGCCGGGCAGCCGGACCCGGACCTGCTGATCCGCCCCTCGGGAGACTACCGGGTGAGCAACTTCCTGTTGTGGCAGCTGGCGTACACCGAGTTCTGGCTTACCGACGTGATGTGGCCCGATTTCAGGAGGGTTCACCTGCTCAAGGCGCTGGTGGATTTTCAAAGGCGGCATCGCCGGTTCGGGGGATTAAACTGACAGGCTGGTGAAACACTTTTGTTGCATAAAAGGGTCTTGAGCGCCGCGGCGGGCGTTCCCCTCCTGCTGCTGGCCGTCTGGTACGGCGGCTGGGCGCACTTTGTCTTAACCGTGCTGATCATGGTTCTGGCCCTGTTTGAACTGAACAGAATGTTTGCCAGGATGGATATAAGGCCGTCCATGGCCGCGATGACAGCCGGGGTGCTGATCCTTTCGGCGGGTGCATACCGCGGCGGAATGGAATCTTTCGGCCTGGCCGTGACACCGGCGGTGGCCCTGCTGCTCCTGGTGGGGGTGGCCCGGTACCCGGCCGTTGCGCCGGTGGATGTGGCCGCAGGCCTGGCCGGAACCCTCTATGTTGGGTTGTTTGTTTATTTTTACCTGATCAGGACACTGGACGGGGGCCTGACCTGGGTTTTGATCATGCTGGCCGGAACCTGGGCGGGGGACACGGCGGCATATTTTGCCGGGAAAAAGCTGGGCAGGAGAAAGCTGGCCCCCCGGCTGAGCCCCGGCAAGACCGTCGAGGGGGCTCTGGGAGGACTGGCGGGGAGCGTTCTGGGAGCTTCCCTGGTAAACCTCCTGTTTCCGTCGGCTTCCTTTTTGATGGTGGTTCTTTTGGGGCTGGTGGTTGGTGTTTTCGGCCTGATGGGGGACCTTTTCGAATCCAGCCTGAAGAGGTCCGCGGGGATCAAGGATGCCGGCGGCATAATCCCCGGCCACGGGGGAATCCTTGACCGCTTCGACAGCATGATGTTTACCGCCCCGGCCGTGTATTATTTTGTTTATCTTTTTTATCAGGTGAGGAATCAATGAGCAGGCCGGTCCAAATTCTGGTCCTGACGGCTGCGGTTGTAGCCCTGGTTTATTTTCTGGTCATTTATTTTGTGCCGGAGATATTTGTTATTGTCAGCAAACTTTTTTCCATCGCGGTGCCTTTTTTGGCGGCCGCCCTCCTGGCCCTGCTGATGGAGCCGGTGGTGCAGTGGATCATGTTAAGGGCCCGGTTGAGCCGGACCCTGGCGGTGAGCATGTCCATGCTGGCTTTTTTCGGCACCTTCGGCCTGCTGGTGGTGCTGGTGACTTTCAGGCTGGTCAGGGAACTGACCGACCTGTCTGTTTCACTCCCGCGGTACGTGAAGCCGGTGGAGGGGTTTATCACCTACACCATTCAAAAAAGCAAGATCCTGTACTTCAGCCTGCCGCCGGAAATCAGCAGCCGGATTGCGGAAAACCTCAGTGTGGCAACCGGGACCATCTCCAATATGGCCTCGTCCCTGGCCCACTTCCTGGTCAATTTCGCGGCGGCGCTGCCGGGGGCCGTACTGGGCATCATTGTCACGGTTATCGCAACTTTTTTCTTCAGCCGTGACCGCAGACTGATCGTCAAATTCTGGGTCGAGGTGATACCTCCTCCCTGGGGCGAAAAGAGCCTGGAGATAGCCAGGGAAATAGCCCAAGCCTTTTTAAGTTATATCCGGGCCCAGACATTTTTGGTGTCGCTGACCACCGTACAGGCTATTATCGGGTTGTACCTGATCGGGGCGAAGTACGCCCTGACAGTCGGTTTTCTGGTCGGGCTGTTCGACATGATCCCGGTCCTGGGGCCGGCTACCATATTGATACCCTGGGCCGCCTGGGGATTTATCGCCGGAAATGCCGGATTGGGAATCAAGCTGGTGGTGCTTTACGTGTTGATCTGGATAGTCCGGCAGGTGCTGGAGGCCAGGGTGGTGGCCGCCAACCTGGGACTTCACCCCCTGGCGGTGCTGGTGGCCATGTACGTGGGCCTCAGGCTGATCGGGGTGCCCGGTCTTATTTTCGGGCCGATCCTCCTCATCGCCGTCCAGGCAACTTACAAGACGTTAAGACACGGAAGGTGAAAGGCGAAAGAAGTGAAGGGAAAAAAGCGGGCTAAAAAGGAATTTACCGCGGGTATATTTCCGCAAGGCTTCAGCTTCCCGCGGCTTGCCCTTCACCTCTTAACCGGGGGTGTTCTTTCATCAAGGGTATTTCTATACTGGGCAGCACCGGATCCATCGGCCGCCAGGCCCTGGAAGTAATCGACCTGTTTCCCGACCGGTTCGCCGTGGTGGGGCTGGCCGCAGGCCGAAATATTAAAGTTCTCCGGGAACAGATCAAAAAGTACAGGCCGCGGGTCGTCTCCGTTTCTTCCCGGGATGACGCCCGTTTGCTGGCTGAAGAGTTCGGCCGGGAGGGGTGCCGGGTACTGTGGGGGGACGAGGGCTTGCTGGCCGCGGCCACCTGCCCGGGGGCCCATACGGTCCTGACCGCGTTAACCGGCACCGCCGGCCTGATGCCGACGCTGGCCGCCATCAAGGCGGGCAGGGACATAGCCCTGGCCAACAAGGAAACCCTGGTGGCCGCCGGATCTCTGGTTACCGGGCTGGCCGAAAAGCACGGTGTAAAAATACTGCCGGTGGACAGTGAGCACTCGGCCATATGGCAGTGCCTGCAAGGATCGAAGCCCGGGGAGGTGGAGGGTATAATCCTGACCGCCTCGGGGGGGCCGTTCAGGAAGCAGCCGGAAGATTTAAGCCTGGTGACGGTGTCCATGGCCCTTGATCACCCCAACTGGAACATGGGGAAAAAAATCACCGTGGATTCAGCCACCCTGATGAACAAGGGGCTGGAGGTCATTGAGGCCAGGTGGCTTTTCGGCCTGGATTACGGCCGGATAAAGGTTGTCATCCACCCGCAGAGCATAATTCACTCCATGGTGGAGTTCGTGGACGGATCGGTGGTGGCCCAGCTGGGCCTTCCGGACATGCGGCTGCCCATCCAGTACGCCCTGGGCTACCCCCGGCGGCTGCCCGGCCGTCTGCCGCGGCTGGACTGGAACAGCGCAAGGGAGTTGACCTTCGATCCGCCGGACACCGCAAGGTTTCCGCTGCTTGAAACGGCATACCGGGCCGGCCGTCTGGGAGGCACGGCGCCGGCGGTGATGAACGCGGCCAATGAAGTGGCGGTGGAGTTTTTCCTGGCCGGAAGGATTGGCTTTATGTCCATCCACCGGGTGGTGGAAGAGGTGCTGGGCCGGCACCGGGTGTCCGGCCGGCCGGACCTGGAAGATATCCTGGAGGCCGACCGGGAGGCCAGGCAGCTGGCCCGGCGGCTGGCGGAAAAGCTAAACAATTTTTAGTTCTGATTCCGGATTCCCAAAACGGCTTATAATATAAAAGGGTGAAATTTACATGGACACTTTAATCGCCTCTGTAATTGTCTTCGGACTGCTGGTATTTTTCCACGAGCTGGGACATTTCCTGGTGGCCAAGCTGGTGGGAGTCAAGGTCCACGAGTTCAGCCTGGGTTTCGGTCCCAAGCTGGTGGCCCTTCCCCGGGGGGAAACCTCATACAACCTGAGGGCCTTCCCCCTGGGCGGTTTTGTCCGCATGGCCGGCATGGACCCGGCCGAGGAAAATTATGCCGATGAGGAGAGAGGCTTCAACAAGAAGACCGTTGGGCAGAGAATAGGAGTGATTTTCGCCGGCCCGCTGATGAATTTTGTCCTGGCCGTCTTCCTGCTGGCCGTAATATTCATGACCTACGGGGCGCCCGATAAGCCAACCAACAGGGTGCAGGATCTTCTGCCGGGGAAGCCCGCCGATTTGGCCGGGATCAGGCCGGGGGACGTGATCGTGGAGATTGACGGCAACAGGGTGGAGACCTGGAGCCAGCTCAGCAAAACGGTGGGCGCCAATCCCGGCCGCGAGCTGAATATCACGGTGGAACGGGGAAAGGAACGGCTGACCTTTAAAGTTGTCCCCTACCAGGATGAAAAGGGCCTGGGGAAGATAGGCATTCACCCCGCCCCCAAAAAGGTGGACCCCCTGACCGCCCTGGCTTCGGGCATCAGGTACACGGGACTGATGTCCTACCAGATCCTGGAGTACCTGGGCAGGGGGATTGCAAGGCAGGTTCCCCTCGAGCTGGGCGGGCCGGTGCGTATTGTGGCCACCATCAACGAGGCCGTGCAGAGCACAAGCTGGTTCATCAACCTGGTGAGCCTTTCGGCCTTTCTGTCCGTCAGTCTCGGGCTTTTTAACCTGTTCCCCATCCCGGCCCTGGACGGCAGCCGCATTCTTTTCCTGCTGCTGGAAAAGATAAGGGGCAGGCCGGTGGAGCCCCAGAGGGAGAATTTTATCCACATGGTGGGTTTCGGATTATTGATCCTGCTCATTGTGGTTATAACCTATCATGATATACTGCAGCTCATTATGTAGGGCCGGAATTGGGAGTTGGGAACTGGGAATCGGTAACATGGTCCCCAATTCCTGATTCCCGATTCCCGATTCCAAGGGGTGAAATTCCGGCATGCACAGAATGAAAACCCGGCCCGTCATGGTGGGTGGCGTAAGGGTGGGGGGCGGGGCGCCGGTTTCGGTCCAGTCCATGACCAACACCGACACCAGGGATGTGTCGGCCACCGTGGCGCAGATTAACCGCCTGGCCGAGGCCGGGTGCGAGATAGTGCGGGTGGCGGTGCCCGACCAGGAGGCCGCCGGCGCCCTGAAGGCCATCAAGGCCCGGATAACCATTCCCCTGATTGCCGATATCCACTTTGACCACCGGCTGGCTTTGGCTGCCGTCGAGGCCGGCGTGGACGGACTGAGAATAAATCCCGGCAACATCGGCGGACGCCGGAAAGTAAGGTCGGTGGTGGAGGCTTGCAGGGAAAGGAAAGTGCCCGTCCGGATCGGGGTCAACGCCGGGTCCCTGGAGAGGGACCTGCTGGAGAAATACGGGGGACCCGCCGCCGAAGCCATGGTGGAAAGCGCCTTGCGTCACATACGGCAGTTGGAGGAATGGGACTACCGGGAAATAAAGGTTTCCCTGAAGGCTTCCGACGTGCCCCTGATGATCCGGGCATACCGGCTGCTGGCCGAAAGGGTGGAATACCCCCTCCATGTGGGTGTCACCGAGTCGGGCACCCTGCGTTCGGGGACGGTTAAGTCGGCCGTGGGCATCGGCGCCCTGCTGGCCATGGGAATCGGGGACACCATCAGGGTGTCCCTGACCGGGGACCCGGTTCACGAAGTCGGGGTGGGCTGGGAAATATTGAAGGCCCTTGGCCTCAGAAAGCGGGGAGTGGATCTGATTTCCTGCCCCACCTGCGGCAGGACCCAGATTGACGTCATTTCAATAGCCGGCCGGGTGGAGCAGCTGCTGGCCGGATTGGACAGGCCGCTGAAGGTGGCCGTCATGGGCTGCGCGGTGAACGGGCCCGGGGAGGCCCGCCACGCCGATGTGGGCATTGCCGGCGGGAAGGGCGAGGGGCTCATCTTCCGGAAGGGGCGGGTGCTGCGCAAGGTTCCGGAAGACCGCCTGGTGGAGGAACTGATGAAGGAAATTGAGGAACTGATGAAGGAAATTAATGATTTACCCTGATGCTGGAGAGAGGAGGATGCTTTTTTGCTTGTTTCACAGCTCTTGATACCCACCCTGAGAGAAACGCCGGCCGAGGCCGAGGTGGTCAGCCACCAGTTGATGGTGCGGGCCGGGTTCATCAGAAAGGCGGCGGCCGGTGTTTATACCTTCCTGCCCCTGGCCTGGAGGGTGGTTAAAAAAATCGAGGCCATTGTCAGGGAGGAGATGGACCGGCAGGGAGGACAGGAGATCATGATGCCCATCATTCAGCCGGCCGAATTATGGCAGGAGTCCGGGCGCTGGGACGTGTACGGGCCCGAACTGTTCCGGCTGAAGGACAGGCACGGCAGGGATTTCTGCCTGGGCCCCACCCACGAGGAAATAATCACCGACCTGATACGGGGCGAGGTTAATTCATACAAACAACTTCCCCTCCTGCTGTACCAGATCCAGAACAAGTACCGGGACGAGAGGCGGCCCCGCTTCGGACTGATGAGGGGCCGGGAGTTTATCATGAAGGACCTCTATTCCTTCGACCGGGATCAGGAAGGGCTGGACATAAGCTACCGGAAGATGTACGAGGCATACACCAGGGTATTTCAGCGCTGCGGTCTCAAGTTCAGGCCGGTGGAAGCCGACTCCGGGGCCATCGGCGGGAACGACAGCCATGAATTCATGGTGCTGGCCGCGTCCGGGGAGGCCATCGTGGTCTATTGCCCCCGGGAATCTTGCGGCTATACGGCCAACGTGGAGAAGGCGGAAAGTCCGCCGGATCTTTTTAACGGGCGGGAGGAACCCAAGCCGGTTGAACTGGCGGCCACACCCGGCATGCGCACGGTGGACCAGGTTGCCTCCTTCATGGGCGTGTCACCGAAAAAACTGATTAAAACCCTTATTTACGAGACTGAAAAGGGGCCGGTGGCGGCCCTGGTCAGGGGAGACCGGGACGTAAACGAGATCAAGCTCAAGAAGGCGGTGGACGTGATCAACCTGGAGCTGGCCGGGCCGGAGGCGGTGGAGAGGATCACCGGGGCGGCGGCTGGCTTTGCCGGGCCGGTGGGCTTGCCGGGCGTAAAAATGGTGGCCGACCAGGAAGTGGAATCCCTGCGCAACGCGGTGTCAGGGGCGAACCGGAGGGACTGCCACCTGGTCAACGTTAACCCCGGAAGGGACTTTAAACCGGACATGGTCGCCGACATCAGGCTGATCAAGGCCGGAGACCCCTGCCCCGGCTGCCGGGAACCCCTGGTGGAGGCCAGTGGTATCGAAGTGGGACAGATTTTCAAACTGGGGACTAAATACAGCAAGGCCCTGGGCGCTACATACCTGGACCAGAACGGTCAGGTCAGGCCTATTGTGATGGGGTGTTACGGTATCGGGGTGACCAGAACCATGGCTGCGGCCATCGAGCAGAACCACGATGAAAACGGCATAATCTGGCCGGCCGCCATTGCGCCCTACCATGTGGTGGTGATCCCGGTAAACGCCAGGGACAAGGATCAGTTCGGCATGGCCCGGAGAGTTTACCAGGCCATGCTGGAAGCCGGCATCGAAGTGGTGTTGGATGACCGGGACGAAAGGCCGGGAGTTAAATTTAAGGACGCCGACCTGGTGGGCTACCCGGTGCGCGTTACCGTGGGCTCCCGGTCCGTGGCATCCGGTGAACTGGAAATGCGCCTCAGGCGGGACGGTAGTACCTCCATGGTGCCGGAGGCGGAATTGGCAGGCAGTATTTCCCGGTTTTTAAACAGTGACCAGGAGACCATTTGATGGGGAAAAAAAGGCGCAGTATTGTTATTCTGTCCGTCAGCGCCGGCGCCGGTCACATGAGGGCGGCGGCGGCGCTCCGGTCGGCGTTCCGGGAAGACAACCCGGAACGCGAGGTAATCATACTGGACACTTTCAAATACGCTTGTCCCCTGCTGGAAAAGCTGGTACTGGGGACCTACATGGAAATGCTCAGGATCACCCCGGCTGTTTACGGTTACATATACAGCCGGTCGGAAAAGGGGCAGCTTTTGTCAGGTTACGCCAAACACGAATTCAATAAAATCCTGAGCAAGTTTTCAGCCGCCAGGCTGTTAAATTTTATCGGCCGACATAATCCGGAGACGGTCGTCTGCACACATCCCTTCCCCCTGGGAGTGCTGTCGTCCATCCGCCGGGAGGGAAAACTGGATTGTCTTACCGTGGGGGTCGTAACGGATTTTATTATACACCCCTACTGGGTTTTCCCGGAGGTTGACCTCTACTTGGTGGGGGCGGAGCGGCTGGCCGGTGACCTGATCGAGTTCGGCATACCGGCAGCCAGGGTACACGCCGCCGGCATACCCATAGACCCGTCCTTTGCCGCCCCGGCGGACCCGAAAAAAGTGCTGGCCGACTATAACCTGGACCCCGGACAGGTCACCATTCTTGTTATGGGTGGAGGGCTTGGCCTCGGGCCCCTGGCTGAGTCGGTGGAAACCCTGGGGCGCCTTGACCGGCGCTGCCAGCTGATTGTTGTAACCGGCAGCAACACCCAGTTGCGGAAGAAGCTTGAACGTATGGTTCCCGGCCTGCCCAACCGGGTATGTGTGCTGGGTTACGTTGATAATGTACATAGAATTATGCTTGCCTCAAGTATTATGATCAGCAAGGCGGGCGGGCTTTCATGCGCCGAGGCCATGGCTGCCGGGCTGCCCCTGTTCATAGTGGACCCCCTGCCGGGCCAGGAGGAAAGGAATTCCCAATTTTTAACTTCCACGGGGGCGGCAGTGGCGGTGGCCGGCGTGCACGAACTGGTGGAAAAAATTGTTCAGTGTCTCGAACACCCGGCTATGTTAAGGGAAATGTCCGCGGCCGCTTCCCGGATAGGCAGGCCCGATGCTGCCAGGGATTCGGTGCGGATAATAAAAAAATTCCAGGAAGATTATCATGCCGGCCATTAATAGTTGTTTGCAAAAAAGGGAATAATTATAGTCAGTTGTCAACGCTTGCCCCCGGCGGCTTAATTTTACGGGAAAAATGCTGAATATTCAAGGTTTTTTACTTGTCAAGACTTGTGTGGTGTGGTATACTAATCATGGTTTAGGACTAGGACACAGATTTTTCCGAAGGAGTGGGTTTTTCCCACTCTTTCGTCTTATGTGTTAAGGAGGGTTGCGGTGGTGGTTAAAAAAAACATTGCCGCCGCTGTTGAAAAAATATCAGCCCCGGTAGTCGAAGAATTGGGGCTGGAGCTGGTGGACGTTGAATTTGTAAAAGAAGGCGGCAGGTGGATTTTGCGCGTGTATATCGACAAGCCCGGGGGAGTCAGCCACCATGACTGTGAAGCCGTTTCCCACAGGCTGGATATGTTGTTGGACGAGATGGACCCGATACCCCACTCCTATACACTGGAGGTTTCGTCGCCGGGGATAGAGAGGCCGCTTAAAAAATTGGGGGACTTTCGAAGGTTCAGCGGGCATATGGTCAACGTCACCACCTTTGCTCCCCTGGCGGGAAGCAGGAAATTTACCGGAAAAATCGGCGGTGTTGAAGGAAACGCTGTCATTCTGGAGGAAGAAGGCAGGAAAACGGTTATTCCTTTTGACCAGGTGGCGTCAGCGAAATTGTTGGTTAAATTTTGATTCAATTTAGCTTGGGAGGATTAAGGGATGAACACCGAGTTTTTGGAAGCCCTTAACGATTTGGAAAAGGAGAAGGGTATTTCCGTTACAGTGTTACTGGAGGCCATTGAGGCTGCACTGCTTTCGGCATATAAAAGAAATTTCGGGTCCCTGCAAAACGCGAGGGTGCACATCGACCGGGACACTGGCGAATTCAAGGTGTACTCCCAGCGAACGGTGGTTGACCAGGTGACCGATCCCAGACTGGAGATATTACTTTCCGAGGCCAGGGAGATCGATCCCAGGTATGAACTGGGCGACATTGTTGAAAGTGAGGTTACACCGAGAAATTTCGGCCGGATAGCGGCCCAGACCGCCAAGCAGGTGGTGGTTCAGCGCATCCGGGAGGCCGAACGGAATATTATTTACGAAGAATTTGCCAACCGTGAAGGGGATATTGTTACCGGCGTAATCCAGCGGGTGGAGCAGAAAAACGTGTATATAGAGCTGGGCAAGACTGAAGCCATTCTGACGCCCCCGGAGCAGATGCCCGGCGAGGAATACCGCCAGGGCAACAGGATCAAGGCTTATATCGTCGAGGTAAAAAAGACCAACAAGGCCCCCCAGATAATAGTTTCCAGGACTCACC
>JAILZP010000029.1 GCA_023512435.1 Peptococcaceae bacterium | reverse complement strand
CCACCAAAGGTAACAAAGCTCTGAAATCAGCTTTACTGGAAGCAGCTTGGGCTGCCAGCAAGACGCGGTCCTTTCTGAGACAAACATGGGGACGGTTCCGTTGTTTGGCCAAACAAATGAACCGTCCCCATGTTTGTGCTAAAATAGCTTCAGGGCAAACATTGTTGCCATTCCGAGACCCAGGGTGGCAATGATGTTACGGCTCTTGCAGGCGGCAAAGGCGGCGACTATGCCCGCTATCAGGTAGTGATTGTTTAAACTGATATCCAGGTGTCCCTTGGGCAAAAGCAAGGACGGTGCGATTAAGGCCGTCAATACGGCTATCGGGACATATTTCAACCACCTGTTCAGCCAGGCCGGCACCCCGGTATACCGGAACAGAGCCAGGGCGCCGAACCTGGTAAAATAAGTGACCAGGGCCATCCCCATAATGATGTATAAAACTTCACTTCGCATGTTCGCTGTCCCCCTCCAGTAAGCCCCCTATTAAACTGGCCGCAAGGCAGGCGATAATAATGTACCATTTACCGGGCAGGTACAGGGCGGCAAATACCGAAACCACCGCAGCCACACCGAATACAATCAGGCTGACGCGGTCTGTCAGCAGCGGCATCAGCAATACCAGAAAAGTTGCCGGCATGGCAAAATCAAGCCCCCAGGTTAAGGGGTCGGAAATGTAGCCACCCAAAACCACCCCGGCTGCGGTTGCCAAAACCCAGACCAGATAAAGCGTTGTACTCACTGTCATCTGATAGATCGCGCTGTATCCGGCCTTGTGGATCCGGCTGATGGTCAGGGCGTAGGCTTCATCGGTCAGAAAGAATGCCAGGAATGCCTGAAGGGGAAGCGGCAGCCTGATCATATAGGGCGCCAGGGATATTCCCATGATCAGGTGGCGCAGGTTTACCAGCAAGGTGGTAAGTATGACAATCCCCCCTCCGGCAAAGCCCGCACTCAGCATATTGATGCCGATGAACTGTGACGCGCCGGCAAAAACGGTGACGGACATCAGAACAGTTTCCGCGCCTGATAATTTTGCGGTAAGCCCCATTATCCCGCAGGTGATGCCGAAGGGCACCACTCCGATCACCACCGGAGCGCACTGGCGGAGAGCCGCCCAGGCCGCTTCCGCCAGTTCGTTCTTGCTCGAGAGGAGGTTTGACAGCTGCATAATCATTCCACCCGCCTGTAATATTCCTTAAATTCTAACCAGCAGAAAAAACATTGTAAATATCCAATTGGATAGCTATAATTGAAATTGGATACAAAATGAGGAGAAATATCAAATGAACATATCCAATTGCCTGAACCGTGCCGAGTTGGACACCCTGGACAAGAAGCCGATCTACCTGCAAATTGCCTCACTGATTGCCGTCAAAATCCAAAAGCAAATCCTGCCTCCGGGTACCAAGCTTCCCCCCGAGCGGGAATTGGCCGGCCTCTTTGCGGTAAGCCGGACCACCGCCATCAACGCCTATCGCAAGTTGGAACAGCAGGGATTGGTATGGACAAAAGTGGGCAGCGGGACTTATGTGGCCCAGGCACCCGATGTTGAGTCCCCGCCCGGAGTTCCCTGGCCCCAGCTTTTTACCGCCTATCCTCAAAACCGGTTGGCGTCAATCTTGAGGGACATGGTTTCCACTCCCGCGCCGGGGACTATATCCCTGGCCGCGGGCATGCCTGATCCGGCCCTTTATCCCCTGGAAACCTTTACCGGGTTGTTTAACCGCAATATTGGAAGAACCGCCCCTGCCGATTTCGGACATATTCCCATAGAAGGCTACAGCCCGTTGAGAAGGGCCGTCGCCGCAATGCTGAACGAGAAGGGCATACCGGCTTCGCCGGAGAACATACTTATCCTCTCCGGGTCCCAGCAAGGGTTGTATTTAGTCAGTAAAGTGCTGCTGGAGCCGGGAGACTATGTGGTGATGGAGACACCAACGTTTATCGGCGCCATTCAGGTTTTTCAGGATGCGGGGGCAAGGGTTTTAAGCCTGCCCTGCCCGGAAAAATTGTCATTGGGGCTGCTGGAGGACTTCCTGATTCGCCACCGGCCAAAGTTGTTATACATCATACCCACTTATCAAAACCCCACCGGCAGGGTTTTGCCGGAACAAGACCGCCGGGATTTGATAGAACTTGCAAAACGTCACCGGCTTGTTATAGTTGAAGACGATCCTTACAGCGATTTGTTTTATGGCCAACAGCCCCCCCGGGCTCTCAAAGCTTTGGATTCCTACGAAGGAGTGGTTTACCTGGGGACCTTCTCGAAAATTTTGTTCCCGGGTTTGCGCATAGGCTATCTTGCAGGTCCGCCCGTTTTAATCAACCGTCTCGCCCTGGAAAAACAGTTTATTGACCTGCATTCAAACAACATGGCCCAATGGCTTTTGGCCATGTTCTTAAACGAAGGGTATCTTGCCCCGCACCTGGCCAAGGTGCGCGGGGAATATAAAAAACGCCGGGACAGGATGGCTAAAGCCCTCCAGCGTTGGTGCGCAAATGATATTGAATTTGCCGTGCCCGAGGGAGGGTTTTATTTCTGGTGCAAGTCGAAACAGGCGGTCACTTCCCGGCAACTCCTGCAGGAAGCTGCAAATAACCGGATTTCATTTGTGCCCGGCGATGCTTTCCATACGGTGCCCACCCTCGACAAGGAGTTCCGCCTCTGTTTTGCGGCTCATGATGAAGCGGTTTTGCTTGACAGTGTGCAGCGCCTGGCCAAAACCCTGGCACAAATAACAAAAAAGAATAAAGAAAACGGTTCACCGCCTTATTCGGTGCGGCCGATTATTTAAACACGGTTATTTGACGCTTTTGAGACTACCGCCCGTTTTCCACTTTTGAAGCGCACACAACAAGGGATAAGAGGCTATGCCCTTATCCCTTGCCATTCACTATGGACCTGGACCGTTATCCCAGAAACACATTTGCTACTCCACCGTCACGCTCTTGGCCAGATTTCTGGGCTGGTCCACGTCGCAGTTGCGGGCCACGGCCATCCGGTAGGCCAGGAGCTGCAGGGGCACCACGGTGAGCACCGGGGCCAGCAGGGGGTGGGTGCTGGGCAGGTGCAGGACGTGGTCCGCCACCTTTTCCACATCCTTTGCCCCGTTCATGGCCAGGGCCATGACGGTGGCCTCCCGGGCCTTGACTTCCTTGATGTTGCTGACCATCTTCTCGTACAGGTCCTGCTGGGTGGCCAGGGCGATGACCGGCACCCCCTTGACGATCAGGGCCAGGGTTCCGTGCTTGAGCTCCCCGGCGGCGTATGCCTCGGCGTGGATGTAGGAGATCTCCTTGAGCTTCAGCGCCCCTTCCATGGCCACGGTGTGGTCCAGGCCCCGGCCGATGAAGAAGGCGTTCTCGCTGCCGGCGTAGTCCTGCACGAACCGGTCTATGACGTTGCAGTTTTCCAGGATCGCCCTGACCTTGTCGCCCAGCTTCCTCATCTCCCTTATGATTGCCTTCCTTTCGGCCTCGGGCAGGGTGCCCCGGATGTCGGCCAGGTACAGGCCGATCAGGCACATGCACATCAGCTGGGTGGTGTAGGCCTTGGTGGAGGCCACGGCTATCTCCGGCCCGGCCCAGGTGTAAAGGATGTCGTCGGCCTCCCGGGCGATGGAGCTGTCCACCACGTTGGTCACCGCCAAAACCCGGGCGCCCCTCCGCCTGGACTCCCTCAGGGCCGCCAGGGTGTCCGCGGTTTCCCCGGACTGGCTGACCACGATGACCAGCGAATCCCCGTCCACCAGCGGGTCCCGGTAGCGGAACTCCGAGGCGATGTCGATCTCCACCGGTATGCGGACCAGTTTCTCAATGATGTGTTTGCCCACCAGCCCTGCGTGGTAGGCGGTACCGCAGGCGGTGATAAATATTTTTTTAATGTTCCGGACCTGTTCCGGGGTCATCCTGATCTCGCTCAGCACCACCCTGGAGGAGTCCGGGTCGATGCGGCCGCTTAAGGTGTCCTTCAAAGCCCTGGGCTGCTCGTAAATCTCCTTCAGCATGAAGTGGTCGTAGCCGCCCTTTTCGGCCTGGGCGGCCTCCCACTTGACGTGAAAGACGCTCTTTTCCACCTTCCGGCCGTCCCGGTCCAGCACCGCGACCCCCTCCGGGGTGACGTCGGCGATCTCCCCGTCCTCCAGGATGTAGGTGTTCCTGGTATGGCACAGCAGGGCCGGTATGTCCGAGGCCAGGAAGTTCTCTCCCTCCCCCAGGCCCACCACCAGGGGGCTGTCCTGGCGGACGGCCACCAGGCGGCCGGGCTCGTCCAGTGCAAGCACCACCATGGCGTAGGAACCCTCCAGCTTCCTGATTACCCTCATGACGGTCCGGACCAGATCGCCCTCGTAAAACTCCTCCATCAGGTGGGGAAGGACCTCTGTGTCGGTCTCCGACCGGAAGATGTGGCCCATTGAAATGAGCCATTCCTTCAGGGGCAGGTAATTCTCGATGATCCCGTTGTGAACCACGGCGAACCTGCCCTGGCAGTCGGTATGGGGATGGGCGTTGATGTCCGAGGGCCTGCCGTGGGTGGCCCAGCGGGTGTGGCCGATTCCGGCGGCGGCGCAAAATTCACGGCCGTTCAGTTCTTCCCGCAGCGCGTCCAGCTTTCCCTGCCGCTTGAAAACCTCTATCCCGTTGCCCTCGGTCAGGGCTATCCCCGACGAGTCGTATCCCCTGTATTCAAGTTTTTTCAGCCCGTCAAGCAAAATGGGGACGACGGGCCTGGGACCGATGTAACCCACTATTCCGCACATTGACAAAAACCTCCCGTACATCGCCTGCCGGCGGGAAAATGTCCTGGTAAAAGGATTGCCGCGGGCAATAACTCACCCGCGGCAAAAATGCGCAAGGATATGCCTTTCGCCACCCGGGACACTTTTGTCCCGGCGGTTGCCCGCCGGTTTTGTGATGTCCTTGACGGTGGTGGCCCACCGGGGAGCACCCGCCGAATAATTTCGATTAACTCCCCCCTCGTCAACCCGGAAGTTAGAGGCAGCCGGGTTCTGGCGCTTGGAATTCAGTTGTCGGATCTATGTAACACGAACCACCTCCCGGAACGGGGGCCTGGGGGGTTGATCCCGGCGTTCCCGCGAAAAAATGCCGTGGTTTTTGACAATTTATTATTTATTATTCAACTAAAGTGCGGTGAATACCTCTTTACGAGGCAAGCTTTTTTACCACCCTCACCAGTTCATCCACCAGGCCCCGCAATACCTCCGGGTCCCTTCCCTCGGCCATCACCCGGACCAGGGGCTCGGTCCCGGAAGGCCTGACCAGCACCCTGCCCTGCCCGGCCAGCCTTTCTTCGGCCTTGCGGACGGCGTCGGAAAGCAGGGGATGGGCCATGACCTCGTTCTTGTTTTTTACCCTGACGTTTTCCAGCATCTGGGGCAATCTCTCCATCTGGGCGGCCAGTTCGGCCAGGCTCCTGCCCTGTTCCCTCATGGCGGACAACAGCTTGAGGGCGGTGAGCAGGCCGTCGCCGGTGGTGGTGTGGTTGAGAAACAGTATGTGCCCGCTCTGTTCCCCGCCGAAGGTGGCCCCGGACTGCAGGCACTCCTCCAGCACATAACGGTCCCCCACTTTTGTTTCCAGCACTTTGATGCCGCTTTCCCGCAGGGCCAGGTGCAGCCCCATGTTGCTCATCACGGTGGCCACCACCGTGTCCCGGTCCAGCTCGCCCCTGGACTTGAGGTGGCGGGCGCAGATGACCATGATCTGGTCGCCGTCCACCACCCTCCCGGCGGCGTCCACGGCCAGCACCCGGTCGGCGTCCCCGTCGTGGGCCAGGCCCAGGTCCGCCCCCGCACTGACCACCTTTTCCCGCAGGGGACCCAGGTGGGTTGATCCGCAGCCCTTGTTGATGTTAAGGCCGTCCGGGCGGTTATTTATGGGTATCACCCGGGCACCCAGTTCTTCCAGCACCCTTGGGGCCACCTGGAAAGCCGCCCCGTTGGCGCAGTCCAGCACGATGGTCAGCCCCGCCAGGTCCACCGGCACCGACTCCTTCAGAAATTTCACGTACCGGTCGCCGGCGTCCGGGAGGTCGATGCAGCGGCCCACTCCTGCCCCCGTGGGGGCCGGGATGGAAGATGAATCATTAATCAAATCCTCCATTTCATCCTCGGCATCGTCCGGAAGCTTGTAGCCGCTTGGGCCGAAGTACTTTATCCCGTTGTCCTCCGCCGGGTTGTGGGAGGCGGAAATCACCACCCCTCCGCTGGCGCCCAGTTCCCTTGCCAGGTGGGCCACCGCCGGCGTGGGCAGTATTCCCGCCCTGATCACGTCGACTCCCGCGGAGCAGATGCCGGCCGCCAGGGCCGCCTCCAGCATGTCCCCGGAAATCCTGGTGTCGCGGCCGATGACAATGCTCCCCCTCTCCCGCCCCCGGGACAGCACCTGGGCTCCGCAGCGGCCTATTTTCATCGCCAGTTCCGGGGTGAGATCCCTGTTGGCCACCCCTCGCACTCCGTCCGTCCCGAACAAAACACCCATCGCTTAGCACCCTCCAGGCCGGTTCTTGTTTCGGACAAACCAAGAATATTATAACTTCCGGCGATTCAGGGTGTCAATTAAAGCCATTCCGCCAATCTTGAGTTCTGTATTCTGAGTTCTGAGTTCTGAATTCCCTATTACATAATATGAGGCCCGTTCCCGCATGGTCAGCGGCCGGGCCTGACAATTACTGTTTCAACAAACATTTTCATCCTGTCACCGTCCCGGTTGGCCTGATGCCCCGGATTCCTGTCCCCTGGCCTTCCTGAGGTGAACGGTGACCTCCACGGCGGCCGGTTTTATCTCCACGGCCCCGGTCGGCAGGCGGACGCCTATTCTTACCGTGACGTCGCGGTCCGCGCCCTTGATATCGATATTCTCCGTCTCCACCCAGTTTATCCCCGAAAGCGCCTCGGAGGGCGCCGTCACCTGAACATTGGCCGGGTTGACCGTAACGCCCGCCATCTCGTATTCCCGGGCCGGTTCCCCCACAACCCCGGCCCTTACCGCCACCGTCTTGGAAGGCAGCGGGGTGACCGGCACGGTTACCCTTACGGACTGCGGTGAGACGGTTACGCCGTTCTGGCCGGAACTGACCGGTACGGTCTGATCCACCACTCCGGTGGCGGACTCCACGTCCACCGTCACTTTTATGTGGTCTATGGCGTTGACTTTACTCCCGGGACCCCTTAATGTGACCTTTGACGGCTGGATCGCCGGTTCAAGAGCGGTGTATCCTTTGGCGGGATTGCCTTTAAAAGCGGCGGCAACATCCACCTGCTTTTCCACGACGCTTTCCACCACGACGTAAACCCTGCCGGGAGTAACCTGGATCACCTGGATGCCCGGGGGCGGGCTGACCTTTACCGGGACGTTGTGGTCGCCCTCGGAAAGCCCGGACAGATCCAGGACGGCCTGAAAATCAGCCGGTGTGAGGGCGGCCACCCTGGTCCTGGAACCCTGCACCCTTATGCTCACGTTGGAGGGGATGCTGCCGCTGACCACCATCCCCGCCGGCGGATCCCGCCGCTGCAGCTGTATGCTCAGGATCTGGTCGTTCACCGGGTTTTGCTCGTTGGTGGCGTAAATCCAGAGGAGCACCGCCAGCAACACCGAAAGAATCCTCAGCGCCATGTTGCGCCATTTTATGCCGGCCATCCCCTCACCTCCGCTGCCACAGGGCCGCCACCGCATTCCCCTGTTTCTTGGGCATCAGTGCACCCAGCAACCTGTCCGCCAGCGTTTTTTCGTCCAATTCCCTGGCCAGCACCCCCTCCACCGCCAGGGAGATGATTCCGGTCTGCTCTGATACAATCACGGTCACGGCGTCTGATTCTTCGGTTATACCCACTCCCGCCCGGTGCCTGGTTCCCAAGGTCTTTTCCAGGCTATGCCCCTGGGTCAGGGGCAGCACGCAGGCGGCCGCCATGATCCGGTCCCCCCTGACTATCACCGCTCCGTCGTGGAGAGGGGTGCGGGGAATGAATATGTTCACCAGCAGTTCAGCCGAGATCAGGCCGCCCACCTTGACGCCGGTATCAATGTATTCCTCCAGCCCGGTGGACCTCTCCAGCACGATGAGGGCGCCTATCCTTTCCCTGGACATGATCCCGGCCGCCCTCACGATCTCACCCACCAGGCGGTCAAGGTCGATCTCCCCCGCGTTTCCGAACTGCGGGGACAGGAACCTGCCGCCGCCTATCTTTTCCAGGGCCCGCCGGAGTTCCGGCTGGAACACAATGGGCAGGGCCACCACCAGGGCGGTCATGGCCTGCTTCAGAAGCCACTGGAGGGTATAAAGGTGCAGCAGGCTGCTCACGGCGGTGGCCACCACCAGCACGGCGAGCCCCTTCAGCAGCTGAACCGCCCTGGTCCCCTTGATCAGCAGCATCAGCCGGTACAGGACGAAAGCCACGATGGCGATGTCGATTATGCTGGTCAGGCTGAAAATATCCAGCAGGTTGAAATTGGGCAGGGCCTTCAGCCACTCGGGCAACTCTATCCCTCCCGCCGATTCCTGTTCTTCAGTCTTGTTCCCCGGCCTCCGGTGATTCCTCGTTTTTCAGGAGGCCGTAGGCGATGCTGTCTATGAGCGCCTTCCAGCTGGCCTCAATGATATTTTCGGACACCCCCACGGTCCCCCATGACCTTTTCCCGTCACCGGTTTCAATGAGAACCCGCACCTGGGCGCCGGTGCCGTCCTTCTCATCCAGCACCCTCACCTTGTAGTCGGTCAACTGCATGCTCCTGATGCAGGGATAAAACCTGTCCAGGGCCTTTCTGAGGGCGTTGTCCAGGGCGTTGACCGGGCCGTTGCCGTCGGCCGCGGTGTGCACCACCCTGTCGCCCACCGACATCTTAATCACAGACTGGGTGTAGGCGGGTTTGTCCTCGCTCATCTCTATTATAATCCGCAGGTTCTCCAGCTTAAAGGGCTCCCGGTAGCCTGTCTTTAATTTCCTGAGCAAAAGTTCGAATGACCCTTCCGCCCCTTCGAACTGGTATCCCTGGTTTTCCATCTCTTTGATTCGTTCCAGAAGATCCCGGTTTTCCTCCTTCTGCAGCTCCAGGTCCAGGTTCAGCTCCTTGTACTTGTAAAGCAAATTGGACAGCCCGCTGAGCTCCGAAACCAGCACCCGCCGCCGGTTGCCCACCAGTTCGGGGTCGATGTGCTCGTATGTGCGGGGGGACTTGATAATGGCGCTGACATGGATCCCCCCTTTGTGGGCGAAGGCGCTGCTTCCCACAAAGGGCTGGCTGGAGACCGGGTGCATGTTGGCCACCTCGCTGACGTAGCGGGAAAGTTCGGTCATTTTCCTCAGATTCTCCCGGGGGATGGCCTCCACCCCGCATTTCAGCGCCAGGTTCGGGATCACCGAGCAGAGGTTGGCATTGCCGCAGCGCTCTCCGTATCCGTTGACGGTCCCCTGGACCTGGACCGCGCCGGCCAGAACGGCGGTTATGGAATTGGCCACGGCCAGATCGCTGTCATTGTGGCAGTGGATGCCCACGGGAATTTTGAATCTTTCCAGCACCAGGGACACGGCGCTCCGGATTTCTTCGGGCAGTGATCCGCCGTTGGTGTCGCAAAGCACCAGGGTGCCGGCGCCCCCCTCGGCGGCGGCGGCCAGGGTAGCCAGGGCGTATTCCGGGTTGGCCTTGAGCCCGTCGAAAAAATGCTCGGCGTCGTATATCACCTGCAGCCCCTTGCCTCGCAGGAACGCCACCGACTCCCGGATCATGGCCAGGTTCTCCTCCAGGCCGGTGTTCAGGGCATGGATGACGTGAAAGTCCCAGGTCTTGCCCACCAGGGCTGCCACCCGCACGCCGGCGGCCAGGATGCTTTTAAGGTTGGCGTCTTCCCCGGCCCGGCAGTTGGGCCGCCTGGTGCTGCCGAAGGCGGTGATCCTGGAGAATTTCAGGGGCTGCCGGACAATTTTCCGGAAAAATTCCATGTCCTTGGGGTTGGACCCCGGCCAGCCCCCTTCAATATAATGAAAGCCCATCGCGTCAAGCTTCAGGGCTATTTTGATTTTGTCCTCAACGGAGAAGGAGATGCCCTCCCCCTGGGACCCGTCCCGGAGGGTGGTGTCGTATATCTCCACAGCCTGCATACAATTCACCCTTTAGAATATATCTGGGGTCCGGAATTGGGAATTGGGGGGTTATTTAAAACCTACCCGTTACCGACCTCCTGGGCGATGAGGTCCCCCATCTCGTCTGTGTTGACCAGCTTCATGCCCTCCTCCATCAGGTCGGCGGTGCGGTATCCCAGGTCCAGCACCCGGGTGACCGCCTGCTCCACGGCCTCGGACTCACGGTCCAGGCTGAGGGAAAACTTCAGCAGCATCGCCCCGGAGAGAACCGTGGCGATGGGGTTCGCCCTCTTCAGGCCGGCGTACTTGGGCGCTGATCCGTGGCTGGGCTCGTACAGGCCGATCTTTCCGCCGATGCTGGCCGAGGCCAGCATGCCCAGGGATCCGCTCAGCATGGAGGCCTGGTCGCTCAATATGTCCCCGAACATGTTCTCGGTGACGATGACGTCGAACTGACGGGGGTTTTTCACCAGCTGCATGGCGCAGTTGTCCACGTACATGTGGTCCAGTTCCACATCTGGATACTCGGCGGCCAGGCCACTGACCACCTCCCGCCAGTGGCGGGAGCTTTCCAGCACGTTGGCCTTATCCACCGAGGTGAGTTTCCCGCGCCTCTTCCGGGCCATCTGGAAGGCCAGGCGGACTATGCGCTCTATTTCAGGGGTGGTGTATTCCAGGGTGTCAATCACCTTGATACCCCCCTCCGGCAAGGGTTCCCGCCTCTTTTGGCCGAAGTACAGCCCGCCGGTCAGTTCCCTCACCACCAGCACGTCCAGCCCGGAAACCACTTCGGGCTTCAGGGTGGAAGCGTTCACCAGGGCCGGGAAAACCCTGGCCGGCCTGAGGTTGGCGTACAGGCCCAACGCCTTGCGCAGGGGCAGCAGCGCCCCGGCCTCGGGGCGCAGGTGCACCGGCAGGTCGTCCCACTTCGGCCCCCCCACGGCGCCCAGCAGGATGGCGTCACTTTGATGGCACAGGTCAAGGGTTTCCCGGGGCAGGGGGTGGCCCGCAGCGTCGTAGGCGGCTCCTCCCACCAGGCCCTCGGTGAATTTAAATTCATGCCCGAATTTCGATCCCACGGCCTTGAGAACCTTCAGGGCCTGTTCGGTTATCTCCGGGCCGATGCCGTCCCCCGGCAGCACCGCAATTTTAAACTTTCCCATCTCTTTTCATCCTCTCCGCCACGTAGTTGATCAGCCCGCCCGCCGCGATAATCTGCTGCATGAAAGGCGGCACCTGGGTGGCCCTGTATGTCTCGTTCCTGGTTATGTTCCTGATTACCCCGGCCTCCACGTCCACCGCCACCTCGTCCCCTTCCCCGATGCGGTCGGCCGCTTCCGGAGACTCAAAGATGGGCAGCCCTATGTTGAAGGCATTCCGGTAAAATATCCTGGCGAAGGTTTTGGCGATCACGCAGGATACACCTGCCGCCTTGATGGCAATGGGGGCGTGCTCCCGGGAGCTGCCGCAGCCGAAATTCTTCCCGGCCACGATTATGTCGCCGGGCTTCACCCCGGCGGGGAACCGGGGGTCGGCGTCCTCCATGCAGTGGACCGCCAGCTCTTTCGGGTCGGATGTGTTCAGGTAGCGGGCCGGGATGATTACGTCGGTGTCCACGTCATTGCCGAATTTCCACGTCCTGCCTCTGAGTTCCATGTTACTTCACCTCCCAGGGAGCGGCGATTCGTCCCAGCACCGCCGAGGCCGCAGCCACGGCCGGGCTGCTGAGGTAGACCTCGCTGCCGGGATGCCCCATGCGCCCCACGAAGTTCCTGTTGGTGGTGGCTATGCACCTCTCGCCCTCGGCCAGGATGCCCATGTATCCACCCAGGCACGGCCCGCAGGTGGGGGTGCTGATGGCCGCCCCGGCGTCCAGGAAGATTTCGAAGAGTCCCTCCCGCATGGCCTGCCGGTAAATCTCCTGGGTGCCCGGGATGACCAGCAGCCGCACGTTGCTGTTGACCTTGCGCCCCCTGAGCACCCGGGCGGCCTCCCTGAGGTCGTCCATGCGCCCGTTGGTGCAGGACCCGATGACCGCCTGGTCGATGGTTATGCCGGAGGCTTCGCTCACCGGCTTCACGTTCTCCGGCAGGTGGGGGAAGGCCACGGCGGGCTCCATTTTGCTCACGTCGAAGTCGTACTCCCGGGCGTACCCGGCGTCCGGATCGCTGGCGAAAAAGGTGAACGGCCTCTTCGCCCTGCCCTCCACGTAGCGCCGGGTGATTTCGTCCGGCGGCACTATGCCGTTCTTGGCCCCGGCCTCCACCGCCATGTTGGCCATGGTCAGGCGGCCGTCCACGGGCATCCTCTCCACCGCCGGGCCGGTGAACTCCATGGCCATGTAGAGGGCCCCGTCCACTCCTATCTTGCCGATGGTGTACAGAATCAGGTCCTTGCCGGTGACCCATTCCGGCATTTCCCCGTGATAGATGAATTTCACCGATTCCGGCACCTTGAGCCAGGTCTCGCCCAGGGCCATGGCGGCCGCCAGGTCGGTGCTGCCCACACCGGTGGAAAAGGCCCCCAGCCCGCCGTAGGTGCAGGTGTGGGAGTCGGCCCCGATGACCAGGTCCCCCGGCCCCACCAGACCCTGCTCGGGCAGCAGGCAGTGCTCCACGCCCATCCGCCCCACCTCGAAGTAGTGGGTGATCCCGTGTTTTCGGGCAAATTCCCTCATAATCTTGGCCTGCTGGGCCGATTTAATGTCCTTGTTGGGCACGAAGTGGTCGGGCACCAGGACCACCCGGTCCCGGTCGAAGACCCGGTCCACCCCTATCTTTTCAAACTCCCTGATGGCCACGGGAGCGGTGATATCATTGCCCAGGGCCAGGTCGATCCTGACGTTGATCAGCTCGCCCGGCTCCACCTTTTCCCTTCCCGCGTGGGCAGCCAGTATCTTTTCGGTAATCGTCATCCCCATGCTGCAACACCCCTATTTTAAACGCATTATATTTCCCGGGACCCGGAAACAGGAGAACAGGGATTAGGGATTGGTGATTAGGATACAAATCTGATTTTTTTAATACCCTCATTCCCCAATTCCCAACTCCCAATTCCCAATCCCCAGCTATTTCCCGTTTTCGGAATCCCAAATCAGTTTGTTCACCGCGTTCACGTAGGCCTTGGTGCTGGCCTCCAGGATATCGGTGCTGATGCCCCGGCCCACGTAGAATCTTTTGCCGTCCGGGGTAATCTTAAGCGTCACCTCGCCCAGGGCGTCGGTGCCCGAGGTCACCGCCTGGATCTCCCAGCTGGCCAGGGTGCAGGAAATGCCGGTCACTTTGTCCACCGCCCTGCAGATGGCGTCCACCGGGCCGTTGCCGCAGGCGGCCTCCTGGAGTTTTTCCTCGCCCCGCAAAAGCCCCACCGTGGCCGTGGGGACCACCGTGGACCCGCTGGAAATGTGGATGTAGTCCAGGGTATAGACCGGGTTCACCATCCTGATTTCTTCCTCCACGATGGCTTCCAGGTCGTGGTCGGTGACCTCCTTCTTCCTGTCCGCCAGGACTTTGAAGCTTTGAAAAGCCTTGTTCAGCTCGGCGGGATTGAGACTGTAGCCCAGTTCCTCCAGCCGCTCCCTGAAGGCATGCCGCCCCGAGTGCTTGCCCAGCACCAGGTTGCTGTGGCTCAAGCCCACCATCACCGGGTTCATGATCTCGTAGGTGGTGCGCTCCTTGAGCACCCCGTCCTGGTGGATGCCGGACTCGTGGGCAAAGGCGTTCCTGCCCACCACGGCCTTGTTCGGCTGGATCACCATTCCCGTGAGGTTGGAGACCAGGCGGCTGGTCCTGTATATTTCCTGGGTCCTGATCCGGGTTATTTTGCCGAACTGGTCCCGCCGGGTGTGCAGGGCCATGATCACCTCCTCCAGGGAGGCGTTGCCCGCCCTCTCGCCGATGCCGTTTATGGCCCCCTCCACCTGGTTGGCCCCGGCCATCACCGCCGCCAGGGAGTTGGCCACCGCCAGCCCCAGGTCGTCGTGGCAGTGTACGCTTAAAATAACCTTTTCTATCCCCCGGACCCGGGACCTGATTTCCCTGATCAGGCGGGCAAATTCGTCCGGCGCGGCGTAGCCCACCGTGTCCGGGATGTTGATCACGGTGGCCCCGGCATTGATGGCGGTCTCCAACACCTGGCAGAGGAAGTCCGGGTCCGACCTGGAGGCGTCCTCGGCCGAAAATTCCACGTCCGAGGTGTAGCCCTTGGCCCATTTCACGGCGGCCTCGGCTGTTTCCAACACCTTTTCCCGGCTCATCCTCAGCTTGTGCTGCAGGTGTATGTCCGAGGTGGCGATAAAGGTGTGTATTCTCGGCTGATCGGCCATGCGGATGGCCTCCCAGGCCGTGTCTATGTCCGGCTTTTCCGCCCTGGCCAGGGCGGCCACGGTGACTCCCCGGACATCCCGGGCGATGGCCTGCACGGCCCGGAAGTCGCCGGGGGATGAGACGGGGAATCCCGCTTCAATCACGTCCACCCCCAGCCTCACCAACTGGCGGGCGATCTGAAGTTTTTCCTCGGCGTTGAGGCTGACGCCGGGGGACTGCTCACCGTCCCTCAGGGTGGTGTCGAATATATAAACCCTGTTGCTGTCGCTCATAAAAAACATCCTTTCCGCCGAAATATAACATCGGCTGCAAATTAACCCGCTAACAGTCTATGGCCTGATCGATGCCATGCCCGGCCGGGACTATGGGAGACACGTTTTCCTCCGGATCAACCAGGCAATTCACTATGACCGTCTCCGGGCTGGACAGCACCCCGGGCAGCAGCCGGTCCAGTTCCTCCTCGCTTTTCACCGTGTGCCCGGCCAGGCCGTAAGCCTTGGCCAGCAGGGCGAAATCGGGGACAAATTTGAACCGGGTGGCCATGTACCGGCGGTCGCAGTACAGCTCCTGCAACTGCCTGACCATGCCCAGGCCGCTGTTGTTCAGGACAAATATTTTTATCGGCAGTTTCTGGTCCACCGCCGTGGCCAGTTCCTGCATGGTCATCTGCAGGCTGCCGTCCCCGGTGACCAGGATGACCAGGCGGTCCGGCAGCCCGATCTGGGCGCCCACCGCCGCCGGCAGGCCGAATCCCATGGCCCCCAGTCCGCCCGAGGAAATAAGGGTGCCGGGATGTTTGAAGCGGAAGAACTGGGCCACCCACATCTGGTGCTGGCCGACATCGGTGGCCACCACGGCCTCCCCCCGGGTGTGCCGGGAAAGCTTCTCGATGACGGCCTGGGGCTTGAACCTGCCGTCCCTGACGTAAGTCAGGGGGTACTGTTCCTTCCACTGCCGGATTTGTTCAAGCCAGCCGGACCGGTCCTTTTTTTTCAGATGGGCCAGGATGCCCCGCAGCACCTGCCTGACATCCCCCACAATGGGCACGTGCACCCGGACGTTTTTGCCGATTTCCGCCGGGTCGATGTCCACGTGTATGACCGTCGCGCCGGGCGCGAAACTTGAAATTTTGCCGGTCACCCGGTCGTCGAAGCGGGCGCCCAGAGCGATCAGCAGGTCGCAGTGGGTGACCGCCAGGTTGGCGTACCGGGTGCCGTGCAGCCCCAGCATGCCCAGGAAAAGCGGGTGGTCGCCCGGAAAGCCGGAAAGCCCCATAAAGGTGTTGGTCACCGGGGCCGAAAGGACTTCAGCCAGATCCATCAGCTCAGCCGTGGCGCCGGAATTCAGGATGCCCCCGCCGGCGTAGATGACCGGCCTTTCGGCCTTCATCATCAGATCCGCGGCCTCCAGGATCTTGGTCCGGTGCCCGCTGTAGGTGGGCTTGTAGCCGCGCAGCTTCACCGTCTTGGGATAATCAAAATCAATGGTCTCGGCGGCCACATCCTTGGGCAGGTCCACCAGCACCGGACCGGGCCTGCCCGTGGAGGCTATGTGGAAGGCGTTCTTGATTATGGCGGGCAGCCTTTTGGCGTCCTTGACCAGGTAATTGTGCTTGGTGATGGGCATGGTGATGCCGGTGATATCCACTTCCTGGAATGCGTCGGTGCCTACCTGGCTGGTGGGCACCTGCCCGGTGACCAGCACCAGCGGAATTGAGTCCATGTAGGCGTTGGCTATACCGGTAACCAGGTTGGTGGCCCCCGGCCCGGAGGTGGCCATCACCACCCCCACCCTGCCGGTGGCCCGGGCGTAGGCGTCGGCGGCATGCACCGCGCCTTGTTCGTGCCGCACCAGCACGTGTTTTATGTTTCCCGATTGGCAAAGGGCATCGTAAACCGGGAGAATGGCGCCGCCGGGATAGCCGAAAATTACCTCCACCCCTTCCAGTTCCAGGCAGCGGATCAGGGCCTGCGCCGCTGTCATTTGCATAGCCGGTTGCCTCCCTATCTATTCATCATCCTTTTTGCCGTCCAAAGACGTCGACCTGTTCCCCCTGAGCATGGCAATCTTTCCGGTGCGCACCAGTTCCTTGATGCCGTACGGGCGGAGGGATTCCTCAAAGGCGTTTATCTTGCCTTCATTGCCGGTGCATTCCACGGTTACGGTCTTGCGCCCCAGGTCCACTATCCTGGCCCGGAATACGTCGGCCACCTGCATTATCTCGCCCCGGCGGGCGGGTTCGCAGTTGACTTTTATTAAAACCAGCTCCCGGTCCACGTATTCATCCGGGGTGATGTCGTTTATTTTGATCACGTCCACCAGCTTGTGGAGCTGTTTGGTCACCTGCTCCAGCACCCTGTCGTCCCCCTCCACCACAATGGTCATCCGGGAGACATCGGGTCTTTCGGTCCGCCCCACCGCCAGGCTGTCGATGTTGAAGCCGCGCCGGCTGAATAGCCCGGCCACCCGGGCCAGGACCCCGGGGTTGTTTTCCACCAGGACCGCTAGGGTGTGCCGCATATCATATCCTCCTCGCTTGTTGGCTGTAAGCTGTAAGCTGTTGGCTGTCAAGTATTGGCAGCCGGCTTAAAACTTTCCGCTTATTGCTAACTGCTTATCGCTTACAGCTGTTCATCATCCAATCATATTCTCCAGGGACTCTCCGGGAGGAACCATGGGCAATACATTGTCCTCCCTGTCGATGATGAAATCCAGCACCACCGGCCGGTTGGTCCTGACGGCCTGTTCCAGGGCGGGCTTCAGATCGGCCGCCTTGTCTACCCTCAGGCCCACGGCACCGTATGCTTCGGCCAGCTTGACAAAGTCGGGGTTGATCAGCTCGGTGTAGGAATAGCGGCGGTTGTAGAAAAGCTCCTGCCACTGCCTCACCATGCCCAGGAAGCCGTTGTTCAAAATGGCCACGTTGACCGGCAGGTTGTAATTCACCGCCGTGGCCATCTCCTGTATGTTCATCTGGATGCTGCCGTCCCCGGCGATGTCGAAGACCACCTCGTCCGGGCAGGCCACCTGCACGCCGATGGCCGCCGGAAACCCGTAGCCCATGGTGCCCAGCCCGCCGGAGGAGATGAAGGACCGGGGCCGGGTGAAGGTGTAATAGTGGGCCGCCCACATCTGGTGCTGCCCCACCTCGGTGGTTATCCTGGCCTTGCCCCCGGTGACGTTGTATATCTCCCTGATTACCTGCTGGGGCTTGAGTCTGCCGTTCTCCACGTAGGTTATGGGGTATTCCTTTTTCCAGAGGTCGATCTTCTCCTGCCAGGCGCCGGGCAGCTTGGCCTGCAGCCTGGGCAGCAGCTGGTTCAGCACCACCCTCACGTCCCCGACGATGGCGATGTCCGCCCTGACGTTCTTGCCTATTTCCGCCGGGTCAATGTCTATATGGATGATCCTGGCCCCGGGGGCGAACCGGTCGAATTTCCCGGCCACCCGGTCGTCGAAGCGGGCGCCCACGGCAATGATCAGGTCCGCCTCGCACACCGCGTAGTTGGCGTACCTGCTGCCGTGCATGCCCAGCATGCCCAGGAAGAGGGGGTGGTCGCCCGGGAAGCCCCCCAGGCCCATCAGGGTGGTGGTCACCGGGGCCACCAGCAGCTCGGCCAGTTTCTTCAGTTCCTCGTGGGCCCCGGAGTTAATCACCCCGCCCCCGGCGTATATCACCGGCCGCTCCGAGGCCAAGATGGCCGCGGCCGCCTTGTTCAGCTGTTCCTCGGTTCCCTCCAGCACCGGCCGGTAGCCCGGCAGGTTGACGGGACCAGGGTCCTTGTATTCCACTTCGCCCCCCGATATGTCCCTGGGGATATCCACCAGTACCGGCCCGGGCCGCCCCGTGGTGGCTATGTGGAAGGCCTCCTTGATGATCATGGCCAGGTCCCGGATGTCCTTGACGATATAATTGTGCTTGGTCACCGGCAGGGTTATCCCGGTGATGTCGGCCTCCTGGAAGGAGTCCCGGCCCAGCAGCGCCTGGGCCACCTGGCCGGTGAAAGCCACCATGGGCACAGAGTCCATGTAGGCGTTGGCAATGCCGGTAACCAGGTTGGTGGCGCCGGGGCCCGAGGTGGCCAGGCACACCCCCGCCTTCCCCGAAGCCCGGGCGTACCCGTCGGCGGCGTGGGCCGCCCCCTGCTCGTGCCTGGTCAGGATGTGTTTTATGTTGGCGTCGTAAAGGGCGTCATAGATGGGCAGCACGGCACCCCCGGGATAGCCGAAGATGGTGTCCACTCCCTGGTCCATAAGCCCCTGTACCAGTATTTCAGCTCCGCTTTTTTTCATTTCCCCTACCCCCTGCCGTTACCCGCGCCTGAGGACCGCCCCGGTGCTGGCCGAGGTAACCAGGCCGGCGTAGCGCACCAGGTACCCCTTCTTGACCCTGGGTTCAGGCCGCTTCCATTCTCTCAGCCGGGCCTCCATTTCTTCATTGCCGATCCTCACGTTGATGGCGTTCCCAGGAATGTCGATATCGATGATGTCCCCTTCCCTGACCGCGGCTATGGGCCCGCCGTCGGCGGCCTCCGGGGACACGTGCCCGATGGACGCCCCCCGGGTGGCCCCCGAGAACCTGCCGTCGGTAATCAGGGCCACGTCCTTGTCCAGGCCGAGCCCCATCACCGTGGCGGTGGGGGTGAGCATTTCCCTCATCCCGGGGCCTCCCCTGGGCCCCTCGTAGCGGATCACGATCACGTCACCCTTTTTGATTTTCCCTGCTATCAAGGCCTCCACGGCCTCCTCCTCGGAGTTGAAAACCCTTGCCGGACCGCTGTGCACCAGCATTTCGGGGTCCACACCGGCCTTTTTGACCACCGCCCCCCCGGGCGCCAGGTTGCCCCGCAGGATGGCAATTCCACCGCTGGGGCTGTACGGGTCTTCCACGCTCCTGATGACCTCGGGCCTTATGACCTTGCGGCCCTCAATGATCCTGCCCGCCGTTTTACCGGAAACCGTTGGCAGGTCCAGGTGCAGCAGGTTCTTTTTGGACAGTTCGGCCATCACGGCGGGAATCCCGCCGGCTTCGTCCAGGTCCTGCATGAAGTGCGGCCCCATGGGGCTCAGCTTGCAAAGGTTAGGAGTCCTCTCGCTGATCCGGTTGATCATGTCCAGGTCTATTTCCAGGCCGGCCTCGGAGGCAATGGCCGGCAGGTGCAAAACGGTGTTGGTGGAGCAGCCCAGGGCCATATCCACGGCCAGCCCGTTTTCAAAGGCCCGCATGGTCAGGATGTCCGAGGGGCGAAGGCCCTCCCTGACCAGTTCCACCGCCCTGATGCCGGTCAGCTTGGCCAGCCTGCGCCTGGCCGAAGAAACCGCAGGCACCGTGCCGTTGCCCGGCAGAGCCATTCCCAAGGCCTCGGTCAGGCAGTTCATGGAGTTGGCGGTGAACATCCCGGCGCACGATCCGCAGCCCGGGCAGGTGGCTTCCTCCAGTTCACAGAGTTCCTCCTCGGTCATGGCGCCGGCCCGCACCCTGCCCACGGCCTCGAACAGGTTGCTCAGGGACACGTTCTGCCCCCGGAACCGGCCGGCCAGCATGGGACCGCCGCTGATCACGATGGCCGGGATGTTGATCCTGGCCGCCGCCATCAGCATGCCCGGCACCACCTTGTCGCAGGCGGTCACCAGCACCAGCCCGTCAAACTGGTGCGCTTCGGCCATGACCTCTATGGAATCGGCAATCAGCTCCCTGCTGGCCAGGGAATACTTCATGCCGCTGTGGTTCATGGCGATGCCGTCACACACGGCGATGGCCGGGAATTCCACCGGGGTGCCCCCGGCCAGCCTGACGCCCGCCTTGACTGCCCCGGCAATGTCATTCAGGTGCATGTGCCCCGGCACTATTTCGTTAAAGGAGTTCACCACCCCGATCATGGGCCTTTCCAGTTCCTGGTCGATGAAACCCAGAGCCCGCAGCAAGGACCGGTGAGGGGCCTTCTCGATACCCCTCTTGATCGAATCGCTGCGCATATTATCACCCCTATTCAAGCTGATTTTCTATAACAAAAAGACCCCGCGGCCAATCCTTGCAATGAGAGGGATCCATCCGCCAGGGTCTTCCGTTGGCTAAAACATACCCTTTCCCGGATCTTCACCGCCCGGCCCGGTCTCCCCTCCCGGGGCCGGGTGCCCGGCGCATTCCCCCCGCCCTGATGAACTTTTCCAGCCCGGTAATTCGGATTATCAGCAGGTCGCTAAGCATGACAAGATCACTAAGCATGACAAAATTTAACCTCCCGCCCGGCAGTCGGTTAAAACTGCCAGGGACGAGAGGCTACTCACGCGGTACCACCCTGGTTGCCTCCCGCCTCGCGGCGGAAGACCCCTTGTCGTGTCCCCATCAGGACACAGCTTTGGTAACGGGTGGGCCAACCCGGCACGGCCTAATGGAATAAATCTTTCAGCCTGCGGCTCCGGGGCGATGTTTTCACCTGGGCCGGCGCCGGTTCACAGCTCTCCCGGCTCTCTGGGGCCGTGGCACCCGGTTACTTGTTCCCCTTCACAGCTTTTATCATGTTTTACAGTATACAGAATCCGCCATTGGGTGTCAAGAAAATTATGCTGCGCCGGTGCCTGTTTTCAGTCCCGGCTTCCAATATTCTCCGGCCGCGCCTTCCCAACACCGGACCGCCGAATGGCCTCCCTGACCGATTCCGGGGAAGGGCCGGCCAATACCTTCCTGGCTTCCACGCAACGCCGGATGGAAATGGCCTCGTACACGTCCTCCTCCACCAGCGGGCTGAACTTCCTGAACTCTTCCAGCGAAACCTGGTCCAGGGATTTCCCGGCCCCGATGCAGTGCAGAACCGCCCGGCCCACCACCTCGTGGGCCTCCCGGAAGGGCAGTCCCTTCCTGACCAGGTAGTCGGCCAGGTCGGTGGCGTTGGTGAACCCTCCCCGGGCTGCCCTGATCATATTGTCCTCCCTGACCTTTAAGGTGGCCAGCATGGGCCTGAAAATGGCCAGGCATTTTTTAACCGTGTCCACGGCGTCGAAAAGAGCTTCCTTGTCCTCCTGCATGTCCTTGTTGTAAGCCAGGGGAAGTCCCTTGAGCATGGTCAGCAGCGCCGCCAGGTCCCCGAAGACCCTGCCCGCCTTGCCCCTGATCAGCTCGGCCACATCCGGGTTTTTCTTCTGGGGCATCATGCTGCTGCCGGTGCTGTACTCGTCGTCCGGCTCAACGAAGGAAAACTCGGCACTGGACCACAGGATAATTTCCTCGCAGAACCTGCTCAGGTGGACCATGATCAGGGAGGCGGCGGCAGCGAACTCCACCGCGAAATCGCGATCGCTGACCGCATCCAGACTGTTTAGGGCCACCCCTTCAAAACCCAGTTTTTCGGCCACGAAATCCGGGTCCAGGGGAAAGGTGGTGCCGGCCAGGGCTCCCGCCCCCAGGGGCATGACATTGACCCTGCGGCGGCAGTCCAGCAGCCTCTCCCTGTCCCTGCCGAACATCTGCACGTAGGCCATCAGGTGGTGGGCCAGGGTGACCGGCTGGGCCCTCTGCAGGTGCGTGTAGCCCGGCATGATGGTGTACAGGTGCTTTTCGGCCATCTCCACCAGGGTCTCCCTGAGTTCGTCGATGAGCCCCACCGTTTCGTCGATCTGGTCCCGCAGGTACATGCGCACATCCAGGGCCACCTGGTCGTTCCTGCTCCTGGCGGTGTGCAGCTTCTTCGCCGCCGCGCCTATTTTCCCGGTGAGCATCTGCTCAACGTTCATGTGAATATCCTCTGCCTCCACGGAAAATTCAGCCCGGCCGCTTTCAATGTCGGAGAGAACCTCCCTGAGGCCGGCCACGATGGCGCCGGCTTCCTCCGGGGTGATAATCCCGGCCCTGCCCAGCATCTCGGCGTGGGCCATGCTTCCTTCTATGTCATAACGGTACAGCCGGCAGTCAAAGGATATTGAGGAGTGAAAATCGTCCACCGCCGCGCTGGTTTTTTTCTGGAACCTGCCGCCCCAGAGCTTGCTCATCTCATCCACCCGCCCCTGTGTGAACTTAAAGGCAATGCCACGAAAGGCAAGATCGCTACAGAAACGTCCCTAACCGGAATATAATTGCAATTGGTATCCGCCCGGATTGTGTTATAATATAACTCAATAACCAGCTATTAGCAATCCTGCATACCGGAGCTGACGCCATGGCCCTCAAAATACTCGGTCATCAGGTGAAACAAAGCCAGAAAATAATCGTTACCAGGGGAGAAGACGATTCCCTGGAGTTTGTATCGTCCATCGAATACTCGGGCCCCCGGGGATTAAGCATCACCCTTCCCCTGCACAACCAGGTGGCCATGAAGTTGAGGCGGGGGCAGGAGGTCTGCCTCAAGGTCCCCACCGAGTCTTTCATCATGGAGTTCAAGAGCCGGGTGAGGTCCTTCACCGCGGACAACGTCATCCTGGTTAACCTCGAAAACCCCACGGAATACAAAAGGGTTCAGCGGAGAAAATCGTTCAGGCTGAAAATCCTGCTGGACGTGCAAATCGCACCGGACCCCGGGGACGACAAACAAAAACCCATGTTTGAACGGGCCACGGCCCTCAACATCAGCGCCGGCGGCATGGAAGTGGCGGCCAGGTCCCCCTACCGGGAAAACGATCTTTTGCTGGTAATGTTTGACCTCGAATTGGAAAAGAACAATACTTGCAATTTCTGTCTGAAAGCCCGGGTACGCAGGATTGTCCCCGAAGACAAGAACAAATACAGGCTGGGGCTTGAATTCCAGGACCTGTCCAATGGCAATGCCGACAGGATATGCAGGTATATATTCAAAAAATCGGCTGATCAGAAATTCTGGGAAAAATAACCTTTTGCCCCGGATTCAATCCCCGGCCTTTTACCTCAGGCCGGACTGTTTTTCCATCAGAGCCCTGACCTTGAGCGGCAGGCCGAAAAGGTTGATGAAACCCTCGGCGTCCTTCTGGCTGTATATCTCGTCCCGGCTGAAGGTGGCCAGTTCCTTGTTGTACAGCGAGTACGGCGAGGTGGTCCCGGCCGGAGTGCAGTTGCCCTTGTACAGCTTCATCCGGACCCTCCCGGTAACCGTCCTCTGGGTGACGTCCACGAAAGCGTCCAATGCCTCCCGCAGGGGCGAGAACCAGACCCCGTCGTAAACCAGCTCGGCGTACCGGGCTGCCACCAGTTCCTTGAAATGCATGGTTGCGCGGTCCAGGGTCAGGCGCTCCAGTTCCCTGTGGGCCAGCCACAGGATGGTCCCGCCCGGAGTCTCGTAGATGCCCCTGGACTTCATGCCCACCAGCCTGTTTTCCACCATGTCCACTATGCCGATCCCGTTGGCCCCGCCCACGGCGTTGAGCCTTTCCACCAGGGTCACCGGGTCCGCCTCCCGGCCGTCCAGGCTCACCGGGACACCGGCGTCAAAGCCTATCTCCACGTAGGTGGGCTTGTCCGGGGCCTTCTCCGGGGAAACCGAGATCATCAGCACGTCGTCCGGGGGCTCCAGGGCCGGGTCCTCCAGGTCGCCCCCCTCGTGGCTGAGGTGCCAGATGTTGCGGTCCATGCTGTACGGCCTGTCCTTTGTCACCGGCACCGGGATCCCCCTGGCGCTGGCGTAGTCGATGGCGTCTTCCCGGGAGCGGATGTCCCACTCCCGCCAGGGGGCGATTATTTTAAGGTCAGGGTTCAGGGCCTTGACCGTCAGCTCGAAGCGGACCTGGTCGTTGCCCTTTCCGGTGGCCCCGTGGGCCACCGCCTCGGCCCCCTCTTTTTCGGCCACCTCCACCAGCTTCTTGGCAATCAGGGGCCGGGCCATGGACGTGCCCAGCAGGTACTTGCCCTCGTAAAGGGCCCCGGCCCTGAGGGTGGGGAATATGTAGTCCTCGATAAACTCCCTCTTGACATCCTCGATGTATATTTTCAGGGCGCCGCTTTTTATGGCCTTGGCCTCGAGGGGATCCAGCTCCTCCCCCTGGCCCAGGTCGGCCGCCATGGCCACTACCTCGTACCCGTAGTTCTCCTTCAGCCAGGGAATGATGATGGAGGTGTCCAGTCCCCCGGAGTAGGCAAGCACAACTTTTTTCAATGCCGTCATCTCCTTTCAGTTTTCGGCTATAAGCGGTAAGCTTTAAGCCATAAGCCTTATAATTCTTTATTTGTTGCCAGAGGGGTTAAATGGATCTACACCTTACTATGCACATATATTATTACTGTAATCAGCACAAGATATCTTTAATACCATAAATATTGCCCCATAAGCTTACAGCTTACAGCTTACATCCATTAATTACATTATCAGGGCCATTACGGCTTTCTGCACGTGCAGCCTGTTCTCGGCCTCGTCCCAGACCACCGAATGCGGCCCGTCGATGATCCCGGCCGACACCTCCTCCCACCGGTGGGCGGGCAGGCAGTGGAGGAAGATGTAATCCTCCCTGGCGTGCTTCACCAGCTCTTCGTCGACCCGGTACGGCGCGAAAACCCCGGCCCTGGCATCCTGCTCTGCCTCCTGGCCCATGCTGGCCCAGACGTCGGTGACCACCACGTCGGCATCCTTTACCGCCTCCACGGGGTCGGTGACCACTCTGATCACGGCCCCGGTCTCCCGGGCGTCCTCCACGGCCGCCGACACAATCTCGGGCCGGGGCTTGTAGCCTTCCGGAGAGGCCACGGTGATGTTCACCCCGGTCTTGGCGCAGCCCAAAAGCAGGGAGTGGGCTACGTTGTTGCCGTCTCCCACGTAGGCCAGTTTAAGTCCGGCCAGCCTTCCCTTCACCTGCCTGATGGTCTGCAGGTCGGCCAGGATCTGGCACGGGTGCAGCAGGTCGGTGAGCCCGTTGATTACCGGTATGTCCGCGTAACGGGCCAGTTCCTCCACGTCAGACTGGGCATAAGTCCTGATCATGATTCCGTCCAGGTACCTCGACAGCACCCTGGCGGTGTCGGCGATGCTTTCCCCCCGCCCCAGCTGGAGGTCCGACGCGCTGAGAAACAGGCCATATCCTCCAAGCTGGTAAATCCCCACCTCGAAGGACACCCTGGTGCGGGTGGAGGACTTTTGAAAGATCATGCCCAGGGTCTTGCCCTTGAGATATTGGTGCGGCTCACCCTTTTTTTGCATTTCCCGGAGGTCATCTGCGGTATCCAGGATCAGCTTGATCTCAGACGGCGTAAAATGGTGGAGGGATAGCAAATCCCTGCCGCGCAGAAGGTCAGGCAGTTGTTTCAATTAATTCACCCCAGTCTGTTTTCTTGGTAGTCCCCCATGCCTCAAGCGGCACTGACAGATGCGTGAAAACCGGGCTCCAACCCCCAATTCCCAATTCCTAATTCCCAATTCCCCAAACCGTAAACTGCCTCATGTTCACCGGCTCCGGCTCCTCTCCCCGGATCAGGTGGTCCAGCACCCCCGCCAGCGCCCGGGCGGTATCCAGGGAGGTCAGGCAGGGAACCCTGTATTCCGAGGCCGTCCGCCTGAGAACAAATCCCGGCCTGCCGGGAATCTTCCCCCTGCTGGGCGTGTTGATCACCAGGCTGAAAACCCCCGACCTGATCAGGGAACAGGGGTCGCCGGCCTCCTCCACGGCAAGCCCGGCCCCGGCCAGGGCCCTGGCCGTTCCGGGAGTGGCGTGCAACTCAAACCCCATGTCCCGGTAGCGCCGGATGATGGGCAGGGCCTCCTCCTTGTCCCGGTCCGCCAGCGATACCAGCAGCGCCCCTCCCAATGCGATTTTCAGTCCGGAGGAGACAATGGCCTTGTACAGCGCCAGCGGGAAGCTCCGGTCAATGCCCATGACCTCCCCGGTGGACTTCATTTCCGGCCCCAGGGAGGTCTCCACCAGGCCAAGCTTGTCGAAGGAAAACACCGGGGCCTTGACGGTAACCAGGTTCGGCAAAGGTCCCAGCCCGCTGCGGTAACCCATGGAGGCAAGGCTGCGGCCCATCATGGCCCGGGTGGCCACCTGCACCATGGGCACGCCGGTGACCTTGCTCAGTATGGGCACGGTCCGGGAAGCCCGGGGGTTGACCTCCAGCACGAATATGCCGTCCTCCCCCACCACGAACTGGATGTTGATCAGCCCGCATATCTTCAGGGCGCGGCCGATGCGCAGGGTGTAATCCACGATGGTGTCGATTTCCCCCTCGCTGAGGGTCTGGGGAGGGTACACCGCGATACTGTCCCCCGAGTGCACTCCCGCCCGCTCGATGTGCTCCATGATGCCGGGGATGAAAATGTCCTTTCCGTCGCCGACGGCGTCCACCTCCACCTCCTTGCCCCGGATGTATTTATCCACCAGGACCGGGTGCCTGGGGGAGACCTGGACCGCCGATTCCATGTATTTCAGGATTTCATTTTCGCTGTGGACGATCTCCATAGCCCGGCCGCCCAGCACGTAGGACGGCCTCACCAGCACCGGGTAGCCCAGCCGGCGGGCTATTTCCAGGGCCCCCTGGACGGTGAAGGCGGTGCTGCCCTCGGTCTGGGGAATGCCCAGGGATCGCAGCAGGCCGCCGAATTTCTCCCTGTCCTCGGCGGCGTCTATGCACTCCACCGGAGTGCCCAGTATCCCGGCCCCGTACCGGGACAGGTCCCCGGCCAGGTTGATGGCGGTCTGACCGCCGAACTGGACCACCACACCTTCGGGCTTTTCCTTGTCTATAATGTTGGCCACGTCCTCCAACGTCAGCGGCTCGAAGTAGAGCTTGTCGGAGGTGTCGAAATCGGTGCTGACGGTTTCGGGGTTGTTGTTGACGATGATGGACTCCACCCCTTCGGCCTGGAGCCCCCAGACCGAATGCACCGAGCAGTAGTCGAACTCTATCCCCTGGCCGATCCTGATCGGGCCGGAACCCAACACCAGCACCTTCCTGCGGCCCGAGGTTCCCACCTCGTCCTGGGACTCGTAGGTGGAATAGTAATAGGGGGTGGAGGATTCAAACTCGGCGGCGCAGGTGTCCACCACCTTGTAGGAGGGGACCAGCCGGTATTTCTTCCTCAGGGACCTTACCTCCGCCTGGGTAACCCCGGCCAGCCGGGCTATCTGGCTGTCGGACATGCCCAATTCCTTGGCCCGCCTGATCCTTCCGGGATCCGCCGGCCATCCGGAAGCCTTCAGTTCCCCCTCCATTACCACTATGTTCTTGATCTTCTCCAGGAAAAAGTAATCTATCCCGGTCAACTGGAAGACCTCCCGCATTGCCCAGAACCTCCGGAAGGCCTCGGCGATGGCGAAGATCCTCTCGTCATTGGGCTTGATCAATCTGCTCTCCAGCTCCATCTCGCTCCAGCTGGCCGACCCCTTGAGCTGCAGGCTGTCCACTCCTATTTCCAGGGACCGGACGGCCTTCATCAGGGCGCCCTCGAAGGTGCGGTCAATGGCCATAACCTCCCCGGTGGCCTTCATCTGGGTGCCCAGGGTACGGTCGGCGCTGTCGAATTTGTCAAAGGGCCAGCGGGGAATCTTCACCACCACGTAATCCAGGGCCGGCTCGAAACAGGCGGTGGTCTTGCCGGTAACCGGGTTGACAATCTCGTCCAGGTTGAATCCCACGGCTATCTTGGCAGCCATCTTGGCAATGGGGTAGCCGGTGGCCTTGGAGGCCAGCGCGCTGGAACGGCTGACCCGGGGGTTGACCTCGATGACGTAATATTTAAAGCTGTACGGATCCAGGGCGAACTGGACGTTGCAGCCGCCTTCCACCCCCAGCGCCCTGATAATCTTCAGGGAAGCCGACCGGAGCAGCTGGTATTCCTTGTCCGCCAGGGTCTGGGAGGGCGCCACCACAATGCTGTCACCGGTGTGGACGCCGATGGGGTCCACGTTTTCCATGTTGCATACGGTGATGCAGTTGTCGGCCCCGTCCCTCATCACCTCGTATTCTATTTCCTTCCAGCCGGCCACGCTCCGCTCCATCAGGACCTGGCCGATCATGCTCATTTTCAGCCCCCGGCCCACCGTCTCGGCCAGTTCCCGGTCGTTCCCCACTATGCCGCCCCCGGTGCCGCCCAGGGTGTAGGCCGGGCGGACGATGACGGGATAGCCCGTGCGGCCGGCAAATTCCCGGGCCTCCTCCAGGGACGTGGCGATTGTGCTCTCCGGCACCGGCTCGCCTATGGCCAGCATGGTTTCCTTGAACAGTTCCCTGTCCTCGGCCTTTTTTATGGCCTCCAGGGAGGTTCCCAGCAATCTCACCCCGTATTTTTCCAGGATGCCTCTCCCGGCCAGATCCACCGCCAGGTTCAGCCCCGTCTGACCGCCCAGGGTGGGCAGCAGGCCGTCGGGCCGCTCCCTTTTGATCACCGCGGCCACGCTCTGCCAGGTAAGAGGCTCGATGTAGACCTGGTGGGCAATCCCGGGGTCGGTCATAATGGTGGCGGGGTTGGAGTTGATCAGCACCACCTCCACCCCTTCCTCGGAAAGGGCCTTGCAGGCCTGGGTCCCGGCGTAGTCGAATTCCGCCGCCTGGCCGATGACGATGGGTCCCGATCCAATCACCAGCACTTTTTTTATGTCGCTTCGCTTGGGCAATTTGTTATCCTCCCGGGCAGGATTTCAACGCCTCTTCCAGTATGCCGGCCGCCCGGTCCACGTCGGCCCCGGTAATGATCAGCGGAGGAAGGAACCTCAGCACGTTGTTGTTCACACAGTTGATCAGGAGCCCCCTTTGCTGGCAGAAGGCCACCACTTCCCGGCCGTCCGCCGCCAGCTCCATTCCCAGCATCAGGCCCTTCCCGCGGACTTCCCGGATAACGGGATGGCGGCCCTTCATCTCCAAAAGCTTTTCCATGAAGTAGGCCCCCACCCGGGCCGCGTTCTCCACCACCCCGTGGTTGATCAACTGGTCCACCACGGCCAGTCCCGCCGCGCAGGCCAGCGGGTTGCCCCCGAAGGTGGAGGCGTGATCGCCCGGGGCAAAGGCCGCAGCCACCTCTTCCCTGGCCACCATGGCGCCGATGGGAAAGCCCCCGCCCAGGGCCTTGGCCAGGGTGAAGATGTCCGGCTCCACACCGTAATGCTGGTAGGCCATGAACTTGCCGGTCCGGCCCAGGCCGCACTGAACTTCGTCGAATATCAGCAGAATCCCCTTTTCGCTGCAAAGTTTCCTCGCCTCCAGGAGGTAAGCGGGTTCTGCCACGTTCACCCCGCCTTCCCCCTGGACGGGCTCCAGCATCACCGCGCAGGTGTTGGGCCCCACCGCCTCCCGGAGGGCCTCCGGGTCGTTAAACGGCACGTAGCGGAATCCCGCGGGCAGGGGTTCGAAGCCCTGCTGGTACTTGGCCTGCCCGGTGGCCGTAATGGTGGCCAGGGTACGGCCGTGAAAGGATTTCAGGGCGGTGATAATTTCATACCGGTCCAGGTTTCCGTTCACCCTGGCGTATTTCCGGGCCAGCTTGATGGCCGCCTCGTTGGCCTCGGCGCCGCTGTTGCAGAAAAAGACCCTGTCCCCGCAGGTGTTCCGGGCCAGTTGCGCGGCCAGCTTGACCTGTGGTTCTATGTAGTACAGGTTTGATACGTGAATAAGTTTTTCGGCCTGTTCAGCGATCGCCCTCACCACCGCCGGGTGGCAGTGTCCCAGGGAATTTACGGCCAGGCCGCCTACAAAATCAAGGTATTCCCTGCCGTCGGCGTCCCATATCCTGGCCCCCCTGCCCCTGACCAGGGCCAGGGGAATCCGGCCGTAGGTCTTCATCACCCAGCGGTCGCCGGCTTCGATTATCTCAGCGGTGTTCACTCATCCCACCTCCACCATTCTGAGTTCTGGGTTCTGAGTTCTGAGTTCTCATTCAACAACCATCGTTCCGATGCCCCGGTCGGTAAAAACCTCCAGCAGGATGGAGTGCGGCACCCTGCCGTCCAGGATGTGGGTGGTTTTCACCCCTCCATCCAGGGCCCTGACGCAGCATTCCACCTTGGGGATCATGCCCCCGTCGATTATCCCCCGCTCCGCCAGGCCCGGCACCTGGGCCCTGGTAACGGTGGAAATAAGGCTCCCGGGGTCGTTCCGGTCCTCCAGTATGCCTTCCACGTCGGTGAGGATGATCAGCTTGTCGGCCTTTAAGGCCACGGCCAGGGCTCCGGCCGCGTCGTCGGCGTTCACGTTGTAGCTTTCGCCCTGGGCGCCCACCGCCACCGGGGCCACCACCGGGATGTACCCTTCCCGGATCACCGTGGTCACAATATCCGGGTTCACCCTGGCAATCTCGCCCACGTAGCCAATGTCCACCATTTCGGTGGTTCCGTCCGGCCTTTTCACCCTCCCCTGCTTCTTAACCGCCTGAAAAAGGCCGGCATCCTTTCCGGAAAGCCCCACCGCCCGGCCGCCGAAGCTGTTGACGCGGGCCACGATGTCCTTGTTGATCTTCCCCACCAGCACCATTTCCACTATTTCCATGGTCTCCCGGTCGGTCACCCTTAAGCCCCCCACAAACCTGGACTCTATGTCCACCCTTTTAAGCATGCCGGTTATTTCCGGGCCGCCCCCGTGCACAATGACGGGGTGCATGCCCACGTACTTCATCAGCACCACATCGGTGAGCACAGCCTTCTTCAGATCGTCGTTGATCATGGCGTGGCCGCCGTACTTGATCACCACTGTCTTGCCGTAAAACTTCTTTATATACGGAAGCGCCTCCACAAGTATCGAGGCTTTCTCCAGCGCGCTGGCCAATTTTTAATCACACGCCTTTCCATATGAAAACACCATAATTCAGGCTTTTCCCATTTTGAATTCTGGATTCTGGCTTCTTAATTCCGACAGAATAAAGTGTTCAGAATGGGTTGTCTTCGGGATAGAATAGCTAAGTTAAGTCCTGTAACTGCCGTTTATTTTGACATACTCATAGGTCAGGTCGCATCCCCAGGCCGTGGCTTCGTGATCGCCTTCCTTGAAATCAATCAGCACCCGGACTTCCTTCTGCGCCAGGACGGAGGCCGCCTTTTCCTCGTCAAAGGCCAGGCCCTCGCCGTCCCTGGCCACCTGTACGTCCCCCAGGTAGATGTCCACCGCCCGGGGATTGAACCTGGCCCCGGAATAGCCGGCGGCGCAGATGATCCTGCCCCAGTTGGCGTCCTCGCCGAAAACGGCCGCCTTGAAGAGGCTGGAAGCGGCCACGCCCCGGGCCGCCAGCCTGGCATCCCTTTCTTCCGGGGCGTTCACCACCCGGACCTCGATCAGCTTGGTGGCCCCTTCGCCGTCCCGGGCCACGGCCTTGGCCAGGGCTACACACACCTCGGTGAGGGCCTCCCGGAACACCCGGCAGCCATCTTCTCCCATGTCCCCGATCTCCCTGTTCCCGGCCATGCCGTTGGCCAGCGCCACCACCATGTCGTTGGTGCTGGTGTCCCCGTCAACGGTCACCATGTTGAAGCTCCTGTCCACGGCACCGGCCAGGCACTCCTTCAGGCAGGCCGGGGATATGGCCGCGTCGGTGGTTACAAAGCAGAGCATGGTGGCCATGTTGGGGTGGATCATGCCCGACCCCTTGGCCATTCCCCCCACCGTCACCCTTTTTCCGTCCAGGCAAAAGCTGACGGCGTGCTGCTTCAACTCGGTATCGGTGGTCATGATGGCCTCGGCGGCATCCGTCCCGCCGGCCCGGCTCAAGTTTGCCACAGCGGACCCGATGCCGGGAATTATGCGGTCCATGGGCATGGGCTGGCCGATCACCCCGGTGGAAGCCACCAGCACGGCCTCCCCGGGTATTCCCAGCAGCCGGGCGGCTTCCTCCGCCATGGCCCGGGCGTCGGCCATACCCCGGTCTCCGTTGCAGGCATTGGCGTTGCCGCTGTTCACCACCACCGCCCTGGCCCTTCCTGAGGTCAGCCTTTCCATGTTCAGGATCACCGGGGCGGCCTTGACCACGTTGGTGGTGAAGACCCCCGCCGCCGCGGCGTCACATTCCGAGTAAATCACCGCGATATCCTTTTTGCCTTTATACTTCACCCCGGCGGCCACCCCGGAGGCCGTAAAGCCCACGGCGGCGGTGACCCCGCCGGGCACCGCTTCGAATTTCACCACCCGCACCTCCGCTTTCTACGGATAGATTCCCGGCCTCTCCAGACCGGTTTCCTCCGGAAGCCCGAACATGATGTTCATGTTCTGGACCGCCTGGCCCGAGGCCCCCTTGATCAGGTTGTCGATGGCCGAAAGAACCACCACCCTGCCGGTCCGGTCGTCCACCACCAGGCCGATGTCGCAATGGTTCGACCCGCAGACGGACTTGGTGGCGGGCAGCACCCCCGGCGGCAGGACCCTCACAAAGGGGCTTCCGGCGTAGAATTCGCGGTACAGGCCGGTGATTTCCTCCGGGCTGAAACTTCCCTTCAGCCTCGCGTAGATGGTGCTCAGTATCCCCCTGTTCATGGGGGTGAGGTGGGGCGTGAAGGAAACCGCCAGGCTTTCCCCGGCCAGGGCGCTCAGCTCCTGTTCAATCTCTGGGGTATGCCTGTGCTTCCCGACGTTGTATGCCCTGATGCTTTCGTTCACCTCGCAGTAGTGGGTGGTCAGGGAAAGGTTCCGGCCGGCCCCTGAAACCCCCGACTTGGAATCGATGATAATGCTGCCGGTGTCCGCCAAACGGTTTTTCAAAAGCGGGGCCAAGCCCAGGATGACGCTGGTGGGATAGCACCCGGGATTGGCCGCAATCCGGGCCCCTTTAATTTCTTCCCGGTGAATTTCTGGCAGCCCGTACACCGCCTGGTCATTCAGACCCGGCTCGCTGTGATCCACCTTGTACCATTTTTCGTAGACGGCCACGTCCTTAAAGCGGAAATCCGCCCCCAGGTCCACCAACCTTTTGCCCCGCCGGTGGACTTCGGCGGCCACCGGCATGGAGTGGCCGTGGGGCAGTGCGGTAAAAACCACGTCGCATTTATCCGCCAGGTACGCCAGGTCCAGTTCCCGGCAGACCATGTCCACGTGCCTGTACAGGTGCGGGTACACCTCCCAGAAGGGCATGCCGGCATAGCTCTGGGTGGTCAGTGCGGCCAGCCGCACATTGGGGTGGGCCGATAAAATCCGGACCAGCTCGGCCCCGGTATATCCCGTGGCCCCGATGACCCCCGCCTTGATTACCTTGTCTCCCGCCAATTCGATCTGTCTCCTTCCCTCAAAACAATGTGCCTGACAAATATTTATAATTATACATTTACCTGTATAATTATTCAATACCGTGATCATAAATAATTGTTGTCAATTCCAATAAAAACGGGCCTTTAAAATATTCCCGCAAAAGAAAACCTTTTCCTCCCGGATTATTATTCCTTTACGAAATACGGAATCCAGGCGCCGCAATCCAGCCCTTTATACCGCAAAAAACGTCACGGGGGACCTCCTGTCTCCTGTCTACTGTCTCCTGACCCTTAAAGTCATCAGCATAAGCAAACAGGCACCGCCCCGTCCAGGACCACCTCGCGGAGGGACACCAGGCAGCGGCGGGCCAGCACCTCCACCCCGGCCGAGGCCGCCAGGGAGATCGCCCGGGCGCGCCCCGGGGGGGGCCCCCCCCGGGGGGGGGGAACCCCGGGGGGGGGGGGGGGGGTGTAAAAAAAAA
>JAILZP010000074.1 GCA_023512435.1 Peptococcaceae bacterium | reverse complement strand
GGGACGACGACGCGTGGCGGAGCCCCAACGCGAGGCGGTCCAAGGTCGGATGCAGAGGCTGGCCGAGGGTATCCGGGACGGAGCCACGGACCTGCCCAAGGGGGCGCGGGATATTATCGAGGAAGCCGAGGAAGCCGCCGGCGGGGGCGGTTCCTCCGGCGGCGGAACATCCCAGGGGTCCGGGAAAGTTGTGGCTATAATCGGACCGGGGCAGTACATAAATGAAGGCGGCAGAACGTATATGTGGTCCCAGCAGTTGGCCTCCCTACTCGGCAAGTCTGTCGAATGGAACGATGCGGCCAAGATGGTCAAAATCGGGAGCAGATGGTTCGCTCCCTGGCGGATAATCAATGACCGGGCGTGGGTGGGCATCCGGGACGTGGCCGAGGCGTTAGGATACAAGGTGGATTGGAAAGACCCAAATGTGATCATTTCTCAGGCCCACACCGGGGCTTATGTGACCCGAAGCGGCATTGCCGAACTGCTCAAAGGTGAGCGGGTACTGTCCCCGCGGCTGACGGTCAGTTTCGACCGCCTGGCGAATGTACTGGCAAATTTCCCGAACATCCCGGATAAAATTGCCCTTGCCGGGCGAATGCTGACAGCCGGGGAGATGGAGCGGATCAGTAACAAAATGACTGACCGGCTTATAGCCACCTTGGAGCGCAGAACGGGAGTGCAGATTGACAAGCTGTTAAGCGTGGAAAACATGAACATGGAAGACGGCACAGACGCAGAGGTTTTAAGCCGGGAACTGACCAGGGCGGTAAATACGCTGCGGACGGCGAGGGGCGGCTGATGGTTTCAGGAAGCAGTTATCAAGGGCGGGGGACACAGCCACACCCCGCCCCCATACCTGGAAAATAAAGAAGGGAGTGATATTCATCATGTCTTTTATCGCGTCACTCATTTTACAGGACCGGATCGCAATGGTTTCTGACAGCCGGGTTGTCTCCGAACCTGTAAGCCGGGCGGGGACCGGCAAAGAGGCTGACAAGGGGACCGGCAAAGAAGCGGCCCAAAAGGCAAACATAATCACCGTTGAGGATGACCACGCCCAAAAGTTATTTAAGCTCACGAACACCATAGGACTTTCTTATGTCGGAGTACACCAATACCCGCCCCGGGGCCTGACCCTGGAAGCGGCCCTGGAGGGTTTCCGAAGGAAACCCGGAAACCTGGACCTCTCCCCTGTCGCCATGGCCGACGCGCTGAGGGACCACCTGGCGGCGTACTGGAACGGCGTAGACCAAAGCCAATTCTGCTTCCACCTGGCCGGCTACTACCGGGGGCGGCCCTTCCTCCTGGTCCGGTTCAACCCCCTGCCCCCCGCCGACCTGGTAAACCATTTGCACGCCCCGATCCCGCCGTGGGTATTGCACATCAACGGCGCGGACGATGCCAGCGTATGTAAAGCCCTGGAGGGGGTAAAATTCCCCCTGTTTGACCGGATACCCCCGCCCCAGGTGGTTAATTCCCTGGTGGACACAACTTTCCGGGTTATCGACCGGGTGCCCTGCTGCGGTGGGGGTGTGCAGGTTTCAGTCATCATGCCGAACGGGATCACCAGCTTCAAGGCCGTGAGGAACCTGCCCCGTGTTGTTCATGGCCAGTACGCTCCCGGTAAGTATGGGTTAAAGGTTGACAGCGGCGGCGCGATATATTCATCCGTGTTTCAAACCGGGAGTGAGACCAGCGATACCTACATCGCTTTAACCCCTGAAGGCGTCCTGGAAGCATACTACCAGGGCAAGCAGAACATCGGCATGTGGGCCGGCCAAAACTGGGGCAATATGATATTTTTTGAAGACGGTATTGCCACCGGGCAGGTGTATGCCACCAGCCAGTATGACCCGGTTTTGGGGGGTACAAAGCGGCAGCTTGTGGTGTGGTCTCGGGATACCGGCAGTTTGCGATTGCATGGGCCGGGAATCCATCTTGACAGCAACTATGTAAATCTTGCACAAAGCTCTTCAGCGCAAATATGCGTAATGGGCAAAATATGGGACGGTTTGGTTCCTTATATACACAACAGCGGATACATAGGATATTCCAACCAGCGTTGGAACTCTGGATACTTCAACATTTTGCGGGCCACCAACCTTTCCCAGGGTGATACCTGCTTTGAGGAAACCTCCTGCCCTCTCTGTGAAAAGCCTTTTGTTCCGGGGGATACCGTTGTTTTATATGTCCGGCACATTGATGAAGAATTCCTCGGAACCATGTGCATCCCGATACACAGCGGGTGCCAGGGAATCAAAAAGACACTGACCCGCGAGATCCAGGCCACGGAAGAAAGGTATGCGCTCAAGGAGGACGGCAGCCTTGAGGTCTACCGGATGCCCAAGTTTGAGGAAGTGGAGGAACAGGTCCACCGGGTCAAGGACGGCTACGAACTGGACGAAAGGACCGGGCAATTCAAGAAGAAGGCCCTGGTTGTGCCCGTGGCGAAAGAAGGATATTCGGCCAGGCTGACTCCTAAGACGGTGAAAATTTTTGATGAGCGCGGCAACAAGGTGGAGGTTGCCAGGTCACAGGTGTTGAAGTTTTACGATGACCTGACCGGCCTGGAAGTGGAGTTATCGGCCATTCAGGAACAGATCGAAGTTTTCCCCGAGCAGCCGGCCACGAAAGAAGAAGCTGTTGAAGTGGTCACGGTCAGGAGGCGCAGACCGGTGATGAAAACGGTGACGGTTGAGGTTGGGGGAAAGGCCGGCGCGGAGTCTCCCACTACTGAAACTTCTGTCGAGGTTTCCGCCGAGCCTTCCAGTGCCGAGCCTTCCGCTAATCCTTCCGCCGAGCCTGATCCTAATCCGGCTTGAGCGATAATGAAGAGGTATATGGAGCCACTATCCCCCGCTTCCCGGTGTCAGGCCGGGGGCGGGGGTTTTCTTTTTGCTTTGTAATATACTGAAAAGACAGAAAGCTGGGATATCGAAAATATGTTGGTGTTAATTTCGGTATATCCGCAAAATGTTAGTGCTAATTTCGTTATCCCCGACTACATAGACATAAGTCATATCTATAATATACTATTTTAAATAATTAAATCAATAGGACAAAAATAAAACATATTAAATTTCTCTTAAACATCTTGATGCTAGTTAATATATATTGATATAATACACAAAAAGCAAAAGGGGTGGCTTAAGTTGAAAACCGCAAAACTTTAGCGGGAAGGCCAGCCGCCAAGCAAGAACCTTCCCGCCAAAGACACCCTGCCCGTACGGGAGGATACCCTGCTTTTATTATACTACAACCTCCCGGCGGGTAAAAAGCAATATCAATCAAAAACCTAAAGGAGGTCTATTTGTAATGGTGGTTTTTATGAAATTGCCTGAAGGTGTTCAATTCCTGTATTTCAAGGAAAAGAACATCATACTGATCCATTTCAGGTATTGCCTTGAACACCATGAAAGGAGATGCCCCCTCTCCCTGGAGAATGCTTCCGTTGTATGCAGCGATGACGACCGCCGCCCGGAAAGTTGCCCCAATAGAGAGGTTGACTTTGAAAGGGCTTTCAGGCCAGGTTTCCGGGAGTTTTGGGGAAATGTTCTTCGGGAGGTTTCTTTGACATGAAAAAAGAGTGCGGCAGCCAGATACCACAGATACCCCGATTCCAGACCATTGACGGGCTGAACCGCTTCCTGTCGGAGGGGTATGAATACGGCTGGGACGGGATGACCGTTAAGGACTTGGTGGAGGATTACGGCAGGATGCGGTTAGGGTGCTTGGAAGCGTATGGCCGGTTGAGTGAGGTTTTTTACAAGGCGAATGAGGCTTTTATTGTTGTGAAGGGCTTGTAAAGAGTTTATTGGCGCCTGGCGTCAAAACCTAAAAATTCAGGAGGTTGAAATTAAAATGCCAAAAAATAATAGTGTAAGCACAGCATGGGGGAATTTCATCAATACCCGCCAGGAAGAGGCCGGCCGGGCCGTTTCCGGGGACCCGCAGTTTTCCCGGCTGTTTGATGAATACCAGGGGACCATTGACGCCCTTATCAGCGCCTTTCAGGGCGGGGCTGCTGTCTCCCCGGTGGAGCTGGTGGACCGGCTGGAGAGGCTGCGGGGCCTGAACGATGAGCTGATGGCGATAGTGGAGGGGAATTTCTTTTTGGCCGGCCTGGAGGACGGGATTGCTATCGGGCAGGTACTTTTATTCAGGAAGGGGAGGACGATTACCTTCAACATACCCTGGACGATTATTTGACCCTGGCCGTCGAAATTGCGCGGGAGTACGGGGAAAACACATTACGGGCTTCGTAGTTCAGCCTGTGACCTGCCTTTTAGAAGGCCGTAGAAGCCGCTTTGAGGCCCCCGGTAAGGTGATTATACCTGCCGGGGGTTTTTGTTGGCTTGTGGGGCGGTGTGTAAAAATTTTTTAAAAAAATATTGACTGTGTGTATGTGTTGTGTGTATATTTATATTAAAAGGGGGTGATTTATGGAATGGGCAGGAAAAATATTTATGTCCGCGATGAGGATGAAGTTATCTGGCAAAAAGCTGAGCAACTTGCAGGTAAGGGTGCCGCCGAGAGTCTTTCTAAAATGATTACCGATGCCCTTAAAAAGGAGGTAGAAAGGTTGGAAGCTTTACAGGAGGTTCAAAAGGACGGGTTTGAAAGGATTTTGCTTGAATATTTTGACAAGAATGCCAACAGAGATGTAAAGAAAGCCTTCAATGGTAAGTGGTTAGTGTTTGAGGAGCATGATGAGGCAACTGATGCGGGGGTTTTAGTGTCTGTAGCATTGACTCAAAAAGGACAGCTCTTGTATTTTTGGGTGTGGGAAAGTAGCGGGGACGGTGGTTATGACATTTATGAGGATTTTGAAGCAATGAAAAACCGTGCCGAGGAAGACAATATTGGGCACAACATAATTTCTGCCGTTGCAGATGAATTGGGGGAAGATTATGTAGAATTTCTTGATATTTAATAAATAAGGGGGTGTTTGCGATTTTTCATGAAAATAATATTGAAGGTGCTACTGAATTAGATATTGAAAACGCCACTGAATTAGATATTGAAAGAGCGATAAAAAATTACGCCAGGGAAAATTTTCACGACAGGGTTTTAGATCTGCTAATAGAGTGGTCATTATTTTATAGAACGGCAGCGGAAATACTTTATGAAGATATTTCAGATAAGGAAAAGATTAAATCTTTAAAAGTTATTCTAAGGCAAAATATGGTTTCTCGGACCCACTAAGGTGGGTCTTTTTGTTTTGTAAATACTTCGCTTCACCGGGGCGCCCCTGCAAGCCGTTTTAACCCCGCCCCGGTATCCCTGACATCCTGCCGGGGCGGGGAGTGAGAAGGAGCGGGGAGCGAACGGAGCGACAGGGCCAGAAAACAAAAACGCGCGTCCTGACGGCTTGTTAGGCCCCGGCCCGCGCTGTGAATGAAAATGGCACAAACATAAAAGGCGGTGATTCACTGAAAGGAGAATGGTGAACCAAAACCT
>JAILZP010000028.1 GCA_023512435.1 Peptococcaceae bacterium | reverse complement strand
CATGGCCGCCCGGAGTTCCTCCACCGCCGAGGTGGCCTCCTGCACGCTGGAGGACATCTGCCCGGTGGCCGCCGCCAGGCGTTCGGCGATTTGCTGCTGCTTGGCGAAGGTCCGGGCCTGCTTTCTCTGCTGTTCCATCTTCTTCTGCAGGTCTTTGTCCTCCCCGGCGGCCTTTAGACTCTCTTTCGCCCCGGACTGCAGGCTGTCCTGGGGCAGCGGCGATAAGGTTTTTTGTGCCATTTGCTTAATACCTCCTTGAAAGTGTTCGGTCAGCTCGTCAAGAGCCCGTTGGCGATAAGTCTAAAACTCCATTTTATAACCGTCACCTTAAAAAAACTCGATGTTGCCCGCTGTTCCGCCGTCTCCGGCGCCCGGCCGCATGACCCGGCGGTGGATGGCCCGCTCCCTTTCCATGGTGTACATCTCTTCCAGTTCCTTCAGGATGTCCGGGATCCCACCGTTATCACCCCCCGACAGCAGTTCCTCCACCCGCAGCAATATGTCCCGGACATGGGAAATTTGCTGGGCCACCGCGTCCTGAAACTGAAAGGCGGTGATGCCCTCGTCCAGGTGACGGTCTATGGTTTTAAGATCCGCGGCAATCCTGGCGGTGTCCTGCGCCGTGGCCTCGTCCCACTGCCGGTGCATGGCCACCAGGTTGCGGGCTTCATTCCGGTTTTCCTCGAGATCGGCGGCAGCTGACCTAAGAACTGCGACCTGCTTTTCCATGTCGGCCATCTTGTCCCTGATGTCCTTAAACAACACCTGTCCGAACTGGTTGACGCTCTGCACCGCCTTTTCTGACTGGCCGGCCAGGCGCTGCACCTCTCCGGCCACCACCGCGAAGCCGCGCCCCGCCTCCCCCACCCTGGCCGCCTCGATGTCAGCATTCAGGGCCACCAGGCGAATGCTGGAAGATATGTCTTTTAGTTCTCTTAAAATGGCAAAAAGTTTTTCGCCCCTGGCCTTTTGCTCCATCTCAAAGATCAGTCTGAACATTTCCTCGGCCGCCCCCATGCGCTCCCGCAGCAGGCCGAGGCCCTCGTCCAGCCCCCGGAAAACCCGGTAAAACGCCTCTTCCCGCCGGCTGCGGCCCTCCTCCTGGGCCTTTAGCACGGCCTCCAGGCCGGCCAGTCCTTGGCGCACCCGGGCCGTCACTTCCCCCACCGCCCCGGCGGCGCTCAAAACCCCCTCTTCGGTGGCCCGGACGGACTCTTCCAGGCTGGCCCGCACCACCGGCAAAAGCCTCAGCAACTGACTGGCCACATTTGCTTCCTCGCCGCCGGCAGCCCGGGTGCCGTTTCTCGCCCTAAACCTAACCGCCGTTAAGAACCGGTCAACAATAAATCCAAAAACTGTTCCTGTTATAAACGCCAAGACGGTGTACATTTACCCGATACCTCTGCTTTACTTCTGGTATATGATGGCCTCTTTAAACCTTCTCAGTTTGAAAATCGGAGTTATCCTGCTCATGGACTCGGAGTGCCCCAGAAAGATGAACCCGCCGGGCTCCAGGGAGCGGTAGAACCTTAAGGCCACCTCCCGCCGGGAACAGTCATCAAAGTAGATCAGTACATTGCGGCAGAAAATGGCATGGAAACCCCGCATCCCATCCATGGTAGAACCGTCGTTCAAGTTCAAGCGGTACAGCCGAACGTTTTTCTTGACCACTGGCAAAACCAGGTATCCGTCGCCCTCCCGGCGGAAATACTTTCGCAAGTAGTCCTCCGGCACGTCCTTCACCGCCCGGTCGCCATAACAAGCTCTCTCTGCCGCCCGCAGCACATTGGTGTTGATGTCGGTACCGTGCACCTCAAAAGTGATGCCGGTATCCGCAAGCATCTCCAGAAGGATAATTGCCAGCGTGTAGGGCTCCTCGCCGGTGGAACAGCCGGCGGACCAGACCTTCAACCTGCCGCCGCCCAGATCACGGGTCAGAAGCGGGACGACTTCCTCGGCAAAACACTTCAACTGGCTGTACTCCCGGAAAAAATACGTTTCATTGACGGTCAGGGAGTTGACCAGAAGTTCAATTTCCGCCCCTGAAGGCTGAAACCGAAGGTAGTTGAAGTACCTGCCGAAGCCGGTAAAATCAAGCTCCCGCATGCGCTTTTCCACCCTCTTGGCCACGTAGTACTCCTTGCCCGGCTCAAACCTGATGCCAGTCTTCAGGTAGATGTATTCAGCCAAACGGTGAAATTCCGCCTGGGACAGGGTCAGATCGCCCATAACTTCTCCCTCGCCTGTTGTAAGGCATACCTAAGGTACGGGTGACCGTCCCCCCCCTCGATCAGTTCCTTCACTTTATCCAGCAGGGCGGCGTCCTCCGGCCCTCCCAATTCACCCATGCACTCCAAGGCCGCCGCCAGCACGTTCTCCTGGTCCGTAACCCCCGCGGCCACAATGCCCTCCAAATACCTGCGTACCGGCCCCGCCGCCGTTTCGTTCCTGACGCCGGCAAGAATGTTGAAGCTGATGATCCTTATGTCCGGGTCGGGATCGCAAAGCAGCTTTTCCAGGCGGTCTATGTACCCGGTCCCCAGCTCCTGCAGCGCCTCCACCGCCAGATTGCGCAGGTGGGCCTCGGATGAGTAAAGGAGTGAGATGAAGCTTTCCACCGCCTCCGTGCCACCTGTCTTAATGGCCTGTACATACGCCGCCTCCCTGATCACCGGGTCCCGCGTTTCCGCAATCAAAGAAAAGATTTCCTTCAGATTGCCGCTGGCGGCATACCTTTTTATCAACTCAAAGACTTCATCCATTTTTTCCGTCCCGCCTCCCTCTTTTGCGCGCCTGTTAAGCTCATTATCGCTTGCGGTTTTATTCCCGCCCAGCTTAAGCTTTTACGAAAACATCCGCTATTTCCGGATCAAACTGCGACCCCGAATGCTTTTGCAAGGCGCCTTAAAATTAAAAAGGCGGCCACTTTTTTCTCAAAAGGGCCACCCTTCTTCGCATCCAAATCCCTTATATCCCAGACAAAGGCAATTATGCTCATCCATATGAGTGAACCCTTATTCGGCAACACAATTTGTTTTATCAGATTGTGCCACGTCAACCTTTGTCCAGCCTGGGACTATACACAATTTTTAAATATTTACATATTATGGTATATAAGGTATATTTTACCCACCCGTTTCCATTTATTGTTAACATTGTATGTTTGTGGCAATTTCACGCACCCTTCCCCTATAGCTCTCCCTATATGGAAAATCTTTTTTACAATGTCAAACCATTTCCATACTATGGGGAAAAACAAAAACTACCTTGCCGTGAAGGTAGCTTCAAACTAAAATGAATATTCACGGCAGCCCGGCTATCATAGCTTCTGCTTTAGACCCGTGGCTTTGCGCCCCCATCTTTCGACTGGGTTTGCCTTTATATTACAAAAAATTCTATTTCTTATAATCCTATGCGTCAATAGGACCAAAGTCCCAATCTTGGTACTTTGGTCCTGCCATATATGCCACCACATAAATCATCATCAAATCAGTCTTTCATCCGGTAATAGCCCTCCCGGGCCACCCTTTCCTTTTCCAGCCTCTGCAGTTCCTTCCACTGGATTTTTCCGGTGCCGCTCTTGGGCAGACTGGTTACGAATTCGACTATGCGCGGGTACCTGTAGGCGGCCATGTTTTCCCTGGCCCAGGCGATGATGTCCTTCTCGGTGACCTTCCCCCGGTAACCGTCACGCAGTACGACAAAGGCCTTGACGTTTTCCACCCGCACCGGGTCGGGGGTTCCCACCACGCACACCTCGGATATGGCGGGATGGCGGTACAGCACGCTTTCCACCTCGGTGGGCCACACCTTGAACCCGGCCGCGTTAATCATGCGCTTGCTCCGGTCCACAATGTAGAAATAACCCTCATCGTCCGTTTTGCAGATGTCCCCGGTGCGCAGGAATCTTTTGCCGTCCATGAAGATGAAGGCTTCTTCGTTGTCCCTGGGCCGGTTCCAGTAACCCGTCATCACCTCGGGGCCGCTGACGATCAGTTCTCCCTCACTGCCCGGGGGAAGTTCCGCGCCGGTTTCCAGGTCTATAATCCTGGCGTCCACTCCGAAGTCGGGTATGCCGATGCAGCGCAGCTTCGGCCTGTCCGGCGGATTGAAATGGGTCTGGGAAATGGTTTCGGTCATCCCGTAACCCTCCAGGTATTTAAGTCCGGTTACTTCATGCAGCTTCTGGGCCACCGCCTCGGGCACGGGCGCCCCGCCGCCCCCGATGATCATCAGGGAACTGAGGTCCCGCCCGGCTATGTCCGGGTGGTTCAGCAGGTCCACCACCATGGTGGTGATGTTGGTCCAGACCGTGCAGCGGTATTTTTCAATGGCCGTTACGGCCGCCTCGCGGTCCCAGCGGGAAAGCAGCACAATGGTGCTTCCGGCGTAAACGGGGGCCAGGAAGCTGTGGATCAGGCCCGTGACGTGAAACAGCGGCAGGGTGGCCAGCACCGTGCTGTTGGCCAGCAGGCAGTTCCAGACCGCCGAGCTCACCGTGTTGGAGATAATGGTGGCATGGGTGTGCATGCACCCCTTGGGTATGCCGGTGGAACCGGAAGTGTACGGGAGCATGGCCAGGTCTCCGGTTTCCACCTCCACGGCGGGAGGGGCCGGGGGATTGTCGTTCAGGATGTCCAGCCAGCGGCGGACGGAAGGGTCGGTTTCCTCCCGGGACAGCAAGGCGGCCGGAACGGGGATTTCCGGATCCGGCGGCAGGTAGTCCGGGTAATCCCCGGCGATTATCTCCCGCAGGCCGGTTTCTTCCTTTGCTTTGACGGCCTTCGGGCACAGATCGGCGGTGGTTATCAGCACTGAGGTTCCGCTGTCCTCCAGCAGGACCTTCAATTCCCCGGCGGTCAGCATCGGGTTGACGGGCACCACCACCCCGTTGGCCCTCATGATGCCGAAATAGCCGATGATAAAGTGCGGCGTGTTCTGCAGGTAGAGGGCCACCCGGTCTCCTTTCTTGACCCCCATCCGGTGCAGGGCCGCGGCCAGCCTTTCCACCGAGTCCAGCAGTTCCCGGTAGCTGATCCGCCTCCCGTAGTATATCAGGGCCGTGTTTTCCGGGTAGCGTCGGGCCGAGGTCTCCAGGAATTCAAAAAGGGGAACCCTTGGGTAGGCAAGTTCCCGGGGCAGCCTGGCCGGCCAGAATTTAAAGTGCGCGGTATTCATGCCGATCACTCCTTCGTCGTTTACCCGGAATAAGCGGCGGGTTGTCTGACGGTGGCGCAAATCCGCTGACCGGGCGTTGTCATACATTAGCAATTTCAATACCCGTCCGATGATGCCGGACGGCCCATGCCCTGGCAGCGCCCGCTGACCCGGATGCTGTTATTATTTTGAACACCCGGAGGGTAACATTGTTCCAATTCTGGATTCTGTCTTCCTACAGAATAAGGTCTTCAGAATGAGTTTTTATCACCTCGTAATGCTATTTAATAATCACCGGAACCCGTGCCAGCACCCTTTCATCACCCCCGCCGGCGGCGATGACCGAGATTTCTCCCGGCACGGCCATCTCGGGCGGACTGTATTTTATTTCCATGCTGAACGATCCGGTTCCCGGCGCCGGGTTGAGGTTCTCCTCCTTGATTATCTGTCCTCCCCGGGTGGAAATGCGGACCCTTAGCTGCCCCTGGGCCCTGGCGGTGCCCCTCACCCTTGCCGGACTGGATATTTCCTGGTTGGGAGCCGGTTCTTCTATGACGGCCCCGGCCGGGACGATCTGGGCTGACGGCGGGGCAGGAGCCGCGGGAGGACGGCCGCCGCCGGCAGTGCCGCCGGTTACCTCCAATCCGGTAATGGTGAACCCCGCCCCGTTGGGCGCGGTGTTCACGTCGGCCCTGACCACCGTTATGACCGGACCGCCGGCGGCCCTGGGATCCTTTCTTTTGCTGTAGGCCAGCTTAACGTCCAGCCAGGTGAATCCCTGTTCCGGCAGGCGCTGCAGTATTTCATCAACCTCCAGGTCGTAATTCCTGGTCCTGTCTCCCTGGCTTATGATCAGGTAGGCCTTTCCCCCCGACTGGGCCCAGGTGGCGGCGTCCCGGTCCTCCACGGTTTTGGCGATGTCCCTGACCACCTTGGGGGCGTCCTTCAGGTCCAGCACGTCGTAGGCAACCCGGCTCACCTCGGGGACTATGATGGTCTTGTTTTGCGGCAGTTCAGGCTTCCTGGCCGCACGGCACGAAACCAGCGCCGCCGCAAGCGCAACCGCAAGCAATACGGCAATAACCCTTCTCAAAACACAACCCCCGTTCCGGCAGAAATTATTTATTATTCTGCCTGGCCCCGGGGGTTTTGATACACCTTTTACACAACCTCCGCTTTTTCTTTTATTTGTTTCCACATTGTCTCAATATCCAGCTTTTTGGCCCAATGATCCAAATAATTCATATCCAGGCCGGGATATTGAACTTCATACACCCTTAAAGCGTCCGTGAATTGTTTTTCACTGCCCCCTGACAGTTTAGCCCACTTTAGCTTTACCAAAATGGTGTCTTCCGGTCTGGAAACCTGCATTCTGATTCCCATGACTTCTATGGTTTGCCGCCTTGAAAATCGCGATTGGTCAAAGGGATCGTCCGTAAGTATCCAAAAGTCGGCCTTGTCCCCATCCTTCATATCAATCAAGTTAAACATGGCCTTTCTTTTAATTGCATCGGCAATGCTTTCTTTATCCAGGTAGAAATCAGACGCCGGAAAAGCCGCAACCAGCTTATCTATAGAAGGTCCCTCAATCGCAACAACAAAGTCTATATCATGAGTGGACCGGGGTTCGCCCTGAAGGCTTGAAACGATGGATCCGGTCACCATGTATTTAATCTCTGCGTTTTCCAGCGCCCGGACAACTCTTTTTAATAATTCCTGTTGTGACATTTTTTAATGCGCTCCAGATATTTTTTCTTAACTTCTTCATCGGGCAAATCTGGAAATCTCATGCGTAATCCGGCGAGAAAAAGCTCCCTGGTGAATTCGGACAATTCAAAGGCCTTGAGGAGCCTGGCCTCCGGAGACATTTGCCGGAGGACCCGGATGTATTTTGCATGATTGGGACGGTTCTTAGCGGTCATAAACAATATCCTCCAACTCCAAATCCCCGGTCGGCGGACCCTCAATCTCCGCGGCAAGATTTATATCTTCATGGCCTCCCGGACCATCCGCATGGTCTCCGAGGCTTCCCGGCGGGCTTTTAAAGCGCCTTCGGCCAGCACCTCCCGGACGTATCCCCGGCGGGCCGTGATTTCCTCTCTCCTTTCCCTCAGCGGGGCCAGGATCCGGTCCAGGCTCTCATGCATCATTTTCTTGCAGGCCACGCAGCCTATTTCTCCCCGGCGGCACTGTTCCTCGATGCCGGCCAGTTCGGACGGGCTGTATATAGAGTGGTACTTGTGGACCACGCAGACCTCCGGGTGCCCGGGGTCATTTTTCCTGATCCTGGCCGGGTCGGTAATCATGGCGTTGACCTTTTTCCGCAGTTCGTCCGGACCGGCGAATATGCCGATGTCGTTGGCGTAGCTCTTGCTCATCTTCCGGTTGTCCACCCCCGGCAGCAGCCTGACCCTGGACAAAAGGGCCCGGGGCTCCGGGAAGACGGGTGAGTACATGTGGTTGAAGCGGCGGGCCACCTCCCGGCAGAGCTCCAGGTGGGGCAGCTGGTCCTCTCCCACCGGCACAGCGTCGGCCCGGTAAATCAGGATGTCCGCCGCCTGCAGCAGCGGGTAGCCCAAAAAACCGTAGGTCATGATGTCCTTTCCCTGTTCCCTGAACTGCTGCACCTGGTCCTTGTAGGTGGGAACCCTTTCCAGCCAGCTCAGGGGAATGATCATGGAAAACAGCAGGTGCAGCTCGGCGTGTTCCTTAATGTCCGACTGGGTGAAGATCACGCTTCTTTCCGGGTCCAGCCCCACCGCCAGCCAGTCGGTGACCATTTCCAGGGTGTTTTCCTTTATTTCCCCGGTATCCTCGAAGGAGGTGGTCAGGGCGTGCCAGTCGGCTGAAAAAAAGAAGCAGTCGTACTCTTCCTGAAGTCTCTTCCAGTTCTCCAGCACGCTCAGGTGACCGATGTGCAGGCGGCCGGTGGGCCTCATTCCGCTCAGTATCCTTCCCTTGGCCATTTCGTTCTCCCTTCCGAAAGCGTCTTTCCAGTATGTCTCCTGTATTCTCAGAATATCGCGTTCACGGTCCTGGCCACCCAGGTCAGGAAGCCGTATACGGGGACTATGAATATGTTCAGGACCCGGCCGATAATTCCGGTGAACAAAAGCAGTACCAGGACTATGGTGCCGTACTGTTCAAACCTGTACAGCCATTCCCGGCTGCCCGGCAGGATCCCGGCCAGAATTTTCGACCCGTCCAGGGGAGGAACGGGGATCAGGTTGAAAATCGCCAGGATCACGTTTATTCTTATTATTTCCATGGTTATCCGGTTTGCGTAGGGGATATTCCACAGGAAAGCCCCCAGCAGGGCGGCCGCGGCCACCGCCAGCACCAGGTTTGACAGGGGACCGGCCAGGGATACCAGGACCATGCCCCGGTCCCTGTTTCCCCTGAAATGAAACGGGTTTACCGGCACCGGCCTGGCCCAGCCGAACCCAGCGAAGTAAAGCAGGATCAGCCCCAGGGGGTCGATGTGGGCGGCCGGGTTGAGGGTCATCCGACCCTGGTGGTAGGCCGTCCTGTCCCCCAGGCTGTACGCCGCCGCAGCGTGGGCGTACTCATGGACGGTGAGCCCGATTATAACCGCCGGCGTCATGTACAGAAGCCTGGCGGGGTTAAAAAGATCTAACAACTGGCCATTTCTCCCCTTAGTTTTTTCAGGCATTCCTCCAGGAATTCCCTCTCCTGGTCTTCGCTCAGCACCAGGCCGTCCATCCTGGCCCGCCACAGCTCGTTGAGGGCACGCCGGTAGATGGGCCCTGGCTTGTAGCCCAGGGACCTGATGTATTCTCCGCCCAGCAGCGGCCTGTTATCCCTGATCGCCGTTAGGACGGACCTGAAGCGCTTCTTCATCCGGTCCTCGTCCAGGAGCGCAAGCAAAAGCGGGTATGCCTCCCCCGGCAGGCCGCTTACTTTCCCGGCCAGGTCGCTCATGCGCGGGCTTTCCGTTTCCTTCCACAGTCCGGCCAGGGTTTCCTGCCAATTCTCCAGGGCGGTCAGGACCTTTTCGGTCTGCCTCTTGCTCAGGCTGTATTTCCGGCAGATCTTCCCCGCCGTCTCGGCGTCCGACCAGTGCAGCACGGCAATCATCACGGGCAGCCAAGGGTCGGGGTAGACGCCGAATCCCCATTCCTTCAGCAGCCTTATGGCTTTGTTCAGGCCGTTCAGGACGGGCTGCACCTCCCAGTAGCTGACGTCCGGCAGCACCTGGGGCCAGACCTGCAGGGCGTCCAGCCTGGAAAACATTTTTCCGGCCTCGGGCTCCATCATTATGTGGCTGAGTTCATCCCACAGCCTGTCGTTGGACACCTTTAAAAGGACCTCCTGGCGCACCGCGTCTTCCAGGAGCTTTAAAGTCTGGGGCTCTATTCTCATTTTATAGCGCTGTTCAAACCTGACCGCCCTCAGGATCCTGGTGGGGTCCTCGATGAAGCTGAGGTTGTAGAGGACCCGCACCAGGCCGTAGTGCAGGTCCTCCCGGCCCCCGAAATAGTCCACCAGCTCCCCGAAGCTGTCCGGGTTCAGGGAAACGGCCATGGCGTTGATGGTGAAGTCCCGCCGGTAAAGGTCCTGCCTTAAGGATGAACTTTCCACCTGGGGCAGGGCCGCCGGGTACTCGTAATACTCCACCCGGGCGGTGGCCACATCCACCTTGAAGCCGTCCGGGAAAAACAGCTCCGCCGTGCCGAATTTCCGGTGCGCCCTGACCCTGGCGCCCTTGCCCAGTTGTCCGGCCATGGCTTCGGCCAGGGCGATTCCGTCCCCTTCCACCACTATGTCCACATCTATGTTTTCATATCCCACCAGCAGGTCCCTGACCACCCCGCCGGCGGCATAAACCCTGCAGCCAAGCTGCCCGGCGATGTCCCCGGCCTGCCTCAGGATCCCCAGCACGCTGGGGGAAAGACCCCGGCGCATGACCTCGGCTATGTTGTTGTAAAGGCTCTGCTTCGACCGTCCCCCGTGCACCACGTGATAGCCGTTCTGAAAATCCCCGTGCAGGGTTTTCAGCACGTCTGTCCTGGACACTATGCCCACCAGGCGGCCGCCATCCACCACCGGCACCCTGCCTATGTCGTTCTCGATCATGATTTCCCTGACCTCGGCCACCGGCATGTTGGGGTGCACAGTGACCACGTTGGCGGTCATGTACCCTTTTACCGGGGCGTGGCCCAGACCGTGATTCATGGCTTTTTCCACATCCCGCCGGGAAATGACCCCCTTTAGGGCAAGGCCCTCCACCACCGGCAGCCCGGAGTGGCCGTAGCGCATCATTACCCTGCTGGCCTCGGCGATGGTGGCATCCTCGAAAACCGTTTTCACCGGGAATGACATTATGTCCGAGGCCGACAGGGGGGGCTTCACCTTTTCCTGGATGGTTTTCACCAGTTTTTCGGCCACTTCGTTGACATTGCCGTTCTTCACGGTGGCCGAGGCCGCCGCCGGGTGGCCTCCCCCCATGAAGGGGCCCAGGATCTCGGCCGCGTTCACCTGGGGGATGTTGCTCCTCCCCACCACGTGCACCCTGTCCTCCATCAGCACCACGGTAAAGATGGCGTCCAGCCGCTCTATTTCCGAAATGGTGTGGGTGAGCAGGGACAGCCCGACCACGAATTCCCTGGTTTCCGCCCTGGCGATGAGCACCTTGACCCCGTTGATGACGTGCCTCTCGGCCGACATCAGGAGCGCTTTCAGGAGGTCCTTCTGGTCTTCGGTCATGGGCCGGCCGAGAAATTCGGACACCACCCCCAGGTTGGCCCCCTTTTCGATCAGAAAGGCCACCGCCGCGGCGTCCCTGGCGGTGGTGCTGGTGAACAGCAGCGACCCGGTGTCGCCGTGTATCCCCAGGGCCATGATGGTGGCTTCCAGGGGCGTGATTTCTATCCCCCGCTCTTTTATCCTCTCCACCAGCAGGGTGACGGTGGCGCCGATCAGTTCCACCACCTCCAGGGATCCCCGGGCGTCCCCCTCGGTCCAGGGGTGGTGGTCGTAGATGTGCACGTCCAAACCGGGCCGGCTGAACAGTTCCGCCAGCTTGTTTACCCTTTTCGGGTTTTTCGTGTCCACCAGGATGACCCTCTTTACCTTGTTGAGGTCGATGTCCTTGCCTGTTTTTACCGTGAAAACATCCTTGTGCAGGGACATGAATTCTTCCACGTTCCTGGAGAGCTTGCCGGGAAAAACCATCTGGGCTTCCGGGTAAAGCTTTTTCGCCGCCACCATGGAGGCCAGGGCGTCCAGGTCGGTGTTGGTGTGGGTGGTAATGATTTCCATCAACCATCCGCCTTGAGCAAAATTTTCGGGATATTATACCATAAATGCGGTTATAAAAAAAGCGTCTTTTGACGCTCAGGCCATGGATAAATTGAACTCCGAAACATTATGTTAATATTTTTTCAGAAAAGCCAGCTCCGGGAAAAACACCATGATTTCCCAATTTTTTCATTCTGGATTCTGAATTCTGGATTCTGGATTCCGACAGAATAAGGTCTTCAGAATGAGGTATCGTTATCTCGCCGAGGCGACGCCGGCCAGCCCGCTTTTTCTCAGCCGGTCCGGAATGACATCGTTTCTGACCAGGTCTTCATAATCCTCTCTCTTCACGATCAGGTCGGCCCTGCCGCCCCTCACCAGCACCATGGCCGGTCTGGGCAGGCGGTTGTAATTCATGGACATGGTGTAGTTGTAGGCTCCGGTGCAGCTTACCACCAGGATGTCTCCGGGTTCTGCGGCGGGCAGGGCGATATCCCTGATCAGCATGTCGCCGGACTCACAGCATTTCCCGGCCACGGACACCACCTCCGCCGGGGGAAGGCCGGCCTTGTTGGCCAGGACGGCCTCGTACCTGGCCTGGTAAAGCGCGTGCCGGGGGTTGTCGGCCATGCCTCCGTCCACCGCCACGTATTTTCTGACGCCCGGGATTTCCTTAACCGTGCCCACGGTGTATATGGTGCACCCCGCCGGTCCGCTGACGGACCTGCCGGGCTCCACCATCAGCCTCGGGGTCTCCATGCCGTGTTCCGCGGATTTCATTTTCAGCCTGGCCATGACCAGGTCGGCGTATTCCGACACCGGGGGAGGGTTGTCGCCCTCGGCGTAGTATATGCCCAGGCCGCCGCCGAGGTCGATTTCCTCCGGGGTCCAGCCGGTTTCCCGTTTAATTTTTCCGGCGAAGTCCATCATCACGTCCACGGCGTGAACGTAAGATCCCAGCTCAAATATCTGGGAGCCGATGTGGCAGTGCAGGCCCCTGAGTCTGATGTTTTCAAGCCGCAGGGCAGCCCTGACCCCCTCTTCGGCCTGCCCGGTCTGGATGGCCAGGCCGAACTTGCTGTCTATCTGACCGGTCTTTACGTACTCGTGGGTGTGCGCCTCAATTCCAGGCGTCAGCCTGATGATCACGTCCGCCCTGGTCTTCATCTCGCCGGCCAGACTGTTCAGGACCAGCAGTTCCTGCAGGTTGTCCGCCATAAAGCGGCCCACCCCGGCTTCCAGGGCCATTTTTATCTCTCCGGGGGACTTGTTGTTGCCGTGGAAATACACCCGGTGCATTGGAAACCGGGCCTTGATGGCGGTGTAAAGCTCCCCGCCCGAGGCCACGTCCAGCCCCAGCCCCTCTTCCTCCACCAGCCTGCAAACAGCCAGGTTGATCAGCGTCTTCCCGGCGTAAATGACCTCGGCCCCGTATTTTTCCGTGAAGTGACGGTGGTAATCCCGGCAGTTTTGCCTGAACAGTTCCTCGTCCAGGACATAAAGGGGCGTGCCGAACCGCCGGGCCAGTTCGGCGGCCTCAATTCCCCCGATTTCCAGGCGGCCCCGGCCGTTTATCCTCATGGTTCCGTGCAGTCTCATGCCCAATCAAATCCTCCCAGGTAATAATATTCCCTTTCAGGGTTGCAAGTTACTTCCCGGCCGCTTCCTTTCCGATGAAACAGCAAAACGGCCTCCAACAACGCATGAAAAAGGCCGTACAAATAAAAAACCCTCCCCCCTACCCGCAACTCGGATGAGATAGCTCTCCACCCGGACCCGGGTATGGTCCGGGTGACAGTCCGGCACCTGTTCGGTGACGGCCCAGCCTTCGCCTGCAGGTCAGGCGTGGCTTCGGCGGTAACCCTTTCGTCCCGGTTCAACGGTACCTTCCTCCCCGGGATTACTGATGCTTCCCGCGCCTCTACCCCATCTCCTGGCAGGGGAGATGAGGCGTATTCAATTTCCACCTATTTTAGCATGTCCTTTCCCGGCAGTCAACGGATCCCGCCGCCGGCCCCTGTCTTCAGGACTCATATTGTTTGCCGGGAACGGTCAAGCTAATCAAAAAACGTGAGGGTCGAGAAATGAATCTCGCCGGCAATATTTTGAACTATATATTAATCGCATCCGCGTCCCTTGCCCTGGCGGCGAGTTATTTTATCCTGAGAGCGGACTGGAAACGCTACGGCCTGGTTTTCCTGCTGGCGGCCGTTGTGGGCAGCTTTCTTTGTTACGTCTTTATAAAGCTGGGCTTATACTCCTTTCCCCACCGGCTCTTTCCCGGACTCTCGGTAATGCCCTTTGAAACCGTGCTTTCCGCGTTCCCTTTTCTGGTCATTCTGGGAGTGCGCTACAGCCCCAGGAGCTGGGCCTATAAGATTCCCTTTTACTGGGTCATTGTCCACCTGGGATTGCTCGTCGAAACTCTGGCTCATAATTTCACCGGTTTAATCCAATACGATTTCGAGTGGGATTTTTGGGACTCCTACACCTGGTGGTGGATTTTCCTTCTCCTCTTTGATTATGTGGGAGGCCTCATCGTCCCCGGCCACAACCGGAAACCCATCCCCGACGGGGCATTCAGGTACGGAAAATGGGCCTGGTGGGTTCTGCACTTCACGTTAATCAGCACAATCTTTCTGGGGGGATATTACCTGGCGCTACAGGTCCGAACCGCCCAGCACCCTGTTCATGCTGCGCACCGCGCACAGCTTTCCGCACATGGTGCAGCTGTCCTGGTCCTCCGGCTGCGACTCCCGCCGGTACCTCCTGGCCTTTTCCGGATCCAGGGCCAGACTGAACATCCTCTCCCAGTCCAGGTTGCGCCTGGCCTCGCTCATGTCGTCGTCCCACCGCCTCGCCCCGGGAATGCCCTTGGCTATGTCGGCGGCGTGGGCGGCGATCCTGGCGGCCATGATGCCCTCCTTCATGTCTTCCAGGGTGGGCAGGCGCAGGTGTTCAGCCGGGGTCACGTAGCACAGGAAGTCGGCCCCGCTGGCCGCCGCCAGGGCCCCCCCGATGGCGCTGGTGATGTGGTCGTAGCCGGGCGCCACGTCGGTGACCAGCGGCCCCAGCACGTAAAAAGGAGCGTCGTGGCAGAGTTTTTTCTCCAGCAGCATGTTTGGCGCAATCTCGTTCAGGGGCATGTGTCCCGGGCCCTCGATCATCACCTGGACGTTCCTTTCCCATGCCCTCCTGGTGAGTTCCCCCAGGACGATCAGTTCCTGAATCTGGGAGGCGTCGGTGGCATCCCTCAATGACCCGGGTCGGCAGGCGTCCCCCAGGCTTATGGTAACGTCATGCCGCCGGCAGATCTCCAGGAGTTCGTCGAAGTGCTCGTAGAAGGGGTTTTCCCGGCCCGTCATTTCCATCCAGGCGAAGACCAGGGATCCGCCCCTGGAGACTATGTTGGTCAGGCGCGGGTTTTTCCTGAACCGGGCTGCCGTCTCCCGGTTGATCCCGGCGTGTATGGTCATGAAATCCACCCCGTCCCGGGCGTGCTTCTCCACCACCCCCAGGAAATCCCCGGCGGTCATGTCCTTCAGGTCCCTGTCGCAAAAGCCCACGGCGTCGTATATGGGAACCGTGCCCACCGCGGCCGGCGACATTTCAATCAGCCGCCGCCTGAATTCATCGGTGCTGCCGTGGCAGCTCAGGTCCATGATGGCGTCGGCCTTCAGTTCTATGGCCAGCCTGGCCTTTTCCAGCTCCAGTTCTATGTCGCAGCAGTCCCTGGACACCCCCAGGTTCACGTTTATCTTTGTCCGCAGCCCCCGCCCGATGCCGCAGGGCTTTAAACCGCCGTGGTTCCTGTTGGCCGGGATGACCGCCCTGCCTTCGGCCACCGAACTTCTTACATATTCGGCATCGACCTTCTCTTCCCCGGCCACCGCCTCCATCTCGGGCGTGATTATCCCCCTGCGGGCCGCTTCCATCTGGGTGGCGTAACTCAAAAGACTATACCTCCTTTTGCCCGGCGGCCGCCCTAAGGGCGCCCACCTTGGCCACTATGTCCGCGGATCCGACGATTTCCGTAACCAGGGCAATGCACCGGGCCCCTCTCCGGGCGACCTCGGCAATGTTGTGCTCCTTGATCCCCCCGATGGCCACAAAGGGCAGGTCGATGTTTTTCACCACAAAATCCAGGTATTCCAGGCCCACCGGGTCGCACACGTCCTTCTTGGTGCTGGTGGCGAAGATGGGTCCAACCCCGATGTAGTCCACCCCTGCCTTTGCCGCCTCGTAAGCCTGGGCGGGCGAATGGGTGGAAAGCCCGATGATCATCCCGTCTCCCACCAGTTCCCTGACCCGGTCCGGGGGCAGGTCCTCCTGGCCCAGGTGCACGCCGTCGGCGCCCACCAGCATGGCCAGGTCCGGGTGGTCGTTGACGATCAGGGTCACCCCCGCCCGGCGGGTCAGTTCCCTTATTTTCAGGCACTCAAGGTACCTTTCCCGGGGTTTCTTTTCCTTCTCCCGGTACTGGATGACCCTTATCCCGGCGGCGACCATCTTCTCCACCACTTCCACGTTGCTCCGGCCCAGGGAATACTCCTCCGCCGTTATCCCGTATATGCCGGCCTCCGTCAGGGCGGCCAGGCCCGGCTTAGCCGCCATTTTTCATCCCTCCGTCCGGTTTTTTCCAAAAAATAACTTAAAACCACATCGGCCTGCTTGGCAGCGGCCACGTTCACTCCCGGGGCCATGGCCGGCAGGGCGGGGCCGGCCTCGGAGACCAGGTCCCCCACCAGGTAGAGGTTCTCCCCGACCCGGCGGACCCTGATTTCGTCGCTCCTGCCCCACCCGGCCAGACCCGAAGCGGCCACAATCAGCTTGCCCGTTCCGGCCAGGGCTTCCACCAGCATCCTCTTGGCTTCCGGGGCGTCCAGGGCCTCCACCACCGCGTCGCAGTCCTTGAAAAGATCCTCCGCGTTTTCTTTTTCAATCCTCACCGGCAGGACTTCCAACTCCAGGTCCGGGTTGATGGAGACCAGGTTTTCCCGCAGCGCCTCCACCTTCCTGCGCCCCACCTGACCGGCGAAGTAAAACTGGCGGTTCAGGTTGCCCTCCTCCACCACGTCGAAATCCACTATTTTAAGCCTTTTAAACCCGCTCCGCACCAGGAACTGGGCGCAGTTGGACCCAAGCCCTCCGGCGCCGGCCAGTCCCACCCTCACCTTTTGTATCCCGGCCAGGTTCTCCCGGCCCAGCACCCTTTCCAGCGCTGATTCAAACCCGTTCATTTCCGCACCGCCTCAGACAGTCAGACAGTATGCCAGTCTTTGAACACCGGCTGGTAGCCCTGGGAGTAAATCATCCTCGCCATTTCCGCCACGCTCCGTTCGTCCGAGATTTCGAACTGCCCGGCGGACCAGTGTTCAAGCCGGCCTCCCACCGCGGTGCAGGAACCGGCGGACATCCTGGTGGCGCCCAGCCTGACCAGGTGGTCCCTCAATTCTGCCCTCTCCCTGGTGGAAATGGTGATCCCGGCCCTGGGCATAAACAGCCTGAAGGCCAGCATGTACTGGACCAGGTTCCTGTCGCCGACCTTCACCCTGGGCTGGAAGCCGCCCATCTGCGGCCGCATCCGGGGCGGGGACATGCTCACCTCCACTTCCGGAAACTTATCCTGGAGGTAGCCGGCGTGCAGCCCGGTGAAAAAAGCCTCGCTCCGCCAGTGGTGCAGTCCCAGCAGGGCCCCCACGTTGACCGTCCGGATGCCTGCCCGGCAGGCCCGCTCGGGGGCCTCCAGCCGGAAGCGGTAATTGCGCTTGGGCCCGGCCGGGTGAAGCGCGGCGTACACCTCTTCGTCGTAGACCTCCTGGTAGATGGTCAGCCCGTCCACCCCGGCGGAGATCAGCTCCCGGTACTCTTCCAGTTCCAGCGGGTAAATCTCGATGCTTATGGAAGTGAAGTGCTTCCTTAAAACCTCCACGCATTCCCTGATGTATGAAACCGGTGATTCCCGCCTGGACTCCCCGGTCAGGATCAGGACGTGCTTTAGTCCCGTGGCGGCTATGACCCGGGCCTCCTCCTCCACCTGGGCCGGGGTCAGCTTTTTTCTCTCCAGGCGGTTCTGCGCCCGGAACCCGCAGTACAGGCACTGGTTCACGCAGTGATCGGACAGGTACATCGGGGTATAAAGCAGGATCACCCGGCCGAAGTGCTGCACGGTAAGGCGGTGGGCTCTTTGGGCCATTTCTTCCAGGAAGCCTTCCGCCCTGGGAGAGAGCAGGGCAAGGTAGTCTTGCGGGGCAAGGCGGTCCCTGGCCAGGGCCCTTTCAATGTCGGCGTCCGTCACCCTCCGGAAAAAACCCTCGAAGTCGAAACCGGCGTATTTAAGGCGTTCCTCGTAAAAGCTCACATTCCCAGTCCCCTTGATCAATCCCTCAGAAATCCGGTCAGCGGCGACGAGGCCCTGGCATAATCCACCGTTCCGGGCATGCCGGCCAGGTAGGCGGCGCGTCCGGCCTCAACCGCCAGGCCGAAGGCCCGGCCCATGGCCACCGGGTCCCCGGCGGTGGCGATGGCGGTGTTCACCAGCACCGCCGCCGCGCCCATCTCCATGGCCTCGGCCGCCTCGGAGGGCCGCCCGATGCCGGCATCCACGATGATGGGCAGGGGGATTTCTTCGATCAAGATCCTGATCAATTCCCTGGTCCTCAGCCCGCGGTTGCTGCCGATGGGGGATCCCAGCGGCATCACCGCCGCCGCGCCGGCCTCGGCCAGTCTTTTTGCCACCGACAGGTCCGGGCTCATGTAGGGGAGGACCACGAAACCCTCCGCCGCCAGGATCTCGGTGGCCTTGATCGTCTCGTAGTTGTCCGGGAGCAGGTACCTGTTGTCCCTGATCACCTCTATCTTGACCCAGTCGCCGCAGCCCGCCGCCCTGGCCAGCCTGGCTATCCGGACCGCTTCCTCGGCTGTCCTGGCGCCCGAGGTGTTGGGCATCAGGATGCAGCCGGCGGGTACATAGGCGGCGATGTTTTCTTCCTGGTAATCCGTGTCCACCCTTCTCAGGGCCACCGTCACCACCTGGGCTCCGGAAGCCTTCACCACTTCCGGGATCAGCCTGTTGGCGGAAAACTTTCCGGTCCCCAGGAACAGCCGGCTGGTCAGATCACGCCCGCCGATTTTCAACGCGTCCGCCATGTTTTCAACCTCCCCCCACGAACCTTAAAATCTCCACCCGGTCGTTTTCCCTGAGGATTGTGTCCGGCCAGGACTCCCTCTTTACCAGGGCGTAATTCAGTTCGACGATTATGCCGCCGGGGTTGAGGCCCCTGGAAGCGACAATCTCTTCCAGGGTGGCGTTTTCCGCCACCGCCTCTTCTTTTCCGTTGATGATTATTTTCAACCTTCCCGCCCCCGTAAAAAAAGCTTACCTCACCAGGGTAAGCTCTTTGAAAACTGGCTTCGCAGCTGTATAAAAGCTGCAAAAAGGACCTTAGCTTCCCTACGTTGGCACTACCCACATCAGGTTCAAAGGGTTGAGACATGATCTCTCTCAGCCTTGCGGCACCCCTAGCCGGTTATTCAGTTGTAGTTAATGAAATTATATTTCACAGCCGGATCCCAGTCAACCGGGCCGGAGAAAAATCGTGTCAGATTTTTTTATGCCCGTGGTACCCGCGGCAGTTTTTCCAGGGCGGCCCGGAGGTCCTCCTCGGGCAGGGGATAGTCCTCCAGCCTGCCGGCCATGAACAGGTCGTATGAGGGCAGGTCCAGCAGACCGTGACCGCTCATGTTGAACAGGATGGTCCTGGCTTCCCCGGCCTCCCTGGCGGCCAGGGCTTCCTGGATGGCGGCCTGGACGGCATGGGCGGACTCGGGGGCGGGGATGATGCCCTCGCAGCGGGCGAACTGGACGGCTCCGGCGAACACCGAGGTCTGGCCCAGGGCAACGGCCTCCACTATACCGTCCCTGACCAGCTTGCTTAAAAGGGGCGAATCCCCGTGGTAGCGCAGGCCCCCGGCGTGGATGCCCGGCGGCATGAAGGCCGCTCCCAGGGTGTACATCTTCACTATCGGGGCGAGACCGGCCACGTCGCCGTAGTCGTACTCATACAAGCCCCTGGTCAGGGTGGGGCAGGAAACGGGCTCCACCGCCACCAGCCTGACGCGGGCGTCCCTGGTCAGTTTGTCGTGGGCGAAGGGAAAGGCCAGGCCGGCGAAGTTGCTTCCTCCGCCGCAGCAGCCGATGACCACGTCCGGGTAATAGCCGGCCTTGGCCATTTGCTCCTTGGCCTCCAGGCCGATGACGGTCTGGTGCAGGCAGACGTGGTTGAGCACGCTGCCCAGGGCGTATTTTGTATTTTCGTGTTTTGCGGCATCCTCCACCGCCTCGCTGATGGCGATGCCCAGGCTGCCCGGAGAGTCCGGGTCTTCGGCCAGAATCCTCCTGCCGGACTCGGTCTTGTCGCTGGGCGAAGGGATCACGCTGGACCCGAATATCTCCATCACCGATCTCCGGTAAGGCTTCTGGTTGTAACTGACCTTGACCATGTAGACGGTGCATTCGAGGCCGAAAAAGTTGCAGGCCTGGGACAGGGCGATCCCCCACTGGCCGGCCCCGGTTTCGGTGGAGAGCCTTTTTACTCCCTCGGCTTTATTGTAGTAGGCCTGGGGTACGGCCGTGTTCAGCTTGTGGCTGCCCGCCGGGCTGACCCCCTCGTACTTGTAGAAGATCCTGGCCGGAGTGTCCAGGGCTTTTTCCAGGCGGCGGGCCCGGAAAAGGGGCGAAGGCCTCCACAGCCTGTATATCTCGCGAACCTCTTCGGGAATTTCGATCCAGCGCTCCCGGGAAACCTCCTGCAGGATTAGTCCCATGGGGAATATGGGGCTCAAGTCCCCGGGCCCGATGGGCTGTCCGGTGGCGGGGTGCAGCGGCGGATCGGGCAGTTCCGGCATGTCCGCCTGGATGTTGTACCAGCGGGTGGGCATCTCCTTCTCGGTGAGCAGAATTTTTACTTCGCTCATCTCATCTACACTCCTCTCATCTGGTGAGTTTTTACAAAACCACATTCATAATTTTATATTACCGGGGTTTTTTCCGCAAGTAATTTTATATATCGGTAAAAACTAGCTTATATTTTCCCTGGCCGCCCGGACGGACCACCTGCCGCACCGGTCCCCCCAGCGGGCGATCACCGATCCCTCCTCCCTGATTTCCACCACCTCGCACAGGTTGGGGCAGCCGCCGCACTCAAAGCTGCCGGCCTCAAAACCGGCCTCGGCGGCGCCGAAGCCCTTGAACCTGGTGGGCGCTCCCCTGGAGACAAAGTCCCTGGCCAGCATGGCGGCACCCGCCGCCCCCATGACGTCGAAATGGGGCGGTATGATTACCTCGGTCTGCAGAGCCCGCTCAAAAGCCGCCTTCATTCCCCGGTTGGCAGCCACCCCGCCCTGGAACACCACGGGGGCGGAAATATCCTTTCCCTTCCCCACGTTGCTCAGGTAGTTTCTGACCAGCGCCTCACACAGCCCGGCCAGTATGTCCGGCAGGTCATATCCCATCTGCTGCTTGTGAATCATGTCGGATTCGGCGAAAACCGCGCACCTTCCGGCGATCCTGACCGGGGCCCGGGACTTGAGGGCCAATTCGCCGAAGTTTTCAATCTCTATATTCAGCCTGGCCGCCTGCTGGTCCAGGAAGGAACCTGTCCCCGCGGCGCACACCGTGTTCATGGCGAAATCAACCACCACCCCGTCCCTGAGGATGATTATCTTTGAGTCCTGGCCGCCGATCTCCAGCACCGTCCTCACCCCCGGCACCATCCTGTTGGCCGCCACGGCGTGGGAGGTAATCTCATTCTTGATTACGTCGGCCCCGGCGATAATCCCGGCCAGGTTCCTGCCGCTGCCGGTGGCCCCCACCCCCCTGATCACGGTCTTTGGCGGCAGCAGGCCTTGAATCTGCCTCAGTCCCCTTTGAACAGCCTGGATGGGGCGGCCGTTGGTGCGCAGGTAAACGGACTCCAGCACCCGGCCTTTTTCGCTTAAAAAAACAAGATTAGTGCTTACCGAACCGACGTCAAGGCCCAAAAAGCCAATCATCAGGCCAACCTCTCCTTTCCGCGTCTTTTTTCCGCCAGCAGGTCCACGAAGGCCTCCAGCCTGGTCACCAGGCCGGCGTCCCCGGACTGTTCGTCAACGATCAGGGTCATCACCGGCGTTCCGGTTTCCCGGCTGAAACCCGGCAGTATGCTCTGGGCAACTATCTCGGGCATGCAGGTGAAGGGCAGAACCTGGATCACCCCGTCATACCCCAGGTTTTTGTAGTATACCGCCCCCCCGAGGGTTTCCTGGCCGTGCCCGCCCACAAAATGCCTTAAATATGGGGCGGCTGACTTCTTATACAGCCTGCTGCTGCGGATTCCCCTGACCAGTCCCATAAAAAGGTGGTCGTTGACCCATTCGCTGAGGTATATTGAACGGTCCGCCTCGACTCCCAGGCGGCCCAGCTTCCTCTCTATATCCAGGTTGGCGAAGGGCTCCAGCAGGGTGTATATCTCCCCCACCAGTCCCACCCTGATCGCCGGCCGGTTCTCCCAGGCGACGCCCCTCATTATTTCTTCGGCCCGCTCCACGGCTTCCGGCAGGTCTTCCGGCCTGCCGGCGCCGGCAATCTCGTCCAGGGCCGCCGATAAAGCCGCGTCGGTCTGGCCCGGGATGATCTCCCGGGGCCTGAGGCGCATGGCCGACATTTCCAGCTCATCCACCGCCCTGGCCTTGCGGTATCCGAATTTAATCCCGCGGATTACCTCCAGCCAGGACCGGTTTCCGGTAATCTGCCTGATCCTGGACAGTAGTTCACTGATGCGCTTTTCCGGCGGCTCCATCACCACCAGCCTGTAATTGTAGCCCAGGTCCTTCAAAATCTCGTACTCGACCTGGGCGTAATATCCGAACCTGCAGGGGCCGCAGCCGCCCGCCATGAGAATGGTGTCCGCCCCCATCTCGCTTGCTTCCATGAAATTGCCCAGGTTGAGCTTCAGGGGCATGCAGGCGAATTCCGGGGCATGCTTCGACCCCAGGTCCAGTGTTCTCCTGGTGGAAGGGGGAGGGACCACGGTGTCCACGCCCAGGTACTCAAGCATTGCCTTCAGGCATATCCAAAGGTGTCCCATGTGCGGAAACGTCACTTTCATTGCTTGCAAGCCTCCATTATGGGTCAGCTGTCAGCTGTTAGCTGTTAGCTATTAGCTGTTAGCTATTAGCTTTTAGCTATTAGCTTTTAGCTATTAGCTTTTAGCTGTTAGCTTATTGCTTATCGCCTATAGCCCTTTGTTATATTCTGAGTTCTGAGTTCTGTGTTCTGAGTTCTGTGTTTTGAGTTCCAACCCCCAATTCCAATCCCCAGTCCCCAACCCCCGCATCAACCCCCATCTTCATGTCGATCATGTCCAGAAAGGCCTCGATCCTGGTCACCACCCCGGCCTCGCCGGTGTGCTCGTCCAGGGTCAGGTTTAAAAATGGCTTGTTCCCGGCGCGGCGGGCCCTTCTTTCAATCAGATCGCCGGTCATGGAGTCCGGGCCGCAGGCGAAGGAGGCCACGTGGATGATGCCGTCTATGCGCGGATTGTCAAGGAAATGATAGGCCGCGCCCACCATCCTCCGGCCCAGGGTCCAGAAAAGCCTCTTGCTCAGGGTTCCGGCATACATGTTGACCACCGGCTCGGGAACGTTGTCGGCGGTGACCACCCTCACCCTTGCTTCATCCAGCCGCCCGATCAGGTTCATGTTGATGTAGTTGTCGTATATGTTGTACGGGTGGCCCACCAGCGCCACGGTTCCCCGGTTTTCAGCCTGAAATGGGAACTTCTCCTCCTGCACCCGGAAAGCATTTTCGGGCAGCATCCCGGATTCCACCCGCCCGTTGAAACGCTTGAGTTCCCCCACCGCGCTCCTGAGTGCCGCGGCGACCTTAAGCGGGTTCCGGCATATGGGGGAGGCCGCCTCCAGGAACTGCCCGTACAGGTCCCCCTCCCGGCGGTACAGGTTTATGTTGGTGTCGATAATCCCCGGCAGGCCGTGAACGCTGTTGCGCACCATGTCCGGGAAGCCCAGGAATTTGGGACAAATGTATTCCCTGGGGGAAACGCTTACCAGCCTGGGAATAAAAATGTAGTCCACTTTTTCCTTAAGGGACGCCACGTGCCCGAAAGCCACCTTCACCGGCAGGCAGGCCTCGTCCACGCACAGCTTGACCCCCTCCTGGACCACGGCCTTGGTGGTTGGACCGGAGACCTCCACCTCGGCTCCCAGGCCTTCGAAAAAGGTCTTCCACAGCGGGAAATACTTGTAATACAGCAACGATCTTGGGATTCCAATTTTTACCGGCATTTTTACCCTCCTGCAATATTATGGTCAAATTTTCAGCGGGGTTATACCTGTTAAAAAAGCCGCCGTTGCCGGCGGCGGAACTCAGAACACAGAGGCGGAATTATTTTTCCGGAGGATTATTGCCGCGCTTGAGGGCGGGATCGGGGATGCCCTGCCTGAACCTTTCCAGAGGTTTCAGCGCCGCCGGCCTGATGTTGCTTACCGACACCGGGGCACGCACCAGCACGTTCTTCAGGGCCGCCCAGTTGAACGGGATCAGGGGCCACAGGTAGGGCACCCCGAAGGACCTGGTGAACGCCAGGTAAACGATAAAGGCCAGTGTTCCCGCAATCAGTCCCGGCAGCCTGAAGGCGGCCGTCATAATCAGCAGGAACAGCCTCACAATCCTGTTGGACAGCCCCAGTTCATAACTGGGGGTCAGAAAAGTCCCAATCATGGCGGCCGCCGTGTACATGACCACCTCTGCCGAAAACAGCCCCACCTGCACGGCGATCTGGCCCAGGAGAATGGCGGCGATTATGCTTATGCCGGTCCCGAGGGCCGAGGGGGTGTGGATGGTGGCCAGCCTGACCATGTCAACGGACAGCTCGGCCAGCAAAAACTGGCCAATCAGCGGGATCCTCCCGGGCTTGTCGGGCCCTATGAATCTGAGGTCGGGCGGGAGCAGGTCCGGCTGAATGGAGGCAAGAAACCACAGGGGCAGCAAAAATAGCGATACTGCCACGCCGGCAAACCTGACCAGCCTGATGTACACTCCCGATGAGGGGATCTGGCGGTACTCCTCGGCGTGCTGAAGGTGGTGCCAGTAGGTGGACGGCGTGATCATCACCGAGGGCGAAGTGTCCACCAGCACCAGCACGTGCCCTTCCAGCAGGTGGGCGGCGGCCACGTCGGGACGCTCGGTGTACCTCACCTTCGGGAAAAGGTTCCAGTGGGAACCCGGCGAGATAAGCTCCTCCACCGCTTTTTCGGCCATGGGCAGTCCGTCTATGTTAATCCTCTTCACGTTTTTCCTGACATTTTCCACCAGATGCGGGTTGGCCACGTCCTTGACGTAGCAGATCACCACGTCGGTCCTGGACCTGTTCCCGGCCTGGATGACCTCCATGCGCAGTCTGGGATCCCGGATCCTCCTTCTGATCAGGGCGGTGTTGAAAACCAGGGTTTCCACGAATCCGTCCCGGGAGCCCCGCACCACTTTTTCCAGGTCCGGTTCTTCCGGCTGGCGGGCGGGGTAGGTCCGGGCGTCGATGACCACGGCCCTTTCCTCGCCGTCCACAAGCAGCACCTGCGGCCCCATGAGCACCTTGGCGACAACATCCTCCAGGGTGTCCACCTTTTCCACTTCTGTGTAAGGCAGGTGCTGTCCCACAAGCTTTTCCAGGGTGCGGAGGGATAGTTCCCCGCGCTTGATGTTCACGAGCTCCTGGAGGATCAGGGTAATCATCTGGTCGTTGGTCAGGCCGTCGATGAAGAGGAGGGCCACCCTGACATTGCCGATGGTCATTTCCCTCAGGAGAACGTCGAAGTTCTCCTTTATGGCCATTTTTTCCTCCAGCCAGGCCACGTTTTGATCCAGATTCCTGCTGAGGGGGGTTTTCATTTCTGATTCAGCCGCCTGTGTCATAAAATCCGCTCCTGTCCAGTATTTCCTCAAACGCCCTGGTGGTCAGGGGGGCTCCCATGTCCGGGTCGTCGGCCCCGTTCATTTTGCCGATGTCCCCGATCCCGATTACCACCGGAATGTCCAGCTTTCCAAGGACCTCCACCGTGTCCCCGCTTAATAGCGCCGCCCCTCCGGCGGCCACCTCACCGTTTTTGTCAACGGCCGCCGGGGTGATCCCGCCCCTGCTGGTAACCGAACAGTCCACCTCCACCGATTCGGTGAATTCTGTATTGGAAGCCACCGCCAGCACTCCCAGAACCCTTATGCCGGGGTGACCGGCCAGGTATTCCAGGGCCCGCTCCCCCTTTCCCCGGCCGTGAAATCCCCGGTCGTCCAGCATTACCACCACCGGGTCGTGGGGTGCTTCCTTAATCAGCGCCACCAGTTGTTCGCCGGTGAGCCTGGTGGGATTCCCAGCCGAACAGGAGATGCACCTGGCTCCAATGTTCCGGGAGGCTGCTTCTATCGCCCTTTTGGCCGCCCGGTCCCCGTCGGTGACCAGGATGACATTTCTTTTCCCACTGCCTCCGGGCGACTGCCCGCCAGCCTGATCTCGATTTATAACCATCACCTTCCAGGGTTATGTTTTCCTCTCCCGCCCGGCTTTATACGCGGGAGGGACACCCCGGCGGGTGTCCCTCCCTTTTAAAATCAGTTCCGTTATTAGTTTTACAAAACGCCCGCCGCCATTATCAGGACTTGTGGGCGATCTTCATGTTGGCCTTGTAACCGACCACCTTGCCGTTTTCAACGTGGGCCGTAAAGTTGACCACTTCCACCCCCACAATGTCATTCATAGTCTTGGAGGCTTCGTTGATTGCGGACTGGACCGCGTCCTTCCAGCCCGCTGGAGACTCTCCCACCATTTCGGTCACCTTGATGTGCATCGATCATCCCTCCTTGCGATACGAAGTTCTTTTTCGCTGTCCGCTGTAACGCTTTTACGGAGGGTATTATGCCCTCTAAATTAAAATTTAATGTGCCGCAACAACCGCCTTGCAGGTGATTCTGGATTCTGTCTCCTGGATTCCGGCAGAATAAGGTATTCAGAATTAGTTATTTTCATCCCCGGCGGCCGGCTTGAGCAGGTCCCTTATTTTTTTCAGGGCCTGCCTTTCCAGGCGTGATATCTGCACCTGGGAAAGTCCCAGGCGGGCGGCGATGTCGGCCTGGGTGCGGTCCTCAAAAAATCTCCAGATAAGGATCTGCCTGTCCCTCTCGGGCAGGTTCCGGAGCAGTTCCTTTACCGCCAAGCGGTCCAGCCACGGGGCGTCGCTCACCGATTCATCCTTGAGCTGGTCCAGCAGGTAAATGGGATCTCCGTCATCCTGGTGCAGGACTTCATAAATGGACGCCGGCGCCTGGGCCGCCTCCATGGCCGCCACCACTTCCTCCCGGTCGATGCCCATGTCTTCAGCCAGTTCACCCACGGTGGGCTCCCGGCCTATTTTGCCGGTGAGCTTCTCCCTGGCAAGCTGCACCTTGAAGGCCGTCTCCTTCAGCGACCGGCTTATTTTCACCGGGTTGTCGTCCCTCAGAAACCTCCTGATTTCCCCCACGATCATGGGCACGGCGTAAGTGGAGAACCTTACGTCATAGTTAAGGTCAAACTTGTCTATGGCCTTGATCAGCCCTATGCAGCCGATCTGGAACAGGTCCTCCAGGTCGCAGCCCCGGTTCTGGAATCTCTTGACCAGGTTGAAGACCAGCTTCAGATTGCAGTTCACCAGGCGGTCCCTGGCCAGCCGGTCTCCCTCCTGGGCCTTTTTGATCAGTTCCCGCACCTCCCCGTCCTTCAGGAGGGGAAACCGCGGCAGGTTCATCTCAATCAGCCTGGAACTCATTAAAAGACTCCTCAGCGTCCCGCCGGAGAGGATGCCTTCCTGGCGCACACCTTGGTCATGGTTACCCTGGTCCCGGCATTGGGTTTTGATTCGACCTTCAGGCTGTCTGAAAATGACTGCATGAAGGCAAACCCCAGTCCCATGCGCTCCGGGTCTGTGGAATAGGCCGGCTGAAGCGCCTTTTCCATATCCTCTATTCCCTTTCCCGTGTCCTCCACCACAATTTTCAGGGTGTTCTTCCGTATTTCCACGGCCAGCACCACCGTCCCGCCGGCACTGTTTTCGTAGCCGTGGACGATGGCATTGGTTACAGCCTCGGACACCGCCACCTTGATTTCCTCCAGGTCGTTCAGGGTGAAATCAAGCTGGGATGCGAAGGCGGCCGCGGCGACCCTGGCAAAGGCCACATTGGCCGGCAGGCTGGTGAATTCAACTCTCATCCTGTTGACCGGTTCCAATACAAATTCCTCCTATCCGGCGTGGTTCAGCGCGTCCGCTTCGCTGGGAAATTCCTGCATGATGTTTAACAGCCCGGACATTTCCACGATCCTTCTCACCTGCGGCGACGCCCCCACTATAAACATCCTGCCGCCGTCCCCGGATATCCGCCTGTACCTCCCCAGAAGCACGCCCAAACCCGAGCTGTCTATGTACCTGACCCCGCCCAGGTTGATCACTATGTTCCTGACGCCGGGATTCCGGTCAAGTTCCTCCTCCAGGGAAGTTCTGAGCGTATCCGCCACGGCCAGGTCTATTTCACCGGCCAGCCTGACCAGCATGGCGCCCCCCTTTATTTCCACCTGCAGTTCCATCTGTGAAGCACCCTCCCGCCCTTGCGCAGCATTCCTGCTAAATTTTACCATACATATGACGGAAAGGCAATTTTACCGGGCGACCGCCGTGAAAAATTAACGGGACGGCTGAAACCGTCCCGCGCCAAAAAAGCCCTTACAAAACCGGCGGAGTTTTTATAAGGGCTTTTTTAATTTTCTGATCATTTTCCATTCACCTTATTCGCCTGTTACTCCACGATCCCGCGAAACACCCTTTTTATCTGACCGGCAAAGGTTCTCCGGGCAATGTCCTTCCCGGCCAGTAGCGGCACCCTCAGCACCTCGCCGCCGTTCCTGGCGACCACGTAGTGGCCCAGCACCTGGCCGGCGGCAACCGGGGCGGACACCCTGTCCGGCGCCTCTATCCTGCCTTCGAACCCCTTGTCCTCTCCTTTCTTAACCACCACCACAACCTTGCTCCCGGTGACCAGGTCCAAGTTTTCCTCGGTTCCCTTGTCAACCTTGACCGTTTTTACCGCCCGGTCCCTGTCTTCCAGGCACACCGCCTTGTACCTGGCAAACCCGTAATTGTATAGTTTTATCGACTCTCTGAAGTGGCTTTTTGGTTCGGGGCTGCCCAACACCACGGCAATCAGCCTCAGCTTGTCCCTCTCGCAGGTGGATGCCAGGCAGTACCTGGCCTCGTTGGTCCACCCGGTTTTGCCGGCATCCACTCCCCTGTACCACTTCAACAGCTTGTTGGTGTTCCAGAGCTTGAATTCCCCGCCCCTGAGGTCGTACTCGTAAATGCCCGAAACCTGCATAAACAGCGGGTGCTTGATGCATTCCCTCATTATAATGGCCAGGTCCATGGCCGAGGTATGGTGCCCCTCCGCGGGCAGGCCGGTGGGATTGACAAAATTGGTGGCGGTGCACCCCAGTTGCCTGGCCCGCTCGTTCATCAAGTTCACGAAAGATTCAACGCTGCCGGCGATGTGTTCGGCCAGGGCCACGCTGGCGTCATTGGCCGAACCCACGGCCACCGCAATCAGCATTTCTTTGTAGGTGAATTGTTCCCCGGGCTCCAGGTAAATCTGGGAACCGCCCATGCCCCAGGCGTTTTCCGAGGCCGCCACCTTGTCCTCGAGACTGACCTTTCCCTGTTCCACGGCCTCCACCGCCAGCAGCATGGTCATCAGCTTGGTCACGCTGGCCATGGGCAGTTTCCGGTCCGGGTTTTTGGCAAACAGCACCTCGCCGCTGTCGGCCGCCATCAGCAGCGCGCTTTCAGCGGTGGTTTCCAATGCGTCCTTTATCCCGGCCGTCTTCCCGGCCGGATTCGGGGCTGCCTGGGCCGGGGCGCAAAATATTAACGTTAAAAGAAGCAAGGCTGAAATTATTTTTTGCGCTTTTTTCCAAAACATATTGCCTCCCCCTTGTAATTGCAGTTAGCCTTTATTAGGCTGTTCAAAATCAGAAAAGTTATACCTGTTCCCTGAACAGCCATTTTCCTGTAACCTCTTCAGTTGCCTTAACATACCATAATTAAAAAGGTCATTGAGGGGGCATGGAATCATGACGGACCTGGCTGAGATCTTTCGAAACCCGTGGACGATAGTATGTTGTTTAATCTTCTTTTTCTTCCTGATTTTAATCCTGATCGTTCTGGCGTGCCTTTGTCTGACTTAGATCTGATGTTTTTTCGGTTTGTGCAAGCCCTCGCAGTCAAATGAGGGCTTTTTTCTTTTTGTCCGATGTTGATTTGTTTACATATTGTCTGCGTTTATAGACACTCGCGGGCCATGCCTGAAAAGCATCCTGGCCCTCCGGACACAGGCACCGATTTTGCTTGTATGTTCATTAAATATTCTCGCCGGAGGTGCCCGACATGAAAACCGCTAGGGATTACCTGGACAGTTTAAAAAATCTCAACCCCAGGATTTTTTTGGGCGGCAGGCAGGTAAGGCTCCTGGAGAACCCCACCACCATGACCGTGGTCAACGCCAACGCCAGGGTATACGAGCTGGGAACCGACCCCGGGTACGACCAGATCATGAACGCCGTCTCCCCGCTGACCGGCGGCAAAATAAGCAGGAACCTGCACATCGCGGAAAGCCTGCATGATCTGGAAATGAGGGCGGAGATGGCCACCCTGACCAGCCAGATGCTGGGCACCTGCAATTACAGGTGCGTGGGGGCGGACACACTCAATGCCCTGGCCGGAGTCACCTGGGAGATGGACCGGGAACTGGGCACGGAATACCACAAAAGGTTTTTGTCCCACCTGAAGTACCTGCAGGAGAACGACCTGGCCGTCAGCGGCGCCGTCACCGACGCCAAGGGGGAAAGATCCAAACGTCCCGGCCAGCAGGAAGATCCCGACGTGTACGTGCACGTGACCGAAAAGAACGCCGACGGGATCGTGGTCAGGGGCGCCAAGGTCAGCCAGAGCGGCGCCATAGCTGCCCACGAAACCATCGTCATCCCCACCATGGGCATGAAGGAGGGCGAAGAGGCCTTTGCCGTGGCCTTTGCCGTGCCCAACGGGGCGCCGGGGCTTACCTACATCTGCCAGTACACCCCCTTCACGGCGGAGCGGGAACTGGTGGACTCCAAATACCTGGGGAACCCCCTGTACGGTCAGAGGGAAACCTGCATCATGGTTTTCGACAACGTTTTTATTCCGTGGGATCGCGTTTTCCTGTGCGGGGAAACCAAATACTGCGGGCGCCTGATCGCCCGTTTTGCCAAAACCCACCGGATGAACTGCGGGGGGGCCTGCAAGGTGGGCTTCGCCGACCTGATCATCGGCGCCACCCAGCTGCTGGCGGAGTATTCCGGCGTGCAGAAGGCGCCCCACATCGTGGACAAGATCACCGACATGATCAGGATCAGCGAGACGGCCAGGGCCTGCACCGTGGCCGCCGCCCTGAAGGGCAGGGAGGAGCCGGCGGGGTCGGGATTTTACATGCCGGACGACATCTTCGGCAACGCCGCCAAGCTCACCATCGCCGACGGCTTCTGGGACATCATGAAGTGGGCCGGGGACATCGGCGGCGGGCTGGCCGTGACCATGCCCGCTGAAATGGAGCTGGAAAACCCCGAGACCGCCCAATACGTGAGAAAGTTCCTCAAGACCGCCGCTCCGGCCGAGGCCAGGCTCAGAATGGCCAAGTTCATCCAGCACTGGTGCGCCGGGCTGCACGGCGCCGGCACCTGGCACGGGGCCGGGTCGCCCATGGCGCAGAAAATGGCCCTCTACGGGCTGACTGACCTGGAGAAAAAGAAGGCCCTGGCCAAAAACCTGGCCGGGCTGAAGGATTAATCAGAACTCAGAACTCAGAATAAAACAAAGGTCTAAGGGCGATAGGCTATAAGCAACGGGCTATAAGCAAAACTGAGAGCTAGAAGCTGGCAGTTAGAAGCTGGATGCTAACAGTTAACAGCTAACATCACAGGGGCCTCACTATTCGGGGCCCTTTTTCACCATCCAGCGGATATTTACGCTGTCGGCAACCCTTTCAAATTCCCTGTCACCTGTCAATAGCGGCAGTTCTTTTTCAGCCGCCAGGGCGGCTGCAAAACAATCCGCATATGAAATTCCGCCCCTTGCCTTGAATTCCCCTGCCGCCTTCGCCCGTTCCCAGGTAGCATCAATAATATAAATATTATTGTTTAAACTGATATCTTCTTCCACCATTTTCGCCGTTTCTTTGTCCCGCTCCCGGAGTATGGTGTAATACACCTCGCCTAAATTTACGGCACTGATGTAAAATCTGACCCCGGGGGTTTCGAGTAAGCTTTTAACTATTTTTCCGCTTTCTTCTCCTTCCAGGAATGCCAGTATGGCAAAGGCGTCCAAAACATAAGCCTCATTTTTCTTCCTTTTCAAGTTCCCTGGCATGTTCTTTGAGCAGCGACCTGGTTAAACTGTTCTCGCCTTTTAGTGATCCATACAGCCTGTTAAACGGTTTTTCCTTTGTACGGGACAGAACCAGCTTTCCGTCAATATCCTGCAGATTAAATCTGTCGCCCTGCTTAATGTTGTATTTTTTTCTTATTTCCGCAGGTATTATAATCTGTCCCCTGGAGGATACAGTAATAACCGGCACTGCCTTACACCTCCCATTACTTATATCATAAGAGTAAGATCTATCAGGCGTCAATCCAAATGCAGTAATCGTTTAATTTATTTTCTTTATTATCAACGATCTGGTCTCCGGCGGTTCTTCCCTGATCACGAAGGCCCGCCTGACCAGTTCCAGCGCCCTTTCCAGCCTTGATCCGCTGTTGTGGTGCAGGGTGGCCAGGGGTTCTCCAGGGGCAACCGGCTGGCCCACTTTCTTGTGCAGGACCACACCGGCCGCCGGGTCGATGGCGGACTCCCTGGTTTCCCTCCCGGCGCCCAGGTTCATGGCCGCCAGGCCTATGCCCATGGCGTCGCACCAGGCCAGGTAACCTCCTGTCCAGGCCGTCACCACCGTTTTTCCGGCCGCCTCCGGGATCAGGCCGGGGTTTTCCAGCACCGCCGGGTCGCCCCCCTGGGCCTTGATCATCTCCCCGAACTTTGCCAGGGCCCGCCCGTTTCCAAGATTCATTTCCAGCATTTTCACGGCCTCGGCGGCGGTCCGGGCCTTGCCGGCCAAAACCGCCATTTCCGCCCCCAGGGCCAGGCACAGTTCCCGCAGGTCCCCGGGTCCGCCGCCCCGCAGGGTTTCAATGGCCTCCCTGACCTCCAGGGCGTTGCCCACGGCCAGCCCCAGGGGCTCGTCCATGGCCGTGATCAGCGCCGCCGTGCGCCGGCCCAGGCTTTTTCCTATGTCAACCATCAGTCCGGCCAGGGCTTCGGCCTCCGGAACGTCCTTCATGAAAGCCCCCCTGCCCGCCTTGACGTCCAGCACAATGGCGTCCGCCCCCGAGGCCAGCTTTTTCGACATAACGCTGGCAGCAATGAGAGAAACGTTGTCCACGGTGGCGGTGACGTCCCTGAGGGCGTAGAGCTTTTTGTCCGCGGGGACCAGGTTGCCGGTCTGGGCGGCCACCGCCAGGCCGATCTCCCTGACCTGCCTGATGAAATCCCGGTGGTCCATTTCCACCCGGAAGCCGGGAATGGACTCCAGTTTGTCGGCGGTCCCCCCGGTGTGTCCAAGCCCCCGGCCGGACATCTTGGCCACCGTTACCCCGGCCGAGGCCGCCAGGGGTCCCAGGACCAGGGTGGTCTTGTCGCCCACCCCGCCGGTGCTGTGCTTGTCCACCTTGACCCCCGGCAGTTCCGAAAGGTCCACTGCCTCCCCCGACCTGTACATGGACATGGCCAGGCCGGTTGTTTCCCGCCGGCTCAAGCCCCTGAAAAATATGGCCATCAGCAGCGCCGCGGTCTGGTAGTCCGGTATCGTTCCGCCCGTACAGCCCTTAATCCAGTATTCAATCTCGGCGGGGTCCAGTTCCCCGCCCTCCCTTTTTTTCAGGATTATGTCGTACATCCGCACGGCTTTCACCTTCCCGGCCGCAATATTTCACCCGCGAAGCTCCTGCCCGGGGCGAAGTCCAGGTTGAAAACCTCCGCCAGGGTGGCCGCCACGTCGGCGAAAGTTTCCCTGACACCCAGGTCAACCCCGGCCCGCACGGGCTTTCCCGCCGCCAGCAGGGGCACGTATTCCCGGCTGTGATCGGTGCTGGCGGTGGTGGGATCGCACCCGTGGTCCGCGGTGATGATCAGCAGGTCCCTTTCCCCCAGGGCGCCGGTTATTTCAGGCAGGCGGCGGTCGAAGGCCTCCAGGGCCGCGGCGTACCCGGCCGGGTCGTTGCGGTGGCCGTAGACCATGTCAAACTCCACCAGGTTGGTGAAAATAAGGCCCTCTTGGGTGTTTTTCACCAGTTCCGCGGTCAGGCCGATCCCTTCCATGTTGTCTTTGGTGGGGACGGCCCGGGTTATTCCGGCGCCGGCAAAAATATCGTTCACCTTGCCCACGGCCACCACCGGCCTTCCCGATTCAGACAGCAGGGTAAGGATATTCGGCCGGGGCGGGACCAGGGAAAAATCATGCCTGTTCGCGGTCCTTTTAAATCCCCCCGGCCGGCCGGCAAAGGGCCTGGCGATAACCCTCCCCACGGCATGTTCCCCGGCCAGTATCTCCCTGGCTATCCTGCACATTTCGTAAAGTTCCGGCACCGGGATCACTTCCTCGTGGGCGGCGATCTGGAAAACGCTGTCCGCGGACGTGTAGACAATGGGCTTCCCGGTTTTAACGTGTTCTTCTCCCAGTTCCATGATGATCTCGGTTCCCGATGCCGCCTTGTTGCCCAGGACCTTCCGGCCGGTTTTTTCCTCGAAGGCCCTGATCACCTCCGGGGGAAAACCGTCCGGGTATACCGGGAAAGGCCTTTCCAGGATGATGCCGGCCATTTCCCAGTGTCCGGTGGTGGTGTCCTTTCCCGGTGACTTCTCGGCCATCCGGCCGAATGCCCCCGCCGGGTGTTCCACCGGCCTGATTCCGGGAAAATCTCCCAGCCTTCCCAGCCCCAGGGCCTCCAGGTTGGGCAGGTTTACGCCGTTTACCGCCCGGGCCAGGTTGGCCAGGGTATTGCTGCCCTCGTCGCCGTACAGCCGGGCGTCCGGAAGCTCGCCGACCCCCAGGCTGTCGATGACGATCAAAACCACTTTTTGTACCCCGTCATTTTTCATAGGAGATTGGAGATCAGGGATTAGGGATTTGATTGAAGTTACCCCCTCATACGGCAAAATATAAATTTCAATAGAATACAGCAACGGTGACCCAGCATTTCGCCGGCTGCCAAAAAAGATCCAGATACAAGGAATTTCAGTCGTCTGTCGTCAGGCTCTCTGTCATCTGACCTCGGTCCACCTCTATTCCGACGCCTGACGTCTTACGACTGACGTCCAATTATGCCCTGGGGTGGGATTTGCGGTATACCTCCTTAAGCCTGCTCCCGGTCAGGTGGGTGTAGATCTGGGTGGTGGAAATGTCCGCGTGGCCCAGGAGTTCCTGCACCGACCTGAGATCGGCGCCGTTTTCCAGCAGGTGGGTGGCGAAGGAGTGCCTCAGGGTGTGCGGGGTGATGTCCTTTTTTATGCCCGCCCGGGCGGTGTATTTCTTTATGATCTTCCAGAACCCCTGCCTGGTCATCCTGTTCCCGTAACGATTCAAAAAAAGGGCCGGGCTGTTTTTGCTACCCATTAATCTGGCCCTTGCCCTCTGCAAATATGCTTCCGCGAAGCGGACCGCCACCTGTCCCACGGGCACTATCCTTTCCTTGGCCCCCTTGCCCAGGCACCTTATATATCCCTCTTCCAGGTTGATGCTCCCCCGGTCCAGGGAAACCAGCTCGGAAACCCTTATTCCGGTGGCGTACAGCAGTTCCAGCATGGCCTTGTCCCGCATCCCGGCGGGAGTGCTTATGCTGGGCTGGGCCAGGAGCCTGTCCACCTCCCCGGTGGTAAGCACCCGGGGCAGCTTCTGGACCTTTTTGGGAGATTCCAGGTTTTCCGTGGGGTCGGACTCAATCCGCCCTTCGTTGATCAGAAATTTATACAGGGACTTCAGGGCGGCCAGGCGTCTGGATATGGTGGCGGCGGACCGTCCGTCGTTTTTGAGCTGAAGGAGGTAGGCCGAAACCGCCCCCCGGCCGCCTGGCCCAAGGGGATCAAAGCCCTTCCGGGCGCAGAAATTTTTGAAGAAGACCAGGTCCGAACGGTAGGAAACCACGGTGTTCCTGGAGAGCCCCCTTTCCACCGCCAGGAAGTTTAAAAAGTCCCGGATCGCCCTTTCCATAACCGTCCCCCGCCCCAATTTTTTTATAAATTTTTCCACGTCCGTCCGGAAAAACCTTTCATGGGCGAAAAAAAACCGGTCCGGCGGGTAGACCCCTTCCGTTCCGGTTCAAGGCCGGCCTTCGCTTTCGTTATCCCGGCGGCTAGATTTTTATCAGTTCGTATTCCCTTGTGCCCAGCCCTATTTCCTCCCCGTAGGACAGCTGCCTGGTCCCGTCAATCTC
>JAILZP010000073.1 GCA_023512435.1 Peptococcaceae bacterium | reverse complement strand
GAGCATTCCTGTAAGGAAGCAAAATGAACTTTGAAAAAGAAAGTACCTCCGGTTAGAATACAGGGTGTAAAACCTCTCGAGAGTTTTACCCCTAATGAATAATACTAACCACGGAGGTACCTAAAATGAAGTATACCCAAAACGCCAAGATTTTGCAAATCACGGAGAGCACATTGATAATCGGTGTTGATGTGGCCAGCGAGACACATTACGCCAGGGCTTTTGATTACAGAGGGATTGAGTTTGGCCGGCTGATAAGATTCAGCAATGATGGAAGTGGGTTTGCCGCATTCGAAGCATGGATTGGAAAGCTGCGGGCAGAGCAACACAAAGAGCAAGTGATGGTTGGGATGGAACCCACAGGTCATTACTGGTTTACGATTGCCCAGCATTTGAAGGATCACCAAATAAAAATAGTCCTGGTGAATCCGTTTCACGTAAAGCGGAGCAAGGAACTGGATGACAACAATCCCACCAAGAATGACCGGAAGGATCCCAAAACCATAGCAATGCTTGTGAAAGACGGCAGGTACATGGAGCCATACATGCCTGAAGGAATATACAGCGAACTGCGCAATGCCATGGATACCCGCTGGCGGCTGGTCAAAAGTCTAAACAGAATACGCAACCAAGTAAAACGCTGGATAAGCATCTACTTTCCGGAGTTCAACCAAGTGTTTGGGAACTGGGAAGGTAAAGCTGCCTTAATAACCTTGAGAGAATTTCCTACCCCTGCCAGGGCTCTTGAACTGGGCACAGAAGGGATTTTTTCAGAGTGGAGAAAGGAAATTCCCCGGGGAATTGGAAGGAAACGAGCATCGAGGCTGATTGAAGCAGCAAAAGTCACAGTAGGGATGCGCCAGGGCCTCAGGGCTGCAGAGAACGAACTGAAATGCCTGTTGGAGGAGTACGGGGTGTTAATGCGGCAATATGAAAGTACAATGGTTCTTGTTGAAGAACTGGCCCTGCAGGTGCCAGGCATGGAAGAAATACTGAAAATAAAGGGAGTAGGGCTGATAACTGCAGCAGGCTTCGTAGCGGAAGTTGGTGACATCACGAGATTTGAACATCCAAAACAGGTGCAGAAGCTGGCGGGGTTGACTCTTAAAGAGAACAGTTCCGGCAAGCACAAAGGAAAAACAACTATTAGCAAGCGGGGGCGAAGGCGGCTGCGGTCAATATTATTCCAGGGAATAATGCCGCTGGTGGCCAAAAACCAAGAGTTTGGGGAATTGCACCAGTACTATACCACAAGGCCAAACCCCCTAAAAAAGAAGCAGTCATTAATACTGCTGTGCTGTAAGCTGATCAGGATATTCTTCGTATTGATGATAAAGAAAACAGCATACGACCCGGTAAAAATGATGAAAGACATCAAAAGGCCGTCATTACAGGCTGCTGCATAAGAGCACCACAAAAGGCGATTGTACATCGCATCCGCTCACCGGTCAAGGGCAGGGACTGCGTCTCGGCTTCGCCGACCCTTGACAGCCTCGCTCCTGCGATGGCCAGGTAGTCAAGCGGTGCAAAGAAATAAAGTGAACGGCGTTCCCGTTTACAATCTTAGATTTGAACATTGACAAAACGAGCCGGGATTAGTCAGGTTGAATTATCACCATAAGGGCAGAGACCCAGTTTAGGAGCATGACTGACATCCACCTCATGGGCAGGCAGGACGAAGGAATTTAGGGCTACGAGCCTGGGAGACATGGGAGGGTACGCCACCGGAGAGATGTGGATTCCATTGGCCGCAATATTTTTAAAGGACGCAGTTTCATTGGGATACCCACTCTCATCCATAATAATGAAATAATGTTAGACTTGCCCATTTGGCTCGCTTTTGAAAATATGAAAATCTAAGATTTAGTGAGTTATTTTAAGAAAATCAAAGATCATAGAGGGAGAGTTGAGATTTGAACGGGCGGCAGAGGGTATTGCTGTCAGTGTTCTTGGCCATAACGGCCTTGACTGTGTTGCTGGACAATCTTTTTCCGGGTGCAAGGGCCGTGAATTATTTTAAATTTTTTACAATACTTGCCCTGTTTCTGTCCACGCTGGCGGCCGGAAAGAGGTGCCGCGAGCAGGCAACGTTAAGCTGGGCCGTTTTTTTTGTGGTGGTGGGTGATTTTTTGATTAATTTTTGCAGCACTTTACCGGAAATAAACTATAAAGTCAAAATTCCCGGGGCGGCCGGGTTCCTGGCGGCCTACCTCCTGCTGATCATGGCGGGCAAAAAAAACATGAGGATCGGCTTCGGGGAACTTTTGGCCGCCGTGCCGGTGCTGGCCGTTTATATTCCCGCCCTGTCAACCCTCCGTCCCCACATTCCCGGGCCGATTCTTCCGGGGGTGATCCTGTTCAGCTTGGTGCTCTGCCTCATGGCCTGGGTCTCCGCCTGCGCCATGTTCAGCGGATACTACCGGGCGGCTGTTTCCTGCCGGATGGCCCTGACGGGATTCCTGATCCTCATCTCAGACATTACCATTGCCAACCTGGCTTTCAACCCCGCCTACGCGGGCCAGTTCGTGCCCTGGCTGAAAAACATCGTCTGGGGGACCTATATTCCGGCCTGGACGCTGGTGGCCTTGAACGTGGCCGAAGACCGCCTGTACCGGTAACGGGGCCGGGCCCTGATTTCCCGGTCCCTGTGCCATTTTCAAATGAAACAGGCCTGCCGCTAATGACGGCAGGCCTGTTTGCCCGCAAATTATTTTTAGTAATTTTGGGCCGCCCGGTAGCAGTCTCTGCAGTATACCGGCCGGTCCTGGCGCGGTTCAAAGGGAACCTCGGTCTGTTGCCCGCAGGCTGCACAAACGGCCGGGTACATTACCCGGTCCTGCCTGCTGTAGCTGTTGCGGACCTCTCTCCTGTTGCGCTGCTTGCGAGCTGCGCGGCATTCAGGACAGCGTCCCGGGTCATTTGTAAAACCCTTTTCCGCAAAAAACTCCTGTTCAGAAGCGGAAAACATGAACTCCGACCCGCAGTCGCGACACGTCAGGAAACGATCTTGAAACATTTAAACCCTCCTCAGATTATTTTTTCCATAAGCATTAGGGGACTGGTGCAAATTCGACTCTCCCTGACCAAATGGATTTGAGGAGGGGAAAATTGCATGACCTAATCTATGGACTTTGGTAATGATACCATACAAATCTTTAAAAGTCAAAGATTATTTCCGTTAAGCAGCTGTCAGGTTGAATTGGGGAACATCAAAAGCCTTCCACCCCGGGTAGCCCAGTTTAATAAGGGCGTGACCACCAGGGATATTGAAGACCATATGCGGGATAGACATACTGAAAAGGTGTACCGGGGTTATTTGCCGGTACGCTTTGTTGCGGCCGCTATGTACAGCGTCGGTATCTGGCTGCGGCTGAAAGTTAAAGTGCGGGAAAGCTGGAGATAAGTGCAGCTGGCACCAGATTAGAAATGAACTTCCTTTTTAGGCCGTTATGTATAACTCGTTCAACATGTAAGAAACTAATATCAAATACTCATGGAGGTGGTAGATTAGTGCACCATATTAATCCATTTATTCAACACGCCATGCGGCACGGTCAGAGGCTTATAAGTGAAACCAACAGAGCGGTTGAAGCATCTCAGGCCCTTGTATCCACTTGCGATCAGATTCTGCTTTCAATCAACTCTGGGAACCTCCAAGGCGCTGTTATGGCTGCCCAAAATGCTAGAAACCTGGCAAGTCAGGTAGCCCAATCCACCCAGGAGTTAAGCCAAGCCATTAATGAACGTTTGGATATGGGGACTTTTGTTTTAGGAAGAATCCAACAACACGTAAATGAGCTGGCGGGCGCTCTGCAAAGCATGAGAACGGAATCAGGTTTTTATCGATCTCCGTGGCAGACACAAAGCCAGCTAACCCCTACACAATACTTGATTTAACTGCTCTGAACCCCGCAGGGATATGCCTGCGGGGTTTCTTCAGCCACTTGCTTCTGCACCCCATACGGCAATATGTTCAAGCTGAAGTTTATAGCCACAAACCGGACAAGGTCTGTTTTTCAGGTCACAGGGAACCACTCCGGAATATCAAGGTTTAGACCGGGGGCATTACCGGAAATAACCTGTACCGTTGTAACCAACATATAGATGGCCGCTCTTTAAGCCGCAGCCTGGACAGTTTAATTCAATGACAATCCCCATGTCTTACCACCTCCCCTTGCATCCAGGTGTCTGACTCCTGCCTGAATTACTATCCGAACAGTACCGGAAATCCGCGAGAATTAAGGGTTTCTTGCGGAACCCTGTCCGGCCCTTCTCCATGTTTTAGAAACACGGAAAGCCCGTATAACACGGGCTTTCCAAAACAATTCTGGTGGGGATGACTGGTTTCGAACCAGTGACCTCTTGAATGTGAGTTGCGTGGCGGTTGTCTCCGGGAATATCTGCATGTTCCAGAAGTCCCGAAAATCAAGGCTTTTATGGAACATGGGTCTCTGTGGATACCCTGAAATTTCCCGGTTTTCACTTCCGGTTGGGGTAAAATTGGGGTAAAGAAAGAGGGCCGCAACTCCTTGTCGAACAAGGCTTTCAGGGGGTTGTCGCGGCGTTGGCTTCCTGTTTTTTCGCGAATTCCCCGGCCCGCTGCAAAATCTCAAGCGCCATGATTAGCCGCGCGGCTTCGCTGAGCTCCCGGCCAACAAGCGTGCCGGGGGGCAGGTTGAGTCCTATCTCGGCGTACACAGGGTGGCTGTAGACGAGATAACCCCGTTCCCGCAGCAGTTCAGCAACGCGCTCCCATTCGTACTCGTAGTTTTTGTCCCCCGGCTCTTTCCACAAGGGGATGATATGGTAATAGCCGTTACCTTCCAACACGTCTCTTAAGACCAAGTCGACGTTGCGATCTATTTCCTGGAGACTGTAAGAGGAGATGTCAACAAGGCTACGTAGCCTTTCGCGGGTGCCTTGCAGGGAGGTGTCTCTGTTGTAGTTGTACGCAAGTATAATCAAAAGCACAACGAGCGAGGCAATTATCCCGCGGTAAACGTTTTCTTTCTCACGATCCATTTTATCCGCCTCCTTTTCCTTCTTTTTTCTTGATCTTCTCGCGTGACTTGCGTTTAGCCTTTCTCCACTTTTCCCGCTGCTCCTCCCGTTCCTTCTCATCAAGCCTTTCCATCCTCCTGTGGTAATAAAGCTGTTGATACGTACTATCCTTCTTGCAAGCGGCGCAGTGCCACGCGTGAGCCGGTACAGGCGTGAAAAACTCCTTACAATTACGGCACGCCCTTACCGCCAGGCCGCTGTTTAGAGCGACCACCAGTTCCAGGGCGGCCAGCGCTGTCAGGTCCGGCACCTCGTAAGATAACGCCGGGAGCATGTATTCCCGGTAATCGCGATATCCGGCTTCGATGTTCCTCCTTCCCCTTACAGTACGCGGGAAGTCCTCTGTGGCGGTCAACCCAAAGCCACAGCGTACTGTCGCCAGCTTTTCTTCAAGCCACTCCTTCAGCCCCGGCCTGCTGTCCAGCGCCCGGACGAACCGCGCCCTGGCCTCAGCGCCGGGAGTTGCTCCGGCCACGGCTTCCAGCAGTTCCCGCAGTTCCGGCAAGCCGCCCGACACCTGCGGCCAGGCCAGCCCTACAGCACCCTGCATCCCTCGGTAGCGTCCGAGAGGAACCTGGAGGACACCATCAAACATGGCCGGTTCCGGATACTCCACCCATAGAACAGACTCCCC